>CAZXPF010000005.1:24490-189090 GCA_964643105.1 uncultured Flavobacterium sp. | reverse complement strand
AATTAAAAACAAATAAAGATGCAAATCATAGAAATTTGTTAATATCTATGCTTTTAAACCCTTTTGAAGATGAAAAATTTCTGCCCAAACAGATTATTCAACGAATCCATTTTGTAATTCAACCTTAAACAAATCATCTATTCTTCATAAATAAAAAAACAAACCCCCATCCTATAGCCCCGATAACAATGGCATCCTTTTCTTTTTTCCCCAAAAAAAAGAAAAGATAGAATGGATAGCGGAAAAATAATTCCTTAAATTAAAAAATACAATGGTGCTACAAATTAAAAGAATAATTAATCGAAACGTATGGCTTTGACTGGAGAGATTTTTGTTATAATATAGGAAGGTATTAATAATACTATGAAACATATTAATATTGTACCTAGATTTAACACTATAATATGTAGAGGATTTATGTCAACTGGTGCAACACTTACATAATAGTTCTCTGGATTTAGTTTTATGAACCCAAAATACTTTTGCGCAAGTAATAAACCAATAGCTATTAAATTACCTATTAACAATCCTCTTATTACTAGATAGGATGCATTGTAAAGAAATATCTTTCTTATATTCCAATTGTTAGCTCCCAATGATTTTAGAATTCCTATCATTTGTGTCCTTTCTAAAATTAGCACTAACAAAGCTACAATCATATTTATGGTTGCAACAATTATCATTACTACTAGTATAATAATTATATTAAAGTCGAATAGTTTTAGCCATTCAAAAATACTATAATATTTTTCTTCAATGGTTATACTATTATATGTAGGAGGAATTTCTTTGTATATCTCTTCTCCTTTTTCTTTGATTTGTGAAAAATCATCTAAATAAACTTCAAATGCACCTACTTGATCTTCTTCCCATTTGTTTATTTTTTGTATGTGTCTTATATCACCTATTATATAGGTAGCATCAAATTCTTGAAAACCTGAATTATAAATTCCGACAATTTTAAAGTTTCTGAGGTTATATCTGCTTCCAGATTCTTTTAAAAAATATGTTTTGAATTTATCGCCTAATTTCAAGTTTAATCTGTTGGCAATATATTGAGAAATTAATACTTCTTCATTTAAACTTCTCTTTAAATCTGGAACCTTACCTTCAACTAAATATTCTTTGAGGTTATTGAAATTATAATCTTTTCCTACTCCTTTAAACAATATCCCTTCAAAAGACTTTTCTGTGTGAATTATTCCAGCTTTACTCGCAGTTGCCTGTATGTGACTTACTCCTGAAACATTTTTAAATTTTGGATAAAAATCTTGATGAATTGAAATGGGTTCTTTTGACACCTCTGATTGATTGTCATCGTAATTTGAAATAATTACATGTCCATTAAAGGTTGCTACTTTTTCACGAATTTTATTTTGCAAACCAATTCCTGTTGCAACCGAAATAATCATCATTATTATGCCTATTGCGATCGCTGTAATTGCAATTTTTATAATTGGTGAAGAAATACTACTTTTATAACTTTTAGTAGCAATTAGTCTTTTGGCTATGAAATATTCTAAATTCAAGGGTTTATGACATCTAAATTATTTTTCAAAAGTACATTATTATTTTTTTCTTTACTAATTGTTTCCTGTGGAAGTAGTAAAAATACAAATATCCCTAAAAGTTTACCTATTGAAGATTATGACACACACACAACATCTAGTGAAGCTATTTTTAAAACGGGTGCTGAGAATTTTTTTGCCTATTTGCCTTTATTAGAAAAAAAACATGTTGGAATAGTTACTAATCAAACAGGCATCTTATCAAAAGATGAACATTTAGTAGATTTTCTTTTAGCTAAAAACATTAATTTACAGAAAATTTATGCTCCAGAACATGGTTTTAGAGGAACTGCTGATGCGGGTGAATTAATCGTTGACGGAAAAGATGCTAAAACGGGACTACCTATTATTTCGCTTTATGGAAATAATAAAAAACCTAAAGTTGATCAATTAGAAGGGATTGAAATAATGGTTTTCGATTTGCAAGATGTTGGGGCAAGATTTTATACTTATATATCTTCTCTTCATTATGTGATGGAAGCTTGTGTTGAAAATAACATTCCTCTCATTGTTTTAGATAGACCGAATCCGAATGGAGGAATTATTGATGGACCAATTTTGGAGAAAGAGAATGTTAGTTTCGTTGGTATGCATGAAATCCCCGTTTTGCACGGCATGACCATTGGTGAATACGCTAAAATGATTAACGGTGAAAATTGGTTGAAACCCTCTACTGACTCTTTACAAGTAATGCAGTGCAACTTGACAGTGATTCCGTGTCTAAATTACAAACATAAAATGTTTTATGATTTGCCCGTGAAGCCTTCTCCAAACTTACCAAATGCACAATCTATAAATCTGTATGCCAGTTTGTGTTTCTTTGAAGGAACTAATGTAAGTGTAGGACGTGGTACAGATAAACAATTTCAAATCTATGGCTCTCCCTTTTTACCTAAAAATGAATTTTATTATAGTTTTACTCCTGAACCTAATCAAGGGGCAAAAAGCCCTGTTCATAATGGCATTTTATGTTTTGGTGAAGATTTGTCTAAAATCAGAAAAGTTTCTGAGTTAGAACTGAAATGGCTTATAAAAGCCTATAAAGAAACTCCTGACAAAACCACTTTTTTTACTTCTTTTTTTACAAAATTAGCTGGAACAAAAAAACTAAGGGAACAAATTGAAGCTGGAATGACTGAAAAAGAAATTAGAAATAGTTGGCAAGAAGGTTTAGAACAATTTAAAAAAATGAGAAAAAAGTACTTGATTTATGAGTGATGATAAGCAATAGAAGATGCAAGGATTTGAAAATAAACACAAATTTCATAAATTAAAGGATGGGATTCCCAACGAAATGATAGCTTTTGAAAAAACGGTTCACTTTTAACTGAACATTGAACACTTCTACAAAGGTAACTTCTCTTTCATTTTTTCTACAATATTATAGGCCGCAGGACAAATTGGAATATTTTTTAAGGTGATTTCAGTAATTTGATGGAACTTTTTTCTGTCGGTGTGAGGAAACTCTCGACAAGCTTTTGGTCGAACATTATAAATAAAACATTTATTATCACCATCTAAAAAAGTACATGGAACGTTTTGTAAAACATAATCGTTATCTTCATCAATTCGAAGAAATTGTGCAATGAACTGTTGTGGTTTTTGTCTTAAATATTTTGAAATTCTTTCAATATCTGCTGTAGTGAATAATGGACCTGTAGTTTTACAACAATTGGCACACTCTAAACAATCTGTTTTTCTAAATTCAGCATCGTGTAAATCTTGCATCACATAATCTAAATTCTTTGGTGTTTTCTTTTTTAACTTATCGAAATACTTTTTGTTCTCGATATGCTTATCTTTGGCAAGTTTTGGAAGTTCGTTTAGTGTAGGTTTTAGCATTATTTGATTTTATTTAAGCTTTAACAAATTTAAACTTTTAAACTTATTACCACATAACCTTATACCCTTTTTTATGAAAGACCTTTTTGGGAAAGCTATATTAGATTATCAAACCAATAATTCTCCTGAAGATTTAATCACTGAAACTTCAATTTCAGATGCAGATGAAATGAGTGTTGCCTATCTATTTAGAAATTTTGCTGAAATGCCAAAAATTGAACAAAAAGCATTAACACTAGCCTATGGAAAAGTTTTAGATGTTGGCTGTGGTGCAGGAAGTCATTCTTTATACTTACAAAAAAAAGGTCTTGATGTTACTTCAATTGACATTTCAAAAAATGCTGTAAAAGCTTGCGAGCTTCGTGGCTTAAAAAATGTTGTTTTAAAAGATGTCTTGGATTTAGATGCTAATCACAAATATGATACTATTTTGCTTTTAATGAACGGAACTGGCATTTTTGAAACGTTAGAAAATTGTTCAAAATATCTCTTAAAATTAAAATCACTTTTAAGCGAAAATGGTCAGATTTTAATTGATAGTTCTGATATTATTTATATGTTTGATGAAGATGAAGATGGTGGAAAATGGATTCCTAGCGATGGGTATTATGGTGAATTGACTTTTACGGTTCACTATAAAGGCGAAACAGAAGATACTTTTCCTTGGTTATATTTGGATTACAATACCTTACAAAATGCTTGTATAGCCAATGGCTTACAATGTGAACTAGTTTTAGAAGGAGAACATTTTGATTATTTAGCTAGGCTATCAAAGTAAATTCCAATAAAAAAATTCCAAACTCCAACTAAATGTAATGTTTGGAATTTGGAATTTTAAATATTGAAGCTTTACATATTTACTCCATATATTTCATCATCATACCTTGAAGTTCAGTGCCCCAATCTTGTCCGGCTTCCATACTTTTTTTGTATAACTCTCCTGCGTTTTTAGATATTTTTAAACCTACTGGAGATTCATAGAACTTAAGCATTTCTTTGATATCTTCATGTGTATAAGTTTCCATGTAAATCTTAGCAATACCTTCATACAAAGATGGCAATGTTGCATCAAATTCCTTTGAAAATTCTTCAAATCTATCAACTGGAATCATAGCTTTTATTTGATCTTTAGCAGCTTCCATTTGTGCTGCTGAACCTGATGCCTTAATTACTTTGATAACATCTTCCTTAAATGTGCTTTGTGCTATTGAAAATTGAGTTATAAATAGCACAAAAACTGATAAAATAATTTTTTTCATTTGTTTTAAATTTAGATTAATAATTTATTCTTTTTACCTCAAAAAGTATTCCGAAATAAATTTATGGTATATTTAAATACTTATGTGTCTGCAATGAAACTCTCCATTTAGGATGATTCATCACATAATCTACAATCAAAGGTGTCATTTCTTCCTTTTTACTCCATTCTGGTTGTAGAAATAAAATTGCCTTTGAATTTACTTTTGCAGCTTGTTCTTCTGCAAAAATAAAATCGTGTTTGTTGTAGATAATTACTTTTAATTCATTTGCAATAGCATATGCTTCTTCTACTGGCAACTTGTTTTTCTTGGGTGAAAGGCAGAACCAATCCCAATTCCCAGTTACTTTATATGCTCCTGAAGTTTCAATATGAACTTTTAAATTTTGATTTTTTAACCTAGATGTCAAAATAGACATGTCCCACATCAAAGGTTCTCCTCCAGTAACCACAACTGTTTCTGCATATTTTTTGGCGTTTTCTACAATAACATCCGTATTTGTTGGTGGATGCAATTCAGCATTCCAACTTTCCTTAACATCGCACCAATGACAACCCACATCACAACCACCAATTCTTATAAAATAAGCAGCTGTACCAGTATGATAACCTTCTCCTTGGATAGTGTAAAACTCCTCCATCAATGGAAGCATCTCTCCTTTGTCAACCGCTATTTGTGTTTCTTTATCTAACATTCCTTTTTAAAATAATTTACAAAGATAAGGATTGGAAGTCAGAAATTAGAATTTAGAATTTGGAATTTACTTTAAAGATTGAGGCTTGTGCAATATTGAATGCTTTTTCATACTTTTGAGAAATAGAATAATCTAAAATTATACCACATTACAATTTCCAATCGATAAAGCTCATGAAAAAATATCTTATCCAAAAAAGTCCTTTTGTGGTTCCAACAAATGATGGTAAATTAATAGAGGAACATCATGGCAAAGTGACAACCAATAACAATGACATTTCAATTGCTCATATGATTGCACCACCAAAATGGTCTGAACCTTTTCAAACCCCAGAATTTGAGGAATACACTTATATTATTTCAGGTAAAAAACAATTCATTATTGAAAATGAAACAGTCATTTTAGAAGCTGGTCAGTCTATTAAAATTGAGGCTAATACCAGAGTTCAATATTCCAATCCATTTGACGAACCTTGTGAGTATATTGCTATTTGCAAACCCGCTTTTGATTTTAATAAAGTGCACCGAGAAGAAGAATAAAACTATTTCTCTTCCAATAAAGTCAAAATTCTTTCTTCGACAGCTATTGAATTCCAAATTTGCTCAATATCTTTCATCGCTAAAATCTCTTCCATAATTTTGTTTTGAAAATCTCCGATGGCTAAAGCTTCTGCATAAGGTTGTAGGCTAAATGTAACTCGACTGTAAAGTGGCAACCATTTGTCTGGATGTTTATCCGAGAACCATTTTTCGATTTTCTTTTGCAACAAGAATTTTTGATCAGCTGTTTTTGAGCTCATTTCAACAAAATTTCTCCTAGAGAGTTCAGCAATAGCATCTGCATTGGGTTTTCGAGACTTTTGATATTCTGAAAAAATAGTTTTCCAATCATCTCCATATTTTTGCATCATTTCATTTAATACTGAAATATCCTCAAATCCAGCATTCATACCTTGACCATAAAAAGGAACTATAGCGTGAGAAGAATCTCCTATTAAAGCAACTTTATCCTCATAGGTCCAAGGATAACATTTCATTATAGCCAAATAACTGGTTGGATTTTTAAAGAAATCTTTAACTAAATCTGGTATTACTTCTTTGGTATCTGGAAAATAATTGGCAAAGAAATCAACCAATGTATCTTCATCCTTTAATTGTTCAAATGAATTTTCTCCTTCAAATGGCATAAATAAAGTGCAGGTAAAACTCCCATCCAAATTGGACAGAGCCATTAACATAAAATTACCTCTTGGCCAAATGTGAAGTGAATTTTTATCAATCTTATGTGTACCATCAGGATTTGCAGGAATATGCAATTCTTTGTAGCCCAAATTCATAAACTCTTGCGAATAATCAAACATGGATTGTCGTTGCATACGATGACGAATTCTTGAAAAAGCTCCATCTGCCCCAAAAACCATATCATAGTTTAAAGATGTCCATTCGCCTTGTTCTGTTTCACCTTCATATAATGTTGCGGTCGCTAGTGATACATCCCATATTTTTCTATTGAACATGAATTCAACACCTGCTTCTTCGGCCAAATCAATCATTCTTCGGTTTAAAACACCACGAGAAAGTGAAAAAATGGCTTCACCTTCTTTACCGTAATATTGAGTGGTAAAAGTTCCATCTTTCAGATGAATTCCTCTTTTATCAACTGGTATCCCAATTTTTCTTATTTCATCTTCCAAACCAATATCTTCAAGGGTCTTCCATCCTCTGTTTGACATAACCAAATTAATAGATCGCCCCGAAAACTCTACTGTTCTGATGTCTGGACTTCTATCATAGACATGAACGATATGTCCTGCTTTTTTTAAATATATTGCTAATAATGAACCTACTAACCCTGCTCCTACTACTGCAATTTTTTTAGAACTCTGCATAATTATTCTTTTCTTATCACAAAAATAACTATAATAAATAGTATTCATGCTACTTTTTGATTCAAATTATTGGTTCTTTCTGTTAAATGAGCTTTTTTTAATGACTTTTATTTTGTTTAATTATTTATGCAAAATATTAAACAAATTTATTATATTTGACTCAAAATTTTACTATGTTACGCTACACTAAAAAGAACATTCAAGAGTTACCTAAAATAAATCGACTTAATCTTATAAACAGTTGCACAGGATATAAATCAGCAAATCTTATTGGAACAAAATCCAAAGGTGGTAAATCTAATGTTGCTATTTTTAGTAGCATAACTCATTTAGGAAGTGATCCAGCATTATTGGGATTTATTTTAAGACCAGCTACTGTTCCCAGAAATTCGTACTCAAACTTGAAAGAAACTGGATTTTTTACTGTAAATCATGTCACAGAAGACATTATTTCTCAAGCGCATCAAACTTCGGCTGCCTATAATTATGGCATTTCAGAATTCAACATTACAGGTTTAAAAGAAATGTATCATGATGACATATATGAGCCTTTTGTGGCAAAAAGTCCTGTTCAAATTTTATGTAAATATGTTTCAGAATATCTAATCAAAGAGAATAACTGTATTCATATAATTGCTTCTATTGAAACAATATTTTGTAATGAAAACTTAGTTGAAAATGACAATTGGTTGCATTTAGAGAAGGGTAATGTTGTAACTATAAATGGTTTAGATGGTTATTGTTTACCCAAATTAATTGATCGTTTTGAATATGCTAGACCTACTACAGAAACAAAATCTATGTTGAAAAATGGCTCATAAAAAAGTTAATTTACCAGAAAAAATTTGTGCCGTATGCCAATTACCTTTTTCATGGCGAAAAAAATGGGAAAAGAATTGGGATGAAGTAAAGTATTGTAGTGATAAATGCAGAACAAATAGAAATTCCAACAGTAAAAATCCAAGTTCCAATGAATAATCTTGTTTGGTTTAGAAATAATTTGAGGGTTGAAGATAACACTTCACTTTTTGAAGCTTGTAAAAATAAAGGGAAGACTGTTGGTATTTTCTGTTTTGATCCAAGACTATTTTTAGAAACGAAATATGGTTTCAAAAAAACCGAAAAATTTAGAGCAAAATTTCTATGGGAAACTATTAATGAATTAAAAGAAAACTTACTCAAAAATAATATCTCTCTTTTAGTTTACTTTGACAAACCTGAAAATGTTTTTGAAAAAATTATTTTTGAATATAAAATTTCAACCATTTTCACACAAAAAGAATGGACAAGTGAAGAAGTCAATGTCAATAACAATCTCAAAAATCAACTTCAGAATGTGAATTTTATTGAAACTTTTGACCAATTTTTATTTCATCCTGATGACATTCCATATAAAAACATAAAAGAATTGCCTCAGGTTTTTACCGTTTTCAGAAAAGAATGCGAAAAAAAAGTTGAAGTAAGAAAAACTATTTCAATTGAGCCAAAGTCTAAAGAGAACTTAATTGGAAATAAAACTTCGATACCTACTTTAGAAGATTTGGGTTTTGACGATTTTGAAATCCACAAAAATTCAGCTTTTCCATTCAATGGTGGAGAACATCAAGCTTTAAAACGTATTGAAAATTACTTTTTTGAAACCCATAAGTTATCCCAATACAAACAAACTCGAAATGGTTTAATTGGAAATGATTACAGTTCCAAATTATCGGCTTGGCTAGCCAATGGTAGTATTTCTGCTAGAACAATTTACTGGAAAGTGAAACAATATGAAAAAGAAATTGAAGCAAATGAAGATACGTATTGGTTGATTTTTGAGCTGATTTGGAGGGATTATTTCAAGTATATTTCCTTGAAATTTGGGAATAAAATTTTTCAAATTGATGGCATTTTAAATCATAAATACGATTGGACATTCAACCAAAAAGCATTCAATCAGTGGGTTGCTGGAAATACAAATGAACCTTTTGTAAATGCTAATATGATTGAGTTAGCCAAAACTGGATTTATGAGCAATCGTGGCAGACAAAATGTTGCGAGTTTTTGGGCCAAAGAATGGCAACAAGATTGGAGAATTGCTGCTGCTTATTTTGAAAGTATGTTGATTGATTATGATGTACATTCCAATTATGGCAATTGGATTTACAATGCTGGTGTAGGAAATGACCCAAGAGATAGAAAATTCAATATCAAACGACAAGCAGAAATGTATGATGGAAAAGGGGAATATCAAGATTTATGGAATAAAAAATAGAGCCTGAATCAAGTTCAGGTTGACAAAAAGAAGATGAAAACATTAAGATTACTATTAGGTGACCAATTAAACAGTCAACATTCTTGGTTTGATGAAGTTGATACTAACACTATTTATTTGATGGCAGAAATGCGTCAAGAAACCGATTATGTGAAACATCACATTCAAAAAGTGGTGGCTTTTTTCTTGTCTATGCGAAATTTTGCTAACGAATTAAAATCAAAAGGACATGAGGTAATTTATTTTAAAATTTCAGATGAAGACAATTTACAAGATTTAGAAAAAATAATTTCAAAATGTATTGAGAAACATCAAATTGAAAACTTTGAATATCAATTGCCTGATGAATATCGACTGGATGAACAGCTAAAGAAGATTTGTGATGATTTGAAAATTAAAACTAAAGGTTTCGACACAGAACATTTTTATACTTCCAGAACTGAATTAGCTGATTTTTTTGAAGGAAAGAAATTATTACTGATGGAAAACTTCTATCGCATGATGCGAAAAAAGCATGAAATCTTAATGCAAGGTTCACAACCAGAAGGCAATCAATGGAATTATGACAAAGACAATCGTTTGAAATATAAAGGTCAAGTTCCTATTCCAAAAGCCATTGTTTTTCAAAAAAATATTGAAGAACTTATTTCTGAAATCGAAAAAACTAACCTCAAAACTTTTGGGAATATAGATGCTTCCAAATTTAATTGGCCCACATCAAGAAAGGAATGTTTAGAACAATTGGATTATTTCTGTAAAAATCTATTGCAACACTTTGGGGATTATGAAGATGCTTCTCACACCGATGAAAAATTTTTATTTCATTCCAGGTTATCATTTGCAATGAATAGCAAAATGCTTTCCCCAAAAGAAGTGAATGATAAAGTTGTCCAATATTATTATGAGAATCAAGATGATATTACCCTATCACAAGTTGAGGGATTTGTGCGTCAGATTTTAGGTTGGCGAGAATATGTTCGTGGAATATATTGGAAGGAAATGCCTAATTATTCTAAAATGAATGCTTTAGAAAACAGCAATAAATTACCTGATTTTTATTGGACAGGAAAAACCAAAATGAATTGTCTGCAAAAAGCCATTACACAAAGTTTGGACGAAGCTTATGCTCATCACATTCAACGTTTGATGATCATAGGAAATTTTTCTTTACTCACTCAAATGCATCCTGATGACGTTGATGCATGGTATTTAGGGGTTTATATTGACGCTATTGAATGGGTGGAATTACCTAATACAAGAGGGATGAGTCAATATGCTGATGGCGGAATTTTGGCCACAAAGCCTTATGTGTCTTCTGGAAATTACATTCAAAAAATGAGCAACTACTGTGACACATGTCATTACAATGTCAAAGATAAATTAGGTGAAAAAGCTTGCCCTTTTAATTCTTTATACTGGAATTTTTTAGATGATAAAAAACAATATTTCGCCAATAATCAAAGAATGGGAATGATGCTGAATTTACTTCAAAAAATACACCCTGAAGAGTTAGTTAAGATAAAAGAAAAAGCACATCACATTATTAAAAATCTCAACCAATACTAGCTATTATTTTTCTGCATAATGCAATCTGCTTTCTCTATTTGAATTTAGTATGTTTCTATTTTTGAAATATTATTTTTTCTCCTACATTCATTTTTTGTGATTTGGCCAAAACGCCACACATATGAAATAACATTCTTGCTCCAACGTTTCCATCCCAATCATCTTCACCTGGGGCAACTTCTACTAAATCGAATCCAATGATTTCTTTATTGGATTCAGCTAAACGACTTAATAAATAAGTGGCTTGTTCATAAGACATTCCACCTGGAACTGGTGTTCCTGTATTGGGTGCATACAAACGACTCATTCCATCAATATCAAAGGAAATACAAACTTTTTGAGGTAATGAATAAATCAAATGATCGCATAAATGTTGCCATGTATTTCCTTCAAAAAGTTGTTTTTTTATATCTACATCTGTGTGCACTAAAACTCTCCCATTTTCGCTTTTTACAACCCCAACTTCTTGCTCACAAAAATCACGAATTCCGACTTGAACAATTTTTGAAATTTGTGGAATTTGCAATGCATTGTACATAATTGAAGCGTGAGAATATGTAAATCCTTCATAAGCTATTCTCAAATCCATATGAGCGTCTAAATGTAAAATTCCAAAGTTCTCATGTTTTGTGGCTAATGCTTTATAATATCCTAAAGGTGTTGAGTGATCACCACCCAATAACGCCACTTTTTTTCCTTTGTTTAACCAATGTAAAGTTTGTTGTTCTACCGCTTCCACCATATCCGCACAAGCGTAATTGATCTTTTCTAAATCAGCATTTAAACTGGGATTTTCTCCAATAGTTTCACCATCCTCTAATGCTTTTATAATTGGTTGTGCTAGTTCTTTATATTTTTTTGAATTAGAAGCTAAATCTTTTGGTGCTTCATCTAAATAAATCCCTAACTTCCATAGTTCTGGAAATTCTTGGTGCAGTAAATCTATTTGAAAAGATGCGTCTAAAACAGCTGCTGGTCCTTCACTGGCTCCTGCTCCATAACTCACCGTTACTTCCCAAGGCACTGGAATTACAATTATTTCTGATTGTTCAGCTGAAAAAGGTAATCCAAAAACGGTAGCATCAGCTAAACCAGGTTGACTTGGGTCAAAATTTGCAATTATATTTTCTTTATCCATATTATTTTTACCACGGATTTAACAGATTTCCACGGATTATATTTTTATTATTATTTTAATGTAAAGATTGAATTCCTGTTTTTAAGACTTGTCCAAACTCATACATATCTTCAAAAGAAGTATATAATGGAACTGGTGCTAATCTTATAACATTTGGTTCTCTCCAATCAGTAATTACACCATTTTTCATTAAGTAATCAAATAAACTTCTTCCTTCTCCATGTAGAAAAACCGATAATTGACAAGCTCTTTCTTGTAGGTTTGATGGCGTTATTATTTCGAATGTACTAGCTACTTCTTTATCAATTTCATGAAGAATGTATTCTAAGTAAGCTGTTATTAAATCGCGTTTTTTTATTAATTTTTGCATGCCAACTTCTGCAAACATATCAACAGAAGCTAAGTAAGGTGCTAAAGACAAAATGGGCAAATTACTAATTTGCCAACCGTCTGCACTTCTTGCTGGATCAAAATGGGGTTCCATTAGGAAGCGTCTTTCTTTATTATGTCCCCACCAACCTGCAAATCTTGGTAAATCTAGATCGTTATGATGGGCTTCATGAACAAAATAACCTGAAGCATTTCCTGGTCCGGAATTCATGTATTTGTAACTACACCAAGCAGCAAAATCAACTTTCCACTCGTTTAATTTTAATTCTATATTTCCCGCTGCGTGTGCTAAATCCCAACCTACGTAAGCTCCATACTTATGACCAGCTTCTGTAATGGTTTTGATATCAAAAACCTGACCTGTATAATAATTTACTCCACCAATAAGTACTAAAGCTAACTCATCGCCTACTTCGTCAATCTTAGCTAAAACATCTTCTAAACGAATGTTGTGTTCGCCTTCTCTTCGCTTTATTTCAACAATGGCGTCTTCTGGTTTTAATCCGTGAAAATGCACTTGACTTTGAAACATATATTGATCAGAAGGAAAGGCTTTTTCTTCGCAAATAATTTTATACTTCTTTGGTGTAGGTTTGTAAAATGAGACCAAAAGTAAATGAAGATTCACCGTTAAGGTATTCATTACTCCTACTTCAGATGGTTTTGCTCCAACTAGTTCTGAAAGAGGTTGACAAAAACGCTCATGATAATCCCACCAAGGTTTATCAGCATAAAAGTGCCCTTCAACGGCAAGATTTGCCCAATCGTTCATTACCTCATCAACATAAGCTTTTGTTCTTTTTGGTTGTAATCCTAAAGAGTTTCCTGTAAAATATATTACTTGTTTTCCATTTACTTTAGGAAAAATAAATTCATCTCTGTAGTGACTTAATTCGTCTTGAGCATCTAATTGTTTAGCAAATTCTCTAGTATTTTGAAAATCCATTTTTAGTTATTTGTTTGGAGTGTAAAAATAGCGAAAAGTTTAGAGGTGCAAAAATATAGCTGTTTAAAAGTTTGATTTTACAAAAGACAATAGCTAACTAGCTCTGATGGCAATGGCATCCTCTCTTGTTTTTTTTAAACAAGAGAGATAGAATGGACAGCAGGAAAATGGCTAACTAAAATGCCTCAACCATTTGCTCCAAAAAAAATCTCATCATTGCTGATGAGATTTTATATTTGATTTTTTAGATGATTAACATGGCATCACCATAAGAATAGAATTTGTATTTTTCTTCTACGGCTTGTTTGTATGCTTCTTTCATTAAATCGTGTCCACAAAATGCAGAAACCATCATTAATAAGGTTGATTTTGGGGTATGGAAATTGGTAATCATACAATTGGCAATTCCAAAATCGTATGGTGGATAAATGAATTTATTGGTCCAACCTGTGTATGGGTTTAGTGTTTGTTGTGATGAAACTGTACTTTCAATGGCACGCATTGATGTTGTTCCTACACAGCAAATTCTTTTCTTATTGGCTTTTGCAGCGTTAACAATATCGCAAGCTTCTTGTGTAACAATTATTTCTTCAGAATCCATCTTATGTTTTGATAGATCTTCAACTTCAACTGGATTAAAAGTTCCTAAACCAACGTGAAGTGTTACTTCTGCAAAATTGACTCCTTTTATTTCTAATCTCTTGAGTAAATGTTTTGAAAAATGCAAACCAGCAGTTGGTGCTGCTACTGCTCCTTCATGTTTAGCATAAATCGTTTGATAACGATCTGCATCTTCAGGGGTTACTTCTCTATTGATGTATTTAGGTATTGGAGTTTCTCCAAGTTCTGTCAATTTATTTCTAAATTCTTCATAAGAACCGTCATATAAAAAACGTAATGTTCTTCCTCTTGAAGTTGTATTATCGATAACTTCAGCTACCAATGAATCATCATCTCCAAAATACAATTTGTTTCCAATTCTTATTTTACGAGCTGGATCTACTAAAACATCCCATAAACGTTGCTCTGCATTTAATTCTCTTAATAAAAAAACCTCTATACGAGCTCCTGTTTTTTCTTTATTCCCATATAAACGTGCTGGAAATACTTTGGTATTGTTTAAAACCATTACATCTCCGTCATCAAAATAATCAATAAGATCTTTGAACATTCTATGCTCTATCGTTTTATTTTTTCTATTGATAACCATTAAACGAGATTCGTCGCGGTTTTCGGCTGGATATTCTGCTAAGAGTTCTTGTGGTAAATTAAAATTGAAATGTGATAATTTCATAGAAGAAAGTTATAAGTTATATGCTATAGGTTTCGAGTTATATTCTCTTCCCTTTAAACGGTTGCAAATATACGATTATGAAATAGGCGTTGTCAAGTGTTTTGATATTTATTTTTGAAAAAAGCTAAAAACGATTATATTTGCACCTTTCGGGATGTAGCGCAGCCTGGTAGCGTACTAGCATGGGGTGCTAGGGGTCGCTGGTTCGAATCCAGTCATCCCGACATTTTTTTGAACTTAATTCACAACATATTAAGTAATTATATAAATTCTTATCCTAGAAAGATGTCATATTCTTTTTAAATAATTTTTCAAGATATTTTAGTTTTGTAATGACTTAATCTGTAAGAACAACTTTTAGAAGTTTTCTCTATCCAATAATTCTTCAATTGAAATTTCTAAATATTCCCCTAACTTCCAGCTAGTAGCTATGTAAAGTAAAAGATTAAGTTGAATTGTCCCGATTTTATAAATTTCACCTTTATTTAGTTTATAAAAAGACTTTGTTTTTCTTTCTCCTTACTATTTTTTCTCTATAGCTCAACGGTTTCAACTCTTCTTTGTCTCTCAACTAAAATTATTAAACCACAGCAATACAATTAACTAAAACCAACAGTTATCTACTTTTCATTTCTTCTTTAAAATGCAATTACATAAGAGAACTGAAAAAATCGATAAAATGCATAAAAAGCACTATTAAAATAACATTTTTATTAAAAAATTAAAAAAATACCTTTTTATTCATAAAAAATGCTATTTTAGCAATAATCTGCATAAAAAACTTAAATACTTAATGATTTAAGGATCTTTTTTTTGAAGATTAAATTTTCATGAGATTAACAAATCCTTTCCTGCCCAGCAAGTGCAAAATGAAGAGGTGTAATAATTAATTATATGACGCAAAGAATTAATTTTTTACTGTTGTTACCTATTGTGGCGATTTTATTTATAAACTGTGAAAAAGAGGAAATTAGCAATAATAACCTTGAAACCCATCAAAAACAAAACAATTACCAACTTAAAAAAGTTCGTTTTAGTCAACTTAAAAGAAACAAAAAAGCTTTTGATAAATTAGTAGAAGCAAGAATTAAAAAAAATCCTTCTTTAGAATACAGAGGTGCATATAATTCAGATTTTGGAGTTTTTATTGATACTACAAACATCACACTTATTGAAAGTGAAGATTCTCATTCTTATACTTTTCAAATTATAAATCAAAATATGCATGAGTTTGAAAACCTTATCTTAAATTATAAAAACAATGGCGATTATTCAGCTTATATTTCAAAATATAAGCTAACCCAAGAACAAATCAATAATTTAATTGAAAGCGGTAGTCTTACTAATATTCCTCCTACTTCAATATCAGAAGTGAATTCTACTATGAGTATCCCAATATCAGGTGAAGGTTCAGATTGTGTTGATATAATTACTTATTCAACAAATATGTGCTACAATTCACAAGGAAATTTAATAGAATCTGACGGTGAATTGGGTAATGGCTGTGTAGGAATGTCTTTTCCTGTAGAGCAAATGATTATGGTTATTGATGCTGATTGCATGTCTGGTGGTGGTACAGGTGGTTATGATGGCTCAGGTGGTGACAATGGCGGATATGATTCTGGCAGTGGTGGAACTGGTGGTTTTGGTGGAAACACTGGTGGAACAGGAGGAACAGGAGGAAATACAGGAAATCCACCCAATAATGGAGGAAATTCCACTAACCCGATTGACATTATTGATGATGGTAATAATCCAATTGTTACTAGTCCAGTTATCAATATTAATAAAACCGAAGTAAAACTTTTAAACAGTTTAACTCCTGAGCAAAATGATTGGTGGAATGACCCTTCTACTCCTCAAGAAACAAAGGATGCTATTATAATCTATTTAAATCAAAATAATGATAATCAAACTCAAGCAGAAGAAGCAATTGATTTTGTGAAGGAACTGATTGACTATGGTATCCAAGAAAATAATTCTCAAGACTCAATAGATGAAATTAAAAACATCCTAGATCTTTTAGACGATGGAATGGTAAATGGAGAACAAGTAGTCGTTGGACCAGATATTCCTATTACTGATATGGCAGATTATTTAGATTGTTTTGATACTTGTCAATCTGCTACAATAACAATATATGCTGATCAGCCAAAAAATGGCAGTCATAATTTATATGGCGAAGATGGTGTAGGACATGCCTTTATTTCTATTAAACAAGGTACTAATGTTGCTACATTAGGATTTTATCCAATAAGTACTGTTGGTTCGGCTATTCCTAATAACTTAACCCTTGATCCTAGAGACTTTTTCCCAACTCCTGGTATTTTTGGTAACGATGAAGGACATACATTTGATGTTAGTATATCTATTCCTATTGACTCAAATTCTTTAACAAACCTAATAAATGGTTTTATATTAATAGCAAACAATAATCCAATGTATAATCTTGGCTCAAACAATTGCACTGATATAGCAATTACAACTTTTGAATCAGTAACAAGTGTCAATATTCCAGATTGTGAATCACCAAGATTTTATTGGGATGGTCAAACGCCAGGCACATTAGGTGAAGTACTTTCTAATATATCTACACCAGTTAATGGTACAAAAAACACTAATGGAGGTAGCACTCCCAATAATAATTGTAACTAAAATAATATGAATTCTATATCAAAATTAAAAACGGCAATAATTACATCATTTTTTATAATTTTAATTCCAAATAATAAAATAATACTTCCAAATATAGCAATTATAATATTTAGCTCTTTTGAAAGTTTTTTTTCATTTTTTACAGAGAAAATAACCTTTCAAAATATAATTTACCCACTAAATTCATTACTCTCATTTTTAGGTGTAGTTCTATTTTTAAGTAAAAAAAAGTTTATAATTATGCTCAGCTTAATTTTACAATTAAATTGGATTATATATATGTTCAAGATTAGTTACTTAAACTATTGGTATTATATAATACCAATAGTTGTTTATTTAATATTAAGTGTTGTTTTAATTTATAGTTTTTTTTTAAAAAAAGAGAACTAAAAAAAATCCTTAAGTATTGATATATAATTTATTTTCACGTCAAAAGAAAGCAACTAATAATTAATTCACTAACACAAAAATTTTATGAGGAGATTAATACTTTTAATTTCATGTACATATTCAATATGTTGTTTTGGACAAGACAATAATTTTGATGAATGGAATGAGAATGAAATTTCACAGTATAAAAAAATTACTGAGTTAGCGAAATATGTTCAAAACAAAGAATTTTCTGAAATTTCAAAAGATAGCTTGTTCGAGAAATATATTTATTTTGATTATATTTTAAAAGACCCTATTTTGGAAAGGAAAGAAAGAAGGCTTATGTTATTTGATACTATTTTTTATCATTTTAAAAACACTATAGACAGTATTGGGTTAGAAAATTTAGATATAAAGCCTGTAAGATTTTACAAAAAGAATAAGATTTATGAACCCTTTGATAAAGAAATTGCAATGGAAACCATTAAAGGAGAGAAAATGTATACTCAAGACGCTAATGTTTTTGCCTATTACAAAAAAAGCGATTCCGAAAATCCTTTAGGGACTCTTTTGTTTGAACCTATCACTGATAAATTAGTTTCATGGATTATGATAAATCAAGGAGGTTATAAATATTTTCTAGTGTTTAATCTTCTATAATTATATTAATGATATGACTACCTCACTACTAATACAAATTATGTTCTTTATTTTAACAATACTAATAATTTACTTTATAATTAAATTTCTAATAAAAATATACAAGAAATTATGACTATTATTGCTTCTCTAAAATAAAAAATATCTTTAAATATAATATAATTTCAACAGAAAGTATATACGCACTGTTGCCTTTTTTATGTGATAATAAAATTAAAAAAAACTATAGAATTATTTAACTATGAAATTATTGTTTGTTGAAATCCAACACTTTTTAAATCGTCCCAAAAAGTAGGATAGGATTTTGACACTACCTCAGCATCTTCAATTATAATTGGTACCTTTAATGCTAATGGAGCAAAAGCCATTGCCATTCGGTGATCTTGGTAGGTTGCTATATTTACGTTATCATTTAGCTTGTTGGATTTTTCGATTGTTAGTGAATCATTAGTTACTGAAACCATTGCTCCTAATTTTGCTAATTCAGTTTGTAATGCTTCTAATCTATCCGTTTCTTTTATTTTTAGTGTATGTAAACCTGTTAAATGACAACCTATTCCTAATCCAAAACAAGTTACAGCAATGGTTTGAGCAATGTCTGGTGAGCTGTTAAGTTGACAGTTGATAGTTGATAGTTGACAGTTTTCTATTTTATGTAGAAGAATTGTGTTTTCTTTAAATATAGTTTCAACTCCAAAATCTTTGTAGATATTGACCAAAGCACTATCGCCTTGCAAGCTATTTTGTTTGTAGCTTGAAAGAATTATTTGTGTTCCAATTTCTGAAAGGGCAACTATGGAATACCAATAGGATGCTGATGACCAATCGGATTCTATTGTTAGGGTTGTGGATTTTGTGTTCTGGGTTGTAGGTTGTACTGAAATTATGTTATTTAAAAAAGATGTTTCAATTCCAATTTCGTTTAGTAAAGCTAACGTCATTTTTATGTATGGAATAGAAGTAATTTCTCCTTCTAACGTTAATTCTAGACCATTTTCCAATTTTGGTGCAATTAATAATAAGGCTGATATGTATTGGCTACTTACATCTGCTTGTAATGTTACTTTATTTTTTGTGATCTTTTTTCCTTTGATTCTAATTGGAGGAAAACCATCATTCTCTTCATAAGCAATTTCAGCTCCTAATTGTTTTAGAGCTTCCACTAAAATTTTAATTGGTCTTTCTTTCATTCGGGAAGAACCAGTCAAAACAATTTCTTTGTTTTCTTGAATAGCAAAAAAAGCAGTTAGAAATCGCATAGCAGTTCCAGCATGGTGTACATCAACAAACTCTGCATGATTAACATTATCTTTTGATTGCAAGAGAGCACTTTGCATTACCTCTGAATCATCTGATTTTGATATATTTTCTAATGTAATATTAGGATACAAAGCTTGAAGCAACAATAACCTATTGGTTTCAGATTTTGAACCTGTGACGTTGATTGAAGATTGAGTCTTGTCTATATTTGATTGTTGAAGTACTAAATTCATTTAATTAGAAACAAATTTTAATCCTACTAATGAAAGAATTAAAGTGGTTAAAAAAAATACGCGCCAAAACGTTGCTGGTTCTTTGAAAACTAAAATTCCAACTAAAACACTACCAACAGCGCCAATTCCCGTCCAAACTGCATAAGCTGTTCCAATAGGTAATTCTTTGGTTACTTTCACTAATAAAGCCATACTTATGGTTAAGCAAATTAAAAAACCTGCATACCAATAATAAGAATTATTACCAGTTGCTTCTTTTGCTTTTCCTAAACAAGTTGCGAAACCAACTTCAAAAAGTCCTGCTATTATTAATAAAATCCAGTTCAATTTATTTTAGTTTTTCGTTGTTTTGATGTCTGTCGTGATCGCGATTGGTTTTTAAGTCTAACTTTTTATCAAAAGCTGCTTGAAGATCAATTCCTGTTTGATTAGCTAAACACAAAACTACAAAAACAACATCAGCTAATTCTTCTCCTAAATCTTTGTTCTTATCGCTTTCTTTTTCGGATTGTTCTCCATAACGACGAGCAATTATTCTAGCAACTTCACCAACCTCTTCGGTGAGTTGAGCCATATTTGTTAGTTCATTAAAATAGCGAACTCCGTGGTTCTTAATCCAATCATCTACTTCTTGTTGTGCGTTCTTTAGATTCATTTTATTCTTTTTATCTCATTAAATTGGAACAAACTAATTATTTATAGTGTAGCCACAAAAATCCGAAAAAAATATTAAATAGAAATTAATTTGTTTTACAATCGCTAAGCTATTAATTTAATCTTTAAAACAGAAGTTTATTAAACAGTACCATCAACATAATACTTTTTTAGCGTTTTAAATTTTCTTAAGAACAATTTTCTCATTTTGTTTTTCTATCATCATTTTATAAAACATTTTTAATGTTTCATATTGAGTTGATGGCACAATTGAAGCATTAATAGTATAAATGGAAGATATTTGGATTGTATTTAAGCTTGTATTGATATTGAATAAATAATGTCCAAGATTTTGTTCCATAACTAAATTCACTTTTTCGGGTAAAGATTCAACGGCATATCCTTCTGGTATATTTATTACTATGTTGAAAGAATCGCTGAAAGGAACAGAAAAATCAATGGGAAAATTGCGTTTCTCTAACTTGAATGGATTTTCTGTCTTTTCAAAAAACATCATAGGTGAGAAATACATTTTATCACCAATAGTTTCTATTAGATTAGTATGCTCAAATGAGTAATTTTCTACTAAAGGACTTTCTGGCTTGTCTCTGTTTGATAAGGTGTATTCTGTTATTTCAATTCCTGAATGTCTTTTTTCTAATTTCTCTACATAAGATTCTTGATTCATTTTTGCATTATTTTCTCTAAAGAAGTATGCCGCATAATCAAAATATTGTTCTCTAAATTTCCCTTTAACAACTCCTGTATTCTCTATTGAGGCCATAATGGTAATTTTGTCATTTGAAACTTTCTTAGGCATTAAATTTACATCTGTAGAACTTCCGGTGTCTCGTATCAACCTTCCTGTCCAATTAAGTACTCTTGAAGGTAAAATATTAAAGAATGTATTGGAATTAGTTGCGTCTAACAAAATTAAATCTTCTTGAATTTCTATTGCTGCAATTACATAATTGAAAGCGGTTCTATTAGGGAAACTGGGAATTCCGTTAGATTTTGTACTTAATAAAACAGGACTTGCTTCTATGCCAGCGTGTCTTAACATAGCTACAAGCATCAAATTAATCTCTGCTACATTACCTGTTCTATCTTTATATGCCTTTTTTACCCCTTTGTCACAGTAAATACTATACTTCTCGTTCCACGTCATTTTATCTTTGACAAATTGAAGGATAACTTTTATTTTATCATCTCTATTTGTTATTTTTTCAATGAGCGGGTTCAAGTCTTCCTCAAAATATGATTTTAATTTCATTTCTTTTCCGAAATTTTCATTCTCATATATCTGTTTCGTTACACCATCCCAATCTAGAGATAAATTTTCTACAGAGCCATTTGCCCCATTAATTGAAGCTAACTCATATTTTAAAATTGAAGTATAATTTCTAATATTATTTACATATGCCTCTTCTTTTATGGCTGGGATATTTGATTTGGAATAAACAGTTTTCAATTCATAATAACTATTCCCATTTATTTTTTCAGACTTTGCATCGATTATTTCATACCCAGTTATTATAGTTCTATACTGAAAATATTGTGGTATATAGGTTGTATAAGTGACATAATCAATTGGAATATCTTCTTGAAAATACCAATCATTCATTCTAGTAATATATGGAGAAATAAGTTTATAACTGTATTCAATTATTGAACCTTCTTTAATGGCTGGCATCACAATTTTTTTTACCTTCCAATCTTTATTTACTTCTTCTGTAAATTCTCCTTCTGACTTCAATTTTGTTTTTTCTATCTTTCCATTCACTAAATTATATGTAGCTGCATCAGAAAAAAATACTTTCTCAGAAGTATTTCCTCCAATATAATAGGGTACTTCATGATTTGCATTTTCAAAGCCTTTTTGGTTATAAATTTTGATTTTGACTTTAACTTCTGTAGTTGTGTACCAATTCCCATCCGAATAATTAAAAGTAGTCTCTCCTGTTTTAAAAATATATGCTGCTGCCGCTGATGAATCAATTGGATGATTTTTCTCTGATAGTTCTTCTACTGTAACTTTTCCCAATTGCAACTTTTGACAAATAGCTGCTTGAAAACAGAAAAATAGAAGTAGGGTTAAAAAATTTCTCATGCTTATAATTGTATAGTTTATAATTTATTCTTTGATTAAAACAATTTTAATATTTTCATTTTTAGCAATTTGCTCTCTAAAATCTCTGTAAGCATTATACTCGGTATTTAAATAATGTCCATTTTTAAGCAAGAACTTTCTTTTAAATAACAGCTTACCGTTGAGACTTTCTAAATTACTTTTATAGTTCCCATATTTTGAACTTAACTCATAACCTTCAGACATAGCTTCAATTTTGTATCCTTGAGGTATTTCAATTTCAATTTCATCAATGTATTCATACCCTCTTTCTATCTCAAAAGGATTATTTCTTTGTTTGTATTTTTGAGGAACAAACAAGATTTGATTTAATATATTGACTGGCAATATAATACGCTCTCCTGTTTTTTTTATAAAATCTTCAGCTTTTAAATTTAAAATTTCTTCTAACTCTATTTTTGTTTTATCAATTAGTAATTCATTTTTAATAATTTTTAAATTGTTGATTTGATTAAATCTACTTTTATAATACTCTAACTTATTGTCTGAAGTCGCAGTTGCTAAAAAAAACTTCTCGTCAAACTCAATTCCTTTAGACTTGATATTGACTTCACAATCAATCGAGCCGTTCTCAGCAAATTTTATTTTTGCTTTCGTTACTTGTGAATTAGATTCATTTACAAATGATTTTGTTTTAACTACCTCTACTTTATCTTCTCCTATGATTAATACATTTCTATCATCTGTAAAGCCTCCTTGAAAACCAAATGGCTGTGTTTGACTAGTACACTCCAGCCAATGAATTTCGTTATTATCTGGAATTCCTAAAATCACATGATTTCCTTGCATTGAAACAAAATCTTCTTGTATATTTCTTTTTGTTCTATCTCCATAAACTACAGCATAATAAGAAGGTACATTAAACGCTTTTAGTAATGACCTTGTATAATTTGTAAGAGCCTTACAATCACCATATCCTAGTCTATCAACATCCTTTGCTAACATAGGCTTCCAGCCTCCAATTCCTAGTTGAATGCTGACATATCGCGTTTTATCTTGTACGTACTTGTAGATAATCTTAGCTATTTCAAGTGGATTTTTTTCTTGTTTTACAAGGTCTTGTATTTTTTGTCTTGTAGCATCAGGAATTTCTTCTGTGCCACTTAATAAATCGCTATACATCCATTTACCAAATGTATTCCAATCTTTTGCAAATCCTCTAACTCCCTCAATTTCAAATTCATCAAGTGCTATTAAAACATAAGGCATAAATTTATAGACAGAAGGTGATAATTGTTCTGCTTTTAATGCAGGTAAATTATTAATTTCGAATTCTAAATAATTTTTTTCAACTCTTTTTGTAATTCTATTATCTTTATTAATCTCTTTATATTTCAATTTAACATCATCAGAGTACCTTATAATCATTTTGGAATTAACAATGCTTATAAAAAAATCTTCGATAGGATACCAAGAGGGAATAAATGCAGTATTTGAACTTGTGATTTCTGACTCATAGACAAAAGTAAATGGATATTGTGTCGGAATATAATCTAAATACAAAACTCTGCTGTCTGTAATTATAGATCCTGAACTCACCGAATTTTCTTTAAAATCTTTTCTTTTAATTTTTTTTAGTTCACCACCAAAGGAATTATAAACTTTTGCTTCGATATTTTTTATTGAGGTTGAATTATCAAAATATTCAGATGCATCAATATGTTTTAAGCCAATTTCGTTAAAAACAGTAATAACTCTCCTTTTTTTTATATTCATTTTATTGAACGAAAGGATTTCAATTTCAATCAAATTTTCCTTGATTATAGCATTTGAATTTTCTTTCAAAGAATCTGGATAAACTGCTAAATATGAAACCTCCTGAGCTGATGAAAAATTGAAAAAAAATGTAGTTATTAAAAAAATTAAAAGGGAAATACTTTTCTTCATTTGGTTTGTTTAAAATCAAATATAAAAAAAAGTTTACAAATTAAAGCTTATTCTTTATTTTTTGTATCAATTAATAGTGTTACTGGCCCATCATTAATTAATGCAACTTTCATATCTGCTCCAAATTGCCCTGTTTGAATGCTTTTACCAATTTCATTTTTCATGCTTGCCACAAAGCTTTCGTATAATGGAATGGCTATTTCCGGTTTTGCCGCTTTTATGTAAGAAGGTCGATTACCTTTTTTTGTGGCTGCATGAAGCGTGAATTGACTAACAACGATGATTTCACCTTGAATATCTTTTACTGATAAATTCATAACCTCGTTTTCATCAGCAAAAATGCGAAGATTAGCAATTTTAGCGGTTAACCATTTGATGTCTTCTTGATTATCTGCCTCTTCAATACCAATTAAAATTAATAATCCTTGATTTATTTGGGCTACACTTTTGTTATCAATTGTAACTGAGGCTTCTGAGACTCTTTGAATTACTGCTTTCATTAATTTTATTAACTAATTCCGTTCGTTTAAACCAAACGGCAATGAATTATTTTTGATATTTATACTAATTGCTGTACACTGCTAACTCTTCCTTGTCTCATCACTGGCCGCTCTTTCTTCACCATAAATATCGTTTCTATAATTGTCTTCATCTCCTTCTAATAATTGTAGATAAGTTTTATACCTTGACCATGCCACTTCATCTTTTTCTAAAGCCTCTTTTACAGCACAATTAGGTTCTTCTTTATGCAAACAATTATTGAATTTACAATTTTCTTTCAAGGCAAAAAATTCAGGGAAATAATCTCCTATTTCTTGTTTTTCCATATCTACAATTCCGAAACCTCTAATTCCAGGAGTGTCTATGATTCTTGCATCAAATGACAAATCGAACATTTCTGCAAAAGTTGTCGTATGCAGTCCTTGCTGATGCTGGTCGGAAATCTCTTTGGTTTTTAAGTTTAAAGTTGGCTCTAAAGCATTTACTAAAGTTGATTTTCCTACTCCTGAATGACCAGAAAACATTGAAACATTGCCAATCATCATTTCTTTCAATTGATCTAACCCTTTGTTCATGGTAGCAGAAACCCGCAAACATTTATATCCAATTTGTTCATAAATATATTGTAAGAAGAGCTGTTCATCTAAAGTAGGATCATCATAGGTATCAATTTTATTAAAAACTAAAACGGCATCAATTCCATACGCTTCAGCAGTCACTAAAAAACGATCAATAAAACTTGTTGTAGTTATGGGATTATTTATGGTAACCAAAAGAAAAACCACATCAATATTAGAGGCAATTATGTGCGTTTGTTTGGAAAGATTAACTGATTTTCTAACGATATAATTTTTCCGTTCATGAATTTTATGAATCGTTCCAATGGTTGCTTCATCTTCATTATCTACCTCAAAATCTACCTCATCTCCAACGGCAATTGGATTAGTACTTTTAATACCTTGCATTCGGAATTTACCTTTGATGCGACATTCAAAAAACTTATTGTCTTTTGTTTTTACTGTGTACCAACTCCCTGTAGATTTATAAACGATTCCTGTCATTCTAATGTTAAAAGTTTGAAGTTTGTATTGGTTAACTCTTCAACTTATGAGTTACAAAGATAGTATTTCTTAGTTTATTAAATGAAAAAAGACCATCATTTGACGGTCTTTCTACTTTTTTAAAGAATTTGTTTGTTAGTATCTGTATCCAATTCCTTTTTTAATATTTTGTGATCCTCCTAAACCATTAGAAGATGCTCCAACAGTAGATTTATCAGCAGTCATTAAAATAAATGGACAACCTTCTTTAGCTGCTGCCATCTTTAATTTCTTTTCTGCTTTTTTATCACCTGTATTTCCTGTGTGGTAGTTAATTAAACCTGTTTTTCCTCTAACTTCTTCTCCTTTTTTTAATCCTGCAATGTAGGCTTTCTCTTCAAGTATTACTACTTTTTCCCAATCATCCTCGCCATTGATTACAATTTTTTCTGTCACTTCTTCTACTCTTCCACTCTTCCCATAAACAATTTTTTCGATAGCATATTTACCAATTGTATTTTCTGCTTCTTCTCCGTTGTAAACAAAAACAACGGTATATTCTTCTACTCTTAAAACTTTACCTTCAACAGTTTCTCCACTGTGTTTGTAAATTTTATCTACTTGAGCACTCATAACTGCAGTTACCAATAGAACTGCTAAAAATAAAATTTTCTTCATAATATTATTATTTAATTCAAGTTGCGATATTACAAAATTTTATCTTAATATTTTTAACATATAATTAATTATTTATAATCTTTTCTTGATGATTGATGCTTTCTTGATGAATAGCTTTGAATAACTGCATTACAAAATCATTACTTAATCCTTTTTCTTCTCCTTCTAAAATCATTTTCCCTAAGATTTCATTCCATCTTTTATTTTGTAGAATAGCAACGTTTTTCTCTTTTTTTAATTGTCCTATTTTATCAGCAACTTTCATTCTATTGCCTAGAATTTCTAACAACTTACCATCAAACTCATCAATTTGTGAGCGCAAGGCATTCATCTTACTGTTGTATTCTCCTGTCTCATCAGACTCATTTCTAACTCTCAAATCTTTAAATATTTGTTTTAAAGTTGCTGGCGTAACTTGTTGGGCTGCATCACTCCACGCGTTATTTGGATCAATATGTGTTTCAATGATTAATCCATCAAAATTCATATCCAAAGCTTGCTGTGATACTTCTTGAATCATATCTCTTCTTCCTGTGATGTGTGATGGATCACAGATTAGCGGTAAATCTGGAAAGCGACTTTGTAAGTCAATCGGAATCTGCCATTCAGGTATATTTCTATATTTGGTTTTCTCATAGGTTGAAAACCCTCTATGAATTACACCAAGTCTTTTAATGTTTGCCTTATACAAACGTTCTACACCACCAATCCATAAAGCTAAATCTGGATTTACAGGATTTTTCACAAGAACGATCTTATTTGTTCCTTCTAGAGCATCTGCAATCTCTTGAACGGCAAATGGATTAACTGTGGTTCTTGCTCCTATCCAAAGTACATCTATATCGTGTTCTAGGGCTAATTTTACGTGAGCTGCATTGGCCACTTCTGTAGCCATTAATAAACCTGTTTCTGCTTTTGCTTTTTGCAACCATTTCAAGCCAATTTCTCCGACACCTTCAAATCCTCCTGGACGCGTTCTTGGTTTCCAAATTCCTGCTCTAAAAATGCTTACATCTGAATCTTTTAATTCGTGTGCAATTTTCAACACCTGCTCTTCTGTTTCAGCACTACATGGTCCTGCAATTACTAATGGATGATCTAATTTAAAATCATCTAACCATGTTCTCATTTCTTTTTTATTTTCCATTTTTATTAAAGTTGTAGGTTATAAATTGTAGGTTCTTGGCAGCGTACTACCTAATTCCTACCACCCCATTACCTATTTAAAATTTCTTTTATTCTATTTGTACTTTGCATTTCATTGAAAACCTCTTCATACTTATCGTTTTGAAGCAACTCTTTGAATTGGGTTAAATTTAAGATGTATTCGTCTAATGTTTCAATAATATTGTCTTTGTTTTGTTTGAAAATGGGTGTCCACATCGTTGGTGAACTTTTGGCTAAACGAACTGTACTTTCAAATCCACTGCCTGCCATATCAAAGATATCTCTTTCATTTTTTTCCTTTTCGATAACTGTTTTTCCTAACATAAACGAACTTATGTGAGATAAATGAGAAACATAAGCGATGTGTCTATCGTGTGATTTTGGATCCATATACCGAATTCTCATGCCTAATTTCTGAAACAAATCTAGGGCCATTTCTTGTTGTTTGTAAGCTGTTTTTTCAACTTCACAAATGATGTTTGTTTTTCCTTGAAATAGCTTATTTATTGCAGCTTTTGGCCCTGAAAATTCTGTACCTGCAATAGGATGAGTAGCCATAAAATTTCGTCTTCTTTCATGATTTGCTACAACTTCGCATATTGGAAATTTGGTTGAACCGACATCAATCACAAGAGCATCTTCATTGATTGCATCTAAAACTTTTGGCAAAATTACTAAAGCCACATCAACTGGCACAGCAACGATTACTAAATCTGCGTTAATTAATTCGTCTTGAGTAGCTTTTTGATTAATAATCCCCAATTTTATGGCTTCTTCTAAATTACTTTCATCAGCCTCTATCCCAAAAAATGTAGCTTCTTTGAAATGTAATCTTAAATCCAATGCCATGGAACCTCCAATTAATCCTATTCCTATTATATATACTTTCATAAAATTTCAATACTTAAATTGCTTCGTCAATTTGCTCACGCTCTTATCTAACTTATCAAAAATCAAAATTCGTTAACCGTTAATCTTCTTATTGCTTCTTTAATTTTTTCTTCAGTGACGCATAATGAAAAACGAATATAACCTTTTCCATTACTCCCAAAAATAGTTCCTGGTGTGATGAAAATGTGTTGTTCTAATAATACTTTATCAATAAATTCTTCTGATGATTGAATTTCACTTGGTAATTTTGCCCAAACGAATAAACCCACAGAATTTTTCGCAACTTCACATCCTAATTTTTCGGCTAATTGAATTACTAAATTCTTTCGTTTTAGGTAAACTTCATTTTGAGCTTCAAACCATGATTTATCTAATTTTAAAGCTTCAATGGCTCCTTTTTGAATACCATAAAACATGCCAGAATCCATATTGCTTTTTACTTTTAAAATAGCTTCTATAAAATTTTGATTTCCTAAAACCATTCCAACTCTCCAACCTGACATGTTATAAGTTTTGCTTAAGGAGTTTAGCTCAATGGCGATATCTTTTGCGCCTTCAACTTGAAGAATTGAAATTGGTTTTTCATTCAAAACAAAACTGTAAGGATTGTCATTTACAATTAAAATTTTGTGTTTTTTTCCGAAATCAATTAATTTTTCAAATAATTCTAAAGAACCATTTACTCCTGTTGGCATATGCGGATAACTCACCCACATTAATTTAACTTTTGATAAATCTTGTTGTTTCAATTTTTCAAAATCAGGTTGCCAATTGGTTTCATCCGTCAAATCATAACTAACTGCTTTAGCTTGAACCAATTCGGCAACAGCAGTATATGTTGGATATCCTGGATTTGGAATTAAAACTTCATCACCTTCATTCAAAAATGCCATTGAAACATGCATAATTCCTTCCTTTGAACCCATTAATGGTAACACTTCAGTGTTAAAATCTAAAGTAACCTTAAAATTGTTGTAATAAAAGTTGGTCATTTCTTTTCTCAATTCAGGCAAACCTTGATAACTTTGGTATTCATGTGCTTTATCCTCATACATGGCATTTTGAATGGCTACAACTACTTTGGGTGAAGGCAATAAGTCTGGACTTCCAATACCCATATTGATAATTGGTTTCCCTTCTGCAATTAGTTGACGAACTTCTTTCAACTTTTTGGAAAAATAGTACTCTTGTACTGTATTTAGTCTATTGGCTGTTGCTATCATATTTTTTCAATGTCAATTACAGTTAATATGAAATTTGATTTTTGTTTTCATATTCACCTAAAACTTTAAATTGAGTGGTCATTATTTCTAATAGTTGTTTCCCTTTTTGATACTCTTTATAATCCTCAAAAGTGATGTCCACAAAAAAAGCATAGTGAAAAGGAGTTTCAATTTTTGGTAACGATTGGATTTTAGTTAAATTTAGTTTGCAATCGCTCATTACATTTAAAACTGTGGCCAAACTTCCTCTTTTATGTTCTAACTCAAATTTTAATGAGGCTTTGTTGATTTTACTTGTACTTCCATTTTGATGCTTACTTATGATTACAAATCGTGTTTGATTATTATTTATCGTTTGTATTTCTGAAGCTAGAATTTCTAAATCATATAATTGAGCAGCTGTTTTACTAGCTATTGCTCCAATTCCTTTTAATTGCTCATCATGAATTCTTTTTGCTGTCTCAGCGGTGTCTCTATCTTCAACTAACTTAATCTTAGGATAATTCTTAAAGAACTCTTTGCATTGCAGAATAGCCATAGGATGCGAATGTACTTCTGAAATACCTTCTATATTTTGACCTTTCAAACTCATTAAATTATGATGTACGGAAAGATAATACTCGCCAATTATATTTAAATTATTATTATCAAGTAAGGCATAATTAGGAATAATTGAGCCTGCAATAGAATTTTCAATTGCCATTACGGCATAATTTGACTTACTGGTCAAAATACTGTGTACTAAACTATCGAACGACATGCATTCCTCAATAGCATGAATTTCATCAAAATAATCTAATGCTACTTGATGGTGAAATGATCCTTTTATACCTTGTATGGCTATTTTCTTTTCCATATGGCCAAAAAAAAATCCCGACTTACATCGGGATTTTTATATTAATGAGTTTATTTTATTTAAAATCAACACAATACATAACAATCCCTCTCTGCTTTCCAGAAGAAATAAGAAAAATTGTTATAATAAAATGTATTTGTTGTCATCTATTTGTTCAAATCTGATGCTAATGTAGAAAATATTTTTAAAATAAAGCCTTAATTGGATAAAAAATATTTTCTCCCTACTTGTGTAAACATAAAAAATCTTTTTTTACGTTATTTTAACGGATGTAAATTAATCGTGCTATTAATTTTCTTTTAAATTATTACATTTGCTATAAATATCACAACATGTCTATAGAAGTTAAAAATATAACCAAAAGTTATGGTGCTCAAAAAGCATTGGATAATGTTTCTTTTTCTGTTAAAAATGGTGAAATTGTAGGTTTTTTGGGGCCAAATGGTGCTGGAAAATCGACTTTAATGAAAATTTTGACTACCTATATCACCTCTGATGAAGGAAAAGCTGCTGTTAATGGCAATGATGTGGTAACTTCACAAAAAGAGGTTCAAAAGTCTGTTGGTTATTTACCCGAGCACAATCCGTTATATTTAGATTTATATGTTCGTGAATATTTGGGTTTTAATGCTGATGTTTATAAAGTGGATAAATCTCGAATTGAAGAAGTGATTCAATTGACAGGTTTAACTCCTGAAGCGAATAAAAAAATCGGACAATTGTCTAAGGGTTACAGACAGCGTGTTGGTTTAGCAACTGCTTTATTGCATAATCCTGATGTTTTAATTTTGGACGAACCTACAACGGGTTTAGATCCGAATCAATTGGTTGAGATTCGTGAGTTGATTAAAAATATTGGGAAAAATAAAACGGTTTTTCTTTCAACACATATTATGCAGGAAGTGGAAGCGATTTGTGATAGAGTTATCATCATCAATAATGGAAAAATTGTTACTGATAAAAAGCTAAACACTTTAGTAAAAGAACAACAAGAGCAGATTATTGAAGTGGAATTTGACAAAATGGTTGATGCAACAATTTTAAATACAATTCCTAATGTAAAAACCACTAAAAATTCTCATGATTTTGTTTGGGAATTGACTTTTGAAACCGAAAATGACATGCGACCAGCTGTTTTTGACTTCGCTCATGACAACGGTTTAAAGATTTTACAATTGAATTTGAAGAATAAAAACCTAGAACAGATTTTTAGAGAACAGACGAAGAAGTAGCGTTCGGTGTTCAGTAATTTGTTTGTAAAAATTTAAAATGGTTTCAGGTTGTTTCAGTTAAACGATTAAACAATTCAACCGTTAAACATATTAATTAAAAATTAATTGTCCTTGATATAAAACTTGCACATCAACAATTGGTGGATTATTTTTTAGAATTACATTGCCTGTGCTATAGATAATTCCTGTAATTTTTTGTTGCGGATTTACTAGGATATCATTTGAACTTCTTTGAAATACATGAACATTTTGTGCGATTAGATTTGTCCCTTCAAAACGTTCGTCTCCATTGTAAAAATTGACCGATAAATCAGTGACATTACCTGAAATGTTATAAAAACTGGCTCTATTATCTTCTACAAATAAGCTATTGCAATTTACTTGTAAATGAAATTCACCTGAAGCTGTGTCTTCAAACATACCAGATTGTAAATGAAAATTTGCGAAATTTAATATATTTTCTGAATATACATTAAACTGAGAAGACGAATAAATAGTGTCTAAATCATCTACTGATATATAAATTTTTATAGGTTCATAACTCTGAAAGGCTCTTGTAGCATTTTTTGCATCGATAAAAAGTTGGTTGTCAATTACAGAAAAAGAAACTCGATCAATAATATTTTCTCCAGCTTTGATTTCTACTTTAGCTATTGTTTCATCTGTTATATGCAATTCGATTCCTTCTGAAATATTGATTTTATCAAAATATCCAACTGAAATTTCTTTTGAAATTATTGTCCCAGAAGATTCTAACAACTGATTTTCATCACAACTAATTACTAAAAAGACATATAAAATAACAACTATTTTTCTCATAACTTAATTCCTATTCCAAATTCTAAGGCTTCTGCTTTTGCAGCATGTGTTTTCAAAGACAAACTGCTGAACAATGTTTTATTCCAATGGTATTTTGCCCCTAAACGTTGATAGAAAGGTCCTAAAAAATCATACGGTTCATAGACATAATATCCAATTTGTGCCTCCAATGACATTTTATTAATGGCTAATTCATAACCTGCAAAAAGTCCGATTCGTTTAAAATCTGTATTTCCGTCTATATTCTCGTTTGGATAAGCAATTGACTTAAATTTAATATGCTCTTTTAAATAATACATAGCAAACAAATCTATTCCTACTTGCATTTTGCTTTTTTTGGTAAACTGTTTATCAGCATAAAAGCTTAATTCATAAAAAGGTTTTTGACCACTTCCAATGATATCACTTTCATTAATTCCTGTTCTAAAAGCAATATTATATTTCAATGGATAAATAGTTTTTAAAGTGTCTTTTGAAAAATTATACTCAATATTTTCTTCTTCAAAGACATAATTTAAACCCAATTGAAAAGACAAAGTATTGGTACTTGTGTTGGGTGATTTTATGTTAGCATTGGAATGATGAAAGAAAGATAAACCTGTTTGAAAACCCAAATTTCCAATAATTTTTTCTTTTCGATAATTCAATAAAAAGTACGTTGAAGGCATTAGCTTTGTACTATAAGCCAAGTTTCTAAAATTCTCATTTTTATCGAATGGATTTGTGCTATATGCAATTCCTTGAGCGACTCTGAATACCAAATTTCTATTTAAAAAATAAAAATTATAATGTCCAAAAACACCATACAAATCACCTAAAATCTGATTTTTATTGGCTTGATAATGTAATGAAAACCCATAATCTGGGAAATTATAGTTGGATTGCCATTCTTGATCTCCAAATGTTTTCTTATTAAAACTCAATATTATTCCTTCAGGGTGTTTAACAATTAAATGCTTAATGGTTTGATTATGAGGTATTATTTTACCATACAAATAATCTACATCAACTGAAAATTGCGCTTTTGCTGTTGAAAAAACAAGTAAGAAAAATAAAATTTGCCTCATAACTAATGGCAAATATAAATTAATTCCAGAAACCTAACAGTCTAAAATATTTCTTTAGCAATAGCTTTTATGTTATCTGCTTTCCCCATAGAATAATAATGTAAAACTGGAATTCCTGCTGCGACTAATTCTTTACTTTGTTGCAAACACCATTCTATTCCAATTTGTTTTACAGCGTCATTATCTTTTGCTTTTACCACAGCCATAATTAAATCATCTGGTAAATCTACTTTAAACCGATGTGGAATTAAATTTAATTGTTTCTTGGTTGCAATGGGTTTTAATCCGGGAATAATTGGCACTGTAATTCCTGCTTTTCTACATTTTTCTACAAACTCAAAAAATTTTTTGTTATCGAAAAACATCTGGGTCACAATATAATCTGCTCCATTCTTAATCTTTTGTTTTAGAAAATGCAAATCACTATCCATGCTTGGTGCTTCCATGTGTTTTTCTGGATAACCTGCAACACCTATGCAAAAATCGGTGCAAGAAGAATTTTGCAAATCTTCATCTAAGTAAATTCCGCTATTCAAATTGGCAATTTGTTTTACTAAATCTGAAGCAAATTCATTTCCCTCTTTTTCAGGTTTGAAGTAGGTTTCGTTTTTCAAAGCATCTCCACGAAGAGCAACCACATTATCAATTCCTAAGAAATCCAGATCAATCAATAAATTTTCGGTGTCTTCTTTTGTAAATCCTCCACACAAAATATGAGGAATGGCATCTACATCATATTTGTTTTGAATTCCAGCACAGATTCCAACTGTTCCAGGACGTTTTTTTACAATTTTCTTTTGCAACAAGCCACTTGGCAATTCTTTGAATTCATATTCTTCTCGATGATACGTAACATCGATAAATGGCGGATTGAATTCCATTAAAGGATCTATACTATCAAAAATAGATTGGATGTTTTGTCCTTTCAATGGTGGTAATATTTCGAAGGAGAACAAAGGTTTTCCGTTGGCTTTTTCTATATGTTGGGTTACTTTCATATTTATAAATTGTATACTGTATTATTGTATATTGTATTAATGTAATGTTCTATTGAGTTATTTTCAATATACATTCTACAGTATATTAAAACTAATCTGCTATATTTGGTGCGAGCCATTTTGTAGCAACTTCTGTTGATATTCCTCTCCTTTTGGCATAATCTGCTACTTGATCTTCTTTTATTTTTCCCAGTCCAAAATATTTACTTTGCGGATTGGCAAAATAATATCCTGAAACCGATGCTGCTGGCCACATGGCCATACTTTCCGTTAAGGCTACTCCAATTTCTTCTTTAACATTTAACACTTCCCAAATGGTTGGCTTTTCTAAATGATCTGGACATGCTGGATAGCCTGGTGCTGGTCTAATTCCTTTGTATTCTTCTTTAATTAATTGAAGATTATTTAGGTTTTCATCGGAAGCATACCCCCAAATTTCTTTTCGTACTTTTAAGTGTAAATATTCGGCAAAAGCTTCCGCTAATCTGTCGGCTAATGCTTTTACCATGATGGAATTGTAATCGTCTAATTTGTTTTCATATTCTTTAGCTTTTTCTTCCACACCAAATCCAGTTGTGACACAAAAACAACCCATATAATCTTGAATTCCTGAATCTTTTGGAGCAATAAAGTCTGCTAAAGCGATATTTGGTGCTCCTTCTGTTTTTTGAGATTGTTGTCTCAAAGTCAAAAAGGTTGTAGGTTGAAGGTCATAGGCTGTTAGTTCTATATCATCATCGTTGACTTGATTAGCTGGAAAAATTCCGAGAATTCCCTTGGCTGTGAACCATTTTTCTGAAACTATTTTTTCTAACATGAATAAAGCATCGTTGTATAAATTGGTGGCATCTGTTCCAACAACCTCATCGGTTAAAATTTTTGGAAACTTCCCAAACAATTGCCATGATTGAAAAAATGGTGTCCAGTCGATAAAAGGAATTAACTCAGATAATTCAACATCAATGGTTTTTGTTCCAATAAAATTAGGTTTTAAAGGTTGGTAATTTGTCCAATCTAATTGTAATTTATTTTTCCGTGCTTGTTCAATAGTGAGATATCTTTTTTCACGGCTTCTGTTCAAATACCCTTCACGAAGATTATTATATTCTTCTCGAATGGCTTTTACGTAATTTTCTTGGGTTTCTTTTTGCAACAAATTACTGGCAACCGTTACTGCACGAGAAGCATCATTCACATGAATTACCGTTTCTTTATATTCTGGTGCTATTTTTACAGCTGTGTGTGCTCGTGAAGTTGTGGCTCCACCAATCATAATTGGAATTTTGATGTTTAATTTGTCCATCTCTTTGGCTAAATAAACCATTTCGTCCAATGATGGTGTGATTAATCCACTTAAACCAATAATATCTACCTTCTCTCGAACAGCAGCTTCAATAATTTTTTCTGGCGGAACCATAACTCCTAGATCAATGATTTCGAAATTATTACACCCTAAAACTACAGCTACTATATTTTTCCCAATATCATGTACATCGCCTTTTACAGTAGCCATTAAGACTTTTCCAGCACTTGATGAGTTTCCTGTTTTTTCAGCTTCTATAAATGGTAGTAAATAGGCTACTGCTTTTTTCATTACACGAGCTGACTTTACTACTTGTGGCAAGAACATTTTCCCACTGCCAAACAAATCTCCAACTACATTCATTCCTGCCATTAAATTAACTTCTATGACTTCAATGGCTTTTGCTGTATTTGCTCTAGCTTCTTCTACATCAATTTCTATGAATTCATCAATCCCTTTAACTAATGAATGTGTTAATCTTTCTTGAACGGAACCATTTCTCCATTCTGCGATGGCTTTTTCATTTACTTTATAATCTCCTTTGTAACTCTCAGCTAAAGCCAAAAGCAATTCAGTTGCATCTTCTTTTCTGTTTAGTAATACATCTTCTACATGTGTTAAAAGTATGGGATCAATTTCATCATAAATCTCTAACATTTCTGGATTTACGATTCCCATTGTCATCCCGTTTTGAATGGCGTGATATAGAAAAGCTGAATGCATAGCTTCACGCACTTTATCATTTCCTCTGAAAGAAAACGAAACGTTACTTACACCGCCAGAGACATTGGCATAAGGTAAATTTTCTCGAATCCATTTTGTAGCTCTAAAAAAATCTAATGCATTTAATTTATGCTCTTCCATTCCGGTTGCTACTGGAAAAATATTGGGATCAAAAATGATATCTTCTGCGGGAAAACCAACTTTATCTACTAAAATATCATAACTTCTTTTACAAATTTCGATTCTTCTTTCATATGTATCGGCTTGTCCATCTTCATCGAAAGCCATTACAATAACTGCAGCACCATATTTTTTTATCAATTTGGCATGATGTATAAAGACTTGCTCTCCTTCTTTTAAGGAAATTGAATTGACCACTCCTTTTCCTTGAATAACTTTTAATCCAGCTTCAATTATTTCCCATTTTGAACTATCTATCATCACAGGAACTCTAGCAATATCTGGTTCGGCTGCAATTAAATTTAGGAATTTTGTCATAGCATAAACACCATCTAACATTCCTTCATCCATATTAACATCGATGATTTGTGCGCCACCTTCTACTTGAGCACGGGCAATATCAAGGGCTTCATTGTATTTTTCTTCTTTAATTAATCGAAGAAATTTTCGTGAGCCAGTCACATTGGTGCGTTCTCCAACATTAACGAAATTGGTTTCTGGACTTATGATTAAAGGTTCTAATCCTGATAATTGAAGAAATTTATTAGTTTTACAACTCATCGCTTATTCTCTTGTAATGCTTATTGACTTCTTTGTAAAACAGTTTAAAATCTGTTCTAAAATTTTGCCATTTATTTTGTATTCCTTTTTTTGTTTTTATTATTCTATTCTTCATTTAATCAGCTTTCAACGGTTATTTTTCTAGTCTTAAATTCATTGGCAACTTCTGCAATTAGTTTGATATGTTCGGGAGTTGTTCCGCAACAACCGCCAATAATATTAACTAAATTATCTTGTAAATATTCTCGAATTAAAGCTTGCATTTCATCAGGTGTTTGATCGTATTGTCCGAAAGCATTGGGTAAACCAGCATTAGGATGTGCAGAAATGTTCAATTGGGTATTATGAGCCAAACGTTTCAAATAAGGTTTTAATTGATCTGCTCCTAGAGCACAGTTGAATCCAATACTCAATAATGGAATATGTGAAATGGAAATCAAAAAGGCTTCAACCGTTTGACCTGATAATGTTCGACCTGAAGCATCTGTAATTGTTCCTGAAACCATAATTGGAATATCGATATTGCGTTCTTCTTTTACTTCTTCAATAGCAAAAAGAGCTGCTTTTGCGTTTAACGTATCAAAAATAGTTTCAACTAAAAGCATATCACAACCCCCGTCAATTAGAGCTTCAACTTGTTGTTTATAAGCCACTCGCAAATCATCGAAAGTCACTGCTCGAAAACCTGGATCATTTACATCGGGTGACATGGAAGCTGTTCTATTTGTTGGACCAATGGAACCCGCAACAAAACGGGGTTTATCTGTAAATTCATCTGCTACTTCACGAGCAATTTTGGCTGATTCATAATTTAATTCGTAAACTAAATCTTCTAAATGATAATCTGCCATTCCGATAGTTGTTCCGGAAAACGTATTGGTTTCCACAATATCTGCTCCAGCTTGAAAATATAAACGGTGCACTTGCTTCACTGCTTCAGGCTGAGTTATGGAAAGTAAATCATTATTTCCCTTTAAAGGATGTGGAAAATCTTTGAAACGTGAACCACGAAAATCTTCTTCAGAAAAATTATTTCGTTGTAACATAGTTCCCATAGCTCCATCTAGAACAAGGATTCTTTCTTTTATAGCTTCTTGTATTTTTGACATTTCTAATAACGTATTATAAAACTTTTGTCATCAGAAATTGAAGAGGTATTTCTTTGGGTTATCTTTTTCCAAAACTTTGGAATAGAATGTAGCACCTTCTACAAGAATAGGGTTGCTAAGCTTTCAACGAGTCTAATCTCTCCAGCTTTCGTGATAACAAAATTAAATATATGAACTTTGCAAAAGTAAGATAAAAAAATGAGAAAAGAAATATTTTCTAAAATTTACATCAAATAAATCTATTCATAGTAAATTATTCTATAAAAATACTTATTTATGAAATTATATTTGCACAATTGAAGCTAAAGCTTGTTTTAAATCTGAGATAACATCATCTACATGTTCCAAGCCAACTGATATTCGAACCAAGCCGTCTGTGATACCAACTGCTAAACGCTCTTCTTCTGATAATTTACTGTGAGTTGTGGAAGCTGGATGGGTAACAATCGAACGTGTATCGCCTAAATTCGCAGACAAGGTGCATAATTGAACAGCATTCAAAAATTGTTTTCCTGCCTGAACTCCTCCTTTTATTTCAAAAGCCACAATATTTCCCCCTAATTTCATTTGCCTTTTGGCTATTTCATATTGTGGATGTGAAGCCAAGAAAGGATATTTTACAGCTTCTATGCGATCAGAAGTTTCTAAAAATTGAGCTACTTTCAATGCATTTTCACAATGTTTTTCAACACGAACAGGTAATGTCTCTAAACTTTTTGACAAAACCCAAGCATTAAAAGGAGACAAAGCAGGCCCAGTATTCCTTGAAAACAAATAAATTTCTTGTACCAACTCTTTTTTACCTACTACTATTCCGCCTAAAACTCTTCCTTGACCATCCATTAATTTAGTAGCAGAATGAATTACTAAATCAGCGCCAAACTTAATTGGCTGTTGTAAGTATGGGGTTGCAAAGCAATTATCAACTATTAAGATTAAATTGTTTCTCTTGGCTATTTGACCCAGAAACTCTAAATCAATTATATCAACCGCAGGATTAGTAGGTGATTCTACATACAATACTTTGGTATTTGGCTGAATTAAATTTTCAATAAGTTCAGGCTGATTTACATTAAAATAGGTTGTGGCAATATTCCATTTGGGAAAATATTTTGTAAAGAGAGTATGTGTTGAGCCAAAGACACTTCCAGCAGAAACGATATGATCACCAGAATTCAACAAAGCTGCAAAAGTTGAATAGATGGCCGCCATACCGGTTGCAAAAGCAAACCCATCATCTGCTCCTTCCATGAGACAAACTTTATCTACAAATTCAGATGTATTAGGGTTTGAAAATCGACTATAAATAGCTCGCTCTTTTTCATCTGCAAATGAAGCACGCATGTCTTCAGCATCTTCAAAAATGAAACTTGATGTAAGGTATAAAGGAACTGAATGTTCTTGAAATTGTGTTCTTTGGGATTGTGTTCTAATAACTTGTGTTTCCAATTTTTTGCTTACCATCTTATTTTTCATTTACTTTTATTTGGTATTTAATTTCTACACTTGGTGCTAGTGTTTTGGAAACTGAACAATATTTCTCAAAAGACAGTCTTGCTGCTTTTTGTGCTTTTTCTATGATAATATCTCCCTCCAGAAAAACAGTCACAACTATAGACTTGAAGGGTTTAGCTTCTCCAATTGGGATTCGCACTCCCGTAACTTCAGCATAATAATTAGTTATCGTTTGTTTTTGTTTTTTTAAAATTGAAATAATATCAATCGCACTACAGCCTGCTACTCCCATTAGAAGTAATTCCATTGGACTTGATGCTAAGTCGTGGCCACCAAATTCCTTCTTATTATCCAAATAGACTTTATGACCTCGCTCATTGAGTAATTCAAAATAATAATCATCGTTAATTCTTTGTAATGTAACTTTCATGTTGATTTTTTTACTTTTTTTTAAATTAAATAACCTGCAAATTATCAAAAACTTACAGGTTAAAAAAATAGTGGTTGGTTTATCCTTTATCTGCTAAACGCAATATATCACCAAAAACACCTCTTGCAGTTACAGAAGCTCCAGCTCCAGCTCCTTGAATAACAATAGGACGTTCTCCATAAGATTCTGTATAAATTTCAAAAATAGAATCTGATCCTTTTAATTGTCCCAAAGCTGAACTTTCTGGTACAGAAACTAACTTAACTTCCAAGACGCCTTTATCTTGTTGTAAATCTCCTGACAACTCACCAATATATCGCAATACATTTCCTTGTTTTTGATTTTGTTTTTCCTGACTATAATAACTGTTTAATTGTTCTAAACTCACTAAAAACTCTCTAGTTGTTAAATTTCGTAATGGTTCTGGTATTAAATTTTGTATTTTGATTTCATCAAATTCATTTTGTAAATCTAATTCTCTTGCTAAAATCAGCAACTTTCTAGCCACATCATTACCGCTCAAATCTTCTCTAGGGTCTGGCTCTGTATATCCATTTGTTATTGCATCTTTTAGTACTTCACTGAACGAACGGTTTTCAATTGAAAAATTATTAAAAATGAAACTTAACGATCCTGAAAAAACGCCTTTTATTTTTGTAATGTTTTCTCCTGACAAATGCAGTAATTTAATGGTATCAATTAAAGGCAATCCTGCACCAACATTGGTTTCATACAAATAATTTTTTTGATTTCTAGCTAAAGCTTTACGTAGTTTTTTGTAAAACTCATAACGCAATGTATTGGCCACTTTGTTGGAGGAAACTACATCAAAACTATTCTCTATTAGTTCAATGTAATTTTCTACAAAATCTTTACTAGCTGTATTATCAACTGCAATTAAATTTTCCAAATGATTATCTTTTGCATATTGAATTATATCTTTAACGGAATATTTTTCATTGTTTTGCTCTATTTCATGTTTCCAATTCTCAGCAATTCCTTCTTTATTGAGTAATAATCGCGAAGAATTAGCTATGGCAAAAACATTCAATTTAATTCCTTTTTTTAATTCTATATTTTTAGCCGAAGATAAGATTTGATTGATTAATGTTCCACCAACTAATCCATGACCAAAGATGGCAATATTAATTTTCTTTGTAACGCCAAAAATCTCTCCATGAATTACATTTAATGCTCTTTTTAAATCGTTCTTTTTAATAACTAAGCTAATGTTTCGACCAGTTGTTGTATTATTAAACAATATGGGAATGATTTTATTTCGAATTAAGGCTGTATAAGGCTTATGAAATGTACTTAAATCTTGCCCAATAATTGAAATTACAGCTATATTATCATCGACTGAAATCCGATTTACATCTCTGGTATAAAAGTCATTTTCAAACTCTTTTTCTAGCCCTACTAATGCTTCTGTTGCTCTATCTGTGTTCACTACTAATCCGATACCTCGCTCAGAAGAACCTTGAGAAATAATACTCACACTGATTCCATTATCTGCCATTACTTTAAAAATTCGGGCATCCACACCAGTTTTTCCAAGCAAACCTCTACCTTCCAAATTAATCAAGGATACATCATCCATTACTGATAAGGATTTAATTCCTTCATCTGTTTGCTCAGCAGTAATCAATGTACCTTCACTATTTGGATTAAATGTATTTAAAATTCGAAGAGGAATATTTTTTTCCACCAATGGAATAATGGTTTTAGCATGAAGAATAGTAGCTCCAAAATTAGCTAGTTCATTAGCCTCATTAAACGACAATCGTTCAATTTTTTTAGCATCTTCCACTAACTCTGGATTGGCTGTGTAAATTCCATCAACATGGGTAAAATTTTGAAATTCAGCAGCGTTTAAATAATTCGCTAATAAAGAAGCGGTGTAATTGCTACCATTCCTTCCTAATGTTGTTGTTTCGCCTCCAAGCGTAGCACCAATAAACCCTGTAACTACAGAAAGTGCTGTACTGTTCTCAAAAAACTTTTGGACATTTTTTCTTGAAACATCATTGACAGGTTGTGCATTTCCAAAATTTGAGTCTGTAATTATCAATTTTCTTGCATCTACAAATATGGTCGTTAAGCCTTTTTCACTTAGTCGATGTGTTAAATATTGGGCAGCAATTAACTCTCCATAAGCCAAAACTTGATCTTTGATTTTATCACTGTAGTCACTTAACAATTTCACTCCTTCAAATAATTTTGCTAATGCATTAAACTCTGTTTCAAAAAAGTCTGAATGTAATCCTACCGACTGATATTTTTTAAATTCTTCGAATGCTGTTTCATAGTCCAATCCTTGCCGTGCAAAATTTAAAATAGCTAATAATTCATTTGTAGCATTTCCTCGGGCTGAGACTACTACTGCTACTTTTTCTTCATTAAAGTAACGGCTGGCTATAATTTGAATGACTTGGTTAATTCCTGCTCCATTAGCTAGGGATTTTCCTCCAAATTTTAATATTTTCATGAGTTGTTTGTTTTAATTATGGGTCTTAAATATGGGTGCGAGTAATTCATTTAGTTTTTCATATTCCATTAAAAATGCATCATGTCCATGAACAGAATCAATTATATTTAATGTGACTTGATTCGTTTTGGTTTTTAATGCATCATGTGTTTTATAATTTTCCTCAGGTGTAAAAAAGTAATCTGTATTAATTACAATTTGATGAATTTGTATTGGTGTTTTCATCATTGCAATAATTACATCGAAAGTATTGAACTGACCAATTGTTTTTAGTAAATGATTCATTAACTTATATGCCGCAAGTTGAAAACGCTCTTGTAATTTTTCACCATGATGAAGCAACCATGATTCTACTTGGTACCAATCGTGATTAGCTTCTTTTTTTCGCTCAAATTTTAGGCTTACTGATTTTGGTGTTCGATACAACAGCATGGCATGGAGTCGAGCGTCATGAACAGGACGACTGGAATGATTTAAAATAGCATCCTGAACCAAAACATTACCAATTAACCAATCATTAGCTTGCCAATTAGTCGCAATTGGTACAATATGTTGGATGCTTTGGGGTTTCATTGAAGCCATCTCCCAAGCTAAAGCACCTCCTAAACTTCCTCCAATAATAGCAAATAACTGATGAATTTTTAGATACTCTAATCCTTTCCAAAAGATAGCAGCTATATCTTTGGCTGTAAACTTTTTATATTCATTTATTAAATTTTCATATTTTCCATCAAATCCATTTCCAGGAATATTAAAAGCTATAACTGAATATTTGTTCAAATCAATTACACAATGTTCTCCTACTAGTTTATTCCACCAACCTGTTGCACCAGCGACATTTGAATTTCCTGTCAAAGCGTGGTTGACTAACACTATAGGAGCCATTCCGAGAGGAATACCAAAAGTTTGATAACTCAATTCCAGTTTTACACTCTCTCCTGATTGAAGGAAAAAGTTAGATAGATTGATGTATTGCAAATTACTCTTCATGACTTTAAAAAACTGTCCTTGACTACAATAATCAGTCAAAGACAGCTAAAAACAAACTAAAATTAATTAAACACTGGTACTGTTAAATTCTTAAATACTCCCTGTAAATCCGCTTTCAAATCTTCAACATCTTCTAATCCAACTGACAAGCGAATTAAATCTTTTGTAACTCCTGTTGATGCTTGTTCATCGTCAGACAATTGTTGGTGTGTTGTACTTGCTGGATGAATAATCAATGACTTTGTGTCTCCAATATTGGCTAATAAAGAAAATAATTTAGTTTCATCTGCTACTTTTTTAGCTGCTTCAAAACCTCCTTTTAATCCAAAAGTCACAATTCCACTTTTCCCTTCTGGAAGATATTTATCAGCTAACGTTTTGTATTTTGATGATTCTAATCCAGGATAGTTTACCCATGCTACTGCTTCCTGACTTTCTAACCATTTCGCCAAAGCCAATGCGTTTTCTGAGTGTTTTTTGATTCGAACTTCTAAAGTTTCTAACCCTTGTATCGTTTGAAAAGCATTAAATGGACTTAATGCTGCCCCAAAATCGCGTAATCCTTCAATTCTAACTTTTGCTATAAATGAGGCTGCACCAAGTACTTCATAATATTTTAATCCATGATAACCAGCTGATGGCTCTGTAAATTCAGGGAATTTTCCGTTACTCCAATCAAATTTTCCTGCATCAATAATTACTCCTCCTAAAGACGTTCCGTTTCCTGTGATGTATTTGGTAAGTGAGTGAATTACGATATCCGCACCATGTTGAATTGGATTTAATAAATAAGGAGTGGCTACTGTATTATCTACAATAAAAGGAACTTTAAATGCTTTTGCTTCTTTTGAAATTGCCTCTATATCGATTACGTCTAATTTTGGATTTCCTAAACTCTCTGCAAAAAATGCTCTGGTATTTTCTTGAACTGCTTTGGTAAAATTTTCAGGATTTGATGGATCTACAAAAGTTGTTGTGATACCTAATCTAGGCAATGTGACTTTCAATAAATTGTAAGTTCCTCCATACAAACTATTGGATGCCACAACATGATCACCTGCTCTCAACAGGGTTAAAAGTGTTGTTGCAATAGCTGCTGTTCCAGAAGCTGTCACCACAGCTCCTATACCTCCTTCAAGTGTGGCTAATCTTTGCTCTAAAACATCATTAGTTGGATTATTTAATCGAGTATAAATAAATCCAGCTTCTGCTAAGCCAAATAAATTGGCTGCATGGTCTGAATTATTAAATACATACGAAGATGTTTGATAAATTGGAACAGCTCTTGTTCCTGCATTACTTGTTACGTCATGACCTGCGTGTAAGGCGTTTGTTGCAAATTTTTGTGTACTCATTTTTAAGTATTTAAGATATTAGTATTAAGAATTATTTAAAAAAAAAAGTCCCTTTAGTTAATTACCAAAGGGACTTTTGTATAGAAATATATTATTTCAAATGCTCCATTTATGGTAATAACTCAGCGGTGTGCACATGCACATCATACAACATATCATCATTTTATTTGTTATTACTTTCATTTTTATTATTTTGAAAAGATTCTGAAAAAAGTTCATCATAAAAAAAACCTCTACAATTTGCAGAGGTTTCATTGGATATATTTTAAGTTTAAAATTATGCAATAGAAATACTCTGCGGAAGTTTCCACATCATCATACACATATTGCACATTGTAAATTTCATTTTGTTTCTTTTTATTCGAGGCAAATATATAAACAAATAAATTAAAACAGAAATTTTTTCTAAAAAATAACTAATAAAAAATAAAATTAGATTTTTTTTCTTTAAATAACACTAAAAATAGATTTTTAATTTAAAAAATCATTTGTTTTTATAATAAAAAAGGTCAGAATTACATCTGACCTTTTTAAACTTTTTTTAAATCAATTTTAATTCTTTATAAATTTAGATGTCGCAACGCCTTCTTCTGTTTTTACGTTTAACATATAAACACCTGAGGTTAAATCTGAAACATTAATTTCAATTTCCGCATCTAATACATTTGAAATTGTTTTAACAGTTCTTCCATTAATGTCTACCATAGTAATTTCATTTACAGACAATCCGTTTTTAACAGTTAAATTTACAACATTGTTTCCTGGATTTGGATAAATAGAGAAATTATTTGAAAAAAATGATTCATTGCTTGCCACGGCAGTAGTAGTAACTCTAAAATCATCAACTGCAAAACCAAACTGATCATCAGAAACACAATTTATAGAAATATAAATGGCTTGACCAGCATATGCATCTAAATTATAAGTATATTCAGTCCAAGTTAAAACTGGAGTAGTCGTAATAAATGTCCCTGGAGAAATTACTGTAAAATTTGCTGGAGCTACTCCTGTTGTGGAAACTCCTACTTTAAATTTTTCTGCACCAAAAGTCCCATCACATGATTTAGCCCAAAATGAAAGGGTATTTCCTGTAGCTGCTAAAGTGATTTGAGGAGAAATCAACCAATCATCATTTAAAGCTGGAGCTGGACTTGCCGCCGCAAAACAAACCATGTGTTTAGTTCCCGTTCTAGCCGTCCAATTACTTGTAGCTGTGGTAGTTAATGGTGGTGTTGTTGTTGTTGAATTAAATACTTGAAATGATTTAGCTGAACCAGAATTGGCAAAATTAGCTCCTTGAAAACCATAGGTGGTCTTCAAATCAACATCTGTGAGCGTCCAGCTTCCAACACCAGAAATAGCAAAATCAGTATAGGTTTCAAAAGAATCCTCAAACAAAGTTGTTTGAGCGAAACTAGTTGTTGCCAAACCTAGAAATGTTAGTCCTAATAGTAATTTTTTTTTCATAAATACGTTTTTTTTGGTTAATGATTACATCAAATTTAATAAAATTAAATCTTTTTTAAAAAAATTTATTTCTTTTTTAACATTATGCTGTTTTAGTTTTATAAAACATTCTTATCTTTGTGGCATTATAAAGAGGAAAAATTTGACTGATTGCAACCTCGTTAAAAAATGCTAAAGCAGAAACTCTTCTTTAGTATTTTCGTGCGAACATATCTTTCTTAATTTTCCATATTAATATAAAACAATTTATAATATGGCATATTTATTTACGTCTGAATCTGTAAGCGAAGGACATCCAGACAAAATTGCAGATCAAATTAGTGATGCATTAATTGATAATTTTTTGGCTTTTGATGCTGATTCAAAAGTGGCTTGTGAAACTTTAGTGACTACTGGGCAAGTAATTTTGGCTGGTGAAGTGAAATCTAATACGTATTTAGATGTTCAACAAATCGCTAGAGATGTAATCAAAAAAATTGGTTATACCAAAAGCGAGTATATGTTTGAGGCTAATTCTTGTGGGATTTTATCAGCTATTCATGAACAATCGGCTGACATTAATCAAGGAGTGGACAGAGCTAGTAAAGAGGAACAAGGTGCTGGTGACCAAGGAATGATGTTTGGTTATGCTACTAACGAAACGGAAAATTACATGCCTTTGGCTTTAGATTTATCTCATGCTTTATTAATTGAATTAGCAAAAATAAGAAGAGAAAATAAGGAGATTACTTACTTGCGTCCTGATGCAAAGTCTCAAGTTACTTTAGAATATTCTGACGACAACAAACCTGTTCGTATTGATGCAATTGTTATTTCTACACAGCATGATGATTTCGCTCCTGAGGCTGAAATGTTAGCTAAAATTAAGAGTGATTTAGTTTCTATTTTAATTCCAAGAATTAAAGCTCAATATCCGCAATATGCACATTTATTCAATGATGATATTACTTACCATATAAATCCAACTGGAAAATTTGTAATTGGTGGACCACATGGTGACACTGGTTTAACGGGTAGAAAAATTATTGTAGATACTTATGGCGGAAAAGGAGCTCACGGTGGTGGTGCTTTTTCTGGAAAAGATCCAAGTAAAGTTGACAGAAGTGCTGCTTATGCTACAAGACATATTGCTAAAAATTTAGTGGCTGCTGGATTATGTGATGAAGTTTTAGTGCAAGTTTCTTATGCCATCGGTGTAGCAAAACCAACATCAATTAATGTGAATACTTATGGAACTGCAAAAGTGGACATGACTGATGGAGCAATTAGCAAAATTGTAGAAGAAATTTTTGATATGCGTCCTTATTTTATCGAACAACGTTTAAAATTAAGAAATCCTATCTACAGTGAAACCGCTGCTTATGGTCATATGGGAAGAACTCCTGAAACTGTTACAAAAACTTTTCAATTGCCAAATGGCGAACCAAAAACTGTTTCTGTTGAATTGTTTACTTGGGAGAAATTAGATTTTGTTGAGCAAGTAAAAACTGCGTTTGGATTGTAAAATAAGTTAGATTCTGAAATAAATTCAGAATGACAAAAAAAGTGTAAAAAAACCTGATTCAAAATTCATGAATCAGGTTTTTGTTTTTTTTAATATGTTCCGTTTTGCATTTTGATTAACACTTCTTTCATTTCCTCATAAGCAGCAGAATCTTCTTCACCTTTAATAAGATCAAGTGCTTTTTTCTGAGTTGAAATGGCTAACTCTTTTTGACTATTTTTATAGTATAATTGTGCCAACGTATCTAGAAAGTAAGGATTATTCTTCTCAATTTTTAAGCTGTTTTCGCTCCATTGAATGGCTTTTTTTATTAACATAGCATCTTTTTCATTTTCCACAACTGACCAGGCTACTGTGTTTGCTAGCGATGAAAAAGAAGTTTTAAATGAATTCCAATCACTTAAGTTGTAATCATTATTTGTTGCGTTAATTTTGGTGTAGGCTTCATCAAGTGACTCATAAATATTCTTATCTCTAACTATAGTCATATTGAAATATGTTTCATAAGAATTATAAAAATCTGTTCTATCCGTTAATTGATCTAAATTTGAACTCAAAGCATTTAGATAGTTTGTGTATATCGAAAAATTATTATTTGAAAGGCCTACATACTTTTTATAATATGCATAAACTTTCATTAAATATTCTTTGGATTGTTCACCATTTGAATAACTGTTCAAATTGAATGTATTTAGTAAAACATCATCTAAATTACTATCATATCCATACTCATACTCATATCCCGCTGAGATGGTGTCAGATTGAAGAAGTTTCTCTTTAGCAGTAATCTCATTATAGTATTTTAACAAATAATCAATTCCTTTAAAATCCAAATCAGATAAAATTTCTCTCCTTTCCTTAAAAAGTCTGATAGAAAATCCCACATTAGAAATTTCTTTTTTGATAATTTTTACTAAATCTTCATCTAAATGTATTTGCTTATTATAATACTCTAAAACTTGTTTCCATTTAGAATCTATCGTTTCTTTTGATGATTTTAACTTATAAAGATTATCTTCATTAATTTGCTCATCATAATCATATAATGTAGTACTTACTGAATCAACAGCTGCAACTGCAGCCTCATTATCATCATCATAATATGAATTTTCAACAACTGCAGCTTCTGAATATTCAGCACCTTGAACATACGGAATTTCAAGTTTCATACTTTCTTTTAATGCAGCTTTAACAGCTAGCATAGTAGCCTTATTATTTGAAATAACTTCATCAACTTTCAAATAAGTATCTGCTTCTTTTAATTTTTGATACAATGTACTTGAATACAGAAAAAGGTGTGCATTTTCTGTTAAACTTCCCTCTAAACTATATATTTTATTGCCATTAGCATTTAAGATTACCAACTGAGGTTCGGTAATATTTGGATCAAATATTTTTTTATCTTTTGATGTTGCTACATAAAAATTATACAAATCGTAATTTTCATCGTAGGTATCATACATATAACTTTCAACACTGTTTTCATAATCATCAACAAAACTTTCAAATTCTTTCTTGCCAAATTTACCTGATGCATCATAAACAACAACTAAAAATTTACTTGGTGTTTTACTCAGTGTTTTTTGAGCCTCTTTCAAAGATGAATCAATGACTAATTTAAAGTCAAAATTTGGAATCTCTTCTACAGTATCATATTCATCATAAGTATTATACTGATCTATATCTGGAGCAACAAAAGTTTTGTCTTTTAACACTAAAATCGATTTGATTTCGTTTTTATCAACTTTTATGTTTTCTTTTCTATCAAAAAGGAGAAAGTCTCTGGAATTTTCATTATCGTTTCTTTGAAAAACACCAATTTTATTATCTTCATTTAAGATACCAACAAGTTCTACTTTATTAAAATCGCTAGGTGAAAATTCAATTTCTAATCCTGAAATATTAGCATTTAATTCGTATTTTGTTGTGTAGGCTATGTTGTTGGTATATTCTACTAAATAGAGATATTTCGTTTTATCAATAGTTATGGTTATATCGTCATTTGTTTCCCCATAATTATACTCAGTCGCTCCTTTGATTCTTATGTAATTAACCGCTTCATTATCATTGTTTTGAGTTCCAAGATATATTTTTCTATAATCATAAAACAAATTGTTATTGTTTGCTTTAAATTGAATTCCTATTTTATTTGCACCGTCATTATTATCTGTTTGTTTAACCTTAAAGCTTGAAATAGAATTCATGGTATTTTCAAATACAATTGTATCATTAACGTTTGTTAATTTACCTTGTAAAAAAACCATTTCATAGGTGTTGTCAGCATTTACTTTTAATTCAATCCCTTTTTCTTTTCCGACAGAAGTATAGGTTCCTTGAATATTTTTAGTTTGTGCATTTAAAAATGATATGGCAAAAATTGCCAAAACAATACTAATTTTTCTCATTTAATGAAGTTTATTGGAATCAAAATTACAACTTAAAGTCACACAAAATAGAAAAAGCACCTGAAATTTTCAGATGCTTTTTACAAACTTAATTTATGGATATCTACAAATTATATTTCAAACTCAATATTAAAAATCTCGGTTGTACCACATAACTTGAAAAAGTACTAATTCCAGCAATTTGACTAAAGCTATTGCTATTTAATGCTTCTGTATTCAAAAGGTTAGTTCCCGAAATTTTGTATTCCCACTTACTATCTTTTTTTTGATACACCAAACTAGCGCTTAAGAAATCATATTCTGTATCAATTGACTTGTCTCTATTTCTGTTGTGGTAAAAATTATAATCAGACACAAAGGAAAAGGCATCTAAGAAATAATATTCTAAACTAATTGTTGGGCTATCAATATAAATTACATCAATGAAGTTATCATTTATAGTGTAGGTATAGCCTAATGATAAGTTGGGAATTGTTTTGTAATTTGTAGAGAATTTTATGTTGTAACTTTGATTAAATTGCTCAGTTGTTTGAATCTGATCTGATGAAGAAGGGTTTACTCTAATGTTGTTATATTTCCCCCAATTCATACTAAATCCTGCTGAGGCTTTGTAATATTTAGCAAATGAACGTCCATAATTAAAAGCACCCGCAATAGTTTCATCTGCAAAATTTGAATCAATATTAACCGCAGATGAAGCTTGATTTGCACCCGTTAACAAGGCTCTGTTTTTAATTGCATCCACTTGTTTGGTGTAGGTTAAATACCCAAAAATATTTTCAAAATTAAACATGTTGTATTTAAAATAACGTAAACTGTGTGATTGTGTCAACGAGTTTTCTAAATTTCTGTTTCCGCTGAATAAACTGTTGTAATTGGAAAACACAAACCCTTCTGCAAGTCTAGTTATGTCGGTAAAATTATTTTGTAACGCAAAATTGTACGTAAGGGTTTCTGATTTTTTGATTTGATATAAAGCATATACATCTGGTAAAAATCTGGTAAAATTCATGCGATTTGAAGCACCTAACTGTGTATCATTTGTTGAATAATTGTGTACGCTAAATCCTGGTGTAACGGTAAATTTACCTTTTATAAATTTATAATGTAAGCCCAAGAAAACATCATTAAAAGCATAATCAACATCATTGTTATTTTCAATTGCTGCAAGGTTGTTTTTATTACCGTTATCAAGGATTTGAAAAATATTGGAATTAAAATTTTGATAGGAATAAGTATTTCCAATTGTTACATTGATGTTACTTTTAGGAGTTAGCATGTAGTAATAATCAAATTTTGCATCTGATTTATTGGTTTTAACAAAGCGATTTTGATTTATATCATTTCTATTCTGAGCGGCTTGATATCCAGAGAAAATAAAGGGTTGAAACTCTAAATTGGCATTATAAAACGGATCTTCTTCTTGATACAAATGTTGCAATTCAAAAGCAAATACATTCTTATCATTTAGGGTATAATAGTAATTGAAATTTTGATTGACTGATACTGGATTTTGAGTTTTATTTGTAGAAATATCAGACAAAACAGTAGAAAATAAACTTTGCTCTTCTCTTTGGTCTGAAAATTTCATCAATGCGTCATAATCAATATGTAATTTATCTGAAGGCACATAGCTAGAGCTTAACTTCAATAGTGTTTGTGTACTTCTTTGCGTGGAAACCTCTTGACTATTTTCATCTGGCAAAGGATCTGGTCTGTCTGTAAACGTATTGGTTTGCGTTTGGGTTTTATTTCCTAACACTATACCAAAACCACTAAATGTCAAGGCTTTTGAAGGGTTATAGCTAAAATTAGCAGCTCCAAATTTTGTTTCAATATTGGCTGCTTGGTTGTTATTTAAATTTCCAATTCCTAAATCATTAGTTGAAACATTGAAATTGGAACCTCCTTTTCGCATCATGTTTTTAAATCCACCTGTGAATCTAAAATAATCTCTTGTGGTTAGTGGAAGTTCTCCTATATTATTCAAGTTGCCAATTACATTTATGCTTAGTTTTGGGTTATAATAAAACAACTTTGGATTTACTAAATATCTATCTTCGGTATCCCAAGCACCTGCTCCTGCAGTCATATCACCAAACCAAAAGTTCTTTTTCCCTTCTTTAAGCTTGATATTTATGGCTACATTTTCTTCATTATTTTCTAAGCCTCTTAAATTTGAAACTTCGTTGTAGTTTCTTAACACTTGAATTTTATCCAAGGCATTGGCAGGAATATTTTTGGTTGCTATTTTGGTGTCTCCATCAAAAAAATCTTTCCCTTCAACCATCACTTTTTGAACGGATTTCCCTTCAACGGTTATGTTACCATCATTATCAACCTCAACTCCAGGTAATTTTTTTAAGACATCTTCTAATTTTCGTTCAGTTCCATTGGTAAAGGAATCCGAGTTATAAATAATTGTGTCGCCTGAGATTGAAACTGGCATTTCATAAACAAGTTCTACTTCTTTTAACAAATTTCCTTCTTTTAAAACCACGTTATAATTCATGGTTTTATCTGTAGTAGTAACTTGTTTTTCAAGGGTTTGATATCCAATATAACTAAATTTCAAAGTATAAGGTGTATTGGCATTTAAATTCAGTTGAAATTTTCCAGCGTCATTTGTAATCGCATAGGCATCCATGGCTTTAGTGTTGTTGTTGATTGCCATTATATTTGCCATTTCTAGTGCTACACCTGTTGTGTCTTTGACAGTTCCTTCGAGTCTGATATTTTGAGCAAAATTAATTGTGGTTAGAAATAAAAATAATAAGAGTAGGTTTTTTTTCATTTTAAAAAAGTGATTTAACTTAATAGTAGACTCTTTTTGGAGTGATATGTTACATAAATTGAACATTAATTAGACTTCAAAATCATTAAATGGTTTATTGCATCCTAATTTCAATAACGCCATCTTCATTTTTCATACTATTTAATTTCTTCTCTTGGATGTCATCAAACTCTTTTTGAGTCACTTTTTTTCCGTTTTTAGGTGCTTTAATTTCAATTTTTTCTTTGGGATTTAAAACTATTTTTGAACATAAAAATGTGGTTTCACCTTCATGCAATTCTAAAATTAAACCTGGTAAACCCCAATATTTATCTGGCCCATTTGAAACTGGAATTTCCATAGTGTACCATGCTTCAATTATTTTCTCTTTAGGCTCACTTGGTGTAAAAAAACTTGTTTTACCGCTTTCTGCTTTTTTCTTGTATTCTTCATATTCCTTTAAATCTTCTTCTGTAACTGGAATAATAATTTGCGCCTTATTACAAGTGTAATTACCAATTTTCTTTTCATCACCGGTCATTACCCAATTAAATTTTGGTAAAGAATCAACGACTAAAAATTCCTTTCCAAAAATATCTAAATCGGTTATGTAGTGTTTTGTTTTAAAATTCTTATAATATTTAGAATCACCACCACCAGAGAAACTAACAGAGACTCCATTACTAGAAGGTTTTGGAGCAGCTAATTTTTCTTCTTCTTCATAAATTGATTCTACAGTATTAAATGATAAAATATAGCTTTTTTCAAAAGCCTTTTTCATGCTTTCCATCATTTTTTCTTTAACATCTGGTGTCATATCATCATTTGTAATATTAAAATTCTTCATGCTTGTTTGGGAAGAATAATAAGCTATTCCTTGAAAATTTTGTGCAAATGAACTTAGAATAAGGCATAAAAATGCAGTTGTAAAAAATAATGTTTTCATATCTTTCATTTTTAATTGATGAAGCAAATTAACAGCAATAAAATCAAATAACCCGTTAATGTATGTTAACGTGTGTTAACGGTTAAATTTATATGCAATTAGTTTTTACTTTTGAAAAATGAAAATTAACCTAAAAAGAATATTTGCTATAATTAGCCTTTTAGTTTTAGCCACTATTTGTTTACAAGTTTATTGGAATTATAAAAATTATCTAAGCAATAAAGAACGTTTAAAAAACGAAGTACAAATTGCTTATGACAAGGCTTTAGAGGCATATTTTGATGAAGCTTCTAAAGAAACCTTTATTAGTATTTTCAGCAAAGATTCTACAGTTGAAATTAAAGATTTTATAGCAAAGATTAAGACAGATTCTATTTTTGCCAATAAAATAAGTAAGGAAAAAAAATCAACAAATTTGCCAAAAAATAATATAACGGATGTGTCTATTGAGTTTAAAGATGTTACTGATGACAAAAAAAAATTAAAAGCAAAAAAGTTGTTTACCTCTGATTCCGCAATAGTATCTAAAAAATTTATCCCTGATTCTTTAAACAAATCAACATCAAATTTTAGAATTGAAACCGTTAAAATCGAAATAGATTCTGCTAAAAAAGGAAACAATGCAATACGTTTTCCCCAAAAACCGATATCGACAAAACCGTCAGAGTCTCTAGACTTTACAGCACTGTCAAAAGAATCTAAAATTGTTGTTTTAAAGGGTAAAAAAGCATTGGATTCCATTGGAGATAATCAATTCCCTAATAAAATAACAATGTCTTTTGTAAATGACACTATCAACTATAAAAAATTAGATTCTATATTCTTAAAGGAATTAAAACGAAAAAACATCGTTTTAACTTATGAATTGAATCATTATAAAAAAGACTCTTTATTTCATACTTTTTCAAAAAGTAAAGAAATATTACCTTTTCAAATTAAACCAAATTCAACTTATTTGAAGCCCAAAGAAAGCATTAATCTAAATTATAATTATTCAAATGGATTACTAGTTAGACGAATGGGTGTTGAATTGATCTTGTCATTCCTTTTTTCTTTAGCAGTTGTTGGTTGTATGTATTTTTTACTTTTCATCATCAAGAGACAAAAAAAAATTGACGAAATTAAAAATGATTTCATCAGCAACATTACTCACGAATTTAAAACACCTATAACAACTATAGCAACTGCTCTAGAAGGAATGAGTACATTTAATCCCGAAAATAATTTAGAAAAGAACAGAAAATATATTGCTATGTCATTCAATCAATTGGATAAATTGGAAAGCATGGTCGAAAAGATTTTAGAAACAGCCACTTTAAACGCAAAAGAACTTCACTTGAATTTAGCAAGGATTAATTTAATTCCTTTTGTTAAATCAATTGTTGAAAAACATCAGGATATTTCTAAAAAACAAATCGTTTTTGAATTTGAAAAAGAGGAAGTTTTTATAAATGCCGATTCATTTTATTTGGAAAATGCCATTTCAAATTTAATTGATAATGCTATAAAATATGGAGGAGATCATATTGAAATTAGTTGTCTTCAAACAGATAAAAACACGATAATCAACGTAAAAGATAGCGGAAACTCGATTTTAAAATCGCAAGAAAAATTAATTTTTGAAAAATTTTACAGAATTCCAAAAGGAAATATTCACGATATAAAAGGGTATGGAATTGGTTTATATTTTGCAAAAACTATTGTTGAAAAACATTTTGGAACCATTGAATTAACCCTAACAAACGAAACAATTTTCACCATAAAACTACCTAATGAATACTAAAATAAACATTCTTTTAGCAGAAGATGAAACTTCACTTGGTATAATAATTAAGGAAAGTTTAGATAGCCGAAACTTCAACGTTACTTTATGTGACAACGGCGAAATGGCTTTTCAAGAATTTCAAAAATCAACTTTTGATGCTTTGGTTTTGGATGTGATGATGCCCAAAAAAGATGGTTTTACTTTAGCAGGAGAAATAAGACAAATTAATAAAACAATCCCTATTCTATTTTTAACCGCTAAATCTCAAACAGATGATGTAGTTAAGGGATTTAAAATTGGCTGTAATGATTATATCAAAAAGCCTTTTAGCATGGAAGAATTGATTGTTAGAATAATTTCTTTAACCTCAAAAAAGAACAAAGTAGAAACAAAATTTTTTATAGGTTCATATGAATTTGACACTGAGTCACAATTGTTAATTCATTCAGAGAAAACGTTTAAACTTACCAATAGAGAATCCCTTCTATTGGAATTTTTAGTAAAAAATAAAGGGACAATTGTAGAAAGAGCCTTAATTTTGAATGTAGTTTGGCAAAATGATGATTTTTTTAGTGGACGAAGTATGGATGTTTTTATTACCAAATTGCGAAAAAAACTTAACCTCGACCCAGCTATTGAAATAATCAACAGTCGAGGTCGAGGTTATAAATTGATTTTTTAAATTTTGGTTTATCGCAGTTTAAAATCCTCTGCCTCTTCCACCGCCTTGACCACGATACATTTCTCGCATTTCTTGCATTTTTTTGGTAACCGTTTCGTCATATTCTTTCTGACTGATTTCTTTACCTTTTTTTGGGGCTTCTATTTTAGCTTTTTCTTTTACATTAAGTGCAATTTTAGAACATAAAATAATTGTTGTTCCGTCATTTACTTCTAAAATTAAACCGGGCAATCCCCAATATTTATCTGGTCCTTGATTGATGGGAATTTCAGGAGCGTACCAAGCGGTTATGGTTCTTTCTTTAATTTGTTCAACATCATCCATAAAATTTGTCTTTTTATTGGTATCTGTTGAATCTTTAGTTTTAGCTACTTTTCCTTGCTCTTCTTTCTCTTTGTCACCTCTCATTCTAAAATTTCTAAAATCTGTAGCATCAGCAGCTACCACAGCAGTTGCTTTATAACAAGTGTATTCTCCAATTTTTTTTGTCTCTGCTGTCATCTGCCATTTGTAAGAAGGCAGTGTGTCTTTGATAAGAAATTCTTTGCCAAAAAATTCTTTATCTACTGTGTACATTTTTTCTTTAACATTTTTATATTGGGTTCCACCGCCACCCATCATAGATGTCATCATTCTACCACCACCGTTATTTTGACCTGGTGCATCCAATTTCTCTTCTTCTTTATAAATTGAAGCTGATTTGTCAAAGTTTAAAACAAATGTTTTTTCAAACATTTTTTTCATTCGCTCTTCAATGGTTTGTCTCATCTCTGGAGTAATTTCTCTATTTCCACCAAAATTTTTCATCATTTCTGATGTACTTGTTTTGGATTCATAAACAGCCATTCCTTGAAAATCTTGGGCTTGTATAAAAGTTGTAGTAAAAAGTACAACTGCTAAAAATATATTTTTCATTTTAATCTATTTAATTTTCATTAGACTACTTAATAAAGATATTGTTACAATTACATGAATATTCTAGTAAAGTAGTATCTTTAGACTCTGAATTTATTGAATAGTTTAATCTTTGAATGAATTAAATGAAAATTACATTGTTTCTATTGGGATTGTTTTTTAGCTCTTGCATTTTCTCTCAAGAGACTATAGTTTTATCAGCAATTGATTCCACATTAGTAACTATGGACAACTACATTGGAAAAGATAATTTAAAGCTTGACTATTTCTTAAAAAATAATGTCCTCAAAAAGATAAATACTAACGAAAAGTTTCAATACCAAAACTTATCGCTAGGAAACATCGAAAAGGTATGCCTTACAAATCCCTTGCAAATTGTTGTTTTTTACAAAGATTTCAATACAATTGTTCTTTTAGACAACCAATTAAATGAAACCCAACAGATTGATGGAAATAAACTTGAAATTCCTATTAAAATAGAAGGTTTTGGTTTGGCTGGTCAAAATCAAGTATGGTTATACGATGGTTTTTTACAGAAAATTAGTCTTTATAACTTCAACAGCAATACTAACAAAATTATTTCTACACCAATAAATGGTAAAATAAAGGAATATTCAAGTGATTATAATTTTTTTTATTGGATAGATGATGCCAACATTTTGAATTCCATTTCAATCTTTGGGAAAATAAAAACTTTTGCAAAAATTCCTGAATTTGAAGATATTCAAATAGTTGATTCAACAAAATTAATTTATTCTAACAATCAAGAATTATTCTATTTCAATAGCCGTAAGCCATTAGTTACAAAAATCAATATAAATGAAAAAAGCTTCGATAATTTTTTCTTTAACAACGGAATTTTATCTATTTTTACACGCAGTCATATTATTAATTATAAAATAGATTTACCATAATGCATGTAGCAATAGCTGGAAACATTGGAGCAGGCAAAACAACTTTAACCAAGTTGTTAGCCAAACAGTTTAAGTGGGAGCCTCATTTTGAAGATGTTGTTGACAATCCATATTTAGATGATTTTTACCATCAAATGGAGCGTTGGAGTTTTAACTTACAAATCTATTTCTTGAACAGTCGTTTTCGTCAGGTTTTACAAATTCGCGAAAGCGGTAAAAAAATTATTCAAGATAGAACTATTTATGAAGATGCCCATATTTTTGCTCCCAATCTTCATGCTATGGGATTAATGACCAATAGAGATTTCAATAATTACAGTTCTCTTTTTGACTTGATGGAAGGATTAGTTGGTCCGCCTGATTTATTAATTTATTTGAGAAGTTCAATTCCAAATTTGGTTAATCAAATACACATGCGAGGAAGGGAATATGAAAACACCATTTCAATTGACTATTTAAGTCGTTTAAATGAAAGATATGAAGCTTGGATCCATAAATATGACAAAGGCAAATTATTGATCATTGATGTTGATAATATGGATTATGTAAACAACCCTGAAGATTTGGGAGAAATTGTCAACAGAATTAATGCAGAAATCAACGGATTATTTTAGATATACAAAACGCCTCAAATGAGGCTTTTTTTATTAGGATTTTGTCATTCTGAACTTGCTTCAGAATCTAAAAATGTAACTTGAGAAGCTGAAACAAGTTCAACTTGACAGAACAACTTTTTTTATTTCATTGTATCAAACAACGATTTTACTTTTATCTCTTTTACAGCTTTGGACAATTTGATAATTCGTTTTTCATTGGGCAGTAAATCGAAATAATTATCTTCAAAAAAAGTATCTTCTCCCGAAGAAAGAAAAACACTCTTTGCCAAAATATCCGAAGAAATTTCAATTGTGCCCTCATCTATGGTTTTGATTTGAATATTGGGTTTTTGAAGTTTTAATTCTTTGGGTTGACTAAAGAAAAAATTAGTTTTCACTCCATTAAATTGAATTCTTAAAACTGCATACTTTAAATCAAATTTTTCAAAATAAGCATTGGGAATTTCATATACAAGTGTACTTGAATTTTCTGCAACACTCACCTCTTTTGATGTTTCCCAAAGTGTTCTTCCTTCAAAAGACAACAATTCTAATTCTAATTTTCCTGAATAACTTTTGTTATTATCATTAACTAAATACGTTTTGTATTGTTCATTTTCTTCGTTAACTGAAAGTAATAAATTATCAAAACTTCGCTTCGCTTGATAATGAAACGCTTTCCAATTGCCATAAAAATCAATTGAACTCCAAGAAGTCACAGGCCAACAATCATTCAACTGCCAATATAATGTTCCCATACAATAAGGTTTGGCTCTTCTATGGGCTTCAATGGCGATTTTCATTCCTCGAGCTTGTAATAATTGAGAAACATAAGCATAATTCTCAAAATCTTTTGGCACTACATAATCGCGTTCCATATACTCGTTGATGGTTTCGTAACCTGTTAGATGTTTTTGATGATTTTTAAAAGCTTCGGAAGTGAAATTCAAATCTTCTTTATTAATCACTTTTTGTAAAGTTTCCAAATTGGGCATGCCTTGAAAACCATATTCGCTCATGAATCGCCCTACTTTTTTTTCATAAATTTCAAAAGGTTCTTTTCCCCACCAAACGCCCCAATAATGCGAATCGCCTTGCAGTAAACTTTCCTTTCTTCCCCAACCAATCGATGGCGAAGACGACCAATAAATATTTTTTTCTTTCGGAAGTAAACTATCTAAAGTCTGCGGAACCATTTCGTGAAATACTTTTTTGTAGTCGTTCCAAATTTGAGTCGAATCGGCTTTGGAATAATTGAATTGTTTTTGCCAACCCCAATTGTGCCAACCTTCATCATTTTCATTATTACCACACCAAATCGCAATACTCGGATGATTTTGCAAACGATTTACGTTATAAATTACTTCTTGCTTTACATTTTCAACAAACTTTTCATCGCCCGGATACATCGAACAAGCAAACATAAAATCTTGCCACACTAAAATTCCGTTGGCATCACAAGCTTCATAAAATGCATCATCAAAATAAACGCCGCCACCCCAAACGCGAAGCATGTTCATGTTCGCTTTTTTAGCATTTTCAACTAAAGAAAAATATGTAGCATCCGAAACTCTTGGTAAAAAACTATCGGGCGGAACCACATTGGCTCCTTTCATGAAAACCGATTTTCCGTTTAATTTGAAATAAAAACTTTTTCCAGCTTGGTCTTTTTCCTGAATTAATTCGATAGTTCGTAAACCAATATTCAGCCTTTTTGCATCTAAAAACTGATTTTTCTGACTGATTTCAACAGTAAAAGGATACAAATTCGCATCACCTAAACCATTACACCACCACAATTTTGGATTCGTAATTTCATATTGCATTTGGATTCTGTTCTTTCCTTTTTTCAGGTTGAACGTTTCGATTTTTTCATTGATTTTCAACTGAATCGTTTTGACTTTAGAAACGTAAATTTCGGTTGTGAATTCTAAAATCGCCTTTTTATCATTCAATTGAATTTGGCTGTATTTGATATTTTCAATTTTTGCCGAATTCCAAAATTTTAATTGGACTTTTTTCCAAATTCCAGCCGTTACAAATCTTGGCCCCCAATCCCAACCGAATTGATATTGCGCTTTTCGAACAAAAACACGTTCTTTTTCGGGTAACGTATAGGATAATTTTTTCGCTGCTTCTTTTCCTTTTTGAACTGCCGAATGAAAAACTACTTTTAAATGATTGGTCCCTATTTTCAAATGCGATTTGGCAGAAATCGTCCATTTTCGGAACATATTATCGGCTTCTAAAACTACTTTTCCGTTAAAATAAACAGTTACATAGGTATCCAAACCTTCAAATTCCAAATCGATGTTTTGATTTTTTAGTTCGGATTCCGAGAGAGTGAAATGTGTTTCGTATTCCCAATTTTCATTTTCAATCCACTGCAATTGCTTTTCATTGTTTCCAAAAAACGGATCTGGGATTAATTGGTTTTGAAACAAATCCGTGTGAACCGTTCCAGGAATGGTTGCCTTGTATTTTTTTGCTTCGTTTTGTTTGTTGAATGTCCAGTTTTCTGATGACAAATTGCGATAAGAAGTTTGTCCAAAAATGAAAAAACAATTTAGACAGAATAGAAAAACGAAGATTTTTTTAACCTTATAAGGCATACAAGTTTATTTAAGATTGCAGCTTTTTCTTTAGTTGTATTATTTCCTTGGAATTTGCGGTTTCACTTCCATCGGTAATGGCGGATGAATGATACCAATTCGCATTTACCATTTCATTTAATTCCGAAATATTAGTCGAACGCAATCCGCCACCGGGCATGATTTTGATTCTATTTTTGGCTTGAATGACTAATTGCCTTAAAACTTCTTTTCCTTCCATCACATTTGGAAAAGTTCCAGAAGTTAGAATGGTTGAAAATCCGCAAGAGATGACATCTTCCAATGCTTTTTCGTAATCCAAAACTTCATCAAAAGCTCTGTGAAACGTACATGGAAATGGTTTTGCTAATTCCACTAAGACTTTATTTTGTTCTATATTAATTGTTTTATCGTCCTTTAAAATTCCAAAAACAAAACCGTTGACTCCTAACTTTTTGATGGTTTCGATTTCGGATTTCATTTGTTTAAATTCTGCTTCTGAGTAAACGAAATTTCCTCCTCTTGGGCGAATCATTAAATATAAATCGATGATTAGATTTTCGCGAGCTTGTTGAATCATTTCAATTGTTGGAGTTGTGCCACCAACGGACATATCTGCACACAATTCTACTCTATCAACTCCAGCTTTTTGAGCAATTAGGACAGATTCAAGGTTAAAACAAGCGATTTCAATTTTTTTATTTTGGAGCATAAGTCATTAATATTGGCCACGGATTATACAGATTCACACGGATTAAAAATCCTCTAATCTGTGACAAAAAATTATTTCAAATAATAATTCGCATCGATTAATTTATTTCCACTTACATCGTGAACGGCATAATTAAAGCCACCTTGTACACAATAAGAACCATATTCTCCTTTTTTATTCAAAGCGATAAATCCAACTTGGATATCTTTTAGATTTTTTCCTCGATTTTGCGTCAATTTTACAATTCGCATTACGGCTTCTTCACACGCTTTTTGTGGCGATTTTCCTTGACGCATCAATTCTACTACCAAATGACAACCTGTAATTCGGATTACTTCTTCGCCATGACCTGTTGCGGTTGCAGCTCCAATTTCATTATCCACATATAAACCAGCACCAATGATTGGCGAATCGCCAACTCTTCCGTGCATTTTGAAAGCCATTCCGCTAGTGGTACAAGCACCCGATAAATTGCCTTGCGCATCTAAAGCAATCATTCCGATAGTATCGTGATTTTCTATGTTGGCTTTTGGTAAATATTCACTGGTTTTCAACCATTCTTTCCATTCTTTTTCAGAAGCTTCTAACAATAATTTTTCCTTTTGAAATCCTTGCGATAAGGCAAATTGCAAAGCGCCATCACCAACCAACATAACGTGAGGCGTTTTTTCCATCACCATTCTTGCCACAGAAATAGGATGTTTGATATGCTCCAAACAAGCTACCGAACCAATATTCGAGAATTCGTCCATGATACAAGCGTCTAAGGTTACGCGACCATCTCTATCTGGGCGACCGCCGTAACCTACACTTCTTTCATTTGGATCACCTTCTGGAATTTTTACTCCAGCTTCTACAGCATCTAAAGCACGACCTTTATTTTTCAACACTTCCCAAGCAGCTTCATTGGCTTGCAAACCGAAATTCCATGTAGAAAGCACGATAGGTTTGTTAGATTTTCCTGAATTGATATTGATTTCAGCTTCTTCAGATTTCCCATTGAAAGCCTGAAACGCTACGCCTGCAGTTGCTAATGCAGTTGTTTTTAAAAAATTTCTTCTGTTTGTCATTATTCTACACTTATTTCGTCTACAAATAACCAACTGTTTGAACCAGCTCCTAGATTTCCATCTGAAATGATTCCGTTGTTTTCTGCAATAACTTTTATAAATTGAACGTTTTGTTTGTCGAATTGTACCACAATTTTTCCTTTGTTTTCTTTAATTTCTTTAGAAGAAACAATTGTAATTGGAATATAATTTTCTCCATCTTTTGAAACTAAAATTCCGATGCTTTTTGGATAATAAATCCAACTCCCTTCGGATGAAAGGGTGTTGATGCTGATTTTTGAAATCGTTTCTGGTTTACCTAAATCGATAGTGGCATTCATATCTTTTCCCCAGAAACCTAACCAATCTCTGCCGAATTTAGAAGGATTTCCTTTCATTCCATCTACCAAAGTAAAACTGCCACCGATTCCATAATTTTCATGCGGTTGATGTATCAATTTAATCTTTTTACCAGTTGATTTAGTGATGAAAAACGGTTGTTCGATAGTGGCACTTTTTGCTTTACCATTTTCGAAATAAGCCGCTTTTATGGTTTGATTTTTAGCAACAAGAATTGGTGTTTCGTAAGAAATCGAATTCGCATTTGGTTCTGAACCATCGGTTGTGTATTTGATTCCATTTGGATTTGCTGATTTTAATTCGAAAGCTACTCCGTTTTCGGCAGGTTGCACTTTGGAAATTACTTCAAAAATGGCTTTGCTATAATTGATTCCTTTTTTATCATAGATTTCAAAATGTGAAATCAATCTTTTTTCGAATTCTTTGTATTCTTTCGGATTGGATGTTCCCCAAACCACTTCAGAAAGCGCTGCTATTCTTGGAAAAACCATAAATTCAACATGTTCTGTTGTGTTGATATATTCCGTCCAAAGATTAGCTTGAGCACCTAAAATATATTTTGACTCTTCTGTAGAAAGTTCCTTTGGAATTGGATTAAAAGAATACACTTTTTCGACATTGGTATATCCGCCAAAAGCAATCGGTTCGTTTTTAGGTTCGCCTTGATAATGGTCAAAATAACAATGCGAACCTGGCGACATGACAACGAAATGTTTTTGTTTGGCTGCCGCGATTCCACCCTCTGTACCGCGCCAACTCATTACGGCTGCGTTTGGTGCTAATCCACCTTCTAAAATTTCGTCCCAACCGATGATTTTTCGACCTTTACTATTGACAAATTTTTCAATTCGTTGAATGAAATAACTTTGCAATTCGTGTTCGTCTTTTAAGTTTTCATCTTTAATTCTTTTTTGGCAATGTGGACAACTTTTCCAACGGACTTTTGGAGACTCATCACCTCCAATGTGGATATATTCGGAAGGAAATAACGCGATAACTTCTGTCAAAATATTTTCTAAAAACGTAAATGTTTCGTCTTTTGGACAAAAAACATCTTCTAATACACCCCAAGTTTTTGCTACTTCAAATGGGCCACCTGTACATGAAAATTCTGGATAAGAAGCTAAGGCTGCTAAAGCATGACCTGGCATTTCGATTTCGGGAACAATGGTGATATGTCGTTCTTTGGCGTAAGCTACGATTTCTTTGATTTCTTCTTGTGTATAAAATCCGCCATAGCGAATGTTGTCAAACGTTTGGTCGGTGTAATGTCCAACCATGGAGCCGTTTCTCCAAGCTCCTACTTCCGTTAGTTTCGGATATTTTTTAATTTCTATGCGCCAACCTTGGTCATCGGTTAAATGCCAATGAAAGGTGTTCATTTTATACATCGCCAAATAATCAATGTATTTTTTGATGAAATCTTTTGGAAAGAAATGACGACAAACGTCTAAATGCATGCCGCGCCATTGGAATTTGGGTTGGTCAGTAATTTTAAGCCAAGGAATTGTAATTTTTGTCTTTCTTTCAAATGGAATTAGCTGTAAAAGGGTTTGAATTCCATAAAAAAGTCCTTGATTTGAAGAAGCCGTAATTACAATTTTATTATTTGAGACATTTAACTCATAGCCTTCATCTGTCAATCCTTTTGATTGTTCTTCCTTCAAAAGTAAATGAATACTTTTAGATTTATTTTTTGAATCAACCTTTAAATCTAAACCTGTTTGAACTTTAATTAATGTTTTCAAATAGTTTGCTTCAAAAGAATCCTCATCAGCTTGAATTTTAGTTTTTGATGTTATAAAAAAACTTCCTTTACCCAATATGATATTTTCTGGCTTCGGAATTAAATTAAGATTCTGTTGTGCGACACTTATTACAGAAATTAGCAACAACAAAGTCAATATTTTATATTTCATTGGAATTGTGTTTGTTTGGTTAAAAATAACAAAAAAAACCGCACATTACTGCACGGTTTTCATTATTTGTGTTGAAAAAGATTATTTTCCTAATTCTGCGATTTTAGCTTCAACTTCTAAATCTGTTCCTTCAAAGATTTTTTCTTCTGTTGTTTCTTTACCATTAACAACCGTTTTTAAAGTCACAATTGCTTTTACTTTCCCATCTGGTAATTCTTCTTTTTTTACCTTAATATCTTTAATTTCTTCTACATCATGCTTACAATTTGGTCCGTGAACGTGTTTTTCTTTGCCAATGAATTTTCCATTTTCGTCATACATTGCCATACATTTCTCTTTACATTCTTCGGAACAACCATTCTCTTCACACATTTTAGCACATTCCTCTTTTGTCATGTCAGCACATTTAGACATATCACATTTCCCTTTGTCGCAACACATCATTTCTGTTTTTGTACAGCAAGCTCCTTTTTCAGTTGTAGCACCGTGTCCTCCTAAGATTGGAGCGATTACTAAACCAATTAAACATGTTAATTTAATTAAAATGTTCATCGATGGTCCAGAAGTATCTTTGAATGGATCTCCAACAGTATCTCCAGTTACTGCTGCTTTGTGTGCATCAGAACCTTTGTATGTCATTTCTCCGTTGATTTCAACTCCAGCTTCGAAGGATTTTTTGGCGTTATCCCAAGCTCCACCAGCGTTGTTTTGGAACACTGCCCAAAGCACCCCTGAAACCGTAACTCCAGCCATATATCCTCCTAACATTTCAGCGATTAATTGGTTGTTATCTCCATAAACTAATTTACCTAATAATACAATTGCAATAGGAAAACCGATGGTTAAAATTCCTGGTAACATCATTTCGCGTAAAGCGGCTTTAGTAGAAATTTCTACACATTTGCCATACTCAGGTTTGTTTTTACCTTCCATGATTCCTGGAATTTCTTTAAACTGACGACGAACTTCGTACACCATGTCCATTGCTGCTTTTCCAACAGAATTCATTGCTAATGCAGAGAACACAACTGGAATCATTCCTCCTATAAACAACATGGCCAACACTGGTGCTTTGAAAATATTGATTCCATCAATTCCAGTAAACGTCACATAAGCAGCGAATAAAGCTAACGAAGTTAAAGCAGCTGAAGCGATTGCGAAACCTTTTCCTGTTGCAGCTGTTGTATTTCCTACTGAATCTAAAATATCAGTTCTTGTTCGTACTTCTTTTGGTAATTCACTCATTTCAGCGATACCTCCAGCGTTGTCAGAAATTGGTCCGAACGCGTCGATTGCTAATTGCATGGCTGTTGTAGCCATCATTGCTGAAGCGGCTAAAGCAACCCCATAAAATCCTGCTAAAGCGTAAGAAGCCCAAATTGCACCTCCAAATAATAAAACGGTTGGGAAAGTAGAAATCATACCTGTTGCTAAACCAGCAATTACGTTAGTTCCAGCTCCAGTTGATGATTTTTGTACGATAGCCAATACTGGTTTTGTACCTAATCCTGTGTAGTATTCCGTTACAGATGAAATTGCTCCACCTACGAACAAACCTACAATTGTGGCATAGAAAACACGAATTGAATCGATTTCTTTATCGCCTTCACCGTAGAAGTTTAATGTTAATACTTCTGGCAACATAAAGTCAACTAAGAAGTAACAAGAAATTAAGGTTAAAACGATAGAAACCCAGTTTCCAATGTTCAATGCTTTTTGTACTTGTGCTTCTTTAGCATCATCGCTTGCAATTTTTACTAACATTGTTCCGATGATAGAGAATAAAATTCCGAAACCTGCGATTGCCATTGGTAATAAAATTGGTCCAATTCCGCCAAAAGCGTCATCGATTTTACCACCCATATCTTGGATTACATAATTTCCTAAAACCATTGCTGCAAGAACTGTTGCCACATAAGAACCAAACAAATCGGCACCCATACCCGCGACGTCTCCAACGTTATCACCAACGTTATCTGCAATTGTAGCTGGATTACGTGGATCGTCTTCTGGAATTCCTGCTTCTACTTTCCCTACTAAGTCAGCACCCACATCGGCAGCTTTTGTATAAATTCCACCACCTACACGGGCAAATAATGCAATTGATTCAGCTCCAAGAGAGAATCCAGCTAATGTTTCTAAAACTACTGTCATTCCGTCTGTATCTGTCCAAACACCATCCATAAACATGTGGAAAAATAATATAAAGAATCCCGTTAATCCTAAAACTGCTAAACCAGCAACACCTAATCCCATAACTGTTCCACCTCCAAAAGAAACTTTTAAAGCTTGAGGTAAACTTGTTCTAGCGGCTTGCGTAGTTCTAACATTTGTTTTTGTGGCGATTTTCATCCCCATATTTCCTGCTAAAGCAGAAAAAATAGCTCCAAAAATGAAAGCTATAACTATTAATAAATGTGTTTTAACTCCTGGAATAAAAGTAATACCTGCCAACACAAGACTTGCAATTAACACAAATATTGCTAATAATCGGTATTCTGCTTTTAAAAAGGCTAAGGCTCCTTCATAGATGTAATCTGAAATTTCTTTCATTTTTCCATCTCCTGCGTCTTGTTTAAGAACCCAAGCACGTTTGGCAAACATAAATGCCAATCCCAATAGTGCCATGACTATTGGTACATAAATCATCATTGATTCCATAAAATATAATTTAGTTTTTGTATTTGTTATTTTTATGGTAATATTAAGAAAATAAAACAAAAAAGGCAATATTTTATTAAAAATACTGCCTTTTATTTATTTAAGAAAGAAATTATTTAATGCTAAATAATCCTTCTGGTTTGTTTTCTAAGTCTTCGAAACGTTTGGTACATTTCACTAAAATTTCTTTTGCTTCATTTACATCTCCCCAACCTTCAACATCAACTTTTTTATTTTCTAAGTCTTTATATACTTGGAAGAAATGTTCAATTTCTTTAATCAAATGTGGATTTACATCACTTAAATCGTTTAGTTTATTCCAAATTGGATCTGAAACTGGCACACAGATAATTTTCTCGTCTGGCCCTTTGTCGTCTGCCATATGGAAAACACCAATTGGTTTTACTTCCATAACACAACCTGGAAAAGTTGGCTCGTTTACTAATACTAAAACATCCAACGGATCACCGTCTAATGCTAAAGTTTCAGGAATGAATCCATAATCTGCTGGATACATCATTGACGAAAACAACATTCTGTCAAAACGCATTCTTTTTAATTCAAAATCGTATTCGTATTTGTTTCTACTTCCTCTAGGAATTTCTATTAACACATCAAATGTAGTAACTTTATCTGCTGTCATTTTTCTATTGTTTTTAATAAAGGGTTGCAAAGGTACTATTATATAACATCAGAAGCAAAAGAGTTTTGCTAAAAAAATATAGATTTTACATAGATTTAATATGAAATTTTCCGTCCTCTTTTTTTTAAGTAATAATGCCATAACAAATAAGTTGCAAAAGAGCGATATGGCTTCCATTTGAAGGCATATTCTTCCATTTCTTCTTTGGTATGAATATCAAAAAGTTCTTTCATTGTATTGACAACAGCAACATCTCCTAAGGGGATTATATCTGAAGCATTTAAAGAGAACATCAAATAAATATCGATTGTCCAGTGGCCAATCCCTTTAATTTTGATGAGTTCTTGACGGATAATTTCTGATTTTTTTGAAGCTAACCTTTCTAAATCTAATTCTTTTAACAAGATGGCTTCTGAAAGTGCTTTGATGTATTTTGTTTTTTGACGACTTACTCCACAAGAACGGAAATTTTCTTCTGGAAAGGCAAATACATTTTCAACTTTAAAAACTGAAATTGCATTTTTCAACTTAGTAAAAGTGGCTTTGGCAGCATCTATTGAAACTTGTTGCTCTAGAATTAAGAGTACTAATGTTTCAAATCCTTGAGGTCTTTTGGGTTGAATAGGAAAGCCGTATTGCTGAATTATTTGCTTAAAAACATTCTCTTTCTCACATAAGTATGCAATGGCTTCTTGCATTAAAAATAGAATCCGAATGAAGCTCTAACAGCAAATTTTCTTGCATTTGGAAGTTCAAGATAATTTCCTCTCCATGCAGCATCTATTCTTAAAACCTTAAAGATATTTCCAATTCCTGCACTATATTCCCAATAAACTTTTTCAGGAGCTTGATAAACTAAACCTGACGCATTTATCAATCGGTTTTCATCTGAAACAGTTCCATAAACCGTTTTCAAACCCACAATCTCTCTCCAATTTAATTTTCTTAGGAAAGGAACTCTTGAGAATAGCCTTCCGTTAAAATGGTGTTCAAAATGCAATGATGCGTATTCATCTGCCACAAACTCATACCAATCCAATAAATTATAAGTGTTTTCGATTATGAAATAAGATTGATTTCCGGGTACAATTCCCATCAACCCTAATGGTACTTGTCCAAATATTTTACCAGCTTCAAAGGTTGTAAAGAGTCGACCAAAACCTCCTACCAAAACTGGTTGGCGATAATAAAATTGTAATTTTTGATAATCAAAATCACTATTCAGCACTCCTTTTAATCCTTGACTATAACTTAAAAATACTCTGGCAAAATTGAAATCCACATCTAATCTCTCTACACCAAAACCAATAGTTTTTCTCCCAGGAGTATATTCAGCTACAAGGTTTATTTCTGACTGAGTTACATCATTTTTAATGGTTGAATAAGTGTTATCTGTAAAATAATCTAAACTAAATGTACTAGATGCCGATTCTAATGTTCGATAGGATAAATTGGTTTGGAATTTTAAGTTTTTTACGGGTTCAATTTCCATCCCTAATACTGTAAGGTTAATATTGGTTAGTTTATCATTGACTCCACTAGCAAAAAAAGATGATGAGGCAAAACTTCTTCCTAAAACGTCATTAGAAGTAGTTAAACTCACTCCCATTTGCTCAACATCTTGACGATTTCCAGCATTTAGAATTAATCTATTCTTTTTGTTTACCAACCATTTCCCAGAAATACCATATTTGAACTTTTGGTCTTTAAAACCATAAGCTGTGTAGGCCTGAATTCGCCAAGGATCATTTGTTCCGAAATAAGTTCTTCCACCAATTCTTATTCTTTGACCTTCTACATCATTGTATCCAAATGTTGAAAAAATAGGCCCAATATCTATGTTCCCTACTTGTATGTATCCACTTCCTAAAATAGTAACTAAATCATAAACTCTTTTAAATTTAGGCACTGTCATTAGTGTATCTAACAGCTTATAAATGCCTGCTTCGTTGTCATTTAAACGTTCAAAACGATTGGCTTCCCAAAATTCATCGCTTTGACTGTAGGCTGTTTTATCGTAATAATTTACTTCCTCTCTGTAGAATTCACTTTCTTTTGGAATATTAAATTGATGGTTTTTGAATAATGTTGTTCGTTTACCATAAACTCCTTTTGATTCCTCTTTCTTTGAAAAACTAAAGTCTGACATCATATGATCTCTTTTGAGTAGAAATACAGAATCATTCAATACATCAAATTCTTGTTCAATATAAATCTCTTTAACCCAATTTATATTGGCACTTTTATTGGCTTCAAGGTTAATTTTTTTAATTGCCCATGTAGTGTCATTAACCCAAAAATCACCTTTAAAAGTCAATTCTCCTTTTCTCCTTGGGTAATATACAATATTATAGCACCATTTATTATCAATATATGTACTGTCACTAAGTACATAATTATATACGTTAATTCCTGTTCTTGATAATGGACTAACAAAATCTTTATCAAAAAATTTTAAATAATTATCATAGATATCATAATTGGCGTATAAATCTTTAATAAAAACTGTAACTCCATTACTACTGCCTAAGCCTGAATTTTTGTTAGCCTTTAATACCTCTTTCTTTTTATTGATAACATTATCTCCATAAACTTCACTTAACTCCTCGTTTATAAAAATTGGTAAATAAGCTTTTCCTGTGATTTTTGAAGTATCCATTTGTTCGAAAACAAACTCTAATCCTTTAAATACTTTATTTGCCATGAAAGCACTATCAATAGAATTCATATCGAACTCCACTTTTTCGTACTTATCGTATTGGTATTGATCGAACATTTTGAGTCCATTTTTTCGTCTTCGCTCCCAAATTTTTCTCAAAATATCTATAGCTGGATTGTTTTTCTTTGATGTTTTTCCTGAATAAACTACTACATCTTTTAAAGTAACTCCTTCTTTTAATACAATTTTTAAATTACTATTTAATCCAGGTTTCAGGGAAACTTCTGTAGGTTCGTAACCAATAAAAGAAACTACTAGAGTAGTATAATTTTCTTTGGACTCAAAATAGAAATCACCATTTTCATCTGTGATTACACCTTCTTTTGAATTTTTAAAAATTACATTGGCAAATGAAACAGGCTGATTGAGTTCGTCTATGACTTTCCCACCAACTTTTGTTTGAGCAAAAATTGATGTTGTAATTAATAATAAAATAAATAAAAATTTATGTTTCATTTGTAGCAATTTTTAAAACAAAAAAAACTCCACCAGTTAGTTCTGATGAAGTTTCAAATATATAAAGTTTATTTTATTTATAGGTAACTTTCTTAACAGCTTTAACAACGTCATCTGCATTTGGCAACCATTCTTTCAATAAGGTTGGAGAATAAGGTGCTGGAGTATCTGCTGTAGTGATTCTTTGAATAGGAGCATCTAAATAATCAAAAGCTCTTTCCTGAACCATATAAGTGATTTCAGAAGCTACACTAGCAAAAGGCCAAGCTTCTTCTAACACTACTAATCTATTAGTTTTTTTAACTGATTTAATGATTGCATCATAATCCATTGGACGAACTGTTCTTAAATCAATAATTTCACAAGAAATACCTTCTTTAGCTAGTTCATCTGCTGCTGTGTAAGCCTCTTTTATGATTTTTCCAAAAGAAACTATAGTTACATCTGTACCTTCTCTTTTGATATCAGCAACTCCCAATGGGATAGTATAATCTCCTTCTGGCACTTCTCCTTTGTCACCATACATTTGCTCAGACTCCATGAAAATTACTGGATCGTTATCACGAATTGCTGCTTTTAACAATCCTTTGGCATCATATGGATTTGAAGGAACTACAACTTTTAAACCTGGTGTATTAGCAAACCAATTTTCAAAAGCTTGTGAATGCGTTGCTCCCAATTGTCCCGCAGAAGCTGTTGGTCCTCTAAATACCATTGGCATTGGGAATTGTCCTGCAGACATTTGGCGCATTTTTGCTGCATTATTTATAATTTGGTCAATACCAACTAATGAGAAATTGAACGTCATGTATTCTACAATTGGACGACAACCATTCATAGCAGAACCTACAGCAATTCCCGCAAAACCTAATTCTGCAATAGGAGTATCAATAACACGTTTTGGTCCAAATTCATCTAACATACCTTTTGAAGCTTTGTAAGCTCCGTTATATTCAGCTACTTCTTCGCCCATTAAGTAAACAGATTCGTCTCTACGCATTTCTTCACTCATTGCTTCTGCAATAGCTTCTCTAAATTGTATAGTTCTCATATATTTTATTTCTTGTATAGTATTGAAACGCAAAAATAGTAAAAAAATATTCCAATTTAATACTTCAATTTTAAATTAAAACGGATTTATCAACTATAACCTTTTCGTAAATTTCATTTTTAATAAAATTTATTATGCGTGCATAGTATTTTTTAAAGTATTTTTTGTAATTTCGTGCCATAAAAATATTCAAATTAGATAAAATGAAAATATTAGTTTGCATCAGCAATGTGCCTGATACTACTTCGAAGATTAATTTTAAAAATAGTGATACTGAATTTGACACTAATGGTGTACAGTTTGTAATTAACCCAAATGACGAGTTTGGTTTAACCAGAGCTGTTTGGTTTAAAGAACAACAAGGCGCTTCCGTAACGGTTGTTAATGTTGGCTTAGCAGATTCTGAAGCAACTCTCAGAAAAGCACTAGCAATTGGAGCAGATGAAGCAATACGTATAAATGCAAATCCTACCGATGGTATGTTTGTTGCTAAACAACTTGCTGAAGTTGCCAAACAAGGAAACTACGATTTAATCATTGCTGGAAAAGAATCTCTAGATTACAATGGAGGAATGGTTCCTGGTATGTTATCAGCCTTTTTGGGATACAACTTTATAAATTCTTGCATTGAACTGACTGTTGACGGAACTAATGCAAAAGCAATGCGTGAAATTGATGGAGGAAAAGAAACTCTTTCTGCAACTTTACCTTTAGTTGTTGGTGGTCAAAAAGGGTTAGTTGAAGAAAAAGATCTTCGTATTCCTAATATGAGAGGAATTATGCAAGCAAGAACAAAAGCTATAAGTGTAGTTGAACCAACAAACAATGATACAGCAACAAAAGCTGTCAAATTTGAAAAACCAGCACCAAAATCTGCAGTAAAACTAGTTAAAGCAGACAACTTGGATGAATTAGTAAATCTATTACACAACGAAGCAAAAGTTATATAATTACGAATTATAAATTACGAATTACGAAATCTTTAAATTATTAAATTTTTCAATCTTTAAATCAAAAATTATGTCATTATTAATATACGCAGAATCTGCTGAAGGGAAATTTAAAAAAGTTGCTTTTGAATTGGCTTCTTATGCAAAAAAAGTAGCAGATTCTTTAGGAACAACGGTTACAGCTGTTACAATAAATACAAGTTCAACAGCAGAATTAGCTAACTATGGAGTTGACAAAGTGTTAAAAGTATCCAACGATTCTTTATCAAAATTTAACGCAAAAGCTTATGCTGATGTTATCAAGCAAGCTGCCGAAAAAGAAGGAAGTAAAGTAATTGTGTTATCTTCCACAACGGATAGTTTATATTTAGCTCCTTTGGTAGCTACACATTTAAATGCAGGCTTTGCTTCCAATGTAGTGGCTTTACCAGTAAGCACAAGTCCTTTTCAAGTTAAAAGAACAGCATTTTCAAACAAAGCTTTTAATATCACTGAAATATCTACAGAAATTAAAGTATTAGCATTAGCTAAAAACTCATTTGGTTTGATTGAGAGTAGCTCTTCTCTAACTGAAGAAGATTTTAACCCAACATTAAACGATGCTGATTTCTCAGTAAAAGTTGAAAACGTTGAAAAAGTAACAGGAAAAGTAACTATTGCTGATGCTGAAATAGTAGTTTCTGCAGGTCGTGGATTAAAAGGTCCCGAAAATTGGGGAATGATAGAAGAATTAGCTTCTGTTTTAGGAGCAGCAACAGCTTGTTCAAAACCTGTTTCTGATATTGGTTGGAGACCTCATAGTGAACACGTTGGTCAAACAGGAAAACCTGTAGCAGCCAATTTATATATTGCAGTAGGAATTTCTGGAGCTATCCAACATATTGCTGGTATAAATTCATCAAAAGTAAAAGTTGTTATCAATACCGATGCTGAAGCTCCTTTCTTCAAAGTGGCTGACTATGGTGTGGTGGGTGATGCTTTTGAAGTTGTCCCTAAACTAATTGAAAAATTAAAAGCTTTCAAAGCGGCAAATGCTTAAAAAGCATTGTTCAAAAATAAATTATATTAAAATTAGAGTTATCTTTGTTTAGATAGCTCTTTTTTTTATTTTTGGAGCGAATGGCTAGGTTTGTATTTAGCCATCATTTTCCTGCTATTCATTACAAACTTTTATTTTGTTTGACAACAAAATAAAAGGTTTTTCATTACTATCAGGGCTATTAGAGAAATGTATTGATTATTTATTAATGTAAGAACTTGACCTAAAAATCAATTCTTAACGTACACAAAGAATGAGTTTAGTAAAATTAACTATAAAAGGAATATCCTACAGCCAAACGCAAAATGGTGCCTACGCACTTATTTTAAACGAAGTGGATGGCGAACGCAAATTACCAATCGTCATTGGTGCTTTTGAAGCACAATCCATTGCAATTGCTCTAGAAAAAGAAATAAAACCTCCAAGACCTTTAACACATGATTTGTTCAAAAGTTTTGCAGACCGATTTGATATTGTAGTAAAACAAGTTATTATTCACAAATTAGTAGATGGTGTTTTCTATTCCAGTATCATTTGCGAAAGAGACAAAATCGAAGAAATAATTGATGCAAGAACTTCTGATGCTATAGCTTTAGCTTTAAGATTTCAAGCACCTATTTTTACCTACAAAAATATCTTGGATAAAGCAGGAATTTATCTAAATACCAATCCTACGGAAGATGACAAATCTGACATGGATGATTCAGATAATATATTATCAACGCCAGAAAGCTTTGGCCATGAAGACAGTAGCACAAAAGGTGAAAATTTCAGCCAATTTACGGTTAAAGAATTATATGAAAAGCTAGATGAAGCTGTTCAAAATGAAGATTATGAAAGAGCTGCTCATATTCGCGATGAAATATCCAAAAAAGAATCTTAACTCAACAAACTTATATGTTTAAAAAAATAGTTTTTTTTGTAGCTGTTCTGTGCAGCTTTTTTGCCTCAAATGCTCAAGAGATTGAGAAAAAATGGCAACTATCATCGTCTCAAAACGATTATTTAGAATTGCAAAAAGGCTCTTATAAATTACAGATTGCCAATGACAGCATTAACCAGCAAGGCGATTATCTGGTCCAAGATAATTTTATTTTTCTCTTTGAAAACGGCTCTGATTCTCCAACAAAACGCTTTGTAATTGAAACCAAAACTGACTCTACATTAGTAATCAAAAATAAAGGAAAAGCCTATTCTTTTTTTGCTCCTAACAAAAAAGTAGAAGCCAAAACAAACACGCAACTCGTTAAAAGCGAAGGCATATCATTCACAAGTGTTTGGAGAGGAATTCTTGGTATGATTTCTCTTTTAGTCATTGCTTACCTTTTCAGTAGCAATAAAAAAGCCATTAACTGGAAAACCGTTGGTTTAGGAATCGCAGCTCAATTAATATTAGCTATTGGAGTTTTAAAAGTTCCTTTTGTAAAGGCTGGCTTTGAATTTGTTGGCAATTTGTTTGTTTTAGTATTAGATTTCACAAGAGCAGGGAGCGAATTTCTTTTAGGAGGCATGATGAACATTGAAAGTTTTGGTTTTATCTTCTTATTTCAAGTATTACCAACTATTATCTTTTTCTCTGCTTTAACTTCCTTATTATTCTATTTAGGAGTAATTCAAATTATAGTAAAAGGTTTAGCAACCGTTTTAACAAAATTATTATCAATCTCTGGTGCTGAAAGTTTATCAGTAGCAGGGAACATATTTTTAGGGCAAACGGAAGCACCACTAATGATTAAAGCTTATTTGGAAAAAATGAATAAGTCAGAAATTCTTTTGGTTATGGTTGGCGGAATGGCTACAGTAGCTGGTGGTGTTTTGGCTGCTTACATTGGCTTCCTAGGCGGAAATGACCCTATATTACGTTTAGAATTTGCAAAACACTTATTGGCTGCCTCAGTTATGGCTGCGCCTGGAGCTATCGTAGTTTCAAAAATGCTATATCCTCAAACCGAAGACATCAATACCAATGTAGAAGTTTCTAAAGAAAAGATTGGTTCAAACATATTAGATGCTATTTCAACTGGAACAACAGAAGGTTTAAAATTAGCAGCAAATGTAGCCGCTATGTTATTAGTTTTCATTGCTTTTATTGCCATGATAAACTATACCCTTGGTTGGATAGGTGAATGGTCAGGAATAAATGACTATTTGGTAAGTAAAGAAAATATCCCATATAAAGTTTTCTCATTAGAAACCATTTTAGGAATAGTATTTTCTCCATTGATGTGGTTGATTGGAGTTGCTTCTGAAGACATGATGTTAATGGGACAATTATTAGGGGTAAAGTTAGCTGCTTCAGAATTTGTAGGCTATATTCAATTAGCGGAATTGAAAAATATGGCAAGCAACATTCATTTTACGTATGATAAATCGGTAATTATGGCAACTTATATGTTGTGTGGGTTTGCCAACTTTGCTTCTATCGGAATTCAAATTGGAGGAATCGGTTCATTAGCACCAAACCAACGAAAAACATTATCAGAATTTGGATTAAAAGCCGTTATTGGTGGAAGTTTAGCTTCATTATTATCAGCAACCATTGCTGGAATGATTATAGGGTAAAGACAATCTTGTCATTCCGAACTTGATTCTAAATCTCACAAAATAGATGCTGAAATAAATTCAGCATGACAATAAAAAATAAAAAAATGCAACAATATCACGACTTAGTAAAACACGTTTTAGCACACGGAAACCAAAAAGGAGACCGAACAGGAACAGGAACAAAAAGTGTCTTTGGTTATCAAATGCGTTTTGATTTGAGTGAAGGTTTTCCGATGGTAACTACTAAAAAACTGCATTTAAAGTCGATTATATATGAATTGCTTTGGTTTTTAAAAGGAGACACAAATATTGGCTATTTGAAAGAAAATGGTGTGAAGATTTGGGACGAATGGGCTGATGAAAATGGCGATTTAGGTCCGGTATATGGGTATCAATGGAGAAATTGGAATGGTGAAGAAATTGACCAAATCACAGAATTGATTGAAACTTTAAAAACTAATCCTAATAGCAGAAGAATGTTAGTTTCAGCATGGAATCCAAGTGTTTTGCCTGATACATCAAAATCTTTTGCAGAAAATGTAGCCAATAATAAAGCTGCTTTACCACCTTGTCATGCTTTTTTCCAATTTTATGTAGCTGACGGAAAATTGAGTTGTCAATTGTACCAAAGAAGTGCAGATATATTTTTAGGTGTTCCCTTTAACATTGCTTCTTATGCTTTGTTTACCATGATGGTTGCTCAGGTTTGTGATTTACAAGTGGGTGATTTCATCCATACTTTTGGTGACGCACATATCTACAATAATCATATAGAACAACTGGAATTACAACTTTCAAGAGAATGCAGGCCTTTGCCAAAAATGAAATTAAACCCAGAAATTAAAAATATTTTTGATTTTACTTTTGATGATTTTACTTTAGAAGGTTATGATCCACATCCACATATTAAAGGAGTTGTTGCTGTTTAAATTTTGATTATGAAGAAAATAATTTTATTTTTTTTATTGGCTTTTTCTCTGATTTCATTTGCTCAAGACGAAATTAAATACAAAACTGTTTTTGATAATGTAGAACAGAATTGTGATTCAATAGTTAATATAAAATTCTGTTATCTTAAAAGAATTCAATTAGTTGTGCAGAAAAAGTTTTCAGAAGATATACTTCAAAATGATAAATTATCAAAAAATATTGGTGATAATATCTACATGGAAATAGAAATTGACACTACTGGAAAAATTTTTATTAATAAAGTATCCACCAAATCTAAAGATTTTGAAAATTCTCTAAAAAATTTAGTAGAATTATTACCTAAAATAAATCTTTTTGAAAACGAAAATCAGAAAAAAGTAAAATTAGAAGCAATTTTTGACTTTAAATTACATAAAATTAATTTTGAGAGATATATTGAACCCGAAGAGAAAAAAGATATAACCCTTCTAGAAGCTCCACGATTTGAAAGTTGCAAAATTATTAAAGATGAGGAGAATAGTAAAAAATGCCTTATGCTACAAATGAACAATCATATAATTCAAAATTTTAAATATCCAACAAAAGCATTAAACAAAAAAATTACAGGAAGAACTGTAGGAGCTTTTATAATTACCAAAGAAGGTTATGTGACAAATTTCATTATTTATGATGCAGATATTCTATTATTAAAAGAAACGTTAAGAATTTTAAAATTACTCCCTAAATTTATTCCTGGAAAATACAATAATGAATATATAGCCGTCTCATATGCTCAACCGTTACAATTTAAATTAAATTAAAAATGCTAACACTAATCGCAGCCGCTTCAGAAAATAACGCTCTTGGAAAAGACAACGACTTGGTTTGGCATTTGCCAGATGATTTCAAACGTTTCAAAGCCTTAACATCTGGTCATTATATCATAATGGGAAGAAAAACATTTGAAAGTTTTCCAAAACCATTGCCAAATAGAACTCACGTAATCATAACTAAACAAAATGATTACGAAGCTCCAGAAGGTTGTATTGTGGTTAATAGTCTGAAAAAAGCTATTGAAGTTTGTCCAGAAAATGAAGAAGTTTTCATTGTTGGTGGTGGCCAAATTTATAAACAATCCATCGAAATTGCTGATAAGATCGAGTTAACTAGAGTTCACACTATTGTTGAAGCTGATGCTTTTTTCCCTGAAATTGATGAAACTGTCTGGGAAATTATTCAATCTGAATATCATCCTAAAGACGAAAAACACAAATATGATTTTACGTATTTAACGTTTGTTAAAAGGTAATTGTATCTAGATTTTGATTATAAATCGTACTTTTGCAGTCCAATAACGATAAAATGGCAGAAAACATAAAACCATACAAAGATTCTGATTTAAGTAAAAAAGAACAAGTTGCCCAAATGTTTGATACTATTTCTGGCAATTATGATGGCTTAAACCGTATAATTTCATTTGGTACTGATGCCAAATGGAAACAAAAAATCTTAAAAATGGTTGCTTCAAAACAACCTTCTTCAATACTAGACATAGCAACTGGAACAGGTGATTTGGCTATTTTATTTGCCTCAACATCTGCCAAAGAAATTATTGGTTTGGATATTTCTCAAGGCATGTTGGACATTGGAAAGAAAAAAATTCAAGAAAAAAATTTAGATTCAAAAATAAAAATGGTTTTAGGTGATGGTGAAAATATTCCTTATCCTGACAATTATTTTGATGTCATTACGGTTGCTTATGGTGTGCGTAACTTTGAAAATCTTGAAAAAGGATTGTCTGAAATTTTAAGAACAATTAAACCTGGAGGACAATTAATAATTCTTGAAACTTCTGTACCAACAAAATTTCCTTTCAAACAAGGGTATGCTTTTCATTCCAAATTTATTTTACCTTTGGTCGGAAAATTATTTTCAAAAGATAAGGCTGCCTACTCCTACTTGTCGGATTCTGCTAATAAATTCCCTTTTGGAGAAGCCTTGAACAATATTTTACGAAAAATTGGGTTTATAGATGTGAAGCATCTTCCACAAACATTTGGAGTTGCCACAATTTATCATGCATCTAAGAAGTAATATTATCAATGAGACACCTTTTTATTATTGTTTTTGCTTTAGTTACCTTTTCTAGCCAAGCTCAGTTTGGGAAAGATCCTATTATAAATTTAGAAAATTTCCAAAAAAGCAGAGTCCATTGGGGATTTTATTTGGGGTTTAATTTTTATGACTTTCAATTTGATTATAAATCCATAACCAAAGATTTAGAGGTTCAAAATACCACAGGTTTTAATGTGGGTTTAATAGGTAACCTAAGATTACACGAATATATTGACTTGCGTTTTGAACCTGGATTATATTACACTGAAAGAAATTTAATTTATCCAGATATCGTAGATCCAGTTGACCGTTTCAGAGAAGTAAAATCTACATATATTCATTTCCCATTACTTGTTAAGTTTTCCTCAAAACGTTTTGGAAATGTTAGACCTTACCTTGTTGGTGGCGTATCAAGAAGCTTAAATCTCAGTAGCTATGCTGACTCTCCTGACGACAATGAGTCTGATGTATTTAGAATGATAAAATGGACCAACAATTATGAAATTGGTTTTGGAGTAGATTTATACCTTGAGTATTTCATCTTTTCTCCTTCTATAAGAGGTGTTTTTAGCATGAATGATGAATTAATTAGAGACAAAGATCCAAATAGTCAATGGACATCAAACATTGATGCTATGCGAACAAGAGGTGTGTTTTTGAATTTTTCTTTCCACTAGTTTACTTTAGTATTCATTAGTTTCCATTAGTTTCCATTAGCTGAAGCTAATGGTTATTTAATTATTTCTACAAAATTCGCTTAACACAATAGCTGTTGCAGTGGCTACATTTAAACTTTCTGTTTGTTGCAGTGTTCCAAATCGTGGAATTGTGATTTTATGTGTAATTAATCGTTGAACTTCTTGACTTATACCATTGGATTCATTGCCTAGCACAATAATACTGGGTTGCATTAATTTTTCTGAGTAAATATTCTTACCTTCTAAAAGCGTACCATATATAGGGATTTTAGCTTTTGACAAATAATTCTTCAAATCACAATATATGACATTTACTCTTGCAATTGAACCCATTGTGGCTTGAATAACTTTTGGATTATACACATCAACTGTTTCTTCACTACAAACAATATCTTGAATTCCAAACCAATCGGCTAATCTAATGATTGTTCCCATATTACCTGGATCACGAATATCATCTAAAGCAATATGCATTTTTTCATAAGATTCTTCTTTACTTTTTTCTGGAATAATAAAAACGGCTAAACATTCGTTTGGAGTAACGAGAGCACTTATACTTTTTAATTCGGCTTCTGATATAGAATGTAACTTGCTTTTTTCAACATTTAAAAATAATTCTTGCGTAACATACAATTCAACTAATTCATAATTGGAATTGAGTAATTCTTGAATTACTTTTACACCTTCAGCAATGAACAACTGATACAGTTTTCTGTATTTTTTTTGTTGAAGACTTTTTATTAGTTTAATTTGATTTTTACTAATCATAAAAAGAAGTATTTTTGAACCAATATTTACTGCAAATTGAAATATAATTTATCAAAAATAACATTATTAATTGTATTAACTGCAATTATCTACTCATGTTCTCCTTTAATGCGAGTACCTGATGATGAAATGCTATTGGTAAAAAATGAAATTATTATTGATAACCAAAAAGTTGCAGAAGATAGTATTCAAAATTTATTGTATCAAAAACCAAATTCTAGTTTTTTAAAAATTCCCATTCGACTTTATCTTTATCATTTGAGCAAAAAAGATGTTGACTCTTCCTACAACGCTTGGTTAAATAAAAAACCTAATAGAAAACAAAATTTAATTAAACTGCTATCCGAAAAACAAGTAAATCGCCTAGGAGAGTCTTTTTTAGTAAAAGGATATAGTAATTTCTTCAAAAAAGTAGGTGAGCCACCAGTGCTAATAGATGATGAAAAAATTGAAAAATCTAAAAAAAGATTAAGCGGTTTTTATAAAAACATAGGCTATTTTGACAATCAAGTTAAGGCAGAAATTGATTCTTTAGGAAGAAAAAAAGGGAAAATAATTTATCGTTTAGTTAAAAACGAACCCTATACCATAGATTCAATTGCTTCAATTATCGAATCTAAGACGATGGACAGCATGTACAATTCCATCAAAGACAAATCGTATATAAAATTACATAAAAGATATGCTGTCAAAGATTTTGAAAACGAACGAAAAAGAATAACAAATCATTTCAGAAATAATGGGGCTTATTATTTTCAGGAAAATGACATAAATTATAATGTTTATCAAGATACAGTAACTAAAAAACTAGCTGTTGACGTAAAAATCAATAACAGAAATCTTACGGTTGAAGAAATTAAATACAACCTCCCTCACAAAATTTATAAAATTGAAAAAGTTAATGTATATGTTGATAATGATGTCATAAAAGACAAATCTAAGATTACAGATAGTCTTACTTACAACAATTACACTATATATGGCTCCAAAAAAATCAAATACAGACCTAAAGCAATTGCAAATGCTATTTTCATAAATAAAGGGGATTATTATAGCGATAATTCACGTTTTCTTACCAATCGTTCCTTGAGTAATTTAAATATTTTTAATTACCCAAATATAGATTTCAAAGAAAGTAAAGACAGCACTTCATTAATAACCAATATTAATTTATCTCCATTAAAAAAATATAACATTAATCCAAATATAGATTTTATCCACTCAAATATTCAAAGCTTTGGAATTGCTGGAAACTTATCTGTCACTTTTAGAAATGTTTTTAGAGGTGCCGAATTGCTTCAGGTTACAACTAGAGGAAATATTGGATCTTCCAAAGATTTAGCCAATCCTAATGATGTATTTTTCAACTTGTCTGAATATGGTGCTGATGCAAAATTGACTTTCCCTAGAATATTTTTCTTTTTTCCAACTTCAAAATTGATTAAAAAAGACATGTTACCTTCTACGAATCTTTCTGTGGGTTTGTTCAGACAAACAAATATTGGATTAGATAAAGAAAATGTTTCAGGAATTATTGATTACAATTGGACTAGAAAGAAAAATAACATTTCAAAGTTTGAATTATTAAACCTTCAATTTGTGAGAAACTTGAACATCAACAATTACTTTAATGTTTATGGCTCATCATATGAAGACCTCAATAATATTGCATTAATTTATAATGACAATATAAATTATGAAAATGAAAATGGAGACGGCAATCTTTCTCCTTCAGGTGCTGTATCCTTTATTGATGATGTAATTAATGGCAACACTGCTCTTATACCAAGTAACAGTGAATACCAAACCGTAAGGAGTATTGGAGAAAGAAGACGAAGACTAATTGAAAACAACTTAATAGCGGCTTCAAGTTTTACATTTTCGACCACTAATAAAACAGATATTTATGATTATAACTTCTACAATCTAAAAATAAAATTAGAAACTGCTGGCAATGTATTATCGTTGTTATCTAATGTTACAGACCAACCTTTCAGCGACAATGGTAACAGAACACTTTTTGGCGTTGAGTATTCACAATACGTAAAAACCGATTTTGAATTTATCAAGCACTGGGATTTGGGACGAAAAAATAGTTATGCCATGAGAGGCTTTGTTGGCATTGCGGTTCCTTATGGGAATTCCAATTCAATTCCTTTTTCTAAAAGTTATTTTTCTGGTGGTTCAAATGATAACCGTGGCTGGCAACCATATGCTCTTGGACCTGGTTCTAGTGGAGGCATAAATGACTTTAATGAAGCTAATTTCAAATTAGCATTTAATGCTGAATATCGCTTTCCTTTTTTTGGTCAATTATTTGGTGCTTTTTTTGCCGATGCAGGAAACATTTGGAACGTTTTTGACAATGTGGAAGACAAAGCATATACATTCAATGGAATTTCATCCCTGAAAGATATTGCATTAGGAACTGGAATTGGTTTTAGATACGATTTTGGTTTCTTTGTTTTCCGTTTGGATTTTGGATATAAAACCTACAATCCCGGAAGACCTGAAAATGAAAGATGGTTTAGAGATTTAAACTTTAGTAAAACAGTTCTAAATTTTGGTATAAATTACCCTTTCTAATATTTAAAATTCTTATTTTTGTCAAAATAACATAACAAACTAATTATGGCTCACAATATTAAACCTGGCGTTGCTACAGGAGATGATGTACAAAAAATTTTCAAATATGCTAAGGAAAAAGGATTCGCTTTACCTGCTGTAAACGTTGTTAGCTCTAGCACGGTCAATGCTGTAATGGAAACTGCTGCTAAGCTAAATGCTCCTGTAATTATTCAATTTTCTAATGGTGGTGCACAATTTAATGCAGGAAAAGGTCTTTCAAACCAAAATGAAAAAGCAGCTATACTTGGTGGAATTGCTGGAGCAAAACACATTCATACTTTAGCTGAAGCTTATGGTGCAACTGTAATTCTTCATACTGATCACTGTGCTAAAAAATTATTACCTTGGATTGATGGCTTGTTAGAAGCTTCTGAAAAGCATTTTGCCGAAACAGGCAAACCTCTATATAGTTCTCATATGATTGATTTATCAGAAGAACCTATTGAAGAAAATATTGAAATTTGCAAAACCTATTTAGCTCGAATGAGTAAAATGGGAATGACTTTAGAAATAGAACTAGGAATTACTGGTGGTGAAGAAGATGGTGTTGACAATTCTGATGTTGACAGTTCAAAACTATATACGCAACCAGAAGAAGTTGCTTATGCTTATGAAGAGTTGATGAAGGTTAGTCCTAAATTCACTATTGCTGCTGCTTTTGGAAACGTTCATGGTGTTTACAAACCAGGAAATGTAAAATTGACGCCTAAAATTTTGAAAAACTCTCAAGAATATGTGGAGAAAAATTACAATACAGAACCTAACCCTATCGATTTTGTTTTTCATGGCGGAAGTGGTTCTACTGTAGAAGAAATTAGAGAAGCTATTGGCTATGGTGTTATAAAAATGAATATTGATACCGATTTACAATTTGCTTACACAGAAGGTGTTCGTGATTATGTAACTTCAAATATTGACTATTTAAAAACCCAAATTGGAAGTCCAGATGGCCCTGATTCTCCAAATAAAAAACATTATGACCCAAGAAAATGGGTGCGTGAGAGTGAGTTAACTTTTATAAAAAGATTAGAACAAGCTTTCGCTGATTTAAATAACATTAATACTTTATAATAATTTTAGAATTTAGAATTTAGAATTTAGAAATTTTGATTTCAAATTCTAAATTCTGATTTCTGACTTCTAACTTCAAGAATTATGGCTTGGTTTAAAAGAAAAGAAAAAGGAATTCAAACCGCAACAGAAGATAAAAAAGATGTCCCTAAAGGATTGTGGTATAAATCTCCTACTGGAAAAATTGTAGATACTGAAGAATTAGCAAAAAATCTTTGGGTAAGTCCTGAAGATGATTTTCATGTAAGAATAGGCAGTAAAGAATATTTTGAAATTCTTTTTGACGACAATAAATTTAAAGAATTAGATGCTAAACTTACCTCTAAAGATCCTTTAAAATTTGAAGACACCAAAAAATACAGTGAGCGCTTAAAAGAAGCGATGAAAAAAACAGAGTTAAAAGACGCTGTTCGAACTGCTGTTGGAAAATCTAAAGGAAAAGATTTGGTAGTATGCTGTATGGATTTTGCTTTTATTGGTGGATCAATGGGAGCTGTTGTTGGTGAAAAAATTGCCCGTGGAATTGATTATTCTATCCAAAATAAAGTTCCATTTGTAATGATTTCTAAATCAGGTGGAGCACGAATGATGGAAGCCGCTTATTCTTTGATGCAATTAGCCAAAACTGCTGCAAAACTCGCACAACTGGCTGATGCTAAAATTCCTTATATTTCATTGTGCACAGATCCTACAACAGGAGGAACTACTGCTTCTTACGCTATGCTTGGTGATATTAACATCGGTGAACCAGGAGCCTTAATAGGATTTGCAGGACCAAGAATCGTAAAAGATACTACAGGTAAAGATTTACCTGATGGTTTTCAAACTTCAGAATTCTTATTAGAACACGGATTTTTAGATTTTATAGCTCACAGAAAAGAACTTAAAAACAAAATCAACCTGTACATAGATTTAATTCTCAATCAAGAACTTAGATAATACAAATCCCGTCAAAAAAATAAACTTGACGGGATTTTTTTTAAAATTTTGCTCTTAAAGCTAAAATAAAATTCTTCCCAGGCGAAACAATTCCTGAACTATATGGTCTATAACGTTGATCCGTAATGTTTTCTAAACCAGCTGTTAGTGTAAAACTTTGATTCAATTTATACATTGATTTTAAGTTCAAAGTGTACCAACTTGGAGCGTAAGGGTTTCCATTTCTATCAACAGCATAAATTTCTGTCTTGCCTTTCTCTTCTTCGGCTAAATCTTCAAACGAAACTTTATCGCTAAACTGAACATTCAATTCAAAATCTAATTTTGAAGTCCCATACCCTACTCTTGATATTCCAAAAAATGGTGCTGCATGACGAGACGGACTTTTATCACCATTATCTAATTCCTCTTCTCCTTTTTGGAAATTCAAATCAGTAGAGAAGCGAAAACCAGAAAATAGTTTTGCATCAAATCCCAATTGAATACCATATACATTTGCTCTTGCAGCATTTTGAATTGCTTGCACTTGACTCAACTCGCCATCATACACAATTTCAGAAGATCCGTTTAAGGTAAAATCTCTTCTCACTAATGCATTATCCAATAAAGTATAATAAGTAGAAAAATCAATTTTTACATTTTTACCCAACATCTTTGCTACATTCAAATCTACATTATAAGCATATTCAGCTTCTAAGTTAGGATTTGGAATAACTACTGAACCTGGTTCAGAATCAAACACTTTTCCCACATCATCGACATTTGGCGAACGAAAAGCAGTGGCCACATTTGAACTAATTACCCACTTTTCTGTAGGACGAAAAACAATTCCAGCACTTCCTGTTAACGAACCATTATCTAAAGTAGCTTCTGTAAAGGGAAACGGATAAAAAGTAGTATCAAAATCCGCTTCCAAAATAAACTGATTGTAACGCAAACCTGTCTGTAGTAACGCTTTATCAGTAATTTTATATTGATTGTTAAAATAAAGACCAATAGATTGCCATGTGGCTTGAGGATATCGTGCTGGACCAACTTGACTTGTATCATCAACAATATTTTCATTTACACCCGTTGAATTTACATCGTTTAAGACATATTCTAGTCCATAGAAAATTTTATTTTTTACACTTGTATTCTTTATAAAATCAATATTAAATGAATAAGCATTTACCTTTTCAATTCTAATCTCTCTATTGGGATTATTGATATTTCTACTCACACGACTCTCCTCAAAAAACTGATGGGCTAACCGTAAAGAAATTTCGTCAAATAACTTAGCTTTTGATTGATGTGTGACATTCAAATTATTCATGATCCATTTCTGTGGTCCATAATAGAACTCACCATATCTTGGTAATCCTGAATTATTATATCGAATATGCCTGTCATATCGAGAATAACTTGAAGTTTCTGAAAAATGTAATCCGTATTGAAAATCCCAGTTCTTGTTAGGTTGAAAACGTACTTTTTGCATCAAATTAATTTGCGAGTAAGCTGTTGGTTTTTGTACCAAAGGATCCTCATTAGTAACGACAACATCTATTCCATTTTGCCTTTGCACATAAAATGGGCGCAAATATTCATCTGGACCGTGAGAACCCATTCGTAAATTTCCAAAATCATTTGAACTGATGCTTGTAACCAAAGCCCATTTTTTCCAACCTATATTAACATCAAAATGCCCAGTCTTTTCATTATTGGCTGAAGAATATCGTGTTATGGCATTTCCAGAAACAAACGATTTATCCTCTGAAGAGAATTGAGGGAGTAACGTTTGAAAACTCATAACTCCACCAATAGCATCACTCCCATACATGACAGAACTTGGTCCAAACAAGACTTCAACTTTTTCTGAGGCAAAAGCATCTAATGAAATTACATTTTGAATATTTCCTCCTCTAAAAATAGCTGTATTCATTCTAATTCCGTCAACAGCATACAATAATCTGTTGGTTGCAAAACCTCTAATCATTGGGCTACCACCACCTTGCTGACTTTTTTGCAGGAATACTTTCCCTGAAATAGTCAATAAATCGGCAGCCGTTTGTGGATTTTGTAACGCAACTTTTTGAGGAGTTATCACGTTGATTTTCTGAGGGATATCTTTTGAATTTTGTTTCCAACGGTTGGCTGAAACAACAACTTCATCTAACTTTGTTATAGTAGAATCTTGTGGTGTTTGTGAAAAGCCAATGGAAAAAATTGACAAAATCACAACTAAAATATGATTTCTCATTTTTGATGTTCGTTTATTCTTTCTGCACTAAAAATACATTGAAATAATGATTCAATCGTAAAAAGAAAGAAAAAAATTCTACATTCCAGTTCGAATAGCTTCAACAGGGTCTAATTTTGAAGCTGTAATAGCTGGAATGATTCCTGACAATAAACCTATAAAAGCAGCCAAACCACTCCCTAACAACATATTAGAAACACTCAAAACAAATTCAAAATCCAAAACACTTGACATCACTAGAGCAATAATCCAAACTAAAAACATACCGATTAAACCCCCAATTAAAGATAAAATCACAGCTTCAAACAAAAATTGAAATAAGATAAATTTATTTTTTGCACCCAAAGCTTTTTGAATTCCTATTAAATTAGTTCGCTCTTTTACTGAAACAAACATAATATTGGCAATACCAAATCCTCCTACAAGCAGTGAAAATAAACTTATTACCCAACCTATCATGTTCATTTGGCCTACAATATTATCAATAAAATCAGTAAATCCAGACAGTACATTCATGAAAAAATTATCAATTTCTCCTGGTTTAACACCTCGCATTGTTCTTAATTTTTGACTAACTTCAGCTTTAAATTCCTCAATATCAATTCCTTTTTCAGGTTTAATTAAAATGGCTGGTGTTAAAGATTTATTGTTGTCACCATACATTCTTCGCAAGAAATTTACAGGAAAAAATACAGCCACATCATTACTGTCCCCAAACATTCCTTCTCCTTGTTTTTTTAATACTCCAATAACTGAAAATTTTTGACCATACAATCTGATTTTTTTACCTAATGGATTGGCATTTCCAAATAAACCTTCAGCAACCTCACTTCCTATTACAATAACTGGTGAACCTGAATTAGATTCTGATTCATTGAATAATCTTCCTGATTCAATTTTGAAAGATTCAATATCAAAAAATTCATTTGTAGATGGCTTAACGCGAATAGAGTTTACAGTTTTATCTTCGTATTTTATATTTTCATTTCGGGTAAATAAATTGAAAGACATTTTGTCAATCCCTTTAACTGATCGTCTTAATGCTTCAAACTCTTCATAAGTTACGTTAGGAAATTGTTCTCTCTTCCAACGTGGTACGTCTGATGGCCCAAAAGAAAACTTCATGAGATAGACAGTATTCATATCCATGTCACTCAAATCTTCTTTGATTTTTTTATCCATAGAATCTACAGCAGCTAAAACGGCAATAATAGAAAAAATACCAATCGTGACTCCTAGTAATGACAACAGAGTACGAAGTTTATTATTTCGTAAAGCATTTAATGCAAATTGTAAACTTTCACTGAGTAATCTTAAATATAAAAGCATAATCTTGTTTGATTATTTATAAGTAGAATAAAATTGTGATTTGTTACAAAAAATCCAAAAAAAACACTTCCTATATTCCTTGAATCTTTTGCGAACAATACCTACTTTTGCAAATTAAACAAACAACACAAAATGACAACTACAAAAAAAATCAATGCCGCTCTTATTTCTGTTTTCGACAAAACAGGTTTAGAGCCTATCGTTAAAGCACTACATCAAAATAACGTAACCATTTATTCAACAGGTGGCACAGAATCTTTCATAAAAGAATTAGGAATTCCTGTTGTAGCTGTAGAGGATGTTACTTCCTATCCATCAATTCTTGGTGGAAGAGTCAAAACTCTACATCCAAAAGTATTTGGAGGTATATTAAATCGTCAAGATAATGAAAGTGATGTAGCGCAAATGAAAGAGTTTGATATTCCTCAAATTGATTTGGTAATTGTAGATTTATACCCTTTTGAAAAAACGGTTGCAAGTGGAGCTGGAGAAGCTGATATCATTGAAAAAATTGACATAGGTGGAATTTCTTTAATCAGAGCCGCTGCTAAAAACTTCAAAGATACAGTCATTGTAGCTTCTGTAGATGATTATGCAACTTTTCTAAATTTTTACACGGAAAACCAAGGAAGCACAACACTTGAAAACAGAAGATTATTGGCTACACGAGCGTTCAATGTTTCTTCTCACTATGATTCAGCAATTTTTAATTATTTCAATGCTACTCAAGAAGAAGCTGTTTTAAAAATTAGCGAAACAAAAGGAAACGTACTTCGTTATGGAGAAAATCCGCATCAAAAAGGATTCTTCTTTGGAGACTTTGAGGCTATGTTCTCCAAACTTCATGGAAAAGAATTGTCATACAATAACCTTTTAGATGTTGATGCAGCTGTAAATTTAATGTCAGAATTCACAAATGATGAACCAACATTTGCTATTTTAAAACATAATAATGCTTGCGGTATAGCTTCAAGAACGACCATGAAAGAAGCTTATTTAAATGCTTTAGCTGGAGATCCAACTTCAGCTTTTGGAGGAGTTTTAATTGCCAATGGAAAAATTGACAAAGCAACCGCAGAAGAAATTAACAAGTTATTCTGTGAAGTAGTAATTGCACCAGATTATGACAATGAAGCCATAGAAATTCTGGAAGAAAAGAAAAACAGAATTATTTTAGTCCAAAAAGAAGTAAAACTTCCTACCACAACAGTGAGAACTTGCTTAAACGGAGTTCTTGTTCAAGACAAAGACAACGTTACAGATACTAAAGCACACTTAAAATGCGTTACTACTGTAACGCCTACTGAAGAAGAGATTGAAGATTTATTATTTGCTTCCAAAATTTGCAAGCATACCAAATCAAATACCATTGTTTTTGCAAAAAATAAACAACTATGTGCTTCTGGAACTGGACAAACCTCAAGAGTTGATGCTTTGAAACATGCTGTAGAAAAAGCCGTTTCTTTTGATTTTGATTTAACAGGAGCTGTAATGGCAAGTGATGCTTTTTTCCCTTTTCCAGATTGTGTAGAATTAGCTAATAAGGCTGGAATTACGGCTGTTATTCAACCAGGTGGTTCCATAAAAGATGAATTGAGTATCAATTATTGTAACGAAAATAATGTTGCAATGGTATTTACAGGTATTCGTCATTTTAAACATTAATTTTATTACTTTTGTAATCATAAATATCTAACTAGTAACTAATACCCTTTTTATAATATGGGATTTTTTGATTTCATGACCGAGGATATCGCAATTGACCTTGGAACCGCAAATACCTTAATCATACATAACGACAAAGTTGTAATTGATAGTCCATCAATTGTAGCTCGTGATAGAATCACAGGAAAAATTATAGCCGTTGGTAAAGAAGCCAGTATGATGCAAGGTAAAACTCATGAAAACATCAAAACCATTCGTCCCTTAAAAGATGGTGTTATTGCTGATTTTGATGCTTCGGAAAAAATGATAAGCATGTTTATCAAAAGTATCCCAGCACTCAAAAAAAAATTGTTCACTCCTGCTCTTCGAATGGTTATTTGCATTCCTTCTGGAATTACTGAAGTGGAAATGCGTGCCGTTAAAGAATCTGCTGAACGTGTGAATGGAAAAGAAGTTTATCTTATTCATGAACCAATGGCAGCTGCTATCGGTATCGGTGTAGATATAATGCAGCCTAAAGGAAACATGATTGTGGATATTGGTGGTGGAACAACTGAAATTGCTGTAATTGCATTAGGCGGAATTGTATGTGATAAATCTGTAAAAATTGCAGGAGACGTTTTCACGAATGACATCATTTATTACATGAGAACACAACACAACTTATTTGTAGGTGAAACAACAGCTGAGAAGATAAAAATTCAAATTGGAGCAGCCATTGAGGAATTAGAAAATGCTCCAGAAGATATGTCCGTTCAAGGAAGGGATTTGTTAACTGGCAAACCAAAACAAGTTGATGTTTCCTACCGAGAAATAGCAAAGGCATTAGACAAATCCATTCAACGTGTTGAAGATGCTGTTATGGAAACACTATCACAAACGCCACCTGAATTAGCTGCCGATATCTATAATACAGGTATTTATTTAGCAGGTGGTGGTTCCATGTTAAGAGGATTAGACAAACGAATATCCCTAAAAACAGATCTTCCGGTTTACATTGCAGAAGACCCATTAAGAGCTGTAGTAAGAGGAACAGGAATGGCACTTAAAAACATAAACAAATACAAAGGAATACTTATCAAATAAAAGAAAAATAAATGCAGCAAATAATAAATTTTTTCATAAAAAACAGCTACAGATTGCTGTTTTTGCTGCTTTTAGGCATTTCCATTTCTTTTACCATACAAAACAATTCCTACCACAAAAGCAGAACAATAAGTTCTGCAAATTTTGTGAGTGGTTATGCTTACGAAAAAATAGACAACATAAATAAATATTTTAGTCTAAGAGAAGTAAACCAAGAACTTGCAGAAGAAAACAGCTATTTAAAACAATTGCTTTACAATAAAAAAGACACTACCCTTATTGCTCCTATCGAACTTCCTAGTGATTTAACCCAATATAAAGTCATCCAAGCAAAAGTGATTAAAAACTCATTTGATGTTTATGACAATTACTTGACCTTAAATGCAGGTACAAAAGATGGTCTAAAAGAAGATTTTGGTGTTATCAATAGCAAAGGTGTTGTTGGAATCATTGATAAAGCAACCCCAAATTATGCAACAGTATTGAGTATTTTAAATACTAAATCACAACTGAATGCTAAAATTAAAAACACCAATCATTTTGGAACCTTAACATGGGATGCCAAAAATACGGGCTACGTTCAGTTAGTTGACGTACCAAGATTAGCCAGCATCAAAAAAGGAGATACAATTGTCACAGGTGGTCAGTCAGTTATTTTCCCAGAAAATATTCCTATCGGAAAAATTGATAAGGCTTACACTGATAAAAACACCAATTATTATACAATACGTGTAAAGTTATTTAACGATATGACAAATGTGGGTTTTGTTTATATCATCAATAATACAAAAAAAGAAGAACTAATTGAATTAGAAAGCTCATATAATGAACAGTAATCTCTTACTAAATATTTTCAGATTCATTGTATTGATTGCCCTTCAAATATTGGTATTCAATAACATCAAACTATTTGGATATCTAGACCCTTTTCCATACGTGCTTTTCATCATTCTTTACCCAGTAAACAGCAATAAATCTCTTTTTTTATTCATGAGCTTTCTTCTAGGTTTAACCTTAGATATGTTTGGTGATACAGGAGGAATTCATGCAACAGCCTCTCTATTGGTAGCTTACATAAGACCTTCGATTTTTAAGTTTTCCTTTGGACTTAGTTATGAATATCAAACCATAAAAATTGCTGAAAAAATATCCTCTGAACGAATTTCATTTATAGTAATAGCCGTATTCCTTCATCACTTTATAATTTATATGTTAGAACTGTTGCGTTTTGGATTAATTTTAGATATTTTCTTAAGAACACTTTTAAACACTATATTCACTACAATGATTTGTGTTTTGACCATATATTTAATAAAACCCAGTAGGCGATGAGAAAAATATTATTACCCACAATAGTAATTATTTCAGCTATCATTATACTAATCCGACTTTTTTATCTTCAAATCATAGATGATTCTTTGAAAATAAAGTCTGATAATAACGCTATTAAAATTGAATATGATTTCCCAGAACGCGGCTACATTTATGACAGAAATAATAAATTATTGGTCGCCAACCAACCTTCATATGACATCATGGTTATCCCAAGGGAAATCAAGGATTTAGACACTTTACAGCTTTGTCAATTGCTCAAAATCGACATGCCTTATTTTAAAAATAAGTTGGAAAAAGCCATCGTTTATAGCCCAAGATTACCATCCGTATTTCTTCCTCAATTAACTAAACTAGAATATGCCGCTTTTCAAGAAAAAATCAGAAAATTCAAGGGCTTTTATATTCAAAAACGTTTCTTGAGAGATTATCAAATAGATTATGCTCCTAATATTTTTGGATACATAACTCAAGTGAATGAAGCAATCATTACTAAAAACCCCTATTATAAAAGTGGAGACTTAATAGGAAAGCAAGGTGTAGAACAAGAATACGAAGAAGTTTTAAGAGGAATAAAAGGAGTAAAATATTTTCAAAAAGATAGATTTAATAAAATAATAGGTTCCTACAAAGACGGAAAATACGATACTATTGCTGTCCAAGGAAGCGATTTGACCTTGACAATTGATGCAGAATTGCAAAAATATGGAGAAGAATTAATGGTTAACAAAAGAGGAGGAATTGTTGCCATTGAACCAAAAACAGGTGAGATTTTAGCCTTAATTTCTGCCCCAAGTTATGACCCTGCTTTGTTAGTTGGTAAAGATCGTTCAAAAAACTATACCCGCTTATATTATGATTCCATTGCAAAACCTCTGTATGACAGAAGTTTACTAGCTGAATATCCTCCAGGCTCTCCTTTTAAAATACTAACTGGACTAATTGGCTTACAAGAAGAAGTTATTGATGAAGATACAGGTTTCATCTGCAGGCACGGGTTTTCATATGGAAGAGGAGCATTCATGAAATGCCATGATTCTGGACTGTCAAAATTACATAATGGAATCTACAACTCATGTAACACCTATTTTGCCAATGTATTTAAAAAAACAATCGATAAGTATAAAAATCCATCTTACAGTGTGGATAATTGGAACAGACACTTACAAAGTTTTGGCTTAGGAAACTATCTTGGCTATGACTTACCTATTGGAAGAAAAGGCAGAATTCCTTCATCAGGACTCTATGAAAAATTTTATCCAAATGGTGGTTGGAGAAGCAATACCATCATCTCCAATGCTATAGGCCAAGGTGAAATTGATGTTACTCCTATGCAATTAGCTAATATGATGGCTGCTATTGCCAACGAAGGCTATTATTACACTCCTCACATTGTAAAAAAAATTAAAAACTTCCAAATCGACAAGAAATTCACAACCAAACATGAAACGACTATTGACAAACAATATTTCAAACCAATAATTGATGGGCTATATGATGTTTATAATGTTGGAACCGCTAAATCTCTTAAGGTAAAAGATTTGGCGATTTGTGGAAAAACAGGGACAGCAGAAAATTTTATGAAAATTAATGGAAAAAGAACTCAATTGACAGACCATTCGATATTTGTGGCTTTTGCTCCTAAAGACAATCCTAAAATCGCAATTGCTGTCTTAGTTGAAAATGGATATTGGGGAAATAGATATGCAGGTCCAATAGCTACATTAATGATTGAAAAATACATCAACAATGTAATAACTCGCAAAGATTTAGAAAACGCTATGCTTACTAAAAGCTTACAACCTGAATATGATAAATATGTAAGTGGGTTACCTTTTACCATCAACCATTAGTTTATGAAAAACCAAAGTGTATCAAGTAACATTGACTGGATAACTATTCTAATTTACACCCTATTAGTAATAATGGGATGGATGAATATCTATTCTGCTTCTTTACCTTTGGAAGAAACTCATATTTTTGATTTGTCACAAAACTATGGGAGACAACTTTTGTTTATTGTTTTAAGCTTACCTCTAATTCTTGTTATCTTAAATATCAACGCCAAACTATTTGAAAAATTTGCAGTCGTTTTCTACGCAGTTGGAATTATCCTTTTATTAGGGCTGTTTGCTTTTGGAACAACTGTAAAAGGTCAAATGAACTGGTATAGAATTGGTAGCTTTGGTTTTCAACCCTCAGAAATTGTAAAAATCTCATGTTCTTTATTGTTAGCTAAGTTTTTGAGTGATTCGCAAACCAATCTAAAAATTTTAAAAAATCAATACATTGCCTTAGGAATAATAATAATTCCTGTCGGTCTAATTCTACTCCAACCTGACGCTGGTAGTGCAATGATATTTTTATCTTTAATTTTTGTTTTAAATAGGGAAGGATTACCTTCATGGTATTTATGGACTGGCGCTATTGCTGTTATTGTTTTCTTTTTAGCCTTATTTGTTAAACCGATTTTTTTAATAGGGTTTATACTATTGATAATGATCATTCATTTCATTTTCAACACCAAAATATCTAGGAATCCAATAGTATATATTTTACTTTTTATCCTAATATCTGGTTTCACATTGTCAGTTGATTATGTGTACGAAAATGTTCTGGAACCTCATCAGAAGGACAGAATTGATGTTTTATTCAATGATAATGTAGATATGAAGAATGAAGGATATAATCTAAATCAATCCATGATTACCATTGGTTCTGGTGGATTGACAGGAAAAGGATATTTAGAAGGGACTCAAACGAAAGGAAATTTTGTGCCTGAGCAACATTCTGATTACATATTTACCACTGTTGGAGAAGAATGGGGCTTTATTGGTACATTTGTTGTAATCGCTCTATTTGTTACATTATTTCTTCGAATCATTAAACTGGCCGAAAATCAGAAATCAAAATTTAGCAGGGTTTATGGCTATTGTGTGGCTACCATATTATTTACTCACTTCTTTGTAAACATTAGCATGCAAATTAAATTGTTTCCTACAATAGGAGTTCCACTACCTTTCTTTTCTTATGGAGGCTCTAGTTTATGGTCATTTACATTATTGCTTTTTATATTTATCAAGCTTGACGCAAATAAAGTAAACGAGTGGTAATTAAAATTTCCAGTTTTTATAACCGTTATTAGCTTCTAATTTATGCTCAACATCATCTGATAGAGCACTAAAAAAATCAATTCCTGTGAATTTCTCAATTTCATCCACTGAAACCACAAAATCATATAATGGCCTATTGCTATCTTCATGAGGAAGTAAAAAACCAATCATATTTGATTTATCTTTGGTTAGAATAATTTTATAAAAATAATTTGGCACTGCAACATCTTCTTTACCAATTGTAGTCAAACCTTCTTCAAGAATACCACCAGTAATAACATATACTCCATTATATCTTTCTGCCCAAAAACGAACTTTCTGTTCTAATCTGTTCCAAATCCCTGAATTGAAATCATATAATTGTGGTGATGCGTTAGAAGTTAAAAAAGTCTTTTCATACATAGCATAAGAACTTTTCCTGTCTGCTGCAGGACAAAGATGCCCTTTATCATAACCCGAATTTTTGTAGTTTCTCCAATCTGCAGATTTTGTTCTTACGGATTTATCTTGATTAAAATAAGGCCGTTTATAATCTGAACCTTTCAAATCTTTCTCATTCAATTCATAAGCCACCCATTCAGCTTGTTCAAAATTTTCTTTATACGAAAATGAATATGCATCATTTGTGTACACATCATTGGAAGTTGAACTAGGCAAATAATTAAATAATGAATCAACAGCAACAGTTACACTTGAATCTTCGTGATTACTGCCAAAATCTTTTTGATCAGAAATCTTTTTACAGGAAATAAATGGCATTACAACGATTAAAAAGAATATTTTATGATTATAATTCATGATACAAATTATTTTTGGTTTGTTTTTTGCTAGCTTTGTAAGTGTAATTATAATAAAATTTTAAGATGAAAACAAAATTAATATTCCTAGCAACTGTACTTGCATTTCAAGTAGGTTTTAGTCAAGAAAGAAATTCAGATGGTATAAAAAAGGCAGTAAATGATAGTGTTACAATTGCCAAAACTAATTTAGAAAAAGCAGAAAAAGAAAGACTTAAAGCGGAAAAAGAGAAAATTGAAGCAGAAAAAAAAGAGCTTGAAAAAGCTGAGAAAGAGAAAAACAAAATTCAAAAAGAGCAACAAAAACAATTAGATCAAGCCAAAAAAGAAGCTAAAAAAGCGGAAAAAGAGCGAAAAGCTGCCGAAAAAGAATTAAAAAAAATTGAAAAGGAAAAGAAAAAATTAGATAACGCTAGAAAAGATGTAGCTAAAACTGAAGAAAAAATCAGCAAAGCCACTGCCAGCTATAACAAGGAAAAAAATAATTATGAAAAGAAAAAGTTAAAAGGAAAACTTTCTCCAAATGATGACGTTAAAATGAGAGAAAAATTATTAAAACAAGAAAATAAAATTAATGAGTTAAAGCTAGATCTTGAAAAAAATAAGAAAAATTTGAATAAATTATTATAAACATAATCAACATACTATTTTTTAAATCCCATTTGCTAACAAATGGGATTTTTTATTGTAAACATGAAAAAAAGACAAGTATTTACTCAAATTGTATAACACTGATTTTAAGAAATTATTCCAATTTTACAATTAATTAAGTTTCTAAAATCACACTATGAAAAAGTCAATTATTACAATAGGTATTGTTACATTACTCATGTTTTCGTGTAAAAATGAAACAACTGATTCTCCTAGAAAATTACCAAATCGAAAAGAGCCAAAAAATTTTTCTTATGAATTTAAAAATGCTAAGAAATGGCTTGAAGCTAATAAAAATGAACCCAAAAAATTAGATATAGCCTTTTCCGTAAATAGAATTGATGGCAAAAATTTTACACAATTAGACTCTGTGGTTATACCTACTGACTTAACTGGAGATAGAGAATTTTACTTGCCTTTTCCTTTTGAAATAACTTCTTTGGATGAAGTAGATAAAATCATCCTTTTCTCCTACTCAACACAAAGTTTTGCAACCTATGAAAACGGAATTTTAACTTACACTGGTCCAACAAGTATGGGTAGTAAAATTCATAAAACTCCAACAGGTTTGTTTTTTACAAATTGGAAAGCAGAAGAAACCATTAGTACGTTTAATGATGAATGGGAATTAAAATGGAACTTTAATATTGAAAACAAAGAAGGTATTGGTTTTCATGAATATACACTTCCTGGTTATCCAGCTTCACATTCTTGTTTGAGGCTATTAGAAAAAGATGCTAAACATTTATACAATTGGGCTGACCAATGGATTTTAGCAGATGCAGAAACTATAAAATTAAAAGGAACACCTGTAATAGTTTTTGGAAGTTACAATTTTGATGGCCCAAAACCATGGATACAATTAGTTAAAGATAAAAAAGCACTAACTCTTTCTGAAAGTGAACTCGATAAAATGGTAAAACCTCATTTGAACACTATTCTTAAAGAACAAGAAAAAAGAAAAGGTTCTAAGTAGAAAATTATGAAAACAAAAAATCCCATTTTAGTAAATGGGATTTTTATTATTCTTAGCTTACTTCTTTGATTTATTCATTGAAACATAATTGGATGACTTAACTAGTTTTGCAATATCTTGCAATACATTTAATGACTCATTTACATATGGATCTTTGCTTAACTCTTCGTGCCATCTATCTCTTTTTTCTTTCAATACTGTATCGGTTTTGAATTGTTCCATTTCATAAGGCAATGATGTGAATGTCAAATTATTTTTATAGTCTTTCAAAGCATCATACGTTTTGTTTTTTGCTTCCAATTCTGCTAATTCTTTCTTATAAATGGTGTAATTCAAACTAACTTCTGTATCATCTTTTCTGTCGAAATTCCATTTTGCATAAGCATCAATTAAATTAAATTCTGGGTCTTTCTCTACTCTTTTTTTACTGTTGGCTAAAACAACATCAAAATTTGCTCCCGTTGTATTGTATTTTGCAGGTTCAATTTTATCCCATGGCAAAGCTTCTGGTTCATCTCTTTCTCCTGTATCAAAATAAGCAAATCTGTCTGGTAAAACAATATCTGATAAGACACCTTCTCTTTGCGTTGATCCTCCATTAATTCTATAGAATTTTTGTATGGTGGTTTTTAAAGAACCTAGGTCACCCAATGTATTTCCTCTAACCATATCATTTAGATCAATTACATTTTGAACAGTTCCTTTACCATAAGTATGTTTGCTTCCAATCACAACACCTCTTTTGTAATCTTGAATAGCAGCCGCAAAAATTTCTGAAGCTGAAGCTGAATAACCATTTACCATAACAACAAGTGGACCGTCCCATTGTACGCTTGGATCTTTATCTGGTAGAATATTTGGATTGGCATTTGCATATTTTACTTGTACAACTGGTCCTTTATCAATAAACAATCCTACCATATCAACAACGGTTTGCAACGAACCTCCACCATTGTCTCTCAAGTCCATAATAATCCCTTGTACGTTTTGTTTCTTTAAACGTTCAATTTCTAAAGCCACATCTTTGAAAGCATCTCTTTTTTCTTTATTGTCAAAAGATATATAAAATTTTGGCAAATAAATTACTCCAAATAGTTTCCCATCTTTTAAAACGGTACTAGATTTTGCAAAAGTCTCTTCTGTTTCTACGACATCTCTTATGATAGAAATTACTTTTATAGTACCATCAACACGTTTAACCGTTAATCTTACTTCGGTACCTTTGGGCCCTTTAATCTTTTTAACCACATCATCAATTCGCATTCCAGTAATATCAATTGGTTCTTCTTTGCCCTGAGCCACTTTGATGATAATATCGCCTTGCTCTAATTCTTTTCCTTTCCAAGCTGGACCACCAGAAATAAGTTCAGAGACTTCTACTCCAACATTCTTTTTCTGTAAACGAGCTCCTATCCCTTCAAAAGTTCCACTCATGCTCACGTCAAAACGCTCTTTATTTTCTGGTGAGAAATAAAACGTATGAGGATCAAATCGCTCTACAATTGAATTTAAATAAACCCCAAACCAATCATCTCTATTAAAATCTTTAAAATTCAGATAATTATCATCTAAATTTTTCTCGATAGATTCTCTAGCCTCTTTTTCTAATTCTTCAAAAGTTTTCACTTCTACTTTATTCTTTCCATCTGCCTTTTCCTGAATCTTTTCTTTATCATCAATGGAAGACAAAACAGAAAATTTCAGTTGCTTTTTCCATATCTCACGCAATTCTTTTTTGTCTTTTGCAAAAGGCATTTTTTCATAGTCAACATTAATGCTTTCGTTCAGAGTAAAATCAAACGGTTTGTCTAAAACTTCCTTGTAAATATCTTCAGATTCATCCATACGTTTTAAAAGTCTATTGTATGTTAAATCAAAAAACTTCAATTCTTTATTTTTAATAAAATCATCAATAGAATCTTCATATACTTTAAATTCATCAATGTCAGCTTGCACAAAATAACGTCTGAAAGGGTCTAATGAATTTATGTATTTATCATATACTTTCTCTGAAAACTTATCATCTATAGCTACAGGACTGTAATGCCCTTTTTCAAGTACATAAGCTAGAAGTTCTAACAAGAGTTTATCTTTCTCAGGATTTGTTTCAACTTTATTGGGTCGAAAACTCCATAACAAAACCGCAGAAAGTGCAGTTACTAACAATATAATCTTATAATTCTTTTTCATAAATGTGAGAAATCGGTTCATTCAAAAATTTTCATCTAAAATACATAAAATATTGTGCCAAAATCTTAAAAATAAGATAAAAATTTTGCAATATTTACTTATTAGTAACCTCAATTAGCAAAATGTTACTGTCAAATTTAGTAATTTAGCAATTCGGTTTAAAATTAAGGAAATGGACTAAATAATATAAGGACAATATTTAAACTGATTTTCTTTAGAACGTCTCTTTAATTTGAATAAAAATATAACCTATTATAAATGAAAAAGCCTTTAATATTAGTAACCAACGACGATAGCATTGTAGCTCCTGGGATTAGGGCTCTGATTGAAGTGATGAAAGAAATTGGAGAAGTTGTGGTCGTTGCTCCTGACAGTCCACAAAGCGCTATGGGACACGCCATTACTATAAACAATACCATCACCCTTTCTAGAGTAAATTTGGATAAAGAAATTGAAAAGGAATATAGTTGTTCAGGAACACCTGTAGATTGTGTTAAAATTGCTGTTCATGAAATCTTAAAACGCAAACCTGATTTATGTGTTTCTGGAATCAATCATGGTTCAAATTCATCAATTAATGTCATTTATTCAGGAACAATGAGTGCTGCTGTTGAAGCTGGTATTGAAGGAATTCCTGCTGTTGGTTTTTCACTTTTAGATTACAGTTGGGATGCTGATTTTGAACCTTTCAAGAGTTATGTCAAAAATATCGCTCAACATGTTCTGCAAAATGGGCTTCCTGAAGGTGTTATTTTAAATGTAAATTTTCCAAAGCTAAAAAAAGAAGCCATCAAAGGTATAAAAATTTGCCGCCAAGCGAAAGCAACTTGGATTGAAGAGTTTGATAAGCGAACCAATCCCATGGGAAAAGAATATTATTGGTTATCGGGAGAATTTGTCAATCAAGATAAAGGGGAAGATACTGATGAATGGGCTTTACACAATGGATATATCTCTGTGGTACCTGTTCAATTTGATTTAACGGCTCATCATGCTATTGCAACACTTAATAATTGGAATTTATAATGCAGAAAATAGATTTTTTTATGGGAATTATTTTAGGAATTTTAATAGCCTTCATTGGATGCTATATTTTCTTAGAGTTCTTTACCTCAGTTGGTTTTGTAACCGCTTTTCAATATATGAAAAATGATGGCAACTTAGGCAAAGTAATCACACTTGGTGCTTTATTGAATGTTGCTGTAGTTTTTTTATTGTTTAAAAAGAATAAAGACATGATGGCAAAAGGGGTCATTTTTTCTATTTTTATATTAACAATTTACACCATTTTCGTATAATGAAGTACTACATCGTTGCAGGAGAAGCTTCTGGAGATTTACATGGTTCCAATCTGATGAAAGCATTGTTTGAAGAAGATCCAAATGCAGAAATTAGATTTTGGGGTGGTGATTTGATGCAAAATGTTGGAGGAACTTTGGTCAAACATTACAAAGAACGCTCTTTTATGGGTTTTTTAGAAGTTATTCTAAACATAGCTAAAATTTTTAAAGACATTGCATATTGCAAAGCAGATATTGCTTCTTTCAGACCTGATGCCTTGATTTTTATTGACAATTCTGGATTTAACTTAAGAATAGCTAAATGGGCAAAACAACATGGTTTTCAAACAAGTTACTATATTTCTCCTCAAGTATGGGCATCAAGAGCTAGCAGAGTTCATGCTATAAAAAGAGATGTGGACTACATGTATGTGATTTTACCTTTCGAAGAAGAATTCTACCAAAAATATGACTATAAAGTTGATTTTGTGGGACATCCATTAATTGATGCCATAGCCAGCTATTCTTCTGCAGATGAAGTTAAATTTAGAAAAGAGTTTAATTTATCGGATAACCCAATAATAGCTCTATTACCTGGAAGTAGAAAACAAGAAATTACCAAAATGTTGTCTGTTATGCTTTCTGTCACTGAAGATTTCAAAGCTTATGAATTTGTAATTGCTGGTGCTCCCAGTCAAGAATATGAATTTTACAAACCTTTTTTACAGCAAAAAAATATAAAATTCATATCAAACAGAACATATGATTTATTAAAAATATCTGAAGCCGCTTTAGTTACTTCTGGCACGGCAACTTTAGAAACTGCTTTGTTTAAAGTTCCACAAGTAGTGTGCTATAAAGCAAACGCCATTTCTTATCAAATTGCTAAACGTATAATTACTTTAAAGTTTATTTCGTTGGTCAACTTAATTATGGATAAAGAGGTAGTGAAAGAACTTATTCAAGGGGATTTAAATACTCATCAACTAAAAAAAGAACTAGAGAAAATTCTAACATCACCTAAAAGAGAAGAAATTTTAAATAACTACGAAATTCTTCAACAAAAATTGGGCGGACAAGGAGCCAGTAAAAAAACAGCCTCACTGCTGCTAAAAAGAATAAAAAAACAACTCTAAAAACCATTTCATTTTGAGCCAGAAAATCATCTTACTTATGTTCATTTTTTCTATTTTATTTACAGGTTGTAAAACTTCTAAATCTGGTATTATTACCTCAAAAGAAAAAGCCAAGGAAAAGGGGATTTATGCTTATAACGAAAAAAATACCCATTCATCTCGAAATAATAAAAAAGGAAAGAGTCAAAAAATTAAAGTCAATATTGTTGACACAGCAAAAGAATACCTAGGTGTTAAATACAAAAGTAGTGGAACCACAAAAGCAGGAATGGATTGTTCTGGTTTGGTTTACACTTCTTTTTTAGCCTATGACATTGAATTGTCAAGAATTTCCTCAGATATGGCTAAAGAAGGGAGAGAGATTACTCCTTCAAAAGCCGAAGAAGGTGATTTGATTTTCTTTAAAACCAACAATAGTAAAACTATAAATCATGTTGGAATAATTACTGAAAATAATAGAGATGAAATCAAATTTATTCATTCATCAACCAGTAAAGGTGTCATAATTTCTTCCTTAAACGAGTCTTATTACGCTAAGGCTTTTGAAAAAATAAAACGAATAATTGAGTAAAAACCACTCGAAATGAATGTACTAAAATATCCTATTATACTTTTAGCTATTTGTTTTGGATTAGGCATCATAATCCAACACTTTGCATCGTTTTCGATTACTTCGTTGGTTTTTACTTGTGCTATCTTTCTTAGTCTTTTTTTGGTTTTGTATTTCAAATATAAAAACAGAAATCTAAAGACACTATTATTTGGAATCATCACTTATCTTTTGACTCTCTCTGTTGGCATGTTATCTTTTTATATACACCAAGAGGTCAATCAAGAGAACCATTATAGCCATCTCAAAAGCAAACAAACAGATCAAATTAATGGAATCGTAATTGAAGAATTAAAGCCTAATGCATCATACACTAAATTTATTGTTGAAATTGACTCTTTCAATCACCAAAAAAGTTCTGGGAAAATTTTGGTTTATTTTTCCAAAAAAAATAAGGACACCTTACAAATTGGCAATTTAATAGCTTTACAATCACACACAAAACCTCTCCCAAAAAGTTTTAATCCGAATTCGTTTGATTATTCTAACTACATGAAAAATCAAAATGTTTTTCATCAAACGAAATGCTTTGAACATGATTATTTCATTAGTGGAACTGTAAAAAACTTTAACTATTACATTAATCATTTTCGTCAAAAATTGGTTCACAGTTTCGAGAATCACGGTTTTTCTCCTAAGACTAAATCCATTATACAGGCACTTTTGCTAGGACAAAAACAACAAATAGACCGTGAAACATTGACAGATTATAAAAATGCTGGCGTGGTTCATATATTGGCTATTTCTGGTTTACATATTGGTATAATTTACCTGTTTTTAAATTTTGCTTTGGGGTTTTTAAATAGATTTAAACATGGTAAAACTTTCAAGTTAATTTTGATTATTGTTTTTTTATGGTTTTTTGCTTTGATTTCTGGAATGTCAGCTTCAATTACAAGAGCTGTTACTATGTTTAGCGTAATCGCTTTGGGTAATTTCTTAAATCGAAGGAACTCTGTTTTTAATGCTGTAGCTGCTTCTTTTCTGATTTTATTAATCTATAATCCACTCCATATTTTTGATGTTGGCTTTCAATTGAGTTATGCTGCTGTAATCTCAATTTTATTATTTCAGCCTTTTTACAAGAAATTCTATTTTTCAAAAAACAAAATAATTGTGTATGTAACGGATTTATTTTTAGTTTCAATTACGGCTCAAATAGGAGTTTTACCTTTAATGATGTTGTATTTTAAACAAGTTCCAACATTATTTTTATTGGCCAATTTAGTTGTTATTCCTATTGCAACTGCTATTCTAATGCTGGGAATTATAGTTCTTTGTTTAAACTTTGTTGCAATGCCATTATCCCTATTAATTGGAAAAATCATAAGCTTTCTGGTTGAACTAATGAACAATTATATCCATTGGCTTTCTAGTTTTAAAAATTATGTGATTAAAGATATTGCGTTTACTTCTTGGCTTACTCTTACTTTATATTTTATTATTGCAAGTGTGATTTATTGGATTTATAAGCCTAGAAGCAAACATCTTTTATACGTTTTATCTTTGATTATTTCATTTCAGTTTTTATATTTTTACACAAAAAAAGGAGCTCTAATCAAAGAAGAATTGATAATTTTTAATACTAAAGAAACTACAATTTCAATTTTTAACAACTCAACAATTAATGTTTTTTCAAACGATAGTTTAATTCATCAAAATCAAAATATAAATGACTATAAAACCTCTAAATTTAACTCTACTCTTTCATTTGAACCTATAGGCAATACATTGTTTTTTAACACCAAAAAAATAATACTTATTGACGAAGACGGAATTTACAACACGAGCATTAAACCTGATATCGTAGTGATTAGACAAAATTCAAGAATCAATATAGAACGATTAATTCTTACCACAAAACCAGAAATTATTGTGGCTGATAGGAGTAACTCTTTCACTTCAATTAGCCGTTGGAAAGCAATTTGTTTAAAATACAAAATCCCTTTCCATGCCATTGCCGAAAAGGGATTTTATAAGTTATAAGTGTTATTTAGCTAATTAGTTCACTTAATAATTGTTCAGCCGTTCTGTAACCAACTAAATCTCTAGAAACCGCTCCACTTTCATCAAAAATTAACATTGTAGGATACCCACGAACTTTTAAGAATTTGGTGAAATCATGCATACTGTTTCTTCCTTTTTTAGCTTCATCATATCCAGGATTAGTATATTTTATTCCTTTGTGATTGATAATTTCCTTTCCTTCAGCATTGAATTTTACAGCGTAATAATTCTTTGAAATAAATTCCACTACAGCTGGATCGTTAAAGGTATTTTTATCTAACATTTTACATGGGCCACACCAATCTGTGTAAACATCCATAAAAATTGGTTTTGCCTCTTTTTTTTGTGCTTCAAGTGCTTCGTCCATAGTCATCCATTTAATTTCTTGTGCAGAAGAAACCAAACTTATAAGACTCAAACTTAGTATTAAAAGTGCTTTTTTCATAGGTTCTAAATTAATTTATGATTCTAAAATTTATTGTTTTTTATTTTTTAAGATGGTGTTTGCTCCTTCTAACCATTTTTCTGGACCACCTGCAACATATCCCGTATTCCCTAATGCATTCAAATTAATCTTATTATCAGCTGTTTTTTCAGGATTCACGATCCAAATTGTTGGATATCCTTTAACCTGTAATAATTGTTGTAATTGATAGTTTTGCATTTTAACAGCATCGTCTTGAGGTGTTCTTTTAGGAAAATCAAGTTCTACTAAAACAACATTTTCTTTTGCCCATTTGATAAACTCTTCTTTCTTGAAAACTTCATTTTGCAAACGAATACACCAACCACACCAATCAGAACCTGTAAAGAAAAGCAATACAGGTTTCTCTTCTTGCATAGAAAGTTCAACTGCTTTAGACATATCCGTATGCCAAGTCAACTCTTCTTGTGCTTGGACAAGAATTGAAGACAAAAACATTAGAAATATAAAAAACAATTTTCTCATGATAAGTTATTTGAAACAAAATTAGACAAAAAGAATGCCAAAGATTGTTGGTTATCTAACACCGTGCATTAGTTTTTTAATAACTGGAGTCATTAAAATTGAAAAAACTGCCATTACAATAGAGATAATAGTTAACATCCAAAAGAACGAACTTAACCCTGATTCATTGGCAATTTTATCAATTTTTTCTCCAAACATACCAGCGCCTTTCATACCAATAGCAACCGCTAAATACCAAACGCCAAACATAAATGCAATCATTCTAGCTGGCACTAATTTACTTACATAAGATAATCCTACTGGAGAAATACATAATTCACCCATTGTATGGAATAAATACACTAGAATCAACCAAATCATACTAACTGAAGCCGTTTTAGCACCTGGTTCAATTCCTGTAGCTCCAATAGCAACACATGCCATTCCAAGAGCTAGTAATCCCATACCAATACCATATTTCATGTTTGCACTTGGATTATATTTACTTTCCCACCATTTAGAGAATAATGGTGCTAATGATATAATAAATAATGAATTTAATGTAGAAAACCACGTTGCTGGAACTTCAGTTATAGTTTCTGTAACTTTATCAATTTTCAACATTTGAAGTGTTGAGTCAGAAAGACTTAAATAACCAGCTGTGTAAAAATCTTTCATTAACATCCAAATTGCGATTGCCCAAATGATAATAAAACTTGTTGCTAAAATCATATTAGCAATTGCATAATCTTTAAATGTCTGTTTGAATAATAAGTATAAAACCCATGTAATTATTGCAAGCGGTACAATTGTAATTAGAGAATTAATAATTAAGAAAAATGTACTCCAACTTCCAACTAAAACTCTATCCGTATAATCACTAGCAAAAATTGTTAACGAGTTAGGTGATTGCTCAAATATTGCCCAAAAGAAAATAGTTAAAAAAGCGAAAAAAGTAACCGCAATTAACTTTTGTCTTGTAATTAATGAGTATTTCATTAGACGAACAACCAACAAATAAATAAATAACAATAGAGCGGTTATTATAGCTATGTTATTTCCATTATCACCTAAAAATCCGAAAATATTAACTGCTCCACCTGAAATTTTTGAAGCTGGGTCATTTAATATCCATAATAATCCTAAAGTTGAACAAACTCCAATAATTCCCAATTCTAATTTTGTAAAAGGGTTTCTTGTATCTGTATCTTCTGCATCTGATTTAGCTTTACTTTCAGCTGTTGGTTTTAATCCAATATCACCAAAAATATTTTGTGATAACCAAAATTGCAACATTCCAAAAAACATGAAAATTCCTGCTAATCCGAAACCGTAGCTCCACCCTACTTTCTCGCCTAAATAGCCACAAAGTAAAATTCCGAAGAAAGCACCTGCATTAACACCCATGTAGAATAAAGTGTAAGCTCCGTCTTTCTTTTCTGGTCTATGTTTGTACATTTCAGAAATAATTGAAGTCATATTTGGTTTGAAAAATCCATTCCCAAAAACCAATAAAACAAGACCTAAATAGATTGAAAATTCAGTTTCTACTGCCATAGAAGCGTGACCTAAAGTCATCAAAACAGCTCCAACAACAACAGCCCACCTAAAACCAATTATTTTATCGGCAAAATAACCTCCTAACATTGTAGAGAGATACACTAAACCTACGTATGAACCAAATAATGCAGAGGCATTTTCTCTAGTCCATTCCCAACCACCATCAGTAAATGAAGCTGTTAAAAATAATATCAAAAGTGAACGCATTCCATAGAAAGAAAAACGTTCCCACATTTCTGTGAAAAATAATACGAATAAACCTGCTGGATGTCCAAGAACAGGATTTTTAAAAAATTGATCAGTTGAATTTTGACTCATAATATATAATTGTAAGTTAGTTTGTTTTCGAGTTTTTAATTATTTAATTCTTTATCTACTCCGTGCATTAATTTTTTGATAACTGGAGACAAAGCTAATAAAACAGCTCCGAATCCAATTCCAGTGTAAAATAAGTATTCAAATAGCTTTAAATAACTTTCTTTGGCTAAATTTAAATCAGGTGCTTCACCGTTTGAAGTATCTACAGAAGCAATATTAGCCAATACAGAAGCAATAAATTCAGAACTTGCTGTGGCTAAAAACCAAACTCCCATCATGAATCCGACAATCTTAACTGGTGATAATTTAGTTACTGCTGAAAGTCCTACTGGCGATAAACTTAATTCTCCACAAGTGTGTAATAAATAAGCTAGTATCAACCAAACTGCTGCTACTTTTCCAGCTCCAGACACATTAATTCCCATCACTAATGCTCCAAATCCTAAACCCACTAAAGCTAATGCTAAAGAAAATTTTACAGCAGTATTTGGATTGTATTTTCCAAGTTTAACCCATAACCATGCAAAAACTGGTGCAAGTAAAATAATAAATAAAGCATTGAAACTTAGAAATTGACCTGCAGAAAGTTCGAATCCAAAAATATGTCTATCTAAAATCCTGTCAGCAAACAAATTCATAGAAGTATAAGCTTGTTCAAATAATGCCCAAAATACAATTGTAAAAATGATTAAAATTGTTAAAGCGATTAGTTGATCACGAGCTTTTCCATCTAATTGAGTGGCTGCGTAATAAACAATATATAAAAATGAAACAGCTCCAGCAATTTTTAAAGCCCAAGAAACAGCCTCATGATTTTGAACCATTTGCCAAAAAATTAGAGTTGATAAAATACTTCCTATGTAAATTAACCACTCATTCTTCAATCCAAATGAGGTTTTTTCTAAGAAAGGTTGATTGTTTGACTCACCTTTACCCATCAATAATTTCTTGCCAGAAACAAACGTTATTAAACCAAAAAACATTCCGACACCAGCTGCTCCAAAACCATAACTCCATCCATAAGTTTCTCCTAACCATACGCAAATAATTGTAGCCAAGAAAGAACCTAAATTAATTCCCATATAAAACAGAGTAAATCCAGAATCTCTTCGCTTGTCACCAACTGCATATAATTCTCCAACTAAAGAAGAAATATTTGCTTTTAAGAAACCAACACCCAAAATAATCAATGCTAACGAAAAATAAAACACTTGTAAGGCCGTATTATCTCGAGTTATTTCACCAGTCATAGATTGTGTGGCCGCATTTCCTTCATAAGCCATTCCTAAATGCCCTAAAACTAACATGATTCCTCCAAAAACAATAGCCTTTCTAAACCCTAAATATTTATCTGCAATAAAACCTCCAATTACAGGAACAGCATAAACCAAGGCAGCATAACTCCCAATTAATAAATTTCCTGAATCGTCAGAAAATAAATGGTATTTTGTTAGATAAAAAATCAGTAAAGCCTTCATTCCATAGAATGAGAATCGTTCCCACATCTCGGTAAAGAACAAGATAAAAAGTGCTTTTGGATGTCCAAAGAACGTTTGCTCTTCAATTGGTGTATTTGTCATATTATAATTTTTCTAAAAGAAAGTTAGTCATTTTTGTAAACAATTGTAATCTTGTAGCTCCACCATAAATTCCATGATTCTTATCTGGATAAATAGCCCAATCAAATTGCTTATTCGCTTGTACTAAGGCTTCCACCATTTTCATGGTATTTTGCACATGGACATTGTCATCTGCTGTTCCGTGTATTAAAAGATAGTTTCCTTTTAATTTTCGCACATGGTTTATGGGTGAATTATCATCATAACCACTTGCGTTTTCTTGTGGGGTTTGCATGTATCTTTCTGTGTAAATAGAGTCATAATATCTCCAACTTGTAACAGGTGCTACAGCAATCGCAGTTTTAAATACATCATTTCCTTTTAAAATACAGTTACTGCTCATAAATCCTCCATAACTCCAGCCCCAAATTCCAATTCTTGAAGCATCTACATAATTATATTTCCCGATCACTTTTGCAGCATCTATTTGATCTTCTACTTCATATTTACCTAATTCCTTATAGGTTACTTTTTTGAAATCTGCTCCTTTAAAACCTGTTCCTCTTCCATCAACACAAACTACAATGTATCCCTTTTGAGCCAACATGTAGAACCAATAATCATTATATGAATTCCATTGATTAGCTACTTCTTGTGAACCTGGCCCAGAATATTGCGTCATGAAAACTGGGTATTTTTTAGAAGCATCAAAATCAGCTGGCTTAATTATCCAAGCATTTAATTCGTGTCCTTTTTCGGTTTTAAGTGTAAAAAACTCTTTTGGACTTACTCCATATTTTGCTAGTTTTTGTTCGGCAGCTTCGTTAGATAAAATCTTCTTAATTTCTTTTCCTGATTTAGACTCGTGAAGGGTGTATGTTGGTGCTTGTGTAGCACTTGAGAATGCATTGATGAAAAAATCAAAGTTAGGACTAAATGTTGCTTCGTTAGTTCCTGTTTTTGAAGATAATCTTGTTTTTTCTTTACCATCTATTTTTATAGCATAAACATCTCTGTTTATGGAACCGTTTTCAACGGATTGGTAATAAATCATTCCTGATTTTTCGTTAAAACCATAATATTTAGTTACTTCCCATTTTCCTGAAGTGATTTGTTTTTTTAATTTCCCATTTTTATCGTAATGATAAATGTGATTAAATCCATCTTTTTCTGAAGTCCAAATAAAACTGTTGTCTTTTAAAAACGTTAAGTTATCCGTAATATCAATATATGCTTTATCTTTTTCATTTAAAACTACTTTAGTTTTTGCAGTTGAAGCATCTACAAAATGTAGATCCAAATTATTTTGATGGCGATTCATTACTTGAACACTCAAAATATTGGAATCGTTAGTCCATTTAATTCTTGGAATATAAAAATCTGTGTAATCTCCTAAATTAATTTTTTGTGATTTTCCTGTTTGTAAATCATAAATATGAAGAGAAACTACTGCGTTCTTTTCTCCTGCCTTTGGATATTTGAAAACTTCTTGTGTTGGATACAACCCCTGATTGTACATATCCATTGAAAATTCTGGAACTTCTGATTCATCAAATCGAATGTAAGCTATTTTTGTTCCATTGGCATTCCAATCGTAAGCTTTTACAAACGCAAATTCTTCTTCGTAAACCCAATCCGTAATACCGTTAATGATAGCATTTTTCTTTCCATCACTTGTAATTTGCAAATGAGATCCTGAAAGTGCATCATATACATACAAGTCATTTTCAAAAGCATAAGCTATTTTTGTTCCGTCAGCAGAAAAAGTAGGTTCTTGAATTTTTTTTGAAGTAAATTTTGATAGTTTTTTTGTTGGGATATCATACACAAAATAATCTGCTGTGAATGAACGTCTAAATATTGGAGCCGAATTGGAAGCTATTAAAATCTTTTTTTCCGCTTTATCAAAAGTATAACTATCAATTGATTCTAATTCTGGAAAATCTTTTGTACTGATAATTGTGGAAACCTTTTCCAAAGTAGCAAAATCATATAAGTCAATTTGCATACTTCTTGAAGTTCTATTAAAGTCTAAAACTGTGTATTGATTGGTGTTCTTCATTGCTTGTAATTCGTCCATGCTTTGCGTTCTGAAAGCACCAGACCAAATCTCTTCTAGAGTGATTTTTTGTTGAGCAACAATTGATAATGAAGTAAATAAGAATAAAATTCTGAATAAATAATTTCTTTTCATAATTATGTTGGGTAAAAAACTTCCAATTTTACTAAAAAATAACGAGAAAACCTCATTTTTTATGATATATTCACAAAAAAAAGGTTGTTAAAAACTCTTTTATCTTACTTATCTTTGCAAAAAAATTCATGATGCTTCAAAATAAAGGCTTTTCTAAACTTACTAAAGAAGAAAAAATAAACTGGATCACAACTACTTACTTTTCTAACCCAGAAGAAGCTAGTAAAGTTGTCAAACAATATTGGAATTCTGATATTGAATTGCAAAAATTACATGACGAATTTATTGAAAATACGTTAACCAATTTTTATTTGCCGCTTGGTGTTGCTCCTAATTTTGTTATTAACGGAACAACCTATACGGTTCCAATGGCTATTGAGGAAAGTTCGGTTGTGGCAGCAGCAAGTAAAGCTGCAAAATTTTGGGCTGCTCGTGGTGGTTTTAAAGCTACTGTTTTGGGAACTGAAAAAATTGGACAAGTCCATTTTTCATATTCAGGTTCTTTTGAAAAATTAGAAGCTTTTTTCAATACTAAAAAAGAATTATTTTATGCAGATACTGCTTCTATCACCAAAAATATGGAAAAACGTGGTGGTGGAATTTTAGATATTCAATTAGTTGATAAGACTAACAAATTAGAAGGCTATTACCAATTACATGCTACCTTTAATACTAAAGATAGTATGGGTGCAAATTTCATCAATTCTTGTCTAGAACAATTTGCAAAAACGTTAGAGAGAGAAGTTGCTAATTATGATGGATTTTCTGAAAGTGAAAAACAGATTCAGGTTATCATGTGTATTTTAAGCAATTTTGTTCCGAATTGTGTGGTTAGAGCTGAAGTTTCTTGCAAAGTGGAAGAGTTGAATGAAGATTCAGGAATTAATCCTAATGAATTTGCTGAAAAATTTGTAAAAGCCGTTCAAATTGCAACAATAGAGCCTTACAGAGCGGTGACTCATAACAAAGGGATTATGAATGGAATTGACGCTGTGGTTTTAGCCACTGGAAATGATTTCAGAGCCGTTGAAGCGGGTGCACATGCTTATGCCAGTAGAAATGGAAGTTATTCAAGTTTATCGCAGGCTTCTATTGAAAATGGTGTTTTTAAATTTTGGTTGGATATTCCGTTAGCCTTAGGAACTGTTGGTGGCTTAACCTCTTTACATCCTTTGGTAAAATTTTCTTTAGAAATGCTTGGAAAACCTTCTGCTGAAGAATTAATGGGAATTGTTGCCGTAACTGGATTAGCTCAAAATTTTGCAGCTCTGCGTTCGTTGACTACGACTGGTATTCAGAAAGGACACATGAAAATGCACATTCATAATATTTTGAATCAATTTCAAGCTACTAAGGAAGAGAAGGAAAAAGTTATGGCTCATTTTAGTGATACAACTGTTTCTCATAGTTTGGTGGTGGATTATTTGGAAGAAATAAGAAAGTAAAAATTTAAACTAACCTTTTTAGAGTTTTGAACCCTGTTAGGTGTAAAATAGTTTTAGTATTACGTGATACTGAAACGAGTTAAGCATAAAATGAAAAAAGAAACCTACTACAGTAACGGAAAATTATTATTAACGGGAGAATATTTGGTTCTAAATGGAGCGAAATCTTTGGCTGTCCCAACAAAATTTGGTCAAAATATGGAAGTCACTCCTATTCTTGGCCAGAAAATTATTTGGAAAAGTTATGATGCTGATGGTAGTGTTTGGTTTGAAGATGAATTTCCTTTTGAAACTATACAACAAAAAGCTTCATATGATGATAAAATTAAAAACACTTTAATAGAAATTTTACATCATGCCTATTTATTAAATCCTGATTTCATTGAAAAAGCTGAAGGCTATTCTATTGACACTAAATTAACCTTTCCACGATTTTGGGGTTTAGGAACATCTTCGACCTTAATCAATAATATTGGTCAATGGTTACAAATAGATGCTTTTGAATTATTAAAAAATAGTTTTGGAGGAAGTGGTTATGATATTGCTTGTGCTCAAACCAATCGATCTATTATTTATCAATTGATTGACGAAAGGCCTATTTTTGAAACTGTTGCTTTCAATCCAATATTTAAAGAGCATATCTATTTTGTATATTTAAATAAAAAACAAAGTAGTAAAGCAGCTATTAACAATTATTTGAATAAACAATTTTCTCTTGAAAATGTAAAATTAAAAATTGATAAAATCACTACGTTTGTGACTGAAACCAATGATTTGAATGATTTTATGAATGCTTTGGAGAACCATGAGATTCTTTTAAGTGATGTTTTAGAGCAATTGACAGTTAAAGAGTCCTTGTTCCCTGATTTTAATGGTACCGTTAAAAGTCTTGGGGCTTGGGGTGGCGATTTTGTAATGGCAATTTCAAAAGAAAATCCGTTGTTTTATTTTACAGAAAAAGGGTATCAAACTATCTTGAAATATGAAGAAATGGTTCTTTAATATTTTTTCTTAATCAAAAAAAAACCTGAACATACTGCTCAGGTTTTTGTATTTTAATTTGTTGAGAAACTACTATTGAACTCTTAAATCTTCAATTTCAGCTTTTGATTTCAAAGCCTCTACTGCTCTATTTGATGCAGCTCCTTGAGCCTGAGATTTTGCTTGATTAATATAAGAGGTATAATTTGGTAAGGCACTTGCTTTAGTAACTGCCTTTGTCTTTATCATGTAAACACCATAAGAACCATCAATTAAACTAGAGGTTGTTCCTGCTTTCAGAGCAAATGCTTTACCTACTACTTTAGGTTCAGGACCAATGTTAGGGACAAGAGCAGTTTTGAAAACAACACCTGTTGCTGGAATCACTGATGCATTAGTAGCTTTTGAAACTTCTTCCAAAGTCTTACCTGTCATTTTCTTTCTGATTATAGCTGCTTTTTTCTCGTTCTTTAAGATTGGTTCTACTTGTGGTCTTGCACTTTCAACTGACATGAAACCTGAATCATTAACTGATTTTAATTTTGCAATTACATAACCTGTTGGAACATCAAAACGTCTAACGTCTCCCTTTTCTGTATCTTTTGAAAACGCCCAAAGTACAATTCCTCTTTGTGGTCCAACTACAGGAATATTTTCATCTGAAGTTTTGATATTTGGAGCCTGAGTTACTTCTAATCCCATATCTTTAGCAACTTGAGCAAAATCTTTTGAATTGGCATCTGCTTCAAATTTAGAAGCTCTAGTATAATTCTCATCAGAGGTTACTTCTGATGGCTCAATTTTTTGTGCTACAGTTGCCAATAATACTGAATTGTATTTATCAGAAACTTTGATTACATGATACCCAAAATCAGTTTCTACTACACCAATACTTCCTATTGGACTATCAAAAATAAAATCATTGAATGGCTTTACCATTTGATTGGGAGCAATATTATCATATTCTCCACCAGTTTGTTTTGAGCCTGGATCGTCTGTATTAGCAGTTGCCAAAGCTGCGAAACCTGCTGGATTTGCTTTCGCTTGTGCTAACAGTTCATCGGCTTTAGCTTTAGCTTCTTCTTTTGTTCTTTTAATCGTTGGATCTGCTCTTTCTGCTCCTTCATAAGCAATTAAGATGTGGCTGGCTTTAACAGCAGCTCCTGATTTGCTTCCCATTTTTCTAGATAATTTTTGGTATCCATTTTCAGTGTATGGTCCAAAAACTTCTCCTACAGGAAGGCTAAATAATTGCTCTTGAAATTCTAATGGCAAATCTTTTTTTGCAACGTAAGTAGAGTCAAACTTAATATCTGAGTTTTTATTTACATATTCTGCAACATTCGTAGTATTTTTAAAACTTGGTATGGTATCATTTTTACCTGTTGTAGTGTTATATTCTACTTTACCGTTTAATAGTCCTTGAATCGAATTTTTCATGGCATCTTCATCTGCTTTTGATGGCTTATTTTCGATGAAAACCAATTCAATGTCAGCTGTTTTATCCGCTTTAAATTTTTTCTCATTCTTTTTGATGTAAGCCATAATTTCATCATCTGAAACTTTTGCTTCATCATCATTTACAGTTGAATAAGCAACAGTTACAAAATCGAAGTCAACTTTGGTGTTTTCTTCATCATACAATGCTTGTCCTTCTGCTTGCGTTGTTTGTAAACCAGACTTTATTAACGTGTAATACATTTGCTCTTTATACATTCTTTCAACATCAGCCTCAAAAGATTCCCATTGTGCTTTTTGCTCAGGACCTTGTTTGTAGAACGTTGCACTAACATATTCTTTAAATTTTGCTACGTCAAATTTTCCAGCTTCATTTAAAAATTGTGGATTTGAAGCAAAATTTGGGTTCTCTTTCATCACATTGATTAACTGCTCTGAACCTATTCTTAGTCCTAGTTCTTCAAACTGTTCTGTTAAGATAATTCTTCTCACTTCTTGATCCCATACTCCATTTGAAGCTTGCACATTGCTCATGCCTTGTTGTTCTGCTTGTGCTACTTTATATTGAAACTCTTGTCCCATTATGTTTTCGCCATTTACAGTACCTGCATATTTTGAACTACTACCAAAAGATCCACTTTTAATTACATCCGCTAACACAAATGAAAATAATGCTAATGCGATTATAACTATTAAGAAAAATGAACGCTGTCTAATTTTTGATAAAATTGCCATTTTATAATTTGTTTATTTTTTACAGAGGGCGAAAATACAATTATCTATGAAATAATAAAAATACTAAAGCGATATTTTTATCTTTTTTCTTCAGATAATGAAAGTTTTACAAGCTCAATTTTTTTATTGCTTGCAGAATGTATGGTAATTTCGAAATTTTCTATGTGGATTTTCTCTCCATTTTGAGGAAAATCTTTGGTGTAATCTACTATGAATCCTCCTAAAGTTGAATAGGAATCACTTTCTGGAATTGCTAAATTGTACTTTTGATTGATGTATTCAACATCTAATCTTGCGGAAAACAAATACACACCTTCTTCAATTTCTTCATCAATCTTTTCTTCGTCTAAGTCGTGTTCGTCTTCAATTTCTCCAAATAATTCTTCAATGATATCTTCAACTGTGATTAGACCAGAAGTTCCTCCATATTCATCAAGAATCACGGCCATACTTCTTCTTTTTTTGGTTAATATATCTAATAAGTCTTTGATAAAAATAGTTTCGGGAACATATTCTATCGACATCATTACTGATTTGATATTTTTGGGTTTTTTAAACAATTCAAAAGAATGAACGTAGCCTAAAATATCATCTACTGAATTTTGATAAATTATTATTTTTGAATATCCTGTATTAATAAACAGTTCTCTCAATTCGGTAACACTATCATTGATATCAACACCAGCAATTTCTGTCCTTGGCGTCATGATATCTCTAGCTTTTAGTTCAGAAAACTCAAGGGCATTTTGAAAAATTTGAATCTCAGAATCTATTTCATCATTTTCACCAACCGCACTCATTTGTTCGTTGATATAATTTCCTAACTCTACCTTACTGAAATAATCTTGCACTTGATCGCCTTCTGTTTTGAAAAATTTTTTCAAAATAAAATCAGAAATCCAAATTATAAAGTTGGAAACCCAATAGAATAATTGATAAAAAAAATACGCTGGAACCGCAAAAAGTTTAATTAGCTTGTTTGAGTATATTTGAAAAAAAACCTTTGGTAAGAACTCTGAAGTAAAGAGGATCAAAAGGGTTGACAGCACTGTTTGAGACAACAAACTTATAAACTCATCTTGAAAAAAAGGAGAAATATTTTCCAACCAATCTGTTATGAGTTTACCGGTTATAAATCCATATACTACTAAAGCAATATTATTACCAACCAACATTGCTGTAATGAATTGTGATGGCTTTTCTGTAAGCTTATTTAAAATGTTGGCATTAAAATTATTTTGTCTTTTTTCAATAGATAGAAATACTTTATTGGATGAAAAATAAGCAATTTCCATTCCTGAAAAAAAAGCAGAAAGCAACAAACAAATAACTATAATTGTTATTTCCATTTTGGGTTGTTTAAAACTTATCTACGATACTTGTTGTTAAAATTTCTTCTAAAGAAAAACATAAATATTGCAGCAGCTGCAAGCAGAAGGCTCATGGTTACACTTTCATCATTTTGATACTTTACAACAGCATCATAAACAAAAAAAGCAGCAAAAATTAAATAAACGTATTGAAAAAGTCTTAAGAAAGTCATAATCGTATTTTTGTCAAATGTATAAATTTATTAGGAATAATTCATCATTAATCTATATCATCATACGCACCATTTCCTTTTTGCATGTTGAATATTGTAAAGTCTTTATTAAAATCCACACCAGGTCCTTGCAGAAACTCACCAGAACTTTTAGAATATTTGAAAAATTTTTCTGTAAAGAACCACTCATTTTTCTGATCATAGTACAGTTGCTCTGTCTCAAGAAGTCCTCCGTCAGAAGTTGTTATCCTAACATTTCCTTGTAAATCTATCAAAGCTGTCTTTTTGTAGGAAACAGCATAATCTGCATCTACATAACTTTTGTTTTCTTTATCGTCAAAGATGGTAACTTTTATGCCTTTTGGAAATTCAGTGTATGGATTTTCTAATGAGCCATAATCAATCATTTTAGGACTAACCAAAATGACTTTCACTTTTCCTGAATCCGTATAGACTAAATTAATAGTATCGGCTTGACCTGTAGCTAAAAACTTCTTTTGATTTAGTTTTTGTACTTCTTTAAAATTACTTTCACATGAAAAAAACATAGTCACAGTAAAAACTGTGACTATGTAAGTGATTATATTTTTAAAATTTTTTATCATTTTACAGGTTTGGAACTTTAACTGATTCTCCAATCCAACAGTTGAAAGAAATTGTTTTTCCTCCCATTGCTTCGTTAAAAATATCTGTTTTAGATGGTGCACTAGCGTTATAAGAAGCTGCTTGTCTTGAAGCTGTAGCTTTTAACCCTGGATCAACTGCTGCTGCTTTGTTTGCGTATTGTGCACACAACCAATATACGGCTCTTTTTTCAAAAGGTGTTTTTCCACAGTCATTTGCACTTGAAGCGTACAATTGAGCCATTAACATATAAGCTTGACCGAATGATGGTTTAGCTGTCAAAGCTTTTCTAGCATATGTACGAGCTTGTGTTTTGTTACTTGTTCCGTACATTGTTGCAATTTTATAATATACTTTAGCTTTTTTAGTTGCATCTGTGAACAATTCTGCTGATTGGTTGAAATACTCTAATGCTTTAGCTGTATTCTTAGCTCTTTGAGCAGAAACTCCTAATAAGTAAGCAGATTCAGCTGTTGGATTTAATTTATGTAATTGTTCAGATATTTTTGTAAATAAAGGATCTGAATCACAATCTTTAGCTGCTAAACGCTCTGCTGCTCTTTTCAACCAAAGCACATCGTTTTTCTTTTCTTCGAATGATTTTTGATAGAAAGGAATTAATTTATCGCAAGTTGAAAGCAATACAATTTTTGCATCCATACTTCCTTTAACAACGCTGAATTGCTCTAAGTTATACTCATTTCTAGATTTTAAACTTGCTTCTTTGTCAGTCAAAGCTTCTTGTGCTTCAATTTTGTTTAACAAAACGTCTAACTCATCAGAAAGTGCTTTTTCTTCTAGTTCTAATTTTTCAACAATTTCATCATACTTATCGAAAACTTGTTGTAGAGTAATCCCTTTTGTTCCTGCTTCATAATCGTCAACAAATAACTCAAAATAAGTATATAAAGCTTTAGCTGAAGTAAAATTATCAGCATCTGTTTTGAACGCTGTATCTAAATAACCATACGCTTCCTCTTTTGTACCTACTTTGTTTTCCAACAACAACATTGCTTTTTTCACAGTATTACCTGCACCATTTCCAGGAAAGTTTTTATCGTGTTCTCCATATAAAGCCACTAAGTCTTTTACAAAACCTTCTTTTTCTTCTGGTGTTTGTGCATTTTCAATTTTATCTTTAAGGATAAACTCTCCATAGATGTAAATTGCTTTGTGGTAGGAAGGACATTCCTTTCTCATATTTTGCAAATATGGATATGCATCATTATAGTCTTTAGATTTACTAAATTGTACTAGGTATTGTATATCCTCAGGACATTTATCACCTCCTTGTGCATTTACAAAAAAACTTGCGGCAATTAATAATACCAATGTTAACTTCGCTTTCATTTTATAAAAATTTGTATTAATCATATTTTCTTTTTTCAAACCATAAATCATTTAAAGATAAGCCTACACTTATGTTAAAATAATTTTCTTCTATTAAATTATTGTAAATAGTTCCTTTCTTACCGTATTCAAATCCTACATTAATATTGGATAATCTTCCGCCTACTGGTAAACCTAAACCAAAATTTATGCCATAGTCGTTGATTGCTTTAGAATTTATTACAAGACCTGTGTTTTCATATCGCAAACCAGCTCTGTAATTTACTCTACTCCAATAACTTGTAAAAGAATTATATTTAGGAATAAAATAACCTCCTACTATAAATTTATTTGAATTTTCAAACGTTGCATTTTCAATATCGTCAAATCTGTTCCCTAAATTACTATTCTCTTGGAACACATATTCTAATCCAACAAACCATTTTTTATTTACGCCAATTCCTGTTCCAAGGGTATATTTCGTAGGTATGACTAGCTTAGTGTCATTAACAAGAATGTCTTGACTATCACTTACAGATTCATTTCCACTTTGGGTATAAACAATAGTGGCTATGTTTCTAGTGTTATCTGCATTCAGTTTTGACTCAGGTGCATATCCAAAAGTTGCACTTAGGTTTAGCTTATCTGTTATACTTGTGGAATACAAGAACGCAAAATTTGTTGAAAGACCTGTAATTCTTGATAAATTTCTTTCTCTAGAACCCAATATAACATCTGGAAGAAACAGGACAGATTCTGTCTCTATTGTCCCAAAATTGTATTGCAAATCAACTCCAAAACTTAAATTATTTGAAAAATTATAGGCAACTCCAGCAAAAGCTTTGTTGATTCCTCCTTCTCCACTATATCTGCTTGTCCTGGAATCAGCTGCTTGATTTTGAATTTTATAGCCTATGGCTGAGAAAGGTACAACTCCAAAAGTTGCTCCAAATTTACCTAATGGAAGGCCTACTGCTAAATAATCTAGAGTTGTTCTTTGTGCCGTTTCTCTTTTTTGTTCGTTGGATAAATTATTGAATGTTGACGTTACTCCTACTGAAAAATTTGTAATCTTTAGTCTCGAGTAAGTTGCTGGATTCAAAAGATTTAAATGGATTGAATCATGAGCCACACTTAATCCTCCCATAGCTCTAACATCATGTGTTCCTTTGAACTTTATATCTCCTAAACCATAAAAAGAATATGGAGATGAAGTACCCTCTTGTGCCGAAACAACTACGGTTGCTAGTAAAGATAATGCAAGAAATAATTTCTTTATCATTGTATGTTATATTGGTATAATGTATTCAAGCTTTCTAGTAAGAAATTTGAATTGGCAAATATGGGGTTTTTTAATCTTTTAGCCAAAAAAAGTGCATCGCCACCTGTTAAAATTATTGTTAAATATTTTTTTTCTCTTAAATAATCGTTAATAAACCCTTCAATCTCATACAAAACTCCGTGAACTACCCCTGCATGAATGGATTCATTTGTTGAATTTCCAGTTATGCTGTTAGGCTCTTTTGCTGCTAATTTAGGCAATTTAGCTGTGAAATGATTCAAAGCGTTGTATCGCATTTGAATTCCTGGTGAGATGGCTCCTCCAAAATAGTTCTTTTCTGCATCTACAAAATCATACGTTATACAAGAACCCGCATCAATGATTAAACAATTTTGATTCGGAAAATTCAAAACAGCTCCGGAAACAATAACTTTTCTATCCATCCCTAAAGTTAGAGGTGTCTCATATTTATTTGCAAAAGGGAATTTACTTTCATGCGACAGTATATGTAATTTAGTATTATTTTGCAAGAGAGAAATCACCTCATCTGACACATTTGAAACGGAAGAAATGATGGATTTATTACATTTTGAATATTTTTTTAAAAAAAATTTCAATCCTTCTAATAAAGTTTCACTGGTAAAATCTTCTCTTTGAATTATTGTATCTAACTCAAAAACAGCTACTTTAATTTTTGTGTTTCCAACATCGATTGCTAATATCATTCTTATATTTTAAAAGTTCAAAGATACAAATTGATTTTTTTTAATAATTGTTTTGTATAAATTAAAAATCGTTCTATATTTGCACTCGCAATAGCGAAAAGGTACCTTAGCTCAGATGGTAGAGCAACGGACTGAAAATCCGTGTGTCCCTGGTTCGATCCCTGGAGGTACCACTTAAACCCTTAATTTCATTATGATTTTAAGGGTTTTTTGTTTTTAGCTCTATTTACTAGAAAATAATTCATTATATTTATTTTTGATACTTTACTGTAATGAATAAATCTAAAAAAATCCTCTTTACTGTTTTTGCAATTTTTCTTTTCCTTGGAATACTAAACTTAGGAATCAATATATGGGTAAAAGCCAAGTTACCTAATTTGATAAACAATAAAAATAACACTGATTATCATATCACTTATGAAGATGTTGATTTTTCTCTTTATAGATCTAAAATAACTGCTCACAAAGTGATGGTTACTCCAAAAACTGATTTGGATAAAACCGCTAAAAAATTAGGTCTTCATGGCACAATTGAACTAATTGAAGTTAATGACATTGCCATTTGGGACATTTTATTTGGTGAAAGAATTAAAGCCAAAAAAATAATTATTTCAAAACCAACTGTAACTTTATATAAGATCAATGATAAGGCAATAAATGATTTCCAAACTATAAATTCAAAAATTGTAGCACCTTTTGGAAAAATAATTTTGGTTTCTGATTTATATATCAATAAAGGACAGTTAAAAATTTTCAATATTGAGAATGAAAAAATAATTGCAGATATTCACAATCTAAATTTTAATCTTGAAGGAATTGTTATCAACGAAAAAACATTAAAACAAAAAATTCCTTTGCTTTATAAAGATTATTCTTTTTCTTGTGATAGTGCTTTTTATAAAATGAACGAATTTTATGAAATTAAAACAAATGCTATTTTTACTTCTACAAAAAGTCTTACTCTAAAAAAATTCAAATTACTTCCTTTGTATAACCGAAAAGAATTCATTCAAAAAATCCCTAAAGAGAAGGATTTATTTACCTTGCTTGCTGATGAGATTTCACTAAATAAAATGAATTGGGGTTTTAAAGATGAAGTTTTTTTCTTTCATACAAATTCAGTTTTATTAGATAAAGTCAATGCCAATATTTATAGAGGGAAAATGCCGGTTGATGATCTTTCAAAGAAGGAACTTTACAACAAACTATTAAGAGATATTGAGACTAATATAAAAGTAGATACTTTGAAAATAAAAAATTCTTTTCTAACGTATGAAGAGGAGAAAACTTTTGAAAAGGGATCTGCAAAATTATTTTTTAGTAATTTTAATATGTTAGCAATCAATATTGAAAGTGGTTATCAGAAAGCTAAACTTCCTGATGTTCAAATCAAGATAAATTGTGATTTCATGAAGAAATCTCCTTTAAAAGTAGATTGGTCATTCAATACTTTGGATACAACAGAAGGTTTTAAAATTGCTGGCACTATTTTTAAATTTAATGCTGAAGAGTTAGAAACTTTCACAAAACCTTATATAAATATAAAGGTGAAAGGCATGCTGGATGAAGTTCGTTTTAATTTCACAGGAAATGATGTTGTTAATAAAGGAACCTTTTCTTTAAACTATGATGATGTAAAAGTTGAAGTTTACCAAAATGACAAACGATTCAAAAAGAATAAATTCTTGTCTGCTATAGGCAATCTATTCATAAAAGAGGATTCCAATGACTCCTTAAAGACTACAACCATTGAGGTTGAACGCAATCAAGAGAAATCATTCTACAATCTTCTTTGGCTTAGCTTGGCCGAAGGTTTAAAACAGATTATGATCTAATTTATCCGTGATAAACTCTCGATTTTATTATTTTTCCATCTTTAATTTCTAGCACTTCAGCCACTAACATATCTTCTTCTCCATCTACTTTTCTGATGTATTCCATAAAAACTCTATCTGAATTTGCGGTAAGAGATGTCAATTCATATTTTAATGAAGGTAATCTATCAAAAGCATCTTGCCACCAAACTCGCATAGCCTCAACACCTATGACTAATCCATTGGTTTCTGGTTGACGAATTTTTAATTTTGGACTGTAATGTTGTGCATCACTTTCATAAAGGGACAACAATTTTTCTAATTGTTTGGCATTAAAGGCTTCAAACCAACGAAAAGCAATAGACTGTAACGTTTCTGATGTCATTTTTTGATTAAAAAAATCCCGAAGGAATCGGGATCAAATTTTGTTATATATTTTTGATGTTTATAATTTCTTGTTCGGTCAAGAAACGATAGTTTCCTCTTGGAAGGTTTTTTTTAGTTAGCCCAGCAAATGTAACTCTATCTAATTTAATCACATCGTATTTCAAGTGCTCGAAAATTTTTCTTATTACCTTGATGTTTGCTGTTTTCATTTTGATTCCAATCTCACTTTTCGGTTGATTCTCAATATATGTAACTTCTTCTACATATACTTTGTGTTCTTCAATAGTCAAACCTGATGCGATTTTTTCCAAATCTTCAAAACGCAAATTCTTATCTAGGGTAACTTGGTATAACTTACTTGTCTTTTGATTGGGTGCTGTGAATTTTCTAATTACATCTGTATCATTTGTAAACAATAGTAATCCAGTTGTGGTTTTGTCCATTCTTCCTACAGGTTGAATTTTAGCTTTAGTTGCCCCACGGACCAAATCTAAAACACTTGGTGTGTTGCTATCGCCGTCTCCTGTCGTGGAGAAATTTTTGGGCTTATTCAATAAAATATATTCTTTCTTTTCTGGATTTAATCTAACACCATCAAAAACAACTTCATCGTTTAATTTTACTTTATAACCCATTTCGGTTATTACAACACCATTTACCTTTACATTTCCACTTTGAATGTAGATATCTGCATCTCTTCTGCTGCAAACCCCAGAATTTGAAATATACCTATTCAATCGCATTTCGTCTAGTTTCTTTGGAGTTTTAGACACTGGACTTACTTCTGCTTTAGCTTCTGGTTTTATTTTTGAACTTGCCTTCTTTCTAATAGGTGCATTCCCTCTTGAAGTACTTGGTTTTTTTGATCCACCTTGTCTTGAAGAAGTTCCTCTTTTCTTATCATTATGGTTTCCTTGATGACGTGTCATTTTATGCTAATTTTTTGCAAAGATATAACTAATAAGCGGAAATCAATTTTTTTCCATGCAACAAAACAGAAGGTTCGATTAAAACAATACTAAAAACTCCAGCCACAATGATAAATTTTAAGATGAAATGAAGTTTAAGATACTCTGGTTTTGTCTTAGCTTTTAGAAGTAAAATTAAGAAAAAAATCAGCATGAGTAAGCTACTGTAGAAATAGATATCCATATAACCTACATTAAAAACATCAACCAAATAATAAACTGGAATTACTGTAGAAATTGTTAAAACAAGAATCAGATTTTTAGCTGTTTTTTCGCCAAATAAAACTGGAATTGTTCTGTAGTTTGAAGATAGATCTCCTTCTATGTTTTCTAAATCTTTAATTATTTCTCTAATTAATATTAGTAGATATAAAAAAACAGCATGTGCAAAAATAACTTGATAGAAATTTTTATAGTACAATAAAATCGCAAAAAATGGCAATACTGCAAGAATTGAAGCGGTTATATTGCCCACTATTGGGTATTTTTTTAATTTATGGGAATAGAACCAAATTAGAAAAATGTAAACTGAAAAGAAAAACATTGCTCGCCATGATACTATAAAAGATATTAATGCTACTATGAAATTTATAACAAAATAGACTTTCAATTTTGTTTGTTGGCTTACTAATCTATCAATCATTACTTTTCTTGGTCGATTGATAAGGTCTTTCTTAGCATCATAAAAATTATTGATAATGTAACCTGAAGCTACAGTTAATGAAGAAGCTAAGACTAGAATAAACAATTGATAATCTAAAATTACATCTAAAGCTCTTAATTCAGGTGATAGAATAAAAATTGCTGCTAAATATTGGGCTAGTGCAATTACAAAAATATTATAGCCTCTAACAACAGAAAAAAAACTGAAGATTTTGATCCATAATAATTTTGATTTTCTAGATAACATCATTAAAACTGATAAACTACTTCTAATTTATAGTCTTTTAGGGATGTTCTTGCTTTATCAATATCTTTAGTAAACCCTAAGATGTAGCCACCACCACCAGAACCGCATAATTTTAAATAGTAATCGTTGGTTTCTATTCCATTTTGCCAAAGTGTATGAAACTGTTCTGGAATCATCGGTTTAAAATTGGTCAAAACTACTTTCGACAATTTCTTGGTATTGGCAAATAATGATTTTATATCTCCATGCAAAAAGTTTTCTACACAAGCATCTGTGTATTTAATGAATTGTGATTTCAACATTTTTCGGAAACCTTGATCTTTTAAGTTTTCCATAAAAATATTAACCATAGGTGCTGTTTCTCCTACAATTCCTGAATCTAATAAGAAAACTGCTCCTTTTCCATTGGTGCTTTGCGTAGGAATTCCTGTCGCTTCAATATTATCTTTTGAGTTGATTAGAATTGGCAAACTCAAATAACTATTTAACGGATCTAAACCCGAACTTTTTCCGTGAAAAAATGATTCCATGTTAGAAAAAATAGCTTTCAATTGCAATAATTTATCTCTGGTTAGATTTTCTAAAACGGTAATTTTATCTGAAGCATATTTATCATAAATAGCTGCAACTAATGCACCACTACTCCCAACACCATATCCTTGAGGAATGCTTGAATCAAAATACATTCCGTTTGAGATGTCTTTTTTAAGTGATCCAATATCAAACTGAACTAAAGCGGGTTGATCTATTTGTAATTGCGCCAAATAATCTGCAAAACGCTCCAGACTTTTATTGGAATTTATTGCTTCTTGCGATGGATTTTCATCAGTTTTTAAAGCACCTTTATAAAAATTATATGGAATTGAAAGCCCTTTAGAGTCTTGAATAATTCCATATTCTCCAAAGAGTAATATTTTTGAGTAAAATAATGGTCCTTTCATAGTTTTTTTAGATTGGGTTATGTAAAGTTACGAAATTATTTTGATTCTGCACCTTTTCCAATTTGGTCACAAATATACTGACCATTTTGACAATAGGCAACTAATTCATTCTTAATAAATTGCAAAACTATTTCTTTAACGTTTTCGGGATACAAAACATGTACATTGGCTCCTGCATCTAACGTGAAACAAACTGGGATATTATTTTCATTTCTGAACTTCCAAATTTTATTGATTATCTCTAAGGTATTTGGTTTAATTAAAATGAAATAAGGCATTGAAGTCATCATCATGGCATGTAACGTTAGAGCTTCACTTTCCACAATTTTAATGAATTCTTCAACATTTCCATCTGAAAGAATTTTAGTAATTTTAGCTAAATTATCGTGAGCTTGTTCAAAACGTTTTTCAGCATATGGATGACCAAACATTAAATCGTGACCAACAGTACTTGACACTTGTTTTTCACCTTTATCAACTAATAAAATAGTATCTTGATAATTTTTAAAGTTTTGATGAATGTCCTTAAATTCAACTCCAAATAAATCTGAACTTTCAGCAATCGTTTTATTGTTTCCCCAAACTACAACTTGTCCTTTTATACTTCTACAAGCACTTCCACTCCCTAAACGAGCTAAAAAAGAGGCTTTTTTACAAAACATCTCTTCTGACAAATCTGGATTAATCTCTCTTTCCAAACTCATTATATTGATGGCCAAAGCTGCCATTCCTGAAGCTGATGAAGCTATTCCTGAACTGTGTGGAAATGTATTTTGCGTATCTATAGTAAGATGGTATTCTTTTAAATAGGGACAATAGGTTTCAATTCTCTCTAAAAATTTTTGAATTTTGGGTTTAAACTCTTCTTTGGGTTTCCCTTCAAAAAGTAAATCAAATGAAAAATTATCTTTTGATTCTTTTTTAGTAAAATTTACTTTAGTAATTGTTTTGCAATTGTTTAACGTAAAACTTATGGATGGATTGGCTGGAATTTGATTTTCTTTTTTTCCCCAATATTTTACCAATGCAATATTACTTGGCGCACTACACTCAAAAGCTACTGATTCAAGAGTGTTGTACTTTGAAACCATAAAATCCTTTTCAGAAGACATACTATAAAATTTTAACAAAGATACTTTTTTTGTCAGTTTATTAAATTGATATTTCGTTAATTTGTATAAAACATTTGAAAAATGAATAAGTCTCTAAAAATTATAATTTGTGTTGCAATTTGTTTGACTGTTGGTTATTTATCTTCAATCGTCACACAATCTAGTATTCAAACTTGGTATCCAACTATTGAGAAGCCTTCTTTTAATCCGCCTAATTGGGTTTTTGCACCTGTTTGGACCTTACTTTTCATTTTGATGGGTATTGCAGCTGGACTGGTTTGGGATAAATATACTACCAACAGAGAATTAGTTAAAAAAGGATTGTTGTTTTTTGGAGTACAATTAGCCTTGAATGCTCTTTGGAGTTACCTGTTTTTTGGATTGAACAATATCTTATTAGCAAGTATTGAAATTGTTTTATTGTTGTTGATTATTTACGAAACTTACTTACTCTTCAAGAAAATAGATCAAAAAGCCTCTTATTTATTAATTCCTTATTTGTTGTGGGTTAGCTTTGCCACTGTTCTGACAATAACTATTTATTTTTTGAACCAATAATCCCTTAACTTTAATCAAACATTTAATTTTCAGACATTTAATATTGCTGTTCTGAGTTTTTTTCCTATTTTTATAGGACTTTTTAAATCAAACGATAACTGTTAAATATTATTTCGATGGAAATGAGTTGTATATTAACTGCACTTGCAGTAGCTATAATTTCTATGCTGATTGGTTATTATGTTGGAAAATCCTACAAACCTTCTATTAAAAAAGAAGAAGAAAACTACAAGAGTGACTTGGAAGCTTGTAAACAGCGAAACAGTCAACTTTTGAATGACATTGATTCTCTGAGGCTTCAGTTGAGTAAAACAACCCAGCAAAAATCAAAATCAGCAGCCATCCAGCCTATCGTTTCGACAGCTGTTTCAATAACTTTTGACGCTGAAGCCACAAAAGCAGTTTTTGGAAAAAAAATCAAAGAAAATGATCTAAAAATCATTGAAGGAATTGGTCCTAAAATTGAAGAATTATTCAAAACTTCTGGGATTTTAACTTGGAAATCACTTTCAGAAACTTCTGTAGATAGATGTAATGAGATTTTGAACAAAGCAGGAGACCGATTTAGAATTCACGATCCAGGCACATGGCCAAGACAATCCAAATTAGCTTATGAAGGTAAGTGGGAAGCATTAAAAAAATGGCAAGATAGTTTGGATAAAGGCAAAGAAAAATAAAACTTAGTTTATGGATTGAGCAACAATAAATCCACCAGTCCAAGCATTTTGAAAATTGAAACCACCCGTTATGGCATCAATATTTAAAATTTCTCCTGCAAAATATAGGTTTGGAATTACTTTACTTTCCATAGTTTTAAAATTGACTTCTTTTAAATCAATTCCTCCAGCTGTTACAAATTCTTCTTTGAAAGTACTTTTACCGTTTACCTGAAACTCTCCAGCTGTTAATTGGTTGGCAAGTTCATTCAATTGGCTTTTATTACAATCTGCCCATTTGGTTTCTTCTGAGATTCCTGAGGCTAAAACCAAACGTTCCCACAAGCGATTTGGCATATCAAATGGTGCTTTTTTGGCAACTACTTTTTTGGCGTTTTCTAGTTTAATATCTTTCAGTAAAGCGATACATTCCTCAAAAGTGGTTTCATTTAACCAATTTACTAAAATAGCAAAATGATAATTTTTATCAAATAACTCTCTAGCTCCCCAAGCTGAAAGTTTAAGAATTCCTGGTCCAGATAGTCCCCAATGAGTTATTAGCAAAGGTCCTGAAGCTTCTAATTTGGATTTTTTTACTTTAACAGTTGCAAAAGCAGACAATCCCATTAAATCTTTAATTCGAGCATCTTTTATGTTGAATGTAAATAAGGAAGGAACGGCTGAAACAATGGAATGACCAAGTGATTGAAGCATTTCCCAAATTTTTGGATTACTTCCGGTTGTCATCACAACTTTTTCTGCTAAAAAAGTAGTTGCATTAGTTTGCACTTTAAAATGAGTTTCCGTTTGATAAATGGATTGTACACTTTGACTGGTCAGTACATCAATTCCTAGGTCTTTTGTAGCTTTTGTAAAACAATCAATTATGGTTTGAGAGGAATCTGATACTGGAAACATTCGTCCATCTTCTTCTATTTTTAGGGTAACTCCATGTTTTTCAAACCATTCAATGGTATCTCCTGAGCAAAATTGATGAAAAGGACCACGCAATTCTTTTTCGCCTCTTGGATAAAATTTCACTAATTCATTGGGTACAAAACAAGCATGTGTAACGTTACATCTTCCACCACCAGAAATTCTAACTTTTTCTAAAACCGATTTCCCTCTTTCTAGAATCGCAACTTGTAAAGTAGGATTCTTTTCTACCACATTAATTGCTGTAAAAAAACCTGCTGCTCCGCCACCAATAATAAGTATGTCGTAATTAGAATTCAATGTTTTATTTTTTGCAAATATCGTGATTTATTTTTGGAAGACCGATTAATGAAATTTGAGAAATTAAAATAATCAATTTTTAGAAAATAGTAATTTATAAACAAGCGTGAATTCTATCGGGGAAATTGCAAAACATCCCATCAACACCAAAATAAATAGCTTCTTTTATGTCTGTAATTTCATTGACTGTATAAGTGTAAACTTCAAAACCATTGTTGTGAATTTCTTCGACTTCATGTTTTGTCAAAGTAAAAAACCAAGGATTTATGGCTATTGCTTTAAGTTTTTTAGCGGTTGGTATTGCTTTTAAATGATTTTGCTCAGATAAAACAGCGATTGGAATTTCGGGATTGAGTTTTCTAAACATTTTTAATTCTTCCCAATTAAAACTTGAAATTAGAAAATGATGATTTTTAAAGTCATACTTTTTAATGAATTCTTGTATGATTTTTTGAATGGGTAGAGCAGTATTTTCTCCTTTTAATTCGATATTTATTGGAACTCTTTTATTGATAAACTCAATAACTTCTATTAAAGTTGGAATTTGATGATTTCCAATTAGATTGATGTTTTTCACTTCTTCCAAAGTCAAATCTTCAATATTTTCTATGGATGAAGCTAATCTTTTTAAGGTTTTATCATGAAATACTACAACTTCTCCTGTTTTAATAACATAAACATCTATTTCTATCATATCCACAAAAAGATCTAATGCTTTTTGAAAGGAAAGCATGGTGTTTTCAGTTTCATACCCCATTGCCCCTCGATGACCTATAATTAATGGTTTTTTCATGCACATAAAAATACAAAAAAACACCAACCTTTCGATTGATGTTTTCACATTTGATTGAGTGAATTTAACTATTCTGTTAAAATATAATATTGCCAAGGTTTTAACGGATAAATTTGCTTTTCTTTTAAAACAATTGTTTCTCCCGAAATTGCATCTTTATAATTCCCGTTTAAAGGTACACTTACCTCTACAGGTTTTGAAGATAAATTAGCCATATAGACAACTTTCTTGCCTTCTTTTGCTCTTTCAAAGACCAATACATTTTTATCATTAGATGTCTTTATTCTGGTATATGAGGCTTTATTTTTCCCACCATTTAAAGCGACATTTGTGTTTCTAAGAGTTCCTAACTTGGCTCTAAAATCCCATTCTTTTCCTTTCGTTTTTGGAATAGAATCTTTTTCAAAGAATTTTAGACTGTGGTTCAAGCCATATTCATTACCGCTATAAATTAATGGCATTCCTGGTGCTACATAAGACAATGCTGTTAATGCTTCTTCTGCTTTCCCTAACCTGCTTTGAATGGTTCCGTTCCAAGAATTCTCATCGTGATTATCTACAAAATTCATTAAAATATCGTTAGCTTCATACTTGTTGGCATCTTCTTCAATAAATTTATCCCAATCGCTTACGTTTTTTTTGCCTTTGGCGATATCATTCATTAGATGATGGCTTGTCCAGTTGTATCCCATGTCAAACAAGTTATCTTTCATTAGCTCAGGTTGCCAAGCTTCGGCTAACATGAAAATATTTTTTTCTTTTCTCAATTTTGGGATTGTTTCTTTCCAAAAATCTGTTGGTACATTACTGGCTACATCGCAACGGAAACCATCAATGTTTTCGTTTTTTATCCAATACAACATATCATTTGTCATCTCTTTTCTTAGCTCTTGGTTGTCGTAATTTAAATCGGCAACATCTGTCCAACCCCATGATTTTCCTGTTTCAGGGTTCATTGGGTCAATGATTTCTCCTTTTTTATTTTGGGTGTAGTATTCTGGATGTTCTTTTATCCAAATATGATCCCAACCGGTATGATTTGGTACCCAATCTAAGATTACATAAATCCCATTTTCGTGCGCAGTTTTTACCAAATTTCTGAAATCTTCAATCGTTCCAAATTCTGGATTTACTTTTTTGAAATCAGAAACAGCATAATAACTTCCTAAGTATTTATGTTGTTCTTCTTTTGGCATTTCTGAGGCAAATTTGCTGTTATCGCCACCTGTTGCTTTTCTTTTAGTTTCAGATATTGGGAAAATAGGCATCACCCAAATAATTTTTACCCCTAACTCTTTTAATTTTGGAATGTCTTTTGTGAATTCATTAAAAGTTCCTTCTGGCGAATATTGACGAATATTTACTTCATAAATCACCGCGTTTTCTTCAACTTCAGGAGAAAATTGAGCGATTTCTGATTTTATTTCTTCTAAAGGAATTTTTATTTCTCTATTTTCTTCTTTACAACCTACCAAAGCAGCAAGAAGAAGGCCTGATAAAAGTATTTTTTTCATTTTATTAATTATTTTTTTTAAATATGAACTCTAAAGGAATATCAATTCGCTTTTGCCATGAAGCTTCGGAATGATTTTCGCCTTCAAATTTTAGATTTTTATAATTTTCTGAGGTGTATCCTTTCTTTTGTGTTATTTCATCAACTCGATATTCGTATTTCAAATAACTGGCGTCTAACGTTTCTGTTCCATAATCAAAATAGATTTTGTGTGTTGCTGGATTTGGCAAATTATTTTCCAAATAAGCGAAAAAGCTTTCTGGAATTGGATTGCCTTCAAAATCTCTAAAACCAACCCAATGTGTGGATAAACAAGCTGCTTTTCCAAAAACTTCTGGATATTCACAGAGAGCATACATGGAGATTAATCCACCCATGCTTGAACCCATAATTGCAGTGTGATTGGCATCTGTGTAAACCGAATAATTTTTATCGATGTATGGCTTTACTTCGTCAACAATAAATTTTAGATAATTATCTGAATTAATTTTGGTATCATCAAAAGGGAATTGAGCCTTTTTCACTTCCGTTTGAATTTTTTCTTTTACCTCTTTTGGAAGTAATTCGTAGGGCTTTTTTGGGTACAAATCCATGTGACGTATTTCTGGAATATTCCAAATGCCAATCACAATAAAATCAGCTATCTTTTGCTCTTTTATTAATTTTGAAGCTACCTCATCTACTTTCCATTCTTGTTGGTTCCAAGTCGTAGTTGCATTAAAAAGCATTTGCCCATCATGCATATAAAGAACACTATACTTCTTATTTTTTGAATAATTTGAAGGCAACCAAACGTCAACCTTTCTTGGTTTTATATATTTTGTCGGAAAACTATCAATACGTATTAAAGTTCCTTCTACTTCATTAGACTTTGGTAATGTATAACTGTTTATTTGACTGTAAACCAAAGAAAATGAAAAGAAAAATAATATTAATATTGATTGCTTCATTATTATTTCAATTCTAAAATTAAACTTGATTTTCCTTCAATTGCTAATTCTTGTTTTAAATCAAAAATTTGATTGGTTAAGATGTCTTTCCCTGAAGAATAATTTCTTAAATTCTCTTGAAAACGTGAAAGATTTAATTTTTGATTGTCTTTTGAATTATTGAGAATTACCATCACACTTTCGGTATCATTATGACGGAAATAAACGTAAACATTGTTTTCTGGAATGTAATGTGTTAGTTTTCCTGAATGAATTACTTCTTCATTTTTTCTCCAATTTAATATCTTTTTTGTAAAATCAAAATATTGCTTTTGAGAAGCTGTTCTTCCTGCATTTGAAAACGCATTATTAGCATCTCCTTTCCATCCACCAGGAAAATCTTGACGAATGTCTGCATCCCCTTTTCCTTTGTCTCCAGCCATTCCAATTTCTGAACCATAATACAATTGTGGAATACCTCGCATTGTTGCTAAAATGGTCATTCCTAATTGGTACTTTTTAAAATCGTTCTTATAAATTTGATTGAAGCGACCTGTATCATGATTTTCTAAGAATATCAATAAATTGTTTGTATTGTCATATAAAAAATCATTTGCTAAATTGTCATAAAACTTTATCATTCCATCATTCCATGAAGCGTTATCTTCATTGAAAACATTACCAAAAGCGTCGTGTAACGTAAAATCCATTACACTAGGTAAATAGGAATTATAACTTTGAATTCTTGCTATGGGACTGTTTTTTTGCCAATATGAAATTTGTGCTTGATCGTGCATCCAAACTTCTCCAACTATATTGAAATAGGGATATTCATCTGTAATAGCTTTTGTCCATTTTGCAATTCCTTCTTTATCATTATAAGAATATGTATCTACTCTATAGCCATCTAAATCAGCATATTCAATCCACCAAATGGCATTTTGAATCAAGTAATTCAACACCAAAGGATTTGATTGATTTAAATCGGGCATACTTGGCACAAACCATCCATCCATACAATATTTAGCATCACGTTTTGAAGCATTGGTGTCGTATTGTGTGGTCATGCGGTAATTACTTTGTGCATAACCTGGAAATTGATGAAACCAATCGTAGGTTGGCATGTCTTTAAACATCCAATGTTCTGCACCCCAATGATTGGTTACATAATCTTTGATTAGTTTCATGTCGCGTTTATGCATTTCGGCAGCTAATCGTTTGTAATCTTCATTGGTTCCATAACGTGCATCAATTTGATACACATCCGATTGTCCGTAAGTATGATACGAATACCCTTTATCGTTATCCTCACACATTGGTGTTGACCAAATCGCTGTTGCTCCTAATTCTTGAATGTAATCTAAATTTTTTATAATTCCTTCTATATCACCACCATGCCTGCCTCCAGGCAAACTTCTATTGGCTTTTTCTTGCAATTTTGGTGAAGAATCATTGGATTCATTTCCATTAGCAAATCGGTCTGGCATCAAGAGATACATTACATCTGAAGCATCAAAACTTTTTCTGTTGGCTGAATTTTCTCTTCTTTTTTTAATTTCAAAATCTTTAGAAAATGATTTTTTACCGTTCTTAAAAGTAAATTTCAACGTTTGAGCAGGAATATTTTTTGTATCAACTGTTACGAAAACATAATTAGGATTTTCGGTTTTTGTGACAGTTGTGATCACTACGTTATTGGAAATAGAAACTGAATTTTCGGCAATATTTTTTCCGTAGAATAAGACTTGTATTTCACTTTTGTGCATGCCTTCGTACCAAAAGGGTGGCTCCATTTTGTCGATTTGAGCAAAAGTGAACGTTGCTATTAATAGGAATAAAACTGTTATTTGTTTTTTCATGTTTAATTATTTAGATGCTGAAACAAGTTCAGCACGACAATCGTGAAAATTATTTTACCTCAACAATACTAATCGCATAACCACCGGCTGCGGCTGAAGTCATTTTTAATTTTGACTTATTGGTTACTTTTTGTTTGCTGATTTTATAGGCTTGTGGATTGGTTTTGTAATCGGCATCTTTTGCATCGGCATAAATAGTTGCTTCATATTTTTTGCCTTTTTCAAGAAAATCCAAGTTTATAGTTGAAGTTCTTGTGTTTACACCGTTATTATTTCCAACAAACCAATTGTTTGAATTTTTATCTTTTCTAGCAATTGTGATATAATAACCTGGTTCTGCTTCTAAATATTTTGATTCTGACCATTCTACAGGAACGTCTTTAATGAATTGAAACGCATCTAAGAAACGGTTATAATTTTCAGGCAAATCGGCTGCCATTTGAAGTGGTGAATACATTGTTACATATAAACCTAATTGATTCGCCAAAGTTGTATTTACATGAGAATTGTTGTTTGGATTTAATTTAGAAATATCCATTTCAAAAATTCCTGGCGTGTAATCCATTGGTCCACCCATTAATCTTGTAAACGGTAAAATTGTAGTGTGATTTGGTTTTGAACCACCAAAAGCTTGAAATTCAGTTCCACGAGCGGATTCGTTTCCAATCATGTTTGGATAGGTTCTACAAATTCCTGTTGGACGAACGGCTTCGTGGGCGTTGATCATAATTTTATAGGTTGCTGCTTTTTCTACTACATATTGGTAATGATTCAAAATCCATTGACTATAATGATGCTCTCCTCTTGGCAGCATATTTCCTACGTATCCTGTTTTTACAGCTTCATAACCATTATCGTTCATAAACTGAAAGGCTTTATCCAAATGGCGTTCATAGTTTCTCGCTGAACCTGAAGTTTCATGATGCATTATCATTTTTACTCCTTTTGATTTGGCATACGCATGAATTTCTTTTACATCAAAATCTGGATAAGGAGTCACAAAATCAAAAACATAATCCTTAGACTGTCCAAACCAATCTTCCCAACCCTCATTCCAACCTTCCACTAAAACCCCATCAAATTTGTGAAGTGCTGCAAAATCAATTAATTCTTTGACGTGTTTTGTGGTTGCTCCGTGTGTTCCGTTTGGTTTTGCTTTTGAATAATCTGTAACTCCTAATTGAATGGCTGGGAAATCATTTGTGTATGACCAAGAACTTTTTCCTGTGATCATTTCCCACCAAACTCCAACATATTTTACTGGTTTAATCCATGAAGTATCTTCTATTTTACAGGGTTCGTTTAAATTTAGTGTCATTCTTGAGGCTAATATGTCTCTTGCATCATTGCTAATTACTAATGTTCGCCAAGGAGATACACAAGGTGCTTGCAAGTATCCTTTATCTCCCTTTGCATCAGGAGTCAGGTGCGATTGAAAAACAAATGTTTTGTCATTCAAATCCAAACTCATACACGAATAATTTATCAATGCTGCCTCGTGAATGTTGATGTAAATTCCTCCTGCAGTTTTCATCATTAATGATGTTTGAACTCCTGTTTCAGAAAATTGTTCTTGTGAAGCATTATCTGTAACCGCTTTTCTGAACAAACCTCTTATTTCTGACAATTTACTTTCTGTATAATCGTATTCTTGAGTATCATAATCCCCAGGAATCCAAAATGCAGTATGATCGCCTGTCATAGCAAATTCTGTTCGCTCTTCTTTAATTACAAAATATACTAGGTTTTTTTGTTGTGGAAATTCGTATCTAAATCCTAAACCATCATTGAATAAACGAAAACGAATGATCATTTCTCTATCGGTTCCGTTTTGTTTTAGATTAACGGCTAATTCATTGTAATGATTTTGAATTTGTGTTTCTTCACCCCAAACCGTGTTCCAAGTTTCATTGAACGTTGAAGGTGTTGCACTAACGACTTTAAAATCGTTTAAGAGTGATTTTTTATCGTTTTTTAATTCTAAACCTAGTTTGCTTGTTTTTACAACCTCTTTATTCAGGTAAGAAAGTTGGTATGTTGGAGTTCCATCACTTAATAAGGAGAATTTCATGACAAAATTCCCATTAGGTGATTTAAACTCCTGTGCATTTGTCCCAAGAACTGAAACGAATAGAATAATGATTAGTGCTTTGATTTTATTCATGTGCTTATTTTTTAGATGCTGAAACTAATTCAGCATAAGAATTCTGTTTTATCCCGTTTACTATTACATCAATTTCTTGATTACCTTCTACAGCTACTTTGGTCTCTTGATGATTTACTTCAACTTTAACGATGGCATTTCTGAAATTTACTTTAAAGGAGTATGCGTCCCATTCTTTTGGAATTTTGGGTTCAAAATGCAACTGATTATTTTTCACACGCATTCCTCCAAAACCTTCCACAATGCTCATCCAAGTACCAGCCATTGAAGTGATGTGTAATCCTTCATGAACTTCTTTGTTATAATCATCTAAATCTAAACGTGAAGTTCGCAAATAGAAGGTGTAAGCCTGTTCCATTCGACCTAAAACAGCCGCTTGAATAGAGTGTACACAAGGAGAAAGTGAACTTTCATGCACAGTAAATGGTTCATAAAAATCGAAATGTTTTTCCAATTGTTCTTTGGTAAAATGATCTTCAAAAAAGTAGAACCCTTGTAACGTATCTGCTTGTTTGATGTATGGTGAACGTAAAATTCTGTCCCAACTCCATTTTTGATTTATGGGACGTTGACTTTTGTCTAAATTGGCAACTGTAACTAATTCTTTGTCTAAGAAACCGTCTTGTTGTAAAAACACACCATGCTCTTCTGAATAAGGAAAGTACATATTATCTGCTACTTTTTTCATGTCTGAAATTTCCGCATTGGATAGCTTTACTTTATTTAAAATTCTAGTGTAATCCGATGGATATTCAGTTTCAATTTTATTGATATTTTCGATGGCATAATTGATGCACCATTTTGCAATATAATTGGTGTACCAATTGTTATTTACGTTATTTTCATATTCGTTTGGTCCTGTAACTCCCAAAATCACATATTGATTTTTCACTGTCGAAAAAGTGGCTCTTTGGTGCCAAAAACGAGCAATTCCAATTAAAACTTCTAACCCTTTTTCTGGAATGTATGAATAATCTCCTGTGTATCTGTAGTAATTAAAAATAGCAAAAGCTATGGCTCCATTTCTGTGAATCTCTTCGTGAGTAATTTCCCATTCGTTATGGCATTCTTCTCCGTTCATGGTTACCATTGGATATAAAGCTGCACCGTTTTTAAATCCCAAATTGTTTTGAGCATTCTCAATGGCTTTCCCTAGATGATTGTAGCGGTATTCCAATAGACTTCTGGCTACATTTTGATCTTTTGTTGCCATGTAAAAAGGAATGCAATAAGCTTCTGTATCCCAATAAGTAGAACCTCCATATTTCTCTCCTGTAAATCCTTTTGGACCAATATTCAAGCGGGAATCTTTCCCTAAATAGGTTTGATTTAGATGGAAAATATTGAAACGAATTCCTTGTTGAGCTTTTACATCTCCATCAATAGAGATATCACTCATTTCCCAAATTTTTGCCCAAGCATCTATTTGATTTTGAAGTAGCTTTTCATAACCTAATGCAATGCCTCTATCAATAACATCTTGAGCCGCTTTAATTAATTCATTCTCATCATGATTGGTGGAAACGGTGTATCCTCCAAATTTTTGTATTGCTACTGTTTGTCCTACTGTTGCTGCAATTTCATAAAAAAACTGCGTTTTAACTTCTGATTTTTCGATGTTTGTTGGGTTTACATCAGAAATTTTCCCATTTACAACAAAACTATTGTGCATAAAAGTGCAAACGGAAAATTGGGTTTTCAAGGTTTTAGAAACAATAAACCCTGAGTTTTGTTTGTTTTTGATTTCTAAGACATCCCAAAATTTATCATCCCAATTGGTATCTTCGTTTGTAATTCCAGCATCGATATAGGGTTTAAATACTATTTTTGCATCCTTATTTAAAGCTGTTAATTCATAGTGGATTACACCTAATTCGTCTAAATCTAAAGATAAAAATCGCTTTACATTTACACCAACTTGTGTGCCATTTTGCAAAGTAGCTTCAAAAGAACGCGAATAAACTCCTTCTTTCATGTTTAATTCTCTTCTGAAGTTTTTTACTTCTAAACAAGTAGCCAAATCCAATTGTTCTCCATTGATTTCGATATCAATTCCAATCCAATTGGGAGCATTTAAAACCTTAGCAAAATATTGTGGATAACCATTTTTCCACCAACCAACTCGCGTTTTGTCTGGATAATAAACTCCAGCAATGTAACTTCCTTGAAATGTTTTTCCTGAATACGATTCTTCAAAATTAGCACGTTGCCCCATAGCTCCATTACCAATACTGAACAAACTTTCGGATGATTTCACTCTATTTGCCTCAAATCCTTCTTCTATGATGGACCAATTATCTGGTTTTATATAATCTTGGTTCATTCTTTTTATTTTGTTTAATTGTTAATTTGATTACCTGTTCAATTGCTAAAACAGTTAATTATTAAACACATTTTTCTTTTATTAAATTTTCTATAAAGTTTATATCTATAAAAGTGAAATCTTTAAAGACATAATCTGCTTCATGAAGCACTTCCGTTTCACCTATACCAATACTTATCATATTCGCCAAATTAGCGGCTTGAATTCCTGCTACAGAATCTTCAAAAACAATACAATTTTCAGCTACATCATGAACTTTATTGGCTCCTTGAAGAAATACTTCAGGATCAGGTTTCGCATTGGATACATCATTTCCGTCCACAATGGCATCGAAATAATGCAATATTTTTGCTTTTTCTAAAATAGGCTTTGCATTCTTACTGGCAGATCCTAATACTATGCTTTGGTTGTTTCCTTTTAAATACTCTAAAACAGGCATAACTCCGGGAAGGATTTCACTTTCATCCATTTCTTCTATGTAAGATAGATATTCAGTGTTTTTTTGGATCAACCATTGATTTTTTTCCTCTTGTGAGGCTTCAATATTTCCTAATCCTAGGATTATTTCTAATGATCGAACACGACTTACACCTTTTAATTGTTCGTTGTGTTCGGGTGTAAATTCGATTCCCAATTGAGCGGCTAATCGTTGCCAAGCTAAAAAGTGATATTTAGCCGTATCAACAATTACACCATCAAGATCGAATATGAATGTTTTTTTACTCATTTTTATTCTTGTTGAAAACTGATGGCTTTTTTTTCTGTAATTAAGAAATTACACAAACCACCTATTACTAATGAAGCACCTGCAAGAGTCATGGGAGCAATTGCGGTTTCTCCAAATACTTTGGATACAATATTTATTCCTCCTAAAGCTGCAATAATTTGTGGAATTACGATAAACATGTTGAATAATCCCATCATCATCCCCATTTTTTTCTCATTAACTGAACTTGATAACATGGCGTAAGGCATTGAGAGAATACTTCCCCATGAAATTCCAATCAGTATGAATGAAATATTCAAATAAAAAGAATTTTCAATATACTTCATCATAATAAATCCCAAGCCTCCTAAAATCAAAGAAAACATATGTATGTATTTTCTGTTGATTCTAAATTTTGAAGTATAAAGAGTCAGTAATAGTGCAAATGCCATAGATGAAAGCCCATAGATTCCCATAGCAGAACCTACTGAATCTGCTGCCTCATTATAAACTTTATCTTTGTTTTTGTATTCTTTTTCCTTTTCAGGATTTAGGTATATTTCTTCTTTTTTATCGTTTAAAAGCACTTCACCTTTTACGTCCAATTGAGCAAATTCTTTAATGTTTGGTTTTGGGGCTTTAAAAATATGTTCTGTCAATGCTGGAGTGGCTAAACTCCACATGGTAAAAAAGGCAAACCAGCTGAAAAACTGAATTATTCCTAATTTTTTCATGGTTGATGGCATTTCTACAAGAGATGTTTTTAAATCTTTGAAGAAACGATTCTCTGTTTTTTCTTTTTGAAAAGCGTCTAAATCTTCAGGAGGATATTCTTTTGTTGTAAAAATAGTGTACAAAATGCTCATTAGAAATACAAATCCTCCAATAGCAAAAGCAATTTTTACAGACATAGGGATAATCCCAGGTGCAGCTTCATTACTTACCCCTAATTTAGTGATTAACCAAGGCAAATTACTGGCTATCCATGTCCCAATTCCAATTATCAAAGTTTGAATTACAAACCCATACGATCTTTGTGAGTCTGATAGTTTATCTGCCACAAGAGCTCTAAAGGGCTCCATACTTACATTGATTGAGGCATCCAATATCCATAAACAACCAGCTGCTACCCACAAAAAGGGAGAATAGGGTACAAAAAATAGGGTTACAGAAGAAAGAATAGCACCTATTAAAAAATAAGGCTTTCTTCTTCCTAATTTTGGATGCCATGTGTTATCACTTAAATACCCAATAATGGGTTGCACTAAAAGGCCTGTTAAAGGTGCTGCTATCCACAATAAAGGAATTGCATCTTTATCTGCACCAAGTGTTTGAAAAATTCTGGACATGAAGCCTCCTTGTAAGGCAAAACCAAACTGTATTCCTAAGAAACCGAAACTCATGTTCCAAATTTCCCAAAAACTTAATTTACGCTTTTCCATTATCGTAGTTTAATGAATTAATAAAACGATAAGCGTTTTTAAATGCTCATCAAAACTTGTTTTTCGAAGTAAAGTTTAAAGCTTTGATGACACAAATATAGATTTTATTTTAATTGAAAAAATTTTTTTTCAGGAATTAACAATCTGATTTTTTAAAAAATAAAAACTTAAAAAACTGAAAATCAAAATATTAAAATTTACTATTACGTTGTAGTAGATTCTCTTAAAACTAATTCTGTTTCTATTAACTCGGTAGTGTATAATTCATCTTCGTCTTCTTTTTCCAGCCTATCTATTAACATTTTTGCAGCTTTCCTACCCATCTTTATTCCATTTTGACTTACTGTTGTAATACTTGGTGTAGAAAACTGTGAAATGATTCCGTCTGTAAAACCTATCACTGAGAAATCATTAGGAACTTTTTTACCTAACTTATTGGCTAGTTTAATCGCTGTTACAGCAAAAAGTTCATTAACAGCAAAAAGCGCATCAAAATCTTGATTTACCAGCAAAGATTCTATTTTTTCAGAACAATTATCAATGTCTTCAATTTTTAAAATTAAATCTTCAACAACCTCAATGCCATTTTCTTTGAGTGCTTTTAAATATCCTTCTGTCCTTAATTTACCTACACTTACATAATCTACTGTAGTCAATAATGCTATTTTCTTAAAGCCCTTTGAAATAAAAAACTGCACTGCTTCATAGGCCGCTAACTGGTCATCAATGATTACTTTATCACAAAAAACATCATTGGTTACTCTATCAAACATAACAACTGGCATACCTTGACTTATAATTTCTTGAATGTGATGAAAATCCTTTTTCTGCATGGTTTCTTTTGAAAGCGACATAATAAAACCATCAGTACTTCCATTAGCCAATAATTCCATATTGATTACTTCCTTGTCAAAAGATTCATCTGATAGACAAACAATTACATTGTATGCGTTTTCATTAGCAACCTGCTCAATTCCACTAATAACTGTAGCAAAAAAATGATGTACAATTTCTGGAATGATTATTCCAATAGTTTTTGTTTTCTTATTTTTTAAACTCAGAGCAATATTGTTTGGCTTATAGTTATAGAGCTTGGCAAATGCTTGAACTTTTTGTCTAGTATCTTCACTAATTTCATGACTATCCTTTAAAGATTTTGAAACGGTAGAAATAGAAACATCTAATTCTTTTGCAATTTGTTTAAGTGTTACTTTTTTTCTCATGGTAAAATTATGCGATTATGATATGACAATAAAAGTAGTCTATATTTTTAAGAATCAAAATTTTAGTAGCTTTTTTGTGTTAAAAATATAAAGTTTTCAACACTACAACGTTTTCGCAACTGCGTTTCGGAGAAGTCGTTTTTTTTTACCGTTTTTTTACATAAATTTAACATTCGAAGTAGAGTTTTAAAGCACATTTTAACAGAAATTAACCTAAACAAATTGTATGAAAACAATACAAAAAAAGTTATTATTCATTCTTTTTCTTTTGCCGTTAAGCATTTTTGCTCAAAGCAATTTAAAAGGAACTGTCCTAGATAATTTTGGACAAACTTTACCCGGAGTTAATATTTTAGTAAAAGGAACTCAAAATGGTACTGCTACTGATTTTGACGGGAAATTTACCATTAGTAATCTTAAAAAAGGAGACGTAATCGTTTTCACTTTCCTTGGGCTAAAAACACAAGAATTAGTGTTTAACAATCAAGCAGAAGTTACTATTTCAATGGAAGAGGATGCCTCTCAACTTGACGATATCATATTAATTGGTTATGGTACTACAAAAAAAGAAGATGCTACTGGTTCTGTATCTACATTAGATGCAAAAAATTTCAACAAAGGAAGCGTAGTTACAGCTGAAAATTTATTGAATGGTAAAGTTGCCGGTGTTTCCATCAATACAAGTGGAGCTCCTGGTTCAGGATCAGAAATTAGAATTCGAGGTGGTGCCTCATTAAATGCATCAAACGATCCTTTAATAATCATTGATGGATTGCCAATATCTAACGATACTGGTGTAGGTGCCACTTCCGTTTTATCCTCAATTAACCCTAATGACATTGAAAGTTTTACAGTTTTAAAAGATGCATCTGCAACTGCAATTTATGGATCAAGAGCTTCAAATGGTGTAATTATAATCACTACTAAAAAAGGAGGAAAAGAGCTTGCGGTTGATTACAATTTTCAATACGGTTCTGGAAAAAAATTCAATAAAGTTGATGTTTTCTCTGCAAATGATTACAGAAACCTTGTTGCCAATTTACTGCCATCTCAAGTTGCCAATTTAGGAACTGCTAACACAGATTGGCAAGATGAAATTTACAGAAGAACAGATTTCGTTGACAATAACCTATCTATACGAGGAAACTTATTCAAAACTATTCCAACTAGGGTTTCTATTGGTAATACATACCAAGAAGGTCTAAGATTAACTAACAATTTTAATAGAAACTCTTTCTCTGTTAGTTTAAATCCAGAGTTTTTTGACAAACATTTGAAAGTAAATGTAAATGCTAACTACTCTAATCAAAGAAACAGGTTTACTGATGGTGTTGAAGGTGCAGCCATAAGATTTGATCCTACACAACCAGTATATGATCAATCAACTCCAAGTGGTTTTTTTGAATATATCACTGCATATGATGATGGAAGACCAGTGTATGCGAATCCTTCAATAGCAAATCCCGTTGCCCAATTATTACAAACTAATGATAGAGGAGTAAACAACAGATTATTTGGTAATTTTCAATTAGACTATAAATTTCACTTTCTTCCAGAATTAAGAGCAGTTGTAAATTTAGGGTATGATAAATCTGAAGGAGAAAGAAATAGAAACAGACCTACGACAGCAAGATCAGGATTTTTAAATAATAATATTTCTTTTGGTGAAAAATTCAATGAATCAAAGGAAAGTTTAAACCGTTCATTAGACTCTTACTTTATTTACAACAAGAAATTTGGAAGTGTTGATTTTGAAGGAACAGGTGGTTATTCTTACCAAAAATTTGAAAATGAAGGTTTAACTGGATTTAATGCTACAAACCCTGCTTCACAACAGATTGCTTATGTTGAAAATGATTTAGTTTTAATTGGTTTCTTTGCAAGAACTAATTTTAACATTAAAGATAAATATTTATTCACTTTTACATACAGAAGAGACGGAACTTCAAGATTTGGTGAAGAAAACAGATGGGGTGATTTCCCAGCTGCAGCTTTTGCTTGGAAAATGAATGAAGATTTACTAACAGAATCTAGCCTTGTTTCTAATTTAAAATTAAGACTAGGTTGGGGTATAACAGGACAACAAGATATTGATGAATCTCTTTTTTACAGACAATTATACAATATAGGTAATCCTAACTCTCAATATGTATTTGGAACAAATCCTTTAAATATTGGTATCCCTAGTGCTTATGGCCCAATTAAGTGGGAAGAGACATCAACTTACAATGCTGGTATTGATTTTGGTTTTGCACAAGACAGATTAAATGGATCTTTAGATGTTTTTTACAAAAAATCTAATGATTTATTTCAAATCGCTCCTTTTGCAGATGGTGGAAACTTCTCTAATCAAGGTCCTCAAAACATTGGAGACATGAGTACAAAAGGTATTGAATTTGCCATAAATTATGATGTAATTAGAAACGATAATTTTAATTGGAATGTTAATTTCAATGCCACAAAATTTGAAAGAAGAATTGATAAAATTGCCGCTGGAGTTCCAGTTCAAACAGGCGCTGGAATAGGTACTGGAGGAACAACGCAAATACTCGCAGAAGGATTTACTCCTAATTCATTTTTTGTTTACAAACAACTATATGATGCCTCTGGAAATGCAATTGAAGGTGCTTTTGCCGATTTAAATGGAGATCAAATAATAAACGGAGAAGATAGATACATCTACAAAAATCCAGATCCAGATTTATTACTTGGATTTAGCTCAACAATGAATTACAAAAACTTTGATTTAGGATTCAACTTGAGAGCTAGTCTAGGAAATAGAATTTTAAATGGTATCAAAGCCGAAAATTCTTATACATCACAATTAGTAAATGGACAATTACAAAATGTTCCTACCAGTATATTGGATAATGGCTTCCAAAACCAAGGAGGAGGATTAAATATTTTGTCAGACATGTATATTGAAAATGGATCTTTCTTAAGAATGGATTATGCTACTTTTGGATATACTTTCCAAAAATGGTTAGACGGAAAAGCTACCTTGAGATTATTTACAGGAATCCAAAATCCATTTATTATTACTAAATATTCAGGATTAGATCCTGAAATAACTGGTGGAGTTGATCAAACAATATACCCAAGACAAAGACAGTATTTATTTGGAGCAAATATAAAATTCTAAAAAATAGCTATATGAAAAAAATTAAATTAACCTTATTTACATTACTTGGCGTTGCATTTCTTTTGCAGTCATGTGTAGATGATTTGGATGTTACTCCTGAAGGACAAACACAATTGTCACTTGAAGAGTTTTATGCTCAACCAGGAGCATATAAACAAGCACTTGCTGGTGTTTATGGAAATCTATCTTTAACCGGAACTGGAGGTGCTGAAAGTTCAAGTATTGGAGGCGTTGACGCTGGTACTAGTCAATATGGGCGTGTGCTTTGGTATTTACAAAATTTAACTACTGACGAAATGATCTGGAGTTATGAAAATGACCCTGGAACTAGAGAACTACAGAGAAATATCTGGAATGCTCAAAATCCTGTGATTAGAGGGATGTTCAGTAGAGCTACATTTCAAGTGGCATTAGTAAATGAATATTTGAGACAAACTTCTCCTGAGAAATTAAGTTCTAGAGGTGTATCGGACACACAATTACTTGCTGATATTGATTTATACAGAAAAGAAGCAAGAGTATTACGTGCATTAGCCTATTACCATTTAATGGATTTATTCGGAAAAGCTCCTTTTGTAACTGAAAATGATCCTATTGGAGTTCAAGGTCCAGAATACAACAGAGCCCAATTATTCAATTATATCGAATCTGAATTAAATGCTGTTTTACCAAGTTTGAAAGCTTCAAGAAGTAATGAATATGGAAGATTAGACAAGTCATTTGCAAACATGCTTTTAGCTAAAATGTATTTAAATGCTGAAGTTTTTATTGGTCAAAACAAATACAATGAATGTCTTGACAAATGTAATGAATTAATCACTACAGGTAATTATGTTTTGAATCCAAATTATTTAAACAACTTTAAAGCGGATAATCATCTTTCTAACGAAATGATATTTACATTGCAATCAGACGGAACAGTTACACAAAATTATGGTCCAACAACCGTTATTATAAATGGTCAAGTTGGATCTATTGAAGCTAACGGATCACAATTCGGCGTTGGTGGCTGGGGTGGAGCTATACGTTTGAGAAAACAATTTGTTCAAAAATTTGATGGATTTGAATTTGATAACGACTCCAGAAACACGATAATCTCAGGAAGTAGAAACATAGATATTTCTGACATCTCTGACAGGGATCAAGGGTATGTATTAGGTAAGTTTTCAAACATTTCTTCAACTGGTATTGTAGGATCTAATAGCACATTTGTTGAAACTGACTTCCCATTATTCAGATATGCAGATGTTCTTTTAATGTATGCAGAAGCACAAATTAGAAGAGATGGTTCCGCAAATAGCACTTCTCTGGGTTACATAAATGATTTAAGACAAAGAGCTAATAATGGTTCTTCATCTGCTAACATTTCTTTATCTGACTTAACTTTAGATTTTATCCTTGATGAAAGATCAAGAGAGTTACACTGGGAAGGACACAGAAGACAAGACTTAATTCGTTTTGGAAAATATACTGGAGGTTCATACAATTGGGCATGGAAAGGAAATGCAACAAATGGATTAGCTATTAGTGCTAATTTAAAAGTTTTTCCTATTCCACAAGCTGCTTTAGCATCAAATCCTAATTTAACACAAAATACAGGATATTAATAAACAATAATAAAATGAAAAAAATATCACTTTTTATAACAACCCTATGTCTGCTATTGTTTTTTAGCTCTTGTGAAGAAGACATGGATAAATTTACAGTTAACAATACTGCACCAATTGCTTTATCCCCTTTATCTGTTACAGATATTGAACTGGATGAATTTAACGTAAACAACCCTTCTGCTACATTTAACTGGACTTCAGCTGACTACGGACAACAAACCGTTATTAACTATAGTTTAGAGTTTGCTGCAGACAATGCTTTTACTAATAAAATAATTGCTGGAACTGTTTCAGGTGAAAATTCTATTTCTCTGTCTGTTGGAGAATTAAATTCAGCAGCTGGAGAGGCAGGTTTACCTCCCTTTGAATGGAATACTTTGTATGCTAGAGTAGTAACATCATTGGGCTCACAAAATGGTGTGGCGGTTGTATCAAATACTATCTCCTTTAATGTATATCCCTATTTTAACTATCCTTTTATGGATTATTATTTAGTGGGTGCGGCAACTCAACCTGGATGGAACAACAACAATAACAATCCTCCTTTATTTAGAGATGCAAACAATCCAAACTTGTATAGATATGTAGGATATTTTGGAGCAGACCAATTTAAAGTATTAGAAGTTAAAGGTTTATGGCAACCTCAATGGGGTACTAATGATGGCTCATCAATTGCTGTGAATCCAGGAACAGGAACTGATCCAGGAACTTTTCCTCTAAATAACAATCCAATCCCTAGTGCTGGATATTATATTTTCACCATAAACTATGGAAATAATACTTTTTCTTTTGTTCCATATACTGGGTCGACTAGTGGAAGTTTTACTTCAATTTCAATTCAAGGAACTTCAAGCAGTACTACTTCGATGACACAATCAACGTTCGATAGTCACATTTGGTACTTAAATAGTATTCGATTAACTCCAGGAGAACTTCAATTCAGTACAAATACTGGTTCTGTATGGTCTGCAACAACAGCATTTTCAGGGACTGCCACTCAAAATGGCGGATCAATTCCTGTGTTAGTTGAAGACGATTATGACATCTGGTTTAATGATTTAACAGGTCATTACATTATGATTCCATTGAATTTATAACCTTAAAAATGAAAAAAATGAAAGTATATATGAAAATTATAAGTGGTCTTATGCTACTTACGTTATTTTCGTTTTTCGCCTCGTGTGAAGAAGAAGATAATCTTGAAATAACTAAGCCAAATGCTGTTTTTGAAATAGAAGACCCAGCAATTAATAGTGTTTTCTTAAATTTTGGCCTTCCTCAAAATCCAGCTTTAACCATAACTTGGATGGATGATATAACAGGAAGTTCTAACTACACTGTAGAAATGTCACTAACCGAAGATTTTTCAAACTTTACACCACTAGGTAATACCAATGCCAAAAATTTTACAATCTCAGTTGAAGATTTAAATGACGCAATTAATGAAAGTGGTGCAACAAATTTTAAAGATATTTCAGTGTTTTTAAGGGTTAATGCTGGGAATGCTACTAGTAATACTGTTCTCTTTTTTGTGACTACATATCCTGTTAATCCACCAACATTTTCAGCACCTGCAGCTAATAGTAATTATTTATTAGCAATTGCTAATGCAACAAATGTTGCTCTGACTGTAACATGGACTGATGCCATCTTAAACTCAGGACTAGGTTTAGATATAAACTATGATGTACAAGCGGCTATTTCAGGTACAAATTTTGCTAATCCAGTATCTATTGGAAGTGTACAAAACTCAACTACAATCTCCTCTACTCACTCTGAATTAAATGCTGCTGCACTTGGACTAGGTTTAATTGCAGGTACACAGGGTAATTTGGACTTAAGAATTATAGCAACAAATTCTAATGAAAGTGATGATGTACTTGAAAGAACTTCTTTACCATTAACCATTGCCGTTACGCCATATAATGTTTCATTTCCAAATCTTTATTTTGTGGGTAATGCAACTACTCCAGGATGGAATAACAACAACAACAATACACCATTATTTAGAAATGAAAATATTCCTAACAACTACGTATTTACTGGTTATTTCAGTGCTGGTGAGTTTAAATTGTTAGAAGTTAAAGGTCAATGGCAGCCTCAATGGGGCACAAATGGAGGCTCTTCTTTAGCTGTTAATACTGGTAGTGGTTCTGACCCAGGAACTTTTAATGTTCCAACAGCTGGATATTACACTTATAATTTCACCACAGTTGGCCAATCAGGAAGTTTTACAGTTGTTCCTTTTGACGCTTCATCTTCAACAGTTTATACTTCAATGGCAATTATTGGTGATGCAACTCCAAACGGATGGGGTGCTGATACTTTTATGACTCAAGATCCTAATAACCCACATTTATGGTATATTAATGGTGTGAATTTAACTGCTAATCAAATGAAGTTTAGAGCTAATGGAAACTGGACTGCAAATTGGGGTCATAATGGAAGTACTGAAAATTATGGAAATGCTCTTTTTAATACTCCTGATAACATACCTGTTACAAACGCTGGAATATATGACATATGGTTTAATGATTTAGATGCGAGTTATATTTTAATTGCACAATAGATAATTTAATTGTCCAGTGTTGTGGAACGTGTCATATTTATTGAGAAACAAATTTTATTTCTCTTTAAGTTAAACATTCTACTTTACTGGACAATTTTTTAAAAAAATATTATGAAAAAAATAATCTTTATAACATTACTATTTTGTTCAATATTTGCTTCTGCTCAAGTTTCATGGCAAGGAGGAGTAAATCCAGAACAAGCAAACAGTGGAACAATCTTATTTAATAAAACAGGCACTGGTCTAGCTTCTTATAATGGTACAATTTATGCTCACATTGGTGTAACACTAAACGGTTCTCCTTGGCAAAATGTTATTGGAACATGGGGAAATAATACTATTCAACCTCCTTTAACTTTAGTTTCTGGAACAACGTATAAATTAGATTTAACTCCGTCCATTCAGAGCTTTTTTGGAGTTACAGCTGGATCTATAACAAAAATTAATGTCGTTTTTAGAAATGCCGCCGGAAATGCTCAAACTAATGACTTGGAACTTAATGTTGGTGTGTTTCAAGCTAATTTAGTGACTCCCGCAGCAAATAGCAATACTATTATAAATGCTGGTAACAATTTAGTTATAAATGCAAATAACACTAATGGCAATGCATCCTATAACTTATTAGCTAATGGAATATCAATTAATACATCAACTGGATCTACATATTCCTTTTCGGATAACAATATAACTCAAAACAAAAATTATGAATTAATTATTACGCAAGGCTCAACATCATTTTCTAGAAAATTCAATGTAATAGTCAACCCAGGAATAAGTTTTGATAATTTACCTGCTGGACTTGTGGAAGGAATTAATTATAACAACAGCGACCCAACAAAAGCTACTTTGGTTTTAGATGCACCAAATAAAGACTTTGTGTATGTTGCAGGGAGCTTTAATAATTGGCAACCAAACGGAACCTTTGCCATGAAAAAAGATCCCGCTTCCTCTAAATTTTGGATAGAACTTACAGGATTAACACCAGGTCAAACAGAAACCTATCAGTATTGGGTGGTAGATCAAACACCTATAGCAAATTCTCCTTCTTTGGTAAAAACAGCTGATCCCTATTCTACTTTGGTATTATCCCCAGATGATGATCCTTATATTCCAGCAAATTCTTATCCAAATATTCCAGCTTATCCAGCTGGTCAACAAAGAGAAGTTACTGTCCTAAAAACAGGTCAAACACCCTATAACTGGCAAGTAACGAATTTCACTAAACCAAACAAAGATAATTTAGTGGTTTATGAAGTATTAATTCGTGATTTTGATTCGAACAGAAACTATCAAGACTTGATTGATAAAATTGATTATTTTAAAAACCTCAATGTAAATGCTATCGAACTAATGCCAGTAATGGAGTATGAAGGAAACGAAAGTTGGGGATACAACACTTCTTTTCATATGGCTTTGGATAAATATTATGGAACAAGTGAAAAACTAAAAGAATTTATAGATTTATGCCACCAAAATGGGATAGCCGTTATTCTTGATGTAGCGTTAAACCATGCCTTTGGCCGTAATCCAATGGTACGCATGTGGATGAATGACCCAGATGGTGATGGCTGGGGAGAACCTAGCTCTGAAAGCCCTTATTTTAATCAAATAGCAACACACAGTTATAGTGTAGGAAACGATTTTAACCACCAACAAACTAGAACCAAAAACTACGTAAAAAGAGTGGTTAAACAATGGATTGAAGAATATAAGATAGATGGATTTAGATGGGATTTAACCAAAGGGTTTACCCAAAATGCAACTGGTAGTGATGCTCAAACAAATGCTTATCAACAAGACAGAGTAGATGTCCTTAAAGAATATGCAGACTATTCTTGGTCACTAGATCCTACTCATATTGCAATTTTTGAACATTTAGGCCAAGACAATGAAGAACAACAATGGGCAAATTATAGATTAAATGAAGGTAAAGGTATTCTAATGTGGGGAGAACTTCATGAAGCATACAAACAGCTTGAACTTGGGTACTCTAATAACGCTAGTATTACTAGAATGGGACACAATAGCAGAGGATTTTTAGGCAAAAGATTAATAGGTTATCCTGAGAGTCACGATAAAGACAGACTAGTATATGAGGGAATAACTTTTGGGAACACTTCTGGCCCAAACCCTGTTGGAGGTAACTTAAATAATGCCATAAAAAGAATGTCTGCAATTGGGGCTACAAGTCTATTGATTCCTGGTCCAAAAATGCTATGGCAGTTTAGTGCTTTAGGGATGAACCTATCTATATACACTTGCAACAATGGCAGCGTAAACACTGAAACTGATGCTATAGCAGGAAACTGCAAATTAGATACAAAACCACAACCTCAATGGTCTGAAAACTGGCTTGGTAATACCATCAGAAATACAGTATATAACAATTGGGCTAAATTTATTGATTTTAAAACTAATTTACCCGTTTTCAATGGAAATTACACGATAAGTCCAGATAGTGACAACATAAAACCCAGAATTTATATTTTTGACAATTCATTACCTGCTACAGAATTAAAAAATGTGATTGTTTTAGCAAACTTTTCTCTATCAGACTTAGCTGTAAATCCTAACTTCCCATATACAGGTACGTGGTATGATCTAATGACTAATACACCTATAAACATTACCAATTCAACCTCACCTATCACTATAGAATCAGGAGGATTCAGAATATACGGAAATCAACCAGCAGTTTTAAAAAATGATAGCTTCAATTTTGATTCTAGCTTTACAATTTATCCAAATCCTGTAGATGATGCTTTTGCAATTACAATTGACACCAAAAAAATCGAAATTTATAATGTAACTGGACAATTAGTTAAAACATTTACTAATACATTTAGTGATGAATCTTTATCGGTTTCTGATTTACAAAAAGGAGTTTATTTGGTAAAAGTATTTGATAACAACAGTAATCAAGCTACAAAGAAATTTATCAAACAATAAATAAATTTTGAGTCAGTTTATTTAAAGAGCAAAACCTTCTAAGCATTTAGAAGGTTTTGTTTTTTTATTAATTTATATCAATAAAAAAAGTCCAAACTTTCGTCTGAACTTTTGTGCGGGTAAAAGGACTCGAACCTTCACACCTTGCGGCACCAGATCCTAAGTCTGGCGTGTCTACCAATTTCACCATACCCGCGAATTTGGTTTCTCTTATTATGAGGGTGCAAATATAAGTAATATTTTTAAATAACAAACACCAAAATTGAGTTTTCAAAAAAAAGTTAATTTAATATTGCATTTTCATTTTGAATATCAATTTGTATCTTTGACAGAATACTAAAAAAATATAATGAATACTATAAAAGCATATGTGCAAGAAAACAAAGAGCGTTTTCTAAACGAGTTAATTGAATTGTTGAAAATTCCTTCAGTAAGTGCCGATAGTGCATATTCTCATGATGTTATTGCAACAGCAGATGCAGTAAAAGAAAGTCTTGAAAAAGCTGGTTGTGATTTCGTAGAATTGTGTGAAACACCCGGATATCCAATCGTTTATGGTGAAAAAATAATTGATAAATCTTTACCTACTGTATTAGTGTATGGCCATTATGATGTTCAACCACCAGATCCCGTTGAGCTTTGGACATCCCCTCCTTTTGAACCTGTTATAAAAACTACAGACATTCATCCTGAAGGTGCAATTTTCGCCCGAGGAGCTTGTGATGACAAAGGTCAGATGTATATGCATGTAAAAGCATTTGAATATATGATTGCTAATGATTGTTTGCCTTGTAATGTAAAATTCATGATTGAAGGTGAAGAAGAAGTGGGTTCCAAAAGCTTGAGTTGGTTTGTAGAACGCAATCAAGAAAAACTAGCCAATGATGTAATTTTGATTTCAGACACTGGAATGATTTCAAACGAACAACCCTCAATAACAACTGGATTGCGTGGTTTAAGCTATGTTGAAGTGGAAGTTACTGGCCCAAACAGAGATTTACATTCTGGATTATATGGAGGAGCTGTAGCAAATCCAATAAATATCTTGACTAAAATGATTGCCTCGCTTCATGATGAAAATAATCATATTACCATTCCGGGGTTTTATGATAAAGTGGAAGAATTGTCCTTAGAAGAAAGAGCAGAAATGGCAAAAGCACCCTTTTCATTAGAAAATTATAAAAAAGCGTTAGATATTGAAGATATCCATGGTGAAACTGGCTACACTACCAATGAAAGAAATTCCATTCGTCCAACATTAGATGTAAATGGAATTTGGGGTGGCTACATTGGTGAAGGTGCAAAAACCGTAATTGCCAGTAAAGCCTATGCAAAAATATCAATGCGATTAGTTCCTAATCAAGATTGGGAAAAAATTACTGAATTATTTAAAAATCATTTTGAAAATATTGCTCCAAAAAGTGTGAAAGTAAAGGTAAAACCTCATCATGGAGGACAAGGCTATGTAACGCCTATCGATAGTATTGGTTACCAAGCTGCCAATAAGGCTTATACAGAAACTTTTGGCGTTCCTGCCATTCCAGTTCGTTCTGGTGGAAGTATTCCAATTGTAGCACTATTTGAAAAAGAGTTGAAATCTAAAACTATTTTAATGGGATTTGGTTTAGATTCTGATGCCATTCATTCGCCTAATGAACATTTTGGGATTTTCAATTATTTGAAAGGCATTGAAACAATTCCATTATTCTATAAATATTTTGTAGAACTTTCTAAATAAAAATCCTTTTTTTTGTAATTCATTTTAGGTCTTTCAACACATAAATAAAAATACCGTTTTCAAATAATTTTGTCAACGGTTTTTTTTAAATAACATCTAAAAATAGTTCTTACAGACATTTTATAGAAACTTTATTTAGAACAATAATAAATCTTATCACATACTTCAAAATAAAACTATTTATTTATAAATCCACTATCCCACTATCCACAAAATACACGGATTGTTTTTTCTTACAAAAAAATTTTTAAAAAATTTAAAAATATAACTTTTTATCTAAAGAATGTTAGAAATTATTGGACTTTCAGATTGTTAAACAAATATTTATTCCTTTATTAATTTGAAAATTATTTAACATTACATTTGCTGTATACACTAACATTTATCAAATATGGCAAAAAATTACGATCCCGTTGAAGCCTCTCTATTGTTAGGCTCAACAATTTCTTCAACTAAAGAAATTACATCGTTTAAAACAAAAAAACGAGAACCATTATCGTTTTTAATATGGTTTGTAGCGTTGTTTTCTTTTGTTCTCGTAGAAGCACAGTCAACAGCAAACTATGCTTTTAGCACAAACACTTCAGGATCATTAGCACTGGATGCAAATGGAAATACCGTTGACATGTCATCAGGTACAACACCATTAGTGGCTGCTGGCTCTGACCAAGGAGTTTCTCCCATAACAAATATTGGTTTTAACTTCCTATTTTATGGCAATATCTATTCACAATTTAGTGTTTCAGCAAATGGAATTCTACAACTAGGATCTTCAGCTGTATCTGGGTCAACATATGTTGCTAGTGGTGGAGTCTCAACTTCTCCCAAGTTTTCTGCTATGGGTTCAGATGCTATTACTGCCTCAACTGCTGATGGCGGTGGCGTAACCACTAAACTTGTAGGTACCGCTCCAAACAGATGCTTAGTTGTCCAATGGGTTACATACCTATGGTATCAAAATAGCACAGGAGCCGCAAAGTTTCAAATACGCTTGTATGAAAACTCAGGAGTGATTGAATATGTTTATGGAGAAATGCCAGTTGGGGCATTAACTTCAAGCAACTATTCTATAGGATTCTCAGCTGGAGCCTTAATTAATCAAGTAGCATCCATTACATCTGCTACTAATTCTGTAAGCTATAATGTGCCATTCGCAACGAATTCATATACTTCGGGTACAAACATTCTTAATTTACATTCATCAGTTGATGGAAGTAGAAGAATATATAGCTTTACACCACCAACAGTAGTCACTGGAGATGTTGCTAACTTAACTTTTAACACCATAACTACTAATAGCACTACTCTAAATTGGACAGACAATGCGACTAATGAATTAGGATTTTTAGTTACACGTGCAACAGATGCAGCTCTTACTCAAAACGTTTCTAACATCATTGTAACTTCAACAACATCTGCTGGAACTGGAACAGATTACTCATCAATTCAGACTGGTTTAAGTTCAGGAACAAATTACTTTTATAAGGTAACAGCAATAGTTGAAGCTGGTCAATCTCCTGGAATTAACAGCAATCAATCCACTTTAAATGCTGAGACATATTACTGGATAGGTGCTACAGGTGATGCATGGAATACTTTTACCAACTGGAATACATCCTCTGATGGAACTGGTACAGTGCCAACTGCATGGACAAACTCTGACATACATGTGATAGATGGAGCAGGAACTACACCTGGTGGTAATTTGTCTATTTCCGTAGACAGAGTAAGCTTTACTGTAGGACAAATAAAAATTATCAACAATACAAATCTTACATTAACTTCAAATACTACAACAACAAGAACAATAACTATTTCTGGTGGTCCTAGTGAAGATTTTATTTTAGAAAACGGAAGCTCTTTAAATCTTAACTCTGCCACTAATGCTATAGCTTTTGCTTTTTCAGGTACTGGAAATGTAGGAATGATTGCTGGCTCATACAATGCAAGTGGATCAAGCTCAAATGTTATAAATTCTACTGGTGGAGTAAATACAGTGCTAACAGTTACATCAACAGGAAATATTACAAGCACTATAAACTCGAGCACATCAGCAATTATAGGAAGCATAGCAACTTTAGTCTTTGAAAACGGAAGTAACTATACTCATTCTAACAGCACAACCGTAAACTATATTCCAACAGCAACTTGGCAAGCAAATGCTACTGCAACTTTAAACGGCAATACTACTGGAACGAGTTTAACCTCCAGTTCTACTAGTTTGGGTAACTTGGTAATCAATACTACTTTATCTAGTGCTACTTTAAGTGCATTTACTTCATCCTCAAGAATAATTCAAGGAAATCTAACAGTAAACAGCACAGGAACTGGTAGATTTAGAGCTGTCACTAGTGGTGTTCTTCAAATCAATGGTAATTTGATTGTTAATGCTGGTATATTTGATGTTGGCAGTAGCAATGGTGGAGTAATTGTAAAAGGGAATACTGTCGTTGAAAGCGGAGCTACAATAGATGTAAATCAAGCTACTCTTCAAAATGAAGGCAATATGATTAACAATGGTTCAGTATTAAGTTCAGAAACAACAACAACTAGTTCTAGATTAAATTTTATTGGAACTACAACTCCTCAAACATTTTCAGGAACAGGAACTTTTACTGGTAGAATTTCCTCTTTTGGCGTTTCAAATCCATCAGGCTTAACTTTAACTACTCCTGTTTTAACTCAAAGAGTAAACTTATTTACTGGAACGATAACAGGTTCCTCTAACATAACCATAGGAACTGGATTAGCTCTTGCGGCTGCAGTACAAATTGGATTAGCATCCAATCCAAATTCTGGAGGAAATTTTGATGCTTCACCAACATACAATCTTGGAACTGGAATTTACTCTTTATTATATCTTGGAGAAACTACGCCAAGAACAACTGGGGTTGAAGTTCCTCCAACAAGAATTATAAACAATCTAACCATTGACAATGCCAATGGCTTGACTATTGCTGGTGGTACTATAGAAGTACTTAATGGATTAACATTAACCAACGGAATTATAACCACATCTTCAACAAATCATATTATACATGGATCATCTACCACAGCTGGAACATTGACTGGAGGTTCACTGGCTTCACACATTAATGGTCCAATTGTAAGAACAATAAATGATGCCAATTTAGCTTCAAATTTTGTATTATATCCAGTTGGAAAGCTAGGAGTTTATACTCCTATTTGGTTAGCTCCTACGACTACATCTGCATCAAGATTTAGGGCAGAAACATTTGCTAGTAATACAGGTACAACAGATGCTTCAATAATCGATTTATCCTCAACTAGAAGATGGGAAGCTCTTTTAAATTCTGGTACATTCACAGACATGAACGTGAGATTAGGGGAGCCTGCTTTAGTTTCTTCGAATATTCCAGTTCAGGCTCCAACAGCTTCTGGCTTGTATAGTTCTGCTTTTGGTAGTGTAGCAACTTATACTGCTGGCACACCAAATACCGTTCAATCTAATCTTTCTGTTCCAAGCTCAAGTTATACTGGATTTATATCTTATGCTAACTCTAATGCATGTAATGGTACGCCAACTCCGGGAAATACAATTGCTTCTTCAAATTCAATTTGCTTGGGAGAAAGTGTTACTTTAAGCTTACAAAACATAACAAACGGGTCTGGGGTTACTTATCAATGGAAATCTTCAACAGATGGAGTAAATTACTCAAACATTTCTGGAGCTACAAATCCTATTCTTATCGTTACTCCATCTACAGCTACATATTACCTATGTGATGTCACTTGTACAACAGGACCGTCTACAGGAAGTTCTGTTGCAATTCAAATTAACTTTACGAATAGTATTACTTCTACCACACCTGCAACAAGATGTGGAATAGGTACAGTTACACTTGAAGCAACAGCAAATTCTGGAACAACTGTTAATTGGTATGCAACACAAACAGGTGGTGTTGCTTTGGCTTCAGGAAATACGTTTACAACCCCAAGTATTTCTTCTACTACAACCTATTATGCTTCTGCCATAAACTCAAATACTGGCAGCACAACTTTAGGTTCAGGTGCAACAAATTCTAGCAGTACAGCGGCTAGTTTCTTCCCTGGCTCATGGGGTGGTACTAAAACTCAATATATTATAAGAGCATCTGAACTAGCTCAAGCTGGAATTGCTGCTGGACCAATCACTAGTATTGGTTTTGAACCAACAAATTCTGGGCAAACATATCAAGGTTTTTATGTAAATATTGGGCATACTACAAACACTACAGCTCCAAGTAGCACATTTATTCCTAATGGCGGATTGACGCTTGTTTATGCTGGAACAGAGGCAAATGATGGATTTACTCCTGTAGCAAATACAGTTAATCATTTAACTTTTGGTTCTGGAAATGGATCAGCAAGTAGTTTTGTATGGGACGGAACATCTAATATTGTTATTTCAATTTCTTGGTCAAGAGTTCCGTCAGCTACAACGTCAACTTCAACAACAATGAAGATTGATAACGTTGGATTTACAGCTGCAGCTTACAGACAAAGAGATAGTTTTACACCAACGGAAATGTTAAATGAGACTTCTGTAAATACTACCTCATCTAACCGTCCTAAATTTACAATAAATGGACAATTGTTGTGCTCATCAGCTAGGGTACCTGTAATTGCAACAGTTACTCCTCCACCAGCATTGACTTTAAGTAATTCATCAACTACTATTTGTAATGGCGATACCTCATCAGTGGTAACCTTGACTTCAGCAGTTACAGATTATGATTCATATGTTTGGTCTCCAACCACTGGCATATCTGGTGATAGCACTACAGGCTGGTCTTTTAATCCTAGCTATACAATTACATACACATTAACAGCTTCACAAACTAGTGGAAGTTTATGTTCTACAGTAACTTCTTTTACTGTTACAGTAAATCCTAAACCTATAGCAATTACTATTAATCCAGTATCACCAACTGTTTGTGTTGACGCTATTCAAAGTTTAGTTGCCTCAGGTGGAACAATTGGCGTTCAAGGGAAAATAGGTTCTGGAACTTCAACCAATACCACATCTACACCTTTCAAAGGATTTTGGGGAGGTTCTAAAACTCAAGCCTTATACACCGCTTCAGAATTAACTGCTTTAGGAATTGTTGCAGGACAAAACATTAACTCCATAGGTTTTATAGCACTGTCAGGCACTCCATTAGTATTAAACGGCTTCTCTATAAACGCAGGTTTTGTGCCTAATACTACTTTAGGAACAGATTTTATTAACGGAGCAACAAATGTAGTTTTAGCACCTGTCAATTATACACCAACGACAGGTACTGGAAATTTAGACTTTACTTTATCAACACCTTTAAACTGGGATGGTGTATCCAGTTTATTGATTGAAACTTGTTTTAATAACAATAATGGTGGTGGAGCTTCTACAAATTCTATATCTGTTGAATCTTCAACAGTTGCGTCAGGTTTAAATTTATATCGTTCACAAGACAACACCGCTACTGTTTGTTCAAATACAACACTACCCACTTTATCGAATTCTCGACCAAACCTTAGAATTTCTACTGTAGAATCCACTAACATCACATGGTCACCAACAACTAATTTGTATTCTGATGCAGCTGCAACTGTTAATTATATAGCAGGAACTAATGCAACGACAGTATATTACAAATCTTCAAATACTAACTCAGATACATACACTATTACTTCTACAAGTTTAGCTAACTGTTCGTCAAGTACAAACGTTACAGTTACAACATTAGACTGCAGTATTCCTTATGCCAACTTACAATTCCCAGGATCTGCAACAATAAACACTTGTGAAACTCAAGTATTTTATGCGCAAGTATATAAAGCTGGTGTAACTGAAAGTGCTGGACAAGGAGCAGGAATAACTTCTTGGATTGGAATAAACACTTCCAATACTGATCCTGCAACATGGCCAGAATCTAGCTGGCAACTAGCTACTTTTAATGTTCAATTTGGTAATAATGATGAATACCAAGCTACTTTTGGTCCACTAAGTGCCGGAACGTATTATGTTGCCAGTCGATTTGTGTTTACACCTGGTAATTATGTTTATGGTGGATATACTCCAACTGGTGGTGGTATTTGGAATGGAACTTCTAATGTAAGTGCCGTATTAACGGTGAATAGCATTGCTACTCCAACAGCTACTGCTCAAACATTTTGTAATAGCGCAACTGTAGCTGATTTGGTAGCAACTGGAACTGACTTACAATGGTATGCTGATGCAACGGGTGGAACTGCTCTAGCAAGTACTACTGCTTTAGCTACTGGAAATTACTATGTATCTCAAACTTTAAATGCTTGTGAGAGTCCAAGAACTATGGTAAGTGTAACGGTAAATGTAACTACGGCTCCAACAGCTACTGCTCAAACATTTTGTAATAGCGCAACTGTAGCTGATTTGGT
>CAZXPF010000005.1:0-24390 GCA_964643105.1 uncultured Flavobacterium sp. | reverse complement strand
TGCTCTAGCAAGTACTACTGCTTTAGCTACTGGAAATTACTATGTATCTCAAACTCTAAATGCTTGTGAGAGTCCAAGAACTATGGTAGCAATTACTGTAACAACAGTAGCAACTCCGACAGGTAACGCTTTACAAACCATAAATGTAAATTCAGCATCCGAAGCAACTATAGAAGATATTGTTGTTTCTGGAACAGGAATTATTTGGTATTCGACTCTTGCTGATGCAAATGCTGGTACTAATCCGATTACTGCTGGCACTCAACTATTATCAGGTAATATTTATTATGCTGTTTCAGTTGTTGGTACTTGTAGAAGTAACGCTTTGGAAGTTACTATAACTGTTGTTTTGGACACAAAATCATTTGACATCAAAGCACTAAAACACTATCCAAATCCTGTTTTAGATAAGTTTACTATTAGCTATCCACAGAATATTACTTCTGTTGAAGTGTATGATTTAAGTGGTAGAATTGTAAAACAAAACAGAGTTAATAGTACGGAAACAACTATTGATATGTCGGAACTTGCCGCTTCAGTTTATGTTGTAAAAGTATTTACAGAAAATCAATCTGGTGAATTTAAAATTATAAAAAAATAAACCATGATATGGACTACATAAATTATTAGTCCAAATAACTTATAAAATTCCGTTTATTCTTCTTTGAGTAAACGGAATTTTTTCATTTACATAAAACTAATTATCAACACTTTGTAACATTTTTACATTTTTGGCGTTAAATTTGTAATACAATCATCAATCTTGTACTGAATTAATTTCAGTACCTAATTCAATCAATCATGTTAAAACGTTTTTTTATTCTTTGTTCAGGTGTCGATAAAGACATTGTTCAAAACTGTTCCGATGGCGAACAAAACAAATATGCTGGAATTGGAGCCACTGTTTTCTTTACTGCAGTTATGGCTTTCTTAGCGGGTTCTTATGCTCTTTACACCGTTTTTGACGACTATTACGTAGCTGCTTTCTTTGGATTAATTTGGGGTTCTCTTATTTTTAACTTGGACAGATTTATCGTTTCTACCATCAAAAAAAGAGATAGTTTTATGGATGAGTTGATCCAAGCTACACCTCGAATTGTATTGGCAATCATCATTGCTGTTGTGATTTCAAAACCCTTAGAAATTAAAATTTTTGAGAAAGAAATTAATACAGTTCTACTGAAAGAAAAAAATGCTATGGCTTTGAATAACAAAAAAGAAGTGGCCAACTATTTTCAAAGTGACTTGGATAAGAACAAAGCTCAAATTGATAGTTTAAAATCGGATATTGCTAAAAAAGAAAAAGAAGTTAACGATTTATATGCAGTCTATATAACAGAAGCTGAAGGTACAGCTGGAACCAAAAAACTTGGAAAAGGACCTGTTTACAGAGAAAAGCGAAAAAAACATGATGCTAGTTTGCAAGATTTAGCAACCTTAAAGACAGCAAACCAAACTAAAATAGCTGATTTAGAAGCTAAAGCTAAAACGTTGCAGGCTGATTTAGATAAAAAGATCACAGAAACCCAACCTATCATTGACGGTTTTGATGGTTTAATGGCGAGAATAAATGCTTTGGACAAATTGCCTTGGTTGCCATCCTTTTTTATAATGTTGCTTTTTTTAGCTATCGAAACTTCTCCAATTTTTGCTAAACTTTTATCTCCAAAAGGAGAATATGATTTCAAACAAGAAGACAAAGAAATGGGTATTATTAATATTATAGCTCAAAATAAATACCAAAGCGAATTACAACGCAAAACCGACGCAGAAATTTATGATAAAGTTTACAACGACATAAAAGACGACAAAGAACTTTATGATTACAAGAAAAAAGGAGCCATGGAATTGCTAAAATTGCAAGCAGATGGCTTTGTAGAAAAACAGAAGAAATCAATTTAATTTAGCCATAAAGACACTAAGTTACTTTTTATTCATTTCAAATGAAAAAGTAAAAAGGGTGACAAAAAAGTAAAATTTCTGTAACTCAGAACTTGATTTGGAATCTAAAAATAATTGGAAATTAACAATTTATAGAAGCTGAAATAAATTCAGCTTGACAAGAAGAAGACTTTAAATCATTTTCATTATTTTAAAAACTTAGTGTCTTAGTGTCTTAACAAAAATTACATATAACTCAAAATTTCTTTCTTTAAGGTATCATATTCTCCTTGCATGATTAAGCCATTGTCTAGTAGCTTTTTATAATTCTGTAATTTTTCAAACAATTCGTCTTGAGACAACTCGCTTAATTTTCTTTCTGATGAAGTAGCTTTAGGTTCTTCATAAGTTTCATATGTAGGAACTTCTTGTGAAACTGGTACAATTTCGGCAAAATGTGTCACCTCTTCTGGCACAACATCTTCAACCATTTCTTCTTGAACTGCTTGTTCCTGAGCCGTTTCTACAACTACATGAGCCGTACTTGCTGATTGATTTTTCAATGTATCTAACTGCTCTTTAGAAAAAGTATATAATTTTCTGGCTTGGTTTTTAGGAAGGTAATCAATATTTAAAGTTATATCTGATTTGGTATTAAAGGTAAATTCTGAACCTAGAATTCCTTCTTTCACAAATGTTCCCGCAACATCATCCCAGTCATAATCTATAAACTCCATAGACAACCCTAAATTTTTAGGCTTACAAATGATTATTCTTTTATTGGTAACCACAACACTATCAGGAAAAACAGTGATTGCTGGTTTCTTTTGCACAGCAATATACCCTACTTCTTCATTTGACATCAATAGATTTTCCAATTTTGAAGTTATCTTTTCAATGGCTTTTGGATCCTGATCTTCGTTTAATATTTTCTTTAAGTTCTCAATCATTTTGAGTTATTTGTTTATTGTTAAGTTTGTGCTTTTGTATTGAAAATGACACTTCTATTATAGCCCTGATGGGAGCGACACCTTGTATAGCGGACAGCAGGACAATTGGTGAATTAAAATCCTAGATACCTGCTCCAAAAACACGTATCAAAAATAATATCTATTTTTCAATTTCGTTGATTTCGGCTTGAATTTTTTTTGTTAGGCTACTAAAAACCAATTCATAAGAATGATTTATCAGGTGTATAACCTTTTTATCAGGAACATCTTCATTAATGGTTACGGTATTCCAGTGTACTTTACTCATGTGATAGCCTGGATTTATGCCTTCAAATTTTTCTCGTAATTCAAGGGCTACTTTGGGATTGCACTTTAAATTGATGGATGGATTTCCGTTTTCCCAATTGGATAATGAGGTTAAGGCAAACATTTTGCCTCCAACTTTAAAGACCAATGTGTCTTCATCAAACGGAAAGTGCTCGGTAACTCCTTTTTTGGATAGACAAAATTCGTAGAGTTGTTGGATATTCATGATGATTGTTGATTGAAGAGTAGCGATTGTTGAGTTTAGAATTATAACGTTTGTCCAAAAGTAAGCAAAGTTCCATTTGGATCTATTAATGCAAACTCTTTTTGGTTCCAGGGTTTTGTTTCTAAAGTTCCATTTGGGTGAATTTCTATTGCTTTACTTTGAACTTCTTGGTATAATTTTTCAATACCTGTATCAACTTTCAGATAAATCATAAAATCTGATTTTTCTGGAATTAATGTAGGATAAGAAAAGAAGTGAATTTCATTATTATCAGAACTTAATAGTAAATAATCTCCATAATCGGAAAGAATAGAAAAACCCAATTTAGTATAAAAATCGATGGTTTTTTGTTTGTCAATAAAAGGCAATTTTGGGATTACGGTTGTTATCATTTTTAGTAGGAAGTTTGGAGTTATTAGTTTGGAGTAAGGAGTTTTATATTGCTTAATTCATATTTTACTTGAACCAAATTTATCTGGATTATTCATCATGTAATATATCAATTTCCCAACTTCATTGTTTAAACTTGTTAATTCATTATACTTTAATTCTTCCAAATAGTTACAAGCCAATGAAAAATCTAACCATACTTGTGTTTCAGAATTTTCAGCTTCTGCATCTGTGAGTTTACTTATGAAATTTTTTGGATAAATTCTCTTTCTATATGCTTCAGTAATAGTTACTGTTACACTTCTAGAACTTCTTCTAATTTGATCTGTTAAAGAGTATTTTTCTTCCTTTGGAAAACCTTTAGATTCTTCAAAAATAAACATAGCTAAAGTAAGTGATTTTTTATAAGCCAATAAATCTCTATAATCCATTTTCAATTTTTAAACTAATTACTCTAAAACATCTCCCTACTATAAACTTCTCACTCCAAACTATACAAAACAGGTTTACTTGGACTGGCATCGTTTTCAAAGGAAGCGAATTGTAAATTTAGCAAATACTTTCCGTCTTCAATGTTATTATCAATATAAATTAATTCTGTTATGGTACAATTCATTCTTGCGTCATCATTCAGAGTATAGATATCTTTTACATTCCAGAAAGCTTTATGTGCCACTAATTTGCCTTCATCATGTTCTTTATCGACACTTGGTAAATCAATTAATAAATGTTGGATTCCTTTTTCTCTTATGAAAATGGCAGCTTCTTCGGCTAAATAAGGTGGATTTGTATTGGAATATTTTAAATGTTTTTTATTTTCTGAATTTGGTAGTGTTCTTATTACGATGGCTTCAGGTGAATTTCCTTTTAAAGCTTTTTCTATTTGGTCTTTTGTAATAACCGAATCTTCTCCTATTTTTTCTGGTTGAACCGAAATCACTTCAGCTAAAAAGAAAAATTGTTTCAAACATTGATTGATGCTATAAAAATCTCTTGTAATATGTCCTAAGCATTCCGTATGTGTTCCGTGTGCATGTGGATTGAAGAAGATATTGTTGAAATTGGTAGATGATTTTCCTTCTGAAACTTTTCCAATCCAATCGTCCATTTGTACAGGTTCGATTTCTGGAATTCCTTGGTACCAAGCAATTGGATTTTTCTCGTCGTTGCTTAAAGGAATAGATATATCAATGGGTTTTGATAGGTCGAATTGTAAGTTGTTTATTGTTGCTTTCATTTTTCTTGACCGCAAAGAGCGCAGAGTTTTACGCAAAGTTCGCTAGAGAGTTTAAAGATTATTTGCAATACGTTTTATTCCGTTTTTTATTAATGTTACATTAAAATTTATTAACAAACCTAGTTTGCAGTTTGTTAATTTTAAATAAGTTAGAAGTTGAGCAAAATGTACATCGTTTAAAGCATCAACTGATTTTATTTCAACAATTAGCTTGTTTTCAATTATAATATCCAATCTATAACCAACATCTAGTTTTACTTCCTCATAAATTAAAGGTAGTGCTTTTTGTTTTTGTACATCTAAACCTGTTTTGTTTAATTCATAAAACAAACATTCTTCATAGGCACTTTCTAAAAGTCCCGGCCCAAGTTTTTGATGCACTTTTAATGCACAATCAAAAACAATTTTAGATAATTCGTTTTCAGTCATTTACATTTAAAAAAATCTTTGTGTACTTTGCGTAAAACTTTGCGAACCTTGCGGTTAAATAGATTACTCCAAATTTACTAAAAATAAGTCTGATGCAATTCCATCACACAAAAATTTACCTTTTTTTGTAGTTTTTAGGGTTTGATTTTCAACTATCAACAAGTCATCATTAATAAATCGTTGGCTTTGTTTATTTAGATAATTTAGAAATTCTTGTCCAAATTCTGATTCAATTCGTTCAAGAGAAACACCCCAAATGGTTCGTAAACCTGTCATAATATATTCGTTATACCTGTCCTCTCTAGTTAGTTTTTCTGAAGTTAAAGGCAGCTTGTTTTCTTGAATGGATTTGATATAAAGTGCATTATTAGCGATATTCCAACTTCTTAAAATTCCATCATAACTGTGAGCTGATGGCCCAATGCCTATGTATTTTTTGCCTAACCAATAACTCGAGTTGTTTTTTGAAAAATAATTTTCTTTTCCAAAATTGGAAAGTTCATAATGAATGAATCCGTTTTCTTGAAGCTTTTCTACTAAAATATGAAAATGCTCTTGAGCTACTTCGTCATCTGGTTCTTTGATAATTCCTTTTTTAATGAAAGTATCTAAAGCTGTTTTAGGTTCGACAGTTAAAGCATAACTTGAAATGTGTGGAATGTTAAACGAAAGAGATTTTTCAATGTTTTGTTTCCATTTTTCGTTACTCATGCCTGGAATTCCATAAATTAAATCCAGAGAAATATTATCGAAATACTTGGTGGCAATTTCCAAACATTTTGAAGCTTCAACTGAATTATGAGCACGATTCATCATTTGTAAATCATCTTCAAAAAAAGATTGAATTCCAATTGACAAACGATTTACACGATTTTTAGAAAGTTCAATAATTCGTTCTTCCGTCAAATCGTCTGGATTGGCTTCAACCGTAATTTCTGGATTTTCTACAACTTTGTAATTTTTGTAAACTTCATCAATCAAGAATCTTATATCTGCAATCTGCAATATAGAAGGAGTTCCTCCACCAAAATAAATGGTTTCAATAACTTCTGAGTTGGGAGTTGGGAGATTTAAGTTAGGAGTACTTTTACTTCGCAATTGAATTTCTTTAGCTAATGCCAAAATCATTTCGTCTTTCTTCTTTAAGCTAGTAGAAAAATGAAAGTCGCAATAATGACATGCTTGTTTGCAGAAGGGTATATGAATGTAGATTCCGCTCATTTTAGAGTGTTCAGTGGTCAGGTTTTAGTAGTCAGTTGAAATCCGTTAAAAGTAAAATTATTGTTTTTTTACGCCAAATTTTTCAGGATTCAAAATCATATAATTTATTAGTTTACCAATCTCACTACTATTATTAGTTAATTCTATAAAATCATCATTAGAAATATATTTACAAGCTAAAGCATACTCTAGCCAACCCTGCGTTTCAGAATTTTCAGAATCTGCATCAGTAAGTTTACTATGAAAATGCTTTGGATATTCTCTTTTTCTATAGGCTTCAGAAATAGTAATTGTAACACTTCTAGAGCTTCTTCTTATTTGATCTGTTAAAGAATACATTTCTTCCTTTGGAAAACTCTTTGTAAGTTCAAAAATATTCATCGCTAAATCAAATCCTTTCTTATATGCTAATAAATCCTGAAATCTCATATGTACTTTTTTTTACTGAACACTAAAATCTGAACACTGAACACTACTTCTTAACTCTATCCTCATTCTGTTTCACAAAAGCATCCCAACCTGAATAACTTTTTTCTCCAACGGTTTTTCCTGTATTGAAAAAATGACAAACGGCTGCTGCTAATCCATCAGTGGAATCTAAGTTTTTGGGTAAGGTTTTTAGTCCTAAAAGTTGTTGGAGCATTTTGGCTACTTGTTCTTTACTCGCATTTCCGTTTCCAGTGATAGCCATTTTTATTTTTTTGGGTTCGTATTCCGTGATGGGAATATCTCTTGAAAGTCCAGCAGCCATAGCTACTCCTTGTGCTCTTCCCAACTTTAACATGGATTGTACGTTTTTACCAAAGAAAGGTGCTTCAATAGCAATTTCGTCTGGATGATAGGTTTCTATTAGCTCAATTGTTCGTTCAAAAATGATTTTTAGTTTTTGATAATGGTTGTCGTATTTGGATAATTGTAGTTCGTTGAGTTGCAAGAATTCCATTTTCTTGTTAACTACCTTGATAATACCAAAACCCATTATGGTTGTTCCTGGATCGATTCCTAATATGATTCTTTCGTTTGACACTTTTTTTGTATTAAACCTGTCAGGTTTTAAAAATCTGACAGGTTTCTAGTTTTTTCCTTTACTTTGCAACGATGATTGCTATTTCTCACAAAGCTAAACAATTCTTTTTGGTTACTATCAAACTTTTGATTGTAAGTGGTGCAATTTATTATATCTATTGGCATTTTAACGGTGATAAGAAAATTGATTTTAATCAGATTGAAGGTTACTTGACTTTTAAAACACTTTTTATTTTAACTGTTTTTTCATGTCTGAATTGGGTTTTAGAAATTTTTAAATGGAGACATTTGGTTTCTTCATTCAAAGAAATTTCTTTTTTTAAAGCCATGGAACAAAGTTTAGGTTCGTTGACGGCTTCGATTTTTACACCAAATCGTATTGGTGAATATGGAGCAAAAGCCTTGTACTTTCCAAAAGAAAACACCAAACAAATTGTGCTTTTGAATTTTATTGGTAATAGTAGTCAAATGTTGGTTACAACTGCTTTTGGTTTAATAGGAATTTTAATTACTGACATTAAGTATGAAATATTGAATTGGATTTTAGCTTTTACAGGAATTGTTATTATTTGTTTGCCATTGTTATATTTTGCCAGAAATATCGAAATTTATGGCTTTTCAATTAGGCACATAATTTCTTATTCTTCTGATTTTCATAGAAATAATCTTTGGTTTTCATTGACACGATATTTGGTCTTTTCTATCCAATTCTTGTTTTTACTATCCATATTTGAAATACGGTTAGATTTCACAACTGCAATAGGAACTATTTTCACCATGTATTTTTTAGCTTCTATAATTCCGACAATTCACTTTATGGATGTGGCTATTAAAGGCAGTGTGGCTTTGTTTTTATTTGGCCAATTGGGTGTAGAAGATTGGAAAATTGCTTCCATAATTTCAATTATGTGGCTTTTTAATTTGGTTTTGCCTTTGCTTGTTGGTACTGTATTTGTGTTGAACTATAAACCTTTGCAAAAATGATTTTAGCCGTATTTTTTGCCGTTTTATCTGTTTATGTGATTTTTATTAGTGCCTTTATTTATGGTTTTTTTAAATGTGAAAAAGTGCAAATTAAGCATTTTGAAGCCAAAACTAGTTTTACTATTGTGGTTCCTTTTAGAAATGAAAAGAAGCATTTGCCAAAACTTTTAATGTCGCTTTCTTTTTTAGATTATCCGAAGGAATTGTTTGAAGTGATTTTGGTGGATGATGAATCTGAGGAAAGTTGGATGTTGGATGTTGGATGTTGGGAGTTTAATGTTGTGAAAATAGACAATTTTAGAAAAACAAATTCCCCAAAGAAAGATGCTATAAATACTGCTATTGCAGTTGCGAAAAACGATTGGATTATTACTACTGATGCCGATTGTTTGGTGCAAAAAGATTGGTTAAAATCGATTGATAATTATATTCAAACTGAAAATAAAAAAATGGTTGCTGCAGGAGTTTCTTATTTACCAAAGAAAGGATTTTTACATCATTTTCAGCATTTGGATTTTTTGAGTTTGCAAGGTGTCACGATTGGAAGTTTTGGTATTGATAAACCGTTTATGTGCAATGGTGCTAATTTTGCGTATGAGAAAGCTTTTTTTAAGGAATTAAATGGTTTTGAAGGCAACTCGGAAATTGCTAGTGGTGATGATGTTTTTTTGTTGCAAAAAGCTATTGCATATGAACCTAAATCGGTTGGTTTTTGTAAAAATTATTTGAGTATTGTGGAAACAACTAGTGAGCTGACTTGGAGAGCTTTATTTTTTCAAAGAGTGCGTTGGGCCAGTAAATCGAGTGCTTATGTAGATTGGTTTTCGAAGGGTTTGGCTATTGTAGTTTTCTTGACAAACTTCTTTTGGGTTGTAGGTTTTGGGTTTTGGGTTTTAGGTTTGCTTACTTATGAAAATCTACTTTTGTATTCTGGCATTAAGTTTTTAGTAGATTTTTTAATGATTATGAAATCGGCTGATTTTTTTAAAAAACCTGTTCGATATGTTTTGATTTCGAGTATAGTTTATCCTTTTTTTACTAGTGCGGTGGCTTTGTATTCTTTGTTTGGGAAATATACTTGGAAAGGAAGAAGTTTTTCAAAATAGTGCTCATGCTCAGTGTTCAGTAACTAGTTGGCAGTTAAAACATTATTTCTTAAAAAAGTTTGTTATGAAAACGGATTTCATAGCCCTGATAGAAATGGAAAGCCTTTTGTGGAAGAATGCTATTTTTTGTTGTTATAAAAAAGCGACCTTAGAAGCTCTTTTTATGACTTACAAAAAAAGTATTGTTTGCAAAAGCTTGTAATGGATAGCAGGAAATAGCTCCAAAAAAAATTACTTTTTCTTAATAATTACGGGTAAAATAAATTGGGTTTTAACCTTCACACCTCTTTTACTGGCTGGTTCGATGGGTGGAAAATTGGCTAATTTAGTTTGAATGATGCTATCGATTTCTTTTAAATTATAGCCCAAACTATCGGTGGAATGTTGGGTTTCAAATACGGTGGTCTTATCCGGAAACACTGTTACTTTTACTTGAATGGTATCTATGTTTGGAAATAGCATTTGGATAGAATCTACACTGATCTTTTGTTGGATTTCTTGGGATAAATAGTTGAAGAAACATTGTTTTTGAGCTTCTTTATTTTGCATAGTATCGCATGAATAAACTGAAGGATATTCATCTACTTCGCTCCAATTTATTTTTTGAAGTTCTTGTTGTAATAGCTCATTTTCGTCAGGCACTTTTTTATCGAAAAGCTGACATGAGACTAAAAGAAAGAATAAAAATGTGATTCCTATTTTGTTCAACTTCTTTTTTTTGTAAAAATACTATCTTTATTTTAGTTAAGTATAAAACAACTCATTTATTATAATTTTCAAAATTACTCTTCTGTTTCTGTATCTTTGGGTAGCACAAAATTTATTGGAATTATATAGGAGACATTCACATTTTTTCCTCTTTGAGTTGCTGGTTTAAACTTTGGTAGTAATCTCAGTATTCTGATAGCTTCTTGCTCTAACAATTCGCCATTAACTGGTCCTTTAGTAACAATGTTTTCTATTTCACCATTTTTATTTATTACAAAGTTTACTATAACTCTTCCTTGAATATCAGCTTCTATTGCTTCCTCGGGATATTGTATGCGATTTCTAATGTGCTTATTCATTTCTTGCTCAAAACAATTTTTCCCATCTTTACCCGTCAAATGTTTACAAACTTCAAACTGAGGAACTTCATCTACAACTGCAAATGGAACATTTTCATTTTCAATAGCTTCTTCTTGAACAACAGGTTGAACCCCTTTATATTCTTTTACTTCAGTTTGAGCAAAGAGAAAAGCAACATTTGATACAAAGGCTAAAAATATGTATTTGTTAATTTTCATACTTAATTTAATTTAAAAAGAATTGGCTGAGCATACATAACATCGACAGGTTCACCTTTTAACATTCCAGGTTTAAATTTTGGCAATAATTTTATAATTCTTTCCGCTTCTTGTGCTAATAATTCGTTTCCTTCTTGAGATACAATTTTTGTAATCTCAACATAACCTTCATGATTAATGAGAAACATGACTGTAACTCTTCCTTGTATTTTATTTTTCCTCGCTTTTTTAGGGTAGTTAAAATTTAATTTAACATGATTGTTCATTTCTTGCATGAAGCAATTTCTACCTTCACTTCTTTCTACATTTATACAATTTGGGAACATAGGAATTTCCTCTAAAACAGCAAAAGGGACATCTAAATCTTTTTCTTGAGCAAAACTAATAGTAGTACACCATAAAATTAAAATCAAATTAAGTTTCAATACCACTGAAGGAATGTTTTTCATAAATTATCTTTTGCATTAGGTTATAAAACAAATATATACTTTTTTTGTAATTAAATAAATCTTTTCAATATGGAATATGTCTTACTAATTTTTGGATTACTCTTACTTCTTTTAGGAATTGTGGGAAGCATTTTACCTGCTTTGCCTGGACCGCCAATTAGTTGGGTTGGCTTATTGCTTATTTATTTAATTCCTGATGTAAAAATTAATTATTGGGTTTTAGGGATTACATTAGTACTAACCATTATAATTGCTGTTTTAGATTATGTTTTACCATCCAAAGGAACAAAACATTTTGGCGGCACAAAATACGGCGTTTGGGGAACCAATATTGGTTTGATTATTGGTTTGTTTTTTCCACCTTTAGGTTTTGTAATTGGTCCTTTCTTAGGAGCTTTTGTAGGCGAATTGGTCTATAATTCTCAAGATAAAAATAGAGCTTTAAAAGCTGCTCTTGGATCTTTTCTTGGTTTGTTGGCCTCTACTTTTATGAAAGTTTTGTTTTGTCTTGTTTTGCTTGGAATTTACCTAGTAATTTTCTTTAGCAATTTAGAGATTTGGTTTTAACAAAAAACCACCTGAAACTTTCATTTCAGATGGCTTTTCAAAACTTAACTTAATCTAACTTAACTTTAATCTAATTCACAATTAGCTTGCGTTTTACCACTAATTTATTTTGTGTTTCTATTTCTATGAAATAAATACCAGAATTTAAGGAAGAAATATCAACTGATTTTGTAATCTCATTGACTTTATTTAATTGAATTACTTGTTTTCCTAAGACATCTATTACCTTAATGTTTGCTATAATTTCATCCGTATTATCTAAAGAAACTGTCACTTGATCTTTAGCTGGATTTGGATACATTGAAATATTACTTTCAGTAAACGTTTCAACAGCCAAAGCCGCTACAAATTCTGTGGTAAAGGTATTAGTAACAATTGCTGGATTGAAATCAAAATAAATGTTTGCTGTGTTTGGAATTATATCACCAATAGCGTAACCTGATTTTGGCTTAATTTTAAAAGTAATATACCCATGACCTATTTGCGTATTTGGCACAGAAACTGGCAACTGTATGTTATCAAAAAACCATTTCACCGTTGAATCCATTCTTTCCATAGTATATTCATGACTTGAAGCAAGCATTCTTATGGAGTTTTCATCCAATTTAGCATCAAGCATATCCTCTATTCTAACATTCACAGCACTTGCTGTTCCTGTGTTTTCAAATCTAATGGTATAAATTAAATAATCTTCAGCAGTAAATGAACTATGTAATATTTGACTTCCTCTTGATTCCATTTTGTCATTTGGATCATAAGAACCTATGATTACTTGTGAACTTAAATTAGCATTGTTTGAAGGAACAATATCACCTGTTAAAGGAGTTATAGCCACAGAATTTGTCAATAGTTCTCCTAATTGCACTGTTGGAATTGTAGGAACTTGCATAGTAACATCCATTAAACGAACTTCAAATGGCAATAGGTTTGAATAATCGTAAGTGAAACCACTTGCGTTGGCAACTGTTCCTGTTTGCGTGTTATTTGTAATTACAACATTAGCATCTTTAGTAAAAGTTACTGTTCCCGAAGCAACAGTTTGATTCCCCAAATTAGCATAAACCACTTTTTCTTTATAAGTAAATCCTGGTCTTGGTTGCTCTAGTGGTATTATATATGTTGCAACATCCGTGTAAGGTTGCGTAACCGTTACTGGGAAATTGTAAACTTGAAGTCCACCGCCAATTACGACTGAAACATTTGCATAGCTTGCAGTTGAAACGGCATAATAAGTAGCATATTCTGGTAAAACCGAAAAAGATATATCATAACTGTTTGTAGCATTATCATCGTAAATGGTATATTCTCCAAAAGGTGAAGTAACGTCAATATCATTCCCGTTATCATTCAATTGGTAGCTAAATGTTCCCAATGGAAAATTAGCTTCTCCAGTATCTTGAGTTCCATTGTTGTTTAAATCCATAAAAGCATTTAATTGTAAACCTGAACAATCTAATGCTCCTTGATTTGAACCTGCTAATTGATTAATTCTAATGTAACCCGCTTGGTTACTGAAATTGGTCACCATGATTAAATAATATTGTCCTGGTTGAGCATTTGGAATATCAACTATTTCTGTAGAAGAAGCAGAATAACTACAATCTACCACAGAACTTAGTGGAGCATTACAGCCTGCTGTTGGACTTGTAAATGGTCCGTAACAAATAAAATCAACATCTAAGTTTGTTGTACTAAAATTAATATTTGAGCTTTGCTCAATTAGAAATTGCAAATTCCCAGCAGAACTTACTGGCAAATAAAACCACGTTGGGTTTGGTTGAGTAGTTAAACATGCATAATTGTTTCCTCCTTCTGCAGTAATTCCTTGAAAAGTATTTAAGAAAGGTTCCCCCAAAGAGCTACACAATGAATTAGCAGCCGAACAAGTATAGGCATTGTTGCATAAAGCATAAGCTTTTAAATTTATTGAAAATATAGTCTCACAAGTTACATTACTATAAGTTGCTCTAGCGAAAACAATAGAACTCACTGGTTGCAATCCAACTGAATAGGCTGTTGGATTTGTAACAGGATTGATACTATTTTCTGCATCAATTTGAGATAAATAGTAAGTCACTGATGAAGGACTATTCATATACAAAGCTGCTTCTGTTAAATCAAAAACAACTTGACCGTTTGTATCATCATCGCATTCATTTAAAGTAGCGATGAATGAATTAGTATTTATAATGGTTGTTTGGGCATTTATCACAAAATAAGCTGTTTGATAATTTGAAGAATCGGTATTTTCTTGAACCCTTACATAAATAATTTCACTCGTAGTTGTGATGCAATAATCTGAAGGGTTTGCAATTACATCTGTATTTGAAGCAGCTCCCGAAGCAGATGTATGATAGGAAACAGAATATTCTGAAGGATTTAAATTTCCTAAAGCTGGATTTGTATTTTGCGTTAAATCAAAACAAGCTGAACCGTTTTCTAAACAAGCATTTAAAGCAGAAACTTGTCCTATTTGCAGGCATGGTGTTGTTTGAAAAAAGGCTGAACTCGGAGCACTTTGCTCTGTTGGAGCACAAAGAGATCTGATTTCAAAAGTTATTGAACTATTGCATTGAAGTCCTGTTAAAACATATGGGTTTGCATTAGTTATAATAGGTGGGGAAAAACTAATACCATCAAGACTCAAATTAATTTCCCATTCTGTTGCAGTACCCGTTTCTGTCCAGCTTAAAACAGCTGAATTATTGGTAATATTTGTAGCCACTAAATTTGTTGGAGCAGGACAGTTTGGGTTATTGCAGTTTTGAACAACTAAATATAAAAAAGAAGTTGAATAGCATCCTGTGGTAAAATCTTCTATCCTTACATGCAAAGTTTGCTGAAAAGGAACAATATTAGTATATGAACCCCAACTTATTGGATTTGTTCCAAACCCTGCATCTTGATTAGTCTCATAAAAGGTAATATCAATATTCGGTTGTCCATTAAAAAACAAACTTTCGGCAGTTGTCAAATCAAAAACTGTAGAACCATCATTATTATCATCACAGGCTGTTATAGTTTGTGGAGATGCAACAGGAGTTGGATTAACCGTCAAATTATAAACCACAACTTGGTATGCACCAGTTACTGTATTCAAATACCTAGCAAAAATTGTTTGTGGATTTGAAATGTTGGTATAATCTCCTACAATAGCATTTGTTCCATTAGCAGCATCTGCTTGTGTTAAATGATGGGTTACAACAATATCTGAAGTATTGCCTATAATTTCAAAGGAAATCTCTTGCATCAAAAAAGTGGCAACACCATCGTTATTATCATCACAAACTGTATTAAACTGTTGTGGTTGATAAGGGCCTTGTGCAAAAACACCTGCACAAATAAATAGTAAAAATAAAAGTAAAGTTTTCTTCATAAGATTAGTTTTTAGTATATAAACTTATAAAATTGATTAGAATATCAATGCTACAAATTAGAATTTGGTGGTTTTGAATTAGAATTTGATTGCTTTTTAGATGTTAAAACTATGCAATATACAAATTTTTAACAATTTCAATAAAAATAATATATTTAAAAACTAAAGGAGATACTTTAAGGAGAACAAATGAATAACTGAAGATCTATAAAAAACAAAAAAGCCATCTCAACTAAATGAGAAAGCTTTTCATCGGTTTAACTACTAAACCTCGGTCAACGTTACAAAGGCTGACCAAACAACACAACTAATCTTTGATGCTTATTTTGGGCAAAAAAGCGATTCATTTCTGAATCGCTTCTCCCAATTTTGGCGGTCTGGACGGGACTCATTTTAAACTACATATTTGACTGTAAAACAAATAGTTATAACATTTAATGATATCAAGTATACCTTTTTAATAAATTATTATTATTTTGAGGTTTGAATAAACTCTTTTAACTAGTCTGTTTTTAAGTTCATTCTTTAAGGATATATTCTCATCAGCAAGTACTTTTAAATAGCTTTTTCTTCTCTTGAACTTTCATTAGTTTCATAAACGTATTTATGAATTAATATAATAACCTCTCCTATGTCTTTTACAACATACTCGAAAGGTTCACACTCTAACCATACTACATTACCTAGCATCACTTTACCAATAAGAGCTTTACAAGTTTACTCATCAAAAGTTGATGAAATAAATGCTTATTTAGAAATAGCATAAAACTGATTTGAGGTTTGGCTTTTTACCATTTCTATTCCTCCTGAAATTTCTAGTACAAAGAGCTCTACCATCCTCAACTTGTCTTTGTTTGTAGTCAATAATTCTTACCGTTGATTTAATTTTTGAATTGAACATTACCAAACTTTAAACACATCACTAAACATAAAAGCTACAACTATCACCTTGAACTCTTGTATGCTTAAATTTCCATGATTAATATAAGGCACAAGAAAATCTTTCTTGCTCCAAATAAGTGTGGGTGTTTAGTTTTTTTTTGCGTGATGCGGGGGCTATTAGAAGGACCCTTATATGAGAATAATATGATTGTTCATAAAATTTTTATATAAAAAATAATACTCACTAACTTTGTTTAATAGACAAGCCAATCTAAAAAGCAAGAATTAGAAAATGTTTTTTTGTAAAAACACTTTAAACATTTCAAAAGCATATGAATTAAAGACTTTCCTGTCTAATAATCTTAATAATTCAATGATAATGATTAATACAACATCTTTTAAATTATAATAGAGTTTACTTCTACTGTGATTGATGTGTCATAAAATTCTAAATCTGTAATAACAAAGTTAAATTATTAATCAATTGTAATATCACAATTATTTTTTACTAATTGTAATTTTTTTTATATAAATTTAACAGATTAAATAAATTCTTATTAAAATGTGGAAAGATACAGAAACAGATATTGATTTATTAGATTTTGATTATTTGATTGATATTACAAAAGATATTATAGAAAATGATTTATTATCTCCATCCACAATTGGAGTATATGGAGATTGGGGAAGTGGTAAATCAAGTTTAGTTGAAATGATATTGAAAGATTATGGGAGTAAAAATGATTATTTATGTCTTAAATTTAATGGATGGCTATTTGAAGATTATGAAGACGCAAAAACTGCTCTATTAGGAAGTATACTTGATAAAATTGGAGAAAAGAAAAAATTAAGTGCAAAAGCAAAATCAAAATTAAAAAAACTTTTTAAAAACATAGATTATCTTGACATAGCAAGTAAATCATTAAAATATGGTTCTGATTTATTTTTAACAGGTGGTATAGGAACAATTACTGATATAACTTTAAATAATATATTAGATAAAACAAAGTCAATTGGTGAAAATGTTAATGAAGCAGAAATAAAAAAGGTATTAGAAAAAACTTTTAAAAAAGAGGAGATTAGAAAAAATCTAAGAGAGTTTCGAGATGATTTTGAAGAATTGTTAAAGGAATCTAGAATAAAAAAACTTGTTGTATTTATAGATGAATTAGATAGATGTAATCATGATACTATTTTAGAAACACTAGAAGCAATTAGATTATTTCTATTTATTAAAGGAACTTCATTTATCATTGGTGCTGATGAAAGACAAGTTATGTATGCTGTTAGAAAAAAATTTCCAGAAGTTAAAGGTAACCAGATAGATATCGGAAAAGAATATTTAGAAAAAATGATTCAATATCCTATAAAAATACCTCAATTGGGCTTACAAGAAGTTAATTTTTATATTACTTGTTTATTTTTTCAAGATGTTTTTAAAATTGAATATTCAAAAATAATTGATTACATAAAAAAGGAAAAATCAAAAGATTTTTTAAACTTTGAAATTACATTTGATTTAATAAAAAAAGAGTTTACTTCACTAGATGAAGATAAAATAAAAGAGACTATTTCGCTATCAAAACAATTATCATCAGTTTTATCTAAAAGCTTAAATGGTAACCCAAGACATTGTAAAAGATTTTTAAACTCACTCTCTATGCGTTTAAAAATGGCAAAATTTAAAGGTGTTGAATTAGATAAAAAAGCTTTAGCTAAAATAATGCTAATAGAATATTTTAAAGAATCAGTATTTAAGCAAATAGGAGAGTTACAAGCTAATGCAAAAGGTAGACCTGAAGAGTTGGAACTGATAGAAAACAATAACTGGGATAAAGTTAATAAGCTAAAAATATGGAAAGATGATGAATGGTTTTTAAATTGGTTAAGCATTGAACCAAAACTATCAAATTTTGATTTACAACCATATTATTATTTTTCAAGAGAGAGTTTACAAAATAATTTCATTAAATCAGCCACTTCAATAAGCAACGAAGCAGAAACTATTTTAACTCAATTATTATCAAATTCTGACTCATTACGCAGAGAAGCTATTAAGAAAGAACCAAACATAAATGATTTTGAATCTTCAGAAATTTTGAAAACATTATTTTCTAAAATAGAAGAATCAACTGATATTGATGTAAAATTATTTACTGCATATATTGAATGGGGTTCTACAAAAGATCATTTATTTTCCGAAGTAATTGTACAATTAAGTAGTTTGCCTGCAAATAAAATCAAATTAGCATTTATACCAAGAATTGCAGAATTTTCTAAAATAAGTAACAAATTAAGCGAAATAAAGGAGCTTTCAGAAAAGTGGAAAAAAGATAACCCTTCATTAAAAGCTACTATAATACAGGAATTAAAATAAGAATATTATGGGAACATCAAGTATGTATAGTGGATACTCAAATGGCTCTTCTCAAAGAAACCCATTACTACCAAATGATTTTGATGAAAATGAAAACAATAATGATGAACAAAGTAACAATGATGTAAATCCTGACGAACTACAACCACAAGAAAATAAAATTAATGATAAGAATGTAACCTGGCAAACAGCTAAAACTTCAATGTCTAAAATAGCTTCAGGTAAGTCCAGTGTAAAAAATGCAATCTCTAATTATGTAAAAGCACATGGTGGAGCTAGGTCTGCATCTAAAACATCTAAATCTGGTATTGCCACTTTAATAAACATTGGTAAATTCATTAACAATGTTTCTTCCGAAGGATATACTGAAACGTTAGAAAAGTATAAAATAGACTACACTGATAAATCTGCAAAGGATGTTTTAAGTGAATTAATTAATTATTTAGCTCCTTCACCAATAACCAAAGAAGACTCTATTGCTAGAAAAGCTTTAATAGTCACTATGGAACAATTGTATGAACTGTTAGAAAAGGAAAACCTTGAGATTGATAAAATTAATAACGAAACATTAAATTTTATTATTCCTAAATATATTGAAAGTTACCTATATGAAAGAATAATTAATGATTTAGGTAGTAGAATTGAAACTACTTCATTAAATTCAAAACAAGCTATTAAAATTGAAAAAGATATAAAGGAATATATCAATGCTAAAGTTGATATAGCTTTTAAAGGAAAGGATTTTGAAAAAATAAGTTTCAATAAAAAAGATGTTGAAAGCTTGTACAATCAATGTTACACTATAATGGAAAATATAATATGAAAAGTATAGTTTTTAAACTTAATTCAGAGGATAAATTTACTATAAAAGACAATGATTTTAATATAGATTTATCTTCTAAAGAAGATTACCATCACACATTTTATAAATCGCTAAGACTATTATATAAAATGCCTAATTTTTTTCAAACAGAAGCTTTGGATTTATTTTACATATCTCTAATGGTATATTTTGCTGACAGGAAAGTAAATAGAAAAGATTATATTGACAATTGGACAAGGGGCTATAAATTATATATCCCTGTTTTGAATTTTGATAAATGGAATCAGAACAAAGAACTACTTGAAAATATGATTTCTTATTTGAGTGGTGATATTTGGAAGTTTGAATTTCGAGAGAGGACTTTAAATGAAATAGAAACAAAATTATCAAATACCATTAATGATAAATATAAAAATAAAAAATTTAACCCTGATGCGTTTTGCATGCTATCTGGAGGATTAGATTCATTTATAGGTGCAATAGATTTACTAACTCATAACAGAAACATTGGCTTTGTTGGTCATTATGGAGGAGGTAAAGGAGTAAAACCATTTCAAGATAAAATTAATGATTTATTAAAAACAGAATATGGATTAAGAGGTGATGAGTTTTTTAATTTTCATGCTGCACCATTAAAAGGAGTAGAGGATAGTACAAGAACTCGTTCTTTTATGTTTTTTGCACACGCTATAATTTTAGCTTCTTGTTGTAAGAGAAAAATTGATTTGTATATTCCTGAAAATGGTTTAATTTCACTAAATATTCCTTTAACAAATACTAGACTAGGGAGTAGTAGTACAAGAACTACTCATCCATATTACATGAAATTATTACAATTATTATTAAAAAATCTAGGAATTAAAGTAACTCTTAAAAATCCCTATCAATTCATAACTAAAGGTGAAATGATCATAAATTGTTTAAATAAAGAATTTATTAAAGAAAACTATAAATATACAATGTCATGCTCACACCCTGATCAAGGCAGGTATGATAATGCAACAAAACCTTACCATTGTGGAACTTGTTTACCTTGTTCAATTAGGAGAGCATCTATATTAAAAGCTTTTAAAAAAGATGAAACATTTTATAGAGATAAAAATTTTAAAAAACGAAAAGCTAAAATTGAATTAAAGTCTTTTAAAATAGGAATGCTAGATTATAGAAATAGTCAAAATAATAAATTCACAATACAAATTGCAGGTAAAATTGATGAAAGATTTGATGATTACACTATGTTATATGAAAGGGGTATGCTGGAACTTGGAAAATTTTTAGATTTACAAAATGAATAATATATTATTTGATACTCATTCACATATAGATTTATTAAAAGATTTTGATGAAACAATTGTCAAAATAGAAGATAAAAAGATATATACTATTGCTGTTACAAATCTTCCTCCACTTTACACTAAATTAAATTCAAGATTAAATTCGAAATATATTAAGCCTGCATTAGGCTTTCATCCTGAATTAATTGAACAATATCAAAAGTATATTCCTGAAATGTGGGATTTGCTCCCAAAAGCTAAATATATTGGCGAAATAGGTTTAGATTTTAAAATTGCTTCAAATTCAAAAAAGCTACAGATTAATTTTTTTGAAGAATTAATATTTAGATGTAATGATTTAGGCAAAAAAATTTTAACAATTCATTCAAGAGGGAGTGCTGATGAAGTTGTTTCTATCATTGGGGATAGGTTTAATGGAAAATATATTTTACATTGGTATTCTGGAAGGATAATTACAATGAATAAAGCAATTTTAAATGGAGCTTATTTTTCTGTAAATTATGCAATGTTCAATTCAGAAAGTGGTAAAAAAATAATAAAAAACATTCCTGATAATAGATTGTTAATTGAATCAGATGCTCCTTTTATTAAGTTAAATAAAAACAAATATTTTAATACTACTGATATTGAAAAAATTATAATAAAATTAGCTGAGATTAGAAACATAAGTATTGATGATATGTCAATTATTTTATCCAACAATTTTAAAAATATTTTGGTAAATAGAGATGAATAATAACTTCCCTAAAATACTTTCAAATATACCTGAAGGTAAAGATTTATTTAAAGCTGAATCACATAAAAAAATTGCTTCTACAATTTCAAAAATTATTGAATTTCAGTCTGATTCTATTAACAAACAGATAATTGGTCTTGAGGGAAAATGGGGAAGTGGCAAATCAAACATAATTAAAATTATAGAAGAAGAAATATCTAAAAAGAGTTGTTTAAAAGATAAATATGTTTTCTTTAATTATGATACATGGACTCATCAAGAAGATTTAACTAGAAAATCAATTTTAATTGAATTAATTAATTCTTTGAGAAAAAATATTGATTCTTTTAATTCAGATAATTGGATAGATAAAGAGGCGCAATTATCACAGAAAAGAATTTCTAAAAACACTAAGCATTTCCCTCAATTAAAAATGTATTATGTTTTTTTTGTGTTAGGGTTTGTTATTATTAAATTTATTAATGAAACAAAGAAGCAAGTTAGAAATGGTAAATTATATGGTTACTATGATGATTCATTAAATTATTTAAAAAATGAGTTTTATATAGATATTTCTAATAATATTAACTTCACCTATCTCTATAAATTAATTCCATATTTATTCTTTCTAGCAAGTTTAATTTTGTTTTTAAAATCTTTTATTAAAGATTTTAAAGCAAACTATAATAAAGAGAAAAAAGACAAATCAAAACTGACTTTATTGGAATTAATTGGTAAAAGTTTTTATTGGATTTCAGGAGAAAAATTAGAAACAAATTCAGATGAAACTATAACAGAAATTGAACCCTCTAATCTTAGGTTCAGAAATTTTTTAAGGGAAATTGATAATGAGCTAGTATCTAATAATAAAAAGTTAATTTTAACGATTGACAATACAGATAGGTTAACAGATGAAAAACTAAAAAGTATTTGGTCAACAATAAATATTTTTTTTGCAGAGAGTAATAACCAAAATTATTTAAAGAATATTTGGTTGGTTGTACCTTATGACTACAATAAAGTGATTGACTTATTTGAAGATAAAAATATTGGAATAGGTTTATTAGAAAAAACATTTGCTATTACTTTTAAAGTGCCTCCTCCTTTAAATTCAAACTGGGAAGAGTTTTTTAAAATTTCATTTAATAAATCTTTTGAAAAAATTAATATTGATGAGGTTGAGACTGAATTAGAAGTTTTATTAAAACTCTATTATAATTATGAAGAAGAAATAACACCAAGAAAAATTATAATTTTTATAAATCAATTAGCCACATTTTACATTCAAAACCCAAATATTAGATTAAGGTATTACACTTTATATTTTTTTAAAAAAGAAATTTTTTTAAATGGTAATATTAATGATATAATTATAAATAGATCATCTTATTTGAGTAAAATTTCATATTTATTTATTGATGATGATTCATTGGAGTTGCAGTTGGCAAAAATTATTTATGGAGTTGAAAGTGATGAAGATGCCAAAGAATCACTTCTACATAATTTAATAACTGACAAACTCAAGAGAAGCGAAGATTTAGATGATGAGATTATAAACTTACCATATTTTCTAACTTATTTCTATGACAACTTTAAATTATTTATTGATTCAAATTCAATTAGGTCTAATCATAGTTATGATTATGTAACAGAATTATTAAACAAATTGGAATCAACTTTTTCTTCAAAAAACAAGCAAGGACTTTATAAAGAGTTATGGGAATATTATAGTATTCAAGTTGATAAGGGAAGCTTTTCAGATTTTGATAATACACTTAAAAGTGTATGTTTACGCTGTTCAAAGACAACAAAAATTGAAATACTTAACTATTTAATACGTAACTTGAGTAGAATGGATATTCTACCTAATGAAACAATTCAAGATAAACAAGAAAAATATTTTAATTTTTTAAAGGACATCTACTTTTTTAATAAAATCAATAAATCTTTTGTTTTTAAAGAATTAAAATTAAATGACTACTTAATAGGAGTAGAATATGCTATAGAGATTATTAAAGAGGATAAAGAGTTTATTCATTTGTTTAAATTAAAAATAGATGAAAAAAATTTCAAAGACTTTTTAAACGAACAACCGTTAGCAAAAGTATCATCTATATCAAAACATATAAATCATCATGAAGAGTTATTGGTTTTAGCCTCTTTTTATAAATTTGATTTTTTTGCTTCTGAAATTAATGCTTTTTTTAAAAAACATGTTTTTAAAAGCTTAGAGGAAATAAATGTGTTTTTCTTCTATAAACTGAAACTAGAAAAAATAATCCTAAACGAACTAGAACCAAAATCTTTTACTTCATTAAATTCAATTTTATTAGACATTAATAGTAATGATGATTGTACAGACTTGGTGTATTTAATTATTTCTAATTATAAGAAACCTGATTATGATAGTTTAATATTGAGTATTTCAAAAGCTTTTAATAATGTTAATGAATCAAATATTAATATTAATAAAATAGTTCATTATTTTGATAGTTCACTTCTTAAGTCTTTATTTAATTTGTTTCTTGATATTCCACAAAGTAAAATAATAAAACATATTTTACTCGAAGTGTTGAAGAAAAATATGATTAACCAAGAGCAATTTAATTTTATTTTAAAAAATTACACTACATTCAGTTCTTCTTTAGATAGTGATGATTTCAATACATTTGACTTTTTAAATAAGAATTATAATGACTATGAGATTTACCTTAATTTAATTGACTTAAATATAATTAATAGCTCTAAGAAAAAGTTGAATCTAAAACTAATTAAAGAAATTAATAAAAATTTACTTGATATCTTAAAAAATGATAGTAAATTATTGCAAAATAATGCTTCAAAAAATTTCATGTTTTTTATCA
>CAZXPF010000004.1:0-195426 GCA_964643105.1 uncultured Flavobacterium sp. | reverse complement strand
AAATGTTAAAATCACTTCTACAATTTTATTCTACATCATAAGAATAGTAGCCCTCATATACTTATTGATTGCAATATATTGTCTATTTTCATTAGTTACCGAATGGAGTTATATTACTCAAGATAATGGAAAATATTTTGCTGTTTACTATCCTTTTACCGAAACACGATTTTTGCTTGGAGAAAATAATTGGAATTATAAAATTTTTGAATTTCTTGTTCCAATTGGTTCCTACGGGATTTTCCTTTATTTATTAAGTAATGTTTTTAATGCATTTAAACAACCTAAACTATTTACAGAACTTGGAGTAAACCGATTAAAATGCTTTTACATTGCAAATATTTTTGCTCCTTCTCTTATTGCTTTATTAGCATTCATTTTTACGGGCACAGTACAAGATGATTTTTGGTGGTTTATAGTTGGACACTTCCTTTTGGGTGTATTCGCCTATTTTCTTTATGCCATTTTTAAACAAGGACTCAATCTGCAAAACGAACAAGATTTATACATATAGTTATGCCAATAATAGTAAACATAGATGTTATGCTTGCCAAACGAAAGATGCAAAGCAAAGAATTGGCAGAAATATTGAATATTACACCAGCCAATTTATCCATATTAAAAACAGGTAAAGCCAAAGGATTTCGGTTTGACACTTTGGAAGCTATTTGCAAAGCTTTGGACTGTCAACCAGGCGATATTATGGAGTATGTAAAAAAATAATTCTCTGTCAAAATACTAAATAAATATCAACTTCAGAATTGGAGTTGACAGGAAGTATTTTGTCTAAATTCTAATACAAATCATTAATCAAATCAATTAAAAATGAACAATTTAACCATCAAAAATCTCACAAAAACATACAAGAATGATGTGAGAGCATTAAACAACATTTCGTTTGAAATTGAAAACGGAATGTTTGGACTATTGGGACCAAATGGTGCTGGTAAATCCTCCTTAATGAAAACCATTGTAGGCTTGCAAGATCCAGATAATGGCTCTATCGTATTCAACAACGAAGACATTGTTAAGAATCCAACATTCATTAAGAAACAATTGGGCTATCTGCCTCAGGATTTTGGTGTTTACCAAAATGTATCAGCTTATGATTTGCTTGATCATTTGGCTACTTTAAAAGGTATAACCGATAAAACTATTCGAAGAGAACAAATATTGGCTCTCCTTGAAAAAACAAATCTATTGGAACATCAAAATAAAGCTGTAAGCACTTTTAGTGGTGGAATGCGTCAACGTTTTGGTGTGGCTCAAGCACTATTGGGCAACCCAAAAATTATTATTGTAGATGAACCAACAGCAGGACTAGATCCTGAAGAAAGAAACCGTTTCAACAACTTGTTAAGTGAAATCGGCGAAAATATTATTATCATTCTATCAACACATCTAGTAGAAGATGTTAGAAATCTTTGCACAAAAATGGCAATTATCAACAAAGGAGAATTATTATTAATTGGAAATCCAGAAGATTTTGTCAGGGAAATCGAGGGCAAAATTTGGAAAAAACAAATTGATAAAAATGAACTTTATGAATACCAAAATCTATACAAAATCATTTCTACCCAATTACAAGCTGGGAAACTGAGTATAAGAATTTTTACTGACAAAAATCCACTAAATGGATTCATGCAGACACAAGCAGATTTAGAAGATGTTTATTTCACCACATTACAAAAGCTACAATAAGATGTTAGGTCATTTAATTTTATTTGAATGGAAATTTTATAGTAGTAAAATTTCATTTTATGTAATATTGTTATCATTCCTTGGTTTAGGCATATGGGTAGGAACTTCTGCGCAAATTTCTTTTCCAAATATTCTTTATAACTCTCCATATGCAATTAATTTTTTATTAGGATTGTTTTCATTGGCATGCCTTTTTCCTATTGTGATAATTGCCGCTCAAAGCTTATTAAGAGAAAAAGATAGTCAATTTGAACACATACTCTATTCCACTCCTATCACTATCAAAAATTATTTTGTGAGCCGATTTCTATTTGTTTTTGGGGTAGCGATCGTCACATTTCTATTGTTTATATTCGGCTATATGATAGGACACTTGATAGAAATGGAAAACAGTGAAAAATGGGGAGCATTTCATTTAATTTACTATTTAAATTCATTTTTAGTCATCGTACTTCCCAATATATTTTTATGTACAGTAATTGTTTGTTCCACGGCTTGGTTGAGTAAAAATAAAATGCTTATTTATTTAAGCGGATTAGGCATTTATGTAGTATATATGGTAGTTTCTATTTTTTCTAATTCTCCTATGTTGGCGAGTGCATCACCAGTTTCTGACAGTGCCATGAAGCTGTCAGCAAAGTTAGACCCATTTGGCATGGCTGCGTTCTTTGAACAAACTCAATATTGGACTGCATTAGAAAAAAACACCTTGATTTTAGTGCTTTCAGGAAATTTATTAATCAATAGAATAGCATACACTACATTAGCATTTGCTTTTCTATATGCTACATACAAACACTTTCAATTCAAGATTTCAAAGAAGCAAAAAAAGAAGATTGAGGATACAGATAAATCAACCAATGAGAGATATGCCTATAGGAGAATTACAACAAAATCTAGCGGAAAAAAGTATTTTATCTCAACCGTTCTATCATTTCTAAGAATAGATTTAAAATCAACCCTCAAAAGTGTTCCGTTTATACTATTAATTGCCATCACTCTATTTGTTTTGGGTATGGAAATGTATGGAGCTATAGAAAGCGGCATTCGACTGCCACAATATTTCGCAACAACAACATTAATGGCCAACACTATTTTAGCCACAATTCCTTTTTTACTGCTATTGGCTATGTTATTTTATGGAAGCGAATTGGTTTGGAAAATTGAAAATTCCAATTTCTCAGCCATTGAAAATTCAACACCTTTTTCAAACATTGCTTTATTCATTTCAAAATTTATGGTGTTAATCAGCATTGCAATGATTTTAATCCTTTTTGCTATCACCATTGGTATTCTATTCCAGGTTTTGTTTCAATATCCAGCTATAGATTGGGGTACTTATTTGTCTCTTTTTTATTTTATTGGTTTGCCAGCATCGTTTTGTGGTCTTGTAATCATTGCCTTTCAATATATTATTAGGAACAAATACGTTGCTCTTTCTGTTTCTTCCATTTTCTTATGTTTGACACATACATCCTTAGGAAAAATAATTGGTTTCAAACACCCTCTATTACGATTTGCTAACACAATACCCGATGCATTTAGCGATATCAATGGTTTGGGATATTTACCAACACGGTTTTCTATTACTATGTTGTATAGCTCTTTTTTTGCTTTATTAGTTAGCGTTTTAGCTATTCATCTTATGAACAAAAAGGTTTTAAAAATAAAAAGTAAATCAGCTGTTGTTTTAATATCAACCTTTATGGCATTTCTTCTATCTGGAATTTATATTATGACAGAAAGCGAAGTTATTTCCCCAAAAAATCAAATGAATTGGCAACAGCAGTATGAGGAAAAATACAAATCCTATAAAAATAACCCTAAACCAACGGTTACTGATGTGAAAGCAAACATCGCTTTATTTCCTGAAAATAATAGTTACAAAGTACAAGGCAAATACATTTTGATTAACAAATCGCAATCTGAAATTTCAGAAATATTAATCAGTACATCCAATGAAATAAATTGGAGTTTTATTACTTCTTCACAATTGACTCTAGTGAGAAAAGATGAAGAGTTTGGGCAATATCTGTTTAAAATGAAAGAGAAAATGTTACCTAATGATAGCATTTCTATCGATTTTGATTTTGAGTATAGAATAAACCCTTTAAAAGGGCATCAATCATTCAATGCTATGGTAGATAATGGTTCATTTATTAGAATAAGCAATTACTTTCCATTCATTGGCTATAATATTAACAACGAAATTGAAGACAAACTGGAAAGAAAAAAACGCGGTATGCCATTACAAGAAGCACTTACAAAAGTAGAGGCACCACTGGAAAATCCATATAATTATGAATTTATCAATTTTGATGCAATTATTTCAACTTCTGCAGACCAAACCGCAGTCTCAACTGGCGAATTAGTAAAGAAATATTCAAAAAATAATCGAAGATATTTTCAGTATAAAGCAAAGGATATTCCTTTCCGATTTGCTGTTTCTTCAGCAAGATATACAATCCAAAAATCCAATTATAATGATATTTCAATCGAAATTCTTCATGAACCTAAACACAATCAAAATATTTCACATTTAATAAATAGCATAAAGAAAACAATGCAGTATTGTGAAACTAATTTTGGAAAATATCCTTATAAAACCATTCGATTTGCTGAAATTAGTTCTTTTACAAAAGGTTTTGCTGCAACAGCCTATCCTGCTACTATTTATGTTAACGAAGCACAGTTTCATTTGAACTTAACGCAAGGAGAAGGGCAAGATATAATCAATGAATTGGCAGGACACGAATTATCACATCAATGGTGGGGAAATGCACTACTAAAACCTGATTATAGAGAAGGAAGTGGCGTATTAATAGAAACCTTAGCACAATACACACAATTGATGTTATACAAAAACGAATATGGAATAGTAAAAATGCAAGAAATGGTTGAGCTTTATAAAGAAATGTATGAGAGTCAAAAAGCATTTAGTGGTGAAGAAGCTTTATATAATTCAGATCCAAATAATGCCAATGTAATTTACAATAAAGGACTGGTAAAAATGTATGACTTGTATTTGTTGATTGGTGAAGAGAACATTAATCTGGCTTTAAAAAGACTATTAACAAAACATAGATTTCCCTTACCACCAGCAACATCATTGGATTTGATGAATGAATTGAAAACAGTTACCCAAAAAGAAAATTATTTGAAGCTTGATGACATATTTAAGAAATAATAGTAAAGATGCATTCAGTAGCATTTAGTAACGTGAGCAAACAAAACGACTTCAGTCACTAACTGTTGTATAGTCTTTTTTTTAAAAAACATATTTTTAACACAAAACAGACCTTCTTTAAGTATTCATAAATGAGGTTTGTTCTAAATCAATATCCAAAATCATATTTTTTAGCATAGTTTAAACAGGTTTTACTAAGTCATGAAATATCTCTATAAATATAATTTTACCCATTTAAAACCGCTACTCTATTAAAAATAAAAAGTTGTATATATTCAATGCTATTTACTACTTGGTGGTAATTTTAAAGGACTTCATAATAACAAAAACAGAACAATAAAATGAGAGTTAAATTTTTATTCATATTTCTACTTTTTGGAGAAATAACACTTGGACAGAACAAGATTATAAAAGTGGACAGCTTAGTTAGTACACTTTATAAAAATGAAAAATTCAATGGCAATATTTTAATAGCTGAAAAAGGAAAAATAATTTATAACAAAAGCTTCGGATTAGCCAATGAAGCGACAAAGGAGAAACTAAATACCAACTCAATTTTTGAGTTGGCATCTTGCTCTAAGCAATTCACTGCAATGGGTATAGTTATTCTTAAAGAAAAAGAAAAGTTGAATTTAGACGATAAAATTTCAAAGTTCATACCCGAACTTTCTTATTTGGATGAAGTATCCATAAGAAATTTGCTTATTCATACAAGCGGACTTCCCGACTATTTGCCAATTATGGATAGTCTTTGGGACAAAAGTAAAATTGCAACCAATAAGGATATTCTTGAAATATTCCGTAAACATGAACCTAAACTATTATTTCAACCAAACACAAAACATGAATATAGCAATACAGGATATGTATTCTTAGCAACAATAATTGAAAGAGCTTCAGGATTAAGTTATGGAGATTTTTTAAAAAAGTATATATTTAGACCTTTAAAAATGAAAAACTCTTTTGTGTATAACAGGCGACTATCCCCTAAAAAAATTGACAACTACGCTTTAGGATACCTCTACATAAAAAGTCAAAACAAATACATATTACCAGATGATTACGAAAAAACAAAAATGGTATATTGGATAGATGGAGTTGTTGGTGATGGGACTGTGAACTCAACAGTTATTGACCTTCTGAAATGGGACAGAGCATTATATTCAACTAAATTAGTTTCAAAAGAAAGCATAACTGAAATTTTCACAAATGGCATCCTGAATGACAAATCTTTGAGTAAACATGGTTTTGGCTGGAGAATTCTCGAAACAAAAGAGTATGGAAAAATTGCAAGACATAGTGGAGGATGGCCAGGCTACAACACTTACATTGAGCGAGACATCGATAACGATAAAACAATAATTATTTTACAAAATCATTATAACGCATCTACACCAGCAGACGAAATCAGAAGTATTCTATATGAATTTGTCAAATAAAAACAACAAAAACTACCACCAACAAGGTATTGCCAAAAGGCGACTGAACGGCTTCGATTGTACATTTTTACATGTTTTAAGGTTTATTCCTCAATTGAACTTTTGCATTAAAAATCCCCGCTTTTGGCAATACCCATACCGTTAGCATACATTGTAATGAAAAATATCTTAAAAATCATATTTGTATTTATTTTTTCCTTCATTATGAGTTGTAAAAACAATAATGTTAAAGTTAATATAGCAATACCGACAATAATTGATACTTTTTTAATAATAAAGTCTATGTATTTATTCAGCTTTTCTACCATAAAAGAATTAGATTATCAAAGTTTATCTTATACTTCAAATTACTCATTTGTAATAAATACCTTGAAATTTCTTGAATGTATTAAATCATTAAAATACAAATCTATATGTTCCTCAAGTTCTTTCTGTATTTATTGGTAGTATTGTATTTCTTTATCTAACAAAAGTTATTCACAATAAATTAAAAATAGAAATATGAGATTTTTTTGGTAATAATAATCCTGTAATTTTGTACTTCCAAACTTTTGTCATAAATTCATATACTATTTTTATAAGTTATAAAACTTCTAATTAATGATGAAACGACAAAATGAAAAAAAAGATATTCAATTTCCTTTTGATTATAACTTCGCTCATAGGCTATTTAGAGTGGGGTAAAAACAACCATACGTTTCTTTTTCAATCTGAAGTTGAACTACTTTCAAAAATATTTACTAATCCTTATGCAGCAATACACCCATTTACTATACTACCACTATTCGGACAACTGCTGTTAGTAATCACTTTATTTCAAAGAAAACCCAACAAAAATTTGACTTATTTAAGTATCGGATGCTTGGGAATTCTACTTGGATTTATGTTTCTGATTGGATTAATAAGTTTGAAAATCAAAATTAGCATATCCACAATTCCATTTATAGTGGTATCTATTTTGACAATAAGGCATACTATAAAAAATGAACAACATAGTTCAACAAAAAACATAAATAAAAATAAGTAGATAAAATGAATAAAAAACTGAAGATAGTCATGCTATCAGTGGGAATACTATATATAATTTACCTATTTGTCTCTTTAACTGGTATTTTTAAAGTTTATAAGAGTCCAACAGTAGCAAATGAACCTAACTTAGAATTCGATAAAATATTTTATGCTTCAAATTTAATTACTCCCAAAAAAGGTGATTTTATTTGTTATGAAAGAGAAGATAGCCTTATTGGTAAGCATACAAGGGTTCATAGACTAGTTGCAATGGAAAAAGATGTGCTCGAAATAAGAAATGGTATTGTTTTTATTAATGACAAAAATAATGATATATCTACTGATTTAATGTACACTTATGTACTTTCGGAGCAAGATTTTGAAAAGATAATACACAAGGTTGAGTTTACCGATAAAAATCAAATGTATAAAATGGATGAAAATAGGTTACATATAATTTTAGAAGTTTCATTGGCAAAAAAAGTAGGCGTAAATAACAAAAGGTTAATTACAGGAATGAATAAATCAGAGGAAAGAATAAGCAAATTATATCATCGAAAATGGAATAAAGACAACTTTGGTCCGTTAACAATTCCAAATGGAAAAGTATTTGTATTGGGAGATAACAGAGATAATTCAGAAGATTCAAGATACATTGGATTAATTGATAAGACTGCTATAAAAGGAGTCGTAATCAATGAATAAGAGGCAATCAACCATTGTTAAAAATTTCTCAAGGCTATAAAGGTTCCCATTTCTTTTCTTTATATTTAAAGTAATAATGATTATTAAACAATAATTGATTTTTGTAAACAACTAATAATCAGAACTTATGTTCTGTTATACATCAAGAGTCAATAAATATAAAAAGAAGATATATGTCAACAGATAACGCCAAATTACATGCTTTTAAGCCCCTTTTCTATTTAGTATGGTCGGATGATCTTTTAACACAAAAAGAATTTGAAACTCTCTACAACTTCATAACTTCACAAGATTGGCTTTCAAAAGAAGAGCAACAATATTTAATAGCTCAAATAGACATTTCAAATCCTCCTAGAAGAGAAAATATTACCACTTGGAAAAGAGAATTAGAGCAAATTGTCAAAGAAAATACTTCCATCAATTCTATTTTTGATATTGTAAAAACAGTAGCCAATAATGACCCAAAGATCAATTCGCTTGAGCCATATTTCATCAAATTAGAAAATGATTTAGGTGTATTAGGTGAAGAAGTGATTGAGCAGTTCAAAAACACTGCTAACAATATCACTTCAAGTTTACATACCAGCAGTTCATTTGACGTAGCAAAACTAACAGCATTTTTAGATGGAAAAGAGGCACCCATCATCAACAAAGTAAAAACTACTCTTTCAAAGCCACAGTTTACTTATGAATCCTCAACAGATATAGCCGTTTACCGAGAAAAAGTTTATGAATGGTGTAAAATTTTAGCTGAAGAAAATTTAGGAAACATGGCATTTCCCAAAAAATATGGTGGTGGAGAAAACATGGCCGACTATTTTGCTATCATGGAAACCTTAAGCTATCACGATTTAAGTTTAGTCATAAAATTTGGGGTACAATTTGGTCTCTGGGGCATGAGTGTTTACTCACTAGGAACTGCTAAACATCATGAAAAATATTTGAAAAATATTGGCTCCTTAAAATTACCCGGTTGTTTTGCTATGACAGAAACCCATCATGGCTCTAACGTAAAAGGATTAGAAACCACAGCTACTTATAATCATGAAACCAAAACTTTTACCATTCAGACACCCAATGAAAATGCCCAAAAAGAATATATAGGCAATGCTGCCATTCATGGACAAATGGCAACTGTTTTTGCTAAACTAATCATCAACAACCATGATTATGGTGTAAATGCTTTTATTGTTCCGATAAGAGATGAAAAAGGAAACATACTTAATGGAATTACCATAGGCGATTGTGGTCACAAAATGGGATTAAATGGTGTGGACAATGGAACGATAAGTTTTAATGCAGTAGTAATTCCTAAAGAGAATATGCTTGATAGATTTGCCTCCGTAAATGAAAAAGGAGCATTTGAAAGTCCAATTCCAAGCGACAACAGAAGGTTTTTCACTATGTTAGGCACGCTGGTTGGTGGACGAATAGGCATTCCACGTTCAGCTATGGCAGCTGCAAAATCGGGTTTAACCATTGCTATCAAATATGCCGATCAACGCCGACAGTTTGGTCCAGAAGGTGGTTCTGAAATTCCAATTCTCAACTATCGCATCCACCAAAGAAGATTGTTACCACATTTAGCTAAAACCTATGCCATTCATTTTGCTTTGCAATATGTAACCCATCGCTTCATCAATAGAACAGAAGAAGAAATGCAAGAAATTGAAGCCTTAGCTGCTGGAATGAAAGCTTATGCTACATGGAATACTACAACCGTTTTACAAGAATGTAGAGAAGCTTGTGGCGGAAAAGGGTATTTATCCGAAAATAGAATCAATGCCCTAAAAAATGACACGGAAATATATACCACTTTTGAAGGAGACAATACTGTGCTGATGCAATTAGTTGCAAAAAACAGGTTGTCAGCATTCAGAAAATCTTTTGGTGAAATGGGCTCTTTGGGTATTATAAATTATGTTTTTGAAAATGCTAAAACAGCCCTTTCGGAAAAGAATCCTATAATAACCCGAAAAACAGATGAAGAGCATTTATTGGATAATAATTTTTATTTACAAGCTTTTCAATACCGAGAAAAAAGTATTTTAGCCTCAGCAGCAAAAAGAATCAAAAGACTGATTGATGAGGGTTTAACTCCTTATGATGCGTTTAATGTAGTGCAACACCATATGATTGATGTAGCCCAAGCTTATTTAGAGCGAGTAACCTTAGAACAATTTCAGCAAGCAATTGAAACGATTGAAGATGTAGCTCTAAAAACCATTTTAACTAAATTAGTGCAACTGTATGCTCTTCACCAAATGGAAAAAAACAAAGCTTGGTATTTAGAAGATGGTTACATGGAAGCCGTGAAAACAAAAGCTATTCGAAAAATGGTAAACCAATTGTGTTGGGAAATAAGACCAGATGCAGTGGCTTTAGTAGATGCTTTTGCTATTCCAGATAGTTGTTTAGCAGCACCAATTGCTTTTCAGTAAAAAATTTATAAAAAAAACCAACTTTATTTTGAGTTGGTTTTTCTATATTAATATTCAAATGTTCCGTATTCACTAGTAATCGTAAGCTTCTTTGTAGAACTCTCTTCTACTCTACCCACAATTTGAGCGTCAACTCCAAATGATTTTGAGATTTCAATGATATCATTTGCAATAGCTTCATCTACATACAATTCCATTCGATGCCCACAATTAAATACTTGATACATTTCCTTCCAATCTGTTTTAGATTGCTCTTGTATCAATTTAAATAAGGGTGGAATTGGAAATAAATTATCTTTAATTACATGTACATTATCCACAAAATGCAACACTTTCGTTTGTGCTCCACCACTACAATGCACCATTCCACAGATTTCTTTAGGAGTATATTTATCTAATATCTTCTTAATAATAGGAGCATAAGTTCTCGTTGGAGAAAGCACTAATTGTCCAGCATCAATCGGACTATTTTCAACGGAATCCGTTAATTTAACTTGTCCAGAATAAACCAATTCATTAGGTACAGAAGCATCAAAACTCTCAGGATATTTATCCGCTAAATACTTATGAAACACATCATGACGAGCGGAAGTCAACCCGTTACTTCCCATTCCTCCGTTATAACTTTTTTCATAAGTGGCTTGCCCAGAACTTGATAAACCAACGATTACATTGCCAGGTTTTATGTTAGCATTGTCAATCACATCAGCACGTTTCATGCGAGCCGTAACCGTTGAATCTACGATAATTGTTCGAACTAAATCCCCTACATCAGCGGTTTCTCCACCCGTAGAATGAATGGTTACTCCAAACGATTTTAATTCAGTAATCAACTCTTCCGTTCCATTAATAATAGCTGACAAAACTGCTGCTGGAATTAAATTTTTGTTACGACCAATTGTTGAAGAAAGTAAAATATTATCTACAGCACCTACACACAATAAATCGTCGATATTCATAATCAATGCGTCTTGAGCAATACCTTTCCACACTGAAATATCGCCCGTTTCTTTCCAATACATATAAGCTAATGAAGACTTTGTACCAGCGCCATCGGCATGCATAATGATGCAATATGCTTCATCATTTGTTAAATAATCAGGAATGATTTTACAAAATGCCTTTGGAAAAAGCCCTTTATCAATATTTTTTATAGCATTGTGAACATCTTCTTTAGCAGCAGAAACTCCGCGAAGATTGTAGCGTTGACTAGTATCAGAACTCATTTTTTAATGATTGTGTGTTGTTGTTGGGCAAAGATATAAAATTCTAACACTAAATTCTAATGAAAAGCCAAATGAGATTTTAGGATTTAGGAACACGGATTGAAGCAATTAAATAAATCTAAAAATCTACTTTACGTTAAAAGTTCTTGATTCGTAATTTCTAATTCTTGATTATTTATTCACAATTAAAATTTCCACTCTTCTGTTGGCAATTCGTTCTTCCTCATTTTGTTCAGGTATAGGATATAAAGGCATTGAGCTACCAAAACCTTGAAAACTAACTCTATTGGCTGGTATTCTTTGAGCAACTAAAAACATTTTTATGGCTTTTGCTCTTTCTCTTGACAACATAATGGAACGTGAATCCGTTACATCTTGATTGCAACATACATGACCTTGGATTTGAATCACTAACTTGGGATTGTTGTGCATTATTTTTGCCAACTCATACAAAACAGCTCTGGATTCATTCATCACAGCAAAGGTATTGTGGTAAAAGTTAATATTTTTTAATATTAGGGTTTTACCCACTTTGGTTTTAGCCATTTTTTCTTCCAATGGTGCATCTTCTGACACAACTTCTGCTTCTTTGTTTTGCAATGAATCTTGACTAACAATAGCAATTGGCTCTTCCTTTATACCCAAAATCTCATTCTCTCTGGCTAAATCTTTTTCTTCAATATAGTAGATGGTTACTTTTCTGTTTTCGGCTTTATTTTTTGATTGATTGAATTTTTCGCCAAAACTTCTGCTTTTAAAATCTTCTCTGAAAGGCACTTTCTCTTTTACAATTTCAAACACATGGCTGACTCTTTTCTTGGCTAAAGTATCATTATAACCACTACTTCCATCTTCATCGGTATATCCATTAATGGCTACAATTTTGTCTTTAACATGTTGAATCATCCAATCGTTTAATTTTTTATTTTCAGCTTTGGTCAACTCGTATTTATCACTGTTAAAATAAACTACAAATTGTTCTTGAGCAATTGTTTTTAGACTAAGAAAAACTAATAGGATTGATATAATAAATTTCATTGTACAGGTTTTAATTCTGAAAACTAAGTAACGACTTTTTTACAACATAAAAAAACATGCCACTTTTAATTTTCGAGAATCATTATTTCTACTCTACGATTAGCATTACGCTCTTCTTCATTTTTCTCTGGAATTGAAAAAATGGGTTGGGTACTTTTAAAACTTTTATAATGCAACCTCGTTTTATCAATTCCTTTGTCAATAAGATAAGTATAGACCGCTAAAGCTCTAACCAATGCAATATCTTCTATTTTTGCTGCCTCCATTGAAGACTGACAACAAATATGACCTTGAATTTCAATCTTTAAAGTCTCATTTTCTTTTAAAATAACTAAAAGCTCCTCTAAAACGGGCAACGATTTAGGCACAAATTGACCTGAATTATTAAAGAAGTATAAGTTTTCTAAAACCAACTTATCTCCTTTTTTACTTTGCTTAATTTTCTCTTTTAAAAGAGCATTATTTTCCTCATAATGAATTTCAACTTTTCTATTTAGGGCTAATGTTTTATCCTGAGTGAAATTTTCGCCTTTACTTTCTATAGAAAAATTAGATTGCTCCATGACTTTATCAACTATACCACCCACAAAATTTGCTCTGTTGTAGGCTAAAGAATCATTGTATGAATTGCTGGCTCTATAATCACAATATCCTACAATTTTAATAATTTTTATTTTTCCTTTATTCTCATAAATAAAAGAATTCAATCGGTTAATTTCACTTTCAATCAAATGATAAGAGTTAGTTTCAAAATAAAAAGTGACTTTTGATTGCGAAAAAGAAATAAATGAAAATAAGAGAAGTAGTAAAAAACTTTTAGGCATTTTTTTTCGATTATAACGTAAAACACCGTAAAAAAGTATAAAAAAACCTGTTCAAATGAGAACAGGTTTTACAACAATTTTTATTATCCTACTTATTATTTAGCGAATAGTAACTCTCTATATTTAGTTAATGTCCACATTTCATCATCTACTAACAACTCTAATTTATCGGCATGCTCTCTAATGATTTCGAAATAGGGTTTTACTTTATTGCAATACGCAGCAGCCATTTTCTCCATGTCTGTCAAGTTATTTGCTTTTTTGCGTTCCTCAATCATTTTCTTCACATTGGAGTTTATACCTTCGATATGTCCAGAAATTTCTTTTATCATTTCAATTTGCTCCTTAGCCACTTTTTCAAAATCTTTTCCAAAAATATCTTTTAAGCCTCTAACATTTTCAATAATGGTATTCTGATATTTAATCGCTGTTGGTACTACATGATTTCTAGCAATATCTCCTAATACACGTCCTTCAATTTGAATTTTCTTAACGTATTCTTCTAACTCAATTTCGTATCTAGCCTCTACCTCTACATGATTCATGATATTTAGGCTTCCAAATAATTCGATAGCTTTCTTAGAAACTTTTGCTTTTAATGCTTCTGGAGTTGTTTTGTGATTGCTTAATCCACGTTTTTTGGCTTCTTTTTCCCAAGCTTCACTATAACCGTCTCCTTCAAACAAAATATTTTTAGTGTCTTTAATATATTCTCTCAATACATTAAAAATAGCTTCGTCTTTCTTTAAGTCTTTTTGTTCAATTAATGCATCCACTTCTTTTTTGAAGTCTTTCAATTGTTTTGCTACCATAGCATTCAACGTTGTCATTGATGTAGCACAGTTAGCTGAAGAACCTACAGCTCTAAACTCAAATTTATTTCCAGTAAATGCAAATGGAGACGTTCTGTTTCTATCAGTATTATCCAACAATACATCTGGAATTTTACCTACCACATTTAATTTTAAATCTGTTTTTTCTTCTGGAGAAAGTTTTCCATCTGTTACTCCTTCTAAACCTGCTAAAACTTTTGTCAACTGCTCCCCAATAAAAACAGAAATGATTGCTGGTGGTGCTTCATTGGCTCCTAAACGGTGATCGTTACTGGCAGAAGCAATAGCAGCTCTTAATAATTCTTCATTGTCATGAACCGCTTTGATGGTGTTGATGAAGAAAGTTAAGAATTGCAAATTACTCATAGGCGTTTTTCCTGGTGCTAATAAATTAATACCAGTATCTGTTGCTAAAGACCAGTTGTTGTGTTTCCCTGAACCGTTTACGCCTTTATATGGTTTTTCATGGAACAACACTTTGTACTCATGACGTTCTGCAACTTTTTGCATCACATCCATTAATAATGAATTGTGATCTACAGCTAAATTAGTTTCTTCAAAAATAGGCGCTAATTCAAATTGACTTGGAGCTACTTCATTATGTCTTGTTTTAACTGGAATTCCTAGCAACATACATTCGTTTTCCAAATCTCTCATGTAATTTAGCACACGTGTAGGAATAGACCCAAAATAATGATCATCTAATTGTTGTCCTTTAGCAGCCGTATGCCCCAATAAGGTTCTACCTGTTGCCATAATATCTGGACGGGTATTAGCTAAAGCTCTATCTACCAAGAAATATTCTTGTTCCCAACCCAAAGTTGGCGTTACTTTCTTAACATTTTTATCAAAATATTTTGCCACTTCTGTTGCGGCTTCATCTATTGCACTTAATGCTCTTAATAGAGGAGCTTTATTATCTAAAGCTTCACCTGTGTAGGAAACAAAGACAGTAGGAATACATAAAGTCGTTCCATAAATAAAAGCTGGAGAGGTTGGATCCCAAGCAGTATAACCTCTAGCTTCAAAAGTGTTTCTAATTCCTCCATTTGGAAAAGAAGAAGCATCTGGTTCTTGTTGCACCAATTGATCGCCTCCAAATTTTTCCACAGGATCACTTCCATCAAAAGAAGTTTCAAAAAAAGCATCATGTTTTTCTGCAGTTCCACCTGTCAAAGGTTGAAACCAGTGTGTATAATGCGTCACTCCTTTTGAAAGTGCCCATTCTTTCATGCCCATAGCAATGTGGTCTGCTAATTTTCTATCGATTTTTGTTCCGTGTTGTGTAGCACTTTTAACAGCTTTGTATCCTTCAGATGTTAAAAATTTACGCATTGCTTTTTCATTAAAAACATTGCTAGCGAAAATGGTAGATTTTCTATCTAATTCTTCCACTTTAACGGTTGTTCTTGAATTAACTCTTTCTAGAGCTTTAAAACGAATTGACGACATAATTACTTTTTTGAAGTTATACCCCTTATTTTTTATGCAAATATATAAACATTTATCAAATAATCAATTTGTACCCCTATTTTTTATGGGTATTTATAAAAAATAATTTAAAAAATATAAATTAACCAAATTATTAAACCAATAATATAAATGAATTATCTTTGTGTATTAATTTATACTATTATGTTTGTTTGGATTATTTTCATTGTTTCGATTTTATTTTTTCTAGCTTTAGATTTAGGCGTTTTTAATAAAAATCCACATATAATTTCATCAAAAGAAGCTGGAAAATGGACAGGGATTTTTGTTACCATATCCTTTGCTTTTTCAGGAATCATTTATTGGATTTACCAAAATAGTTACATTGATAATCCTACAGAATTATCTCCTAATCTAGCCGTAATGAAATATATTACGGGTTATTTGATTGAATTATCACTAAGTGTTGATAATATTTTCGTCATTGCAGTAATTTTTACTTCATTCAAGATACCTCAAAAATATCAGCACAGAGTTTTGTTTTGGGGAATTTTAGGAGCTATAATCTTTAGAGGATTGATGATTTATTTTGGAGTAATGCTCATCAATAAATTCAGTTGGATGACTTATTTATTTGGTGCGTTTCTATTATTCACGGCTATTAAAATGCTTTTTAAAGGCGAAGAAGAAGAATTCAATCCTAAAAAGTCTATTATTTTTAAGAGTTTGCGAAAAATAATGCCTGTTTCAATGCACATGGAAGGTCAAAAGTTTTTCATCAAGAAAAGAAATATAACTTTTGCAACTCCTCTATTTGTAGCCTTGATTGTGATTGAGTTAATGGACGTTTTATTTGCTATGGACAGCGTTCCTGCTATTTTAGCCATAACTTCTGATCCGTTTTTGGTATTCAGCTCTAATATTTTTGCGATTTTAGGTTTAAGATCAATGTATTTCTTCTTGGCTAATATGTTGGAAAAATTCAGTTATTTGGAATACAGTTTGATTGCAATCTTATCGTTTGTGGGTATAAAAATGTTAATCATTCATCATTATAAATTTCCGGAATGGGTATCGCTTGGTTTTATAGCCATAGCATTGATTGGCGGTGTTTTGTTTTCGCTTTACAAATCTAAGGAAGAAAAATAAATCCAAAAAAAAGAGGTTACTTCCCAGCAACCTCTTTCTAACAAACAAACTAAACTAACCAAACTAACAAACTAATTTATATTTATTTTATTTTTTTAATTTCTGCATTTTCATAACCTAGCATTTTAATAGTTGCCTCGTAATCTGAATAATCTACTGGGTTTGCCATTCTATTGGTAAATGCAGCTGGAACAACTACTATTCTAAACGTTTGATTTTGTGTCCAAGCTGGTGAAAAACCATCTAAATTAAAATTTGAATCTAAAAAGATTCTTACATCAAATCTTGTGAAATCAAAATTATAATCTAATTCAGCACCATTATCAAAATAATAAGTTTGTGGCATTATTCGCCATACATCAGTACCATTATCAACTTCATATAGATGATAGACTAAAACCATATCTGTACTAAAAATTGGTGGATTAAATGTAACCAATCTACTGTAATTATTATTTGGACCAAAAGAAGTAGTTACTTCAAAAAGTTCACTAACAAAAGTGTTGTTTATTTGTTGAATTTGATCTGGTTCATCATTAATGGTACAACTATTTAGTGTTATCATCCCGATAAAAGCTAAAACTAAAGTAATTTTTTTCATAATATTTATTTTTAATTGATTAATGATGGTAAGATATATTCAATTGCCGTGCCAAACTTTTTATTTAACAAAAAATTGTATTTTTGGAGCATGAAAAACTATTCATTATACATGATAATGTTGGGCTGCAGACCCAAAGGAAGACTCACAGAACAACACGATATTTTTTTTGGAATAGGACGTTCATTAGAAGAACTAATTCCAAGCATGAAAGAGTTTTGGCCAGAAGCCAAAGGACGCATTCATATTGATGCTTGGCAAAAAGTGACTTGTGTAGATGGATTTTCTATTGAAGTTTTAGATAGAAACGAAAAGATAATTAATACTGAAAAACTATTCTTTATAAATCTTGGCGGCTATAAAAAAAATGAATTTGAGGAATACCACTACAAAGTTTTAGCTGTAGCCAATACCAAAGCCGAAGCTATTAAAAAAAGCAAACAAACTACATTTTATAAACATTGTGGTTTTAAAGGAGCCACTTCCCATATTGATGATAAATTTGGAATTGATGTGGATGACATTCATGAAATTGAGGATATTTTATCTGATGCATTTAAATCAAAATTTCAAATAAAAATAACGAAATCTTCAAGTGAGTTTGAAGATGAAAAGCACATTGGCTATTTGAAATTGGATAAAATTAAAACCCTAAACATATAAAAATGGGAAGAAACAACGAAAAAAATATCAAAAAACACAACGATAAATTGCATAAAGAACAAGCCAAAGCCAAAACCAAAAAACTTGCTCGTGAAGAAAAACTAAAAGCAATTGTCAGAAAATTTAATGAAGAAAAAAATAATTAATATAGATTTTACCATAGGTTTACTTCTTAATTTTTAAGACACATTTTCATAATGTTTTAAAAATAAATTGATGATTTTTAGATAACCACACAAACCTCATCTATAAGGTAAGTTTGCACAAACAACCATAAACTTATCTTATGAAAATTAAATTTACTTTACTTTTATGTTTATTAACCTATTTTGCACAAGCACAGTTAACCACAGCTGGTGATATTGCTTTTATAGGTTTTAATGCTGATGGCGATGATGATATTGCCTTTGTTACTTTTAAAGAAATCCCAGCCAATTCAACTATTATTTTTTGTGATTCTGAATGGAATGGAAGCAGTTTTGGAACCGATGAAGGTGATTTTACTTGGTCCTCTGGAACAACTGTAATTCCTGCTGGAACAGTAATTTCTATTAACAATATCAGCGCTACAATTACTCCTTCTATCGGAAGTATAACGGTTAACAACGCTGGTGGACTTTCTTCATCAAGTGACGCAATGTTTGCTTTTTTAGGAACTCCTCCAAGAACTGTTTCCACTATGTTAGCGGCTATCTCTAATTCTTCAACAGGTTTTGGCGATTTAACCAATTCAGGTTTAACGCTTGGTACAACAGCCATTGTTTTACCAGAAGGCACAGATATTGCTAATTATAATGGTGTTAGAAGTGGTTTAGATGCCAATGGTTATTTATCACAATTAAATAATCCAGCCAATTGGCAAGTTGAAGATACTTCAGCAGATGACCACAATAATAGTACAACTCCAGATTTGCCTTTCAACGCAACTCCATTTGTAATTTCTGCTAATGATACTTCTGCTCCAACCGTTGCCATTGTGAATGTACTAACTCAAAATACGGTTGAAGTTATTTTTTCAGAAAGCTTAAATCAAGTTTCAGCGGAAACTATTGCAAATTATATTTTTGCACCAATTTTAACGATTTCTAATGCTGTTTACAATGCAACTCTAAATTCAGTTACCTTAACTCATTCTGGTTTTACTATTGGAAGTGCTTACCAGTTAACAGTTAGTAATATCCAAGATACTGCAAACAATACTTTATCACCTTCTTATGTTAGTCCGAATTTGTATTATAATGTTTTAACTTCAGGACTAATTATTTCTGAAATTATGTATAATGCACCTTCTGCTAATTCAAATCAATTGGAATTCATTGAAATTTACAACAACTCTTCGGCAACAATTGCATTAGGTGGACTAAAAGTAAAAGACGAAAGTAATTTTACTTTTGAATTTGAAGCATTAAACCTTGCTGCTGGTGGTATTGTATTATTAGCAACTGATAAAGCAAGTACTGATGCTTTTTATGGAGTTTCTTTTATTGATATGCCACAAGGAATTAGCAATGCTCTAGGAAATGGTGGAGAGTTACTTCAAATCTTAAATTCACTAGGAAATGTAATTAGTCAAGTTGAATATGATGATGCCACACCATGGCCAACTTCTCCTGACGGAAACGGTCCTTCGTTAGAATTATTAAATCCGAATGGCAATTTAAACGACGGAACAAATTGGGCTCCAGCTACAAATCTAGTAGGACAATCACTTGGCTTAGATGTATTTGCTTCACCTGGAACTTTTACACCAAGTACCACATCCAACCTTGCCTTTACCTCTGAAACTACTATTGCAAATGAAAATAATGGAACAGCACAAATTACTTTAAATCTTTCCAATGCTTCTACATCAATAGTTACAGTTGATGTTGCAGTGCTTACAAATGTAGGAACAGCAGCAAATGGAACAGAATACATCTACACCAATGAAACAGTAACTTTTCCAATAGGAAGTACTTCCCAAACTATAAATGTTACCTTGAACAACAATACGATTGCTAATGGTGATAAATATTTTGTTTTAGCCATTTCAAATGCTTCTGGAGCCAATATTACAGGAATAGCTCAAAACACAGTTTACATTCTTGACGATGAAAACGATGCAACAGTTGGCTCTAACGCCTTGGATATTAATTTCCTATCAAGTCATTTAGTAGATGCTACTGGTTCAGCAGAAATTGTAGCACATGATCCTGTGACACAACGTTTATTTGTGATGAATTCTACAGCTTCAAGGGTTGAAATTTTAAATTTTGCCAATCCTTCTGCTATAACAAACATTCAATCTGTAGATTTATCACCTTATGGAATTGGAGGAACAAGCATTGCTTTTAAAAATGGAATTTTAGTAGCCACTGTTGAAGGGGTTAATTTTACGAATGGAAAAGTTGTTTTTATGGATGCCAATGGAACTATTGGTTCTGTAGTTGAAGCTGGTGTTTTACCAGACATGATAACATTCACACCAGATGGAACAAAAGTTTTAACAGCAAATGAAGGCCAACCAAATGATGATTACACCATTGATCCAGAAGGAAGCATTTCAATAATTAATGTTAGTGGTGGATACAATAACGTACAACAAACTGATGTTACTAATTTAAATTTTAATGCTTTTGATAGTCAGTTAGCCACTTTAAAAACTAATGGATTAAGAGTTTTTGGTGTAAACGCAACGGTTTCAAAAGATGTTGAACCAGAATACATTACTGTAGCTGATGATGGTTTAACAGCTTGGGTAACATTACAAGAAAATAATGCTGTAGCCACTATTAATTTAGTAACCAATCAAATTACAGCTATCACTCCATTGGGATTAAAAGATCATAGTTTAGTTGGAAACACTTTGGATGCCTCAGATCAATTTGGAGCTATCTTTATGGGAAATTGGCCTGTAAAAGGAATGTATATGCCAGATGCAATTGCTAATTATACAGTAGCTGGGACAACTTATTTAGTAACCGCCAACGAAGGAGATGCAAGAGATTATGATGGATTAGCAGAAGAAGTTCGCGTGGGAAGTAGTGCTTACACTTTAGACCCAACCGTTTTCCCTAATGCTGATTTACTTAAGAAAAATGCTAATTTAGGAAGATTAACAGTAACTAATGCATCAGGTGACACAGATGATGATGGTGATTTTGATGAAATTCATGTATTTGGAACGCGTTCGTTTAGTATTTGGAACACAACCACAGGGCAATTGGTTTATGATAGTGGTGATGATTTTGAAAAAATTACGGCTAATGACCCAACATTTGGAGCTTTGTTCAATGCTAGTAACGATAACAACAATTTAAAAAACAGAAGTGACAACAAAGGTCCAGAACCTGAAGGAATTACTGTTGCACAAATCAATGGGGCTACTTATGCATTTATTACCTTAGAAAGAACAGGTGGGTTAATGACTTATGACATTACAAATCCTTCGGCACCCATTTTTGTTTCTTATAAAAACAGTAGAACTACAGCAAGTGTAGGAGGAGATTTAGGTCCAGAAGGAATTATTTATATTGCTCCAACTAACAGTCCAAACGCTAAAGGATTGGTTGTTATGGCTAATGAAGTTAGTGCAACTTTAAGTATTTATGAAATCACAAATGATGCTTTGAACGCAGAAAACTTCACAACTAATACAAATGCATTTATAGTTTCACCTAATCCTGTTAAAGATGGCATAGTTTATTTTAACAGAGAAGTTTCAGTAAGTTTATTTGATGTTACTGGAAGAAAAGTTATAGAAAAAGAAAATATATCAAGTTTAGAAATGAATTACCCCACAGGAATTTATCTTCTTAAAACTAAAGATGGTTTGGTTGAAAAAGTCATTATTAAGTAAGTTGTTATTAATTCTGATTAACCTTAAAGGCCTTTCGAAAGAAAGGTCTTTTTTTATGATATGGAAATCCTATAATAAATCATAATGACTATATAAGTGTGTACTTTTATTTTGTAAGTACATTTACTAAAATTACAACCCTAAAACTATAACACTATGAAAATCGGAAAAATACTTGGAGCTGTTTTAATAGTAGGAGCACTATATATTGGCTATGTAGGAATCAATAAAATAGCCAATAATAGCAAAGAAGTTGAAGTATTAGGATTAGAAATAGACGCATCCAATGAATCAGGAAAAGAACAAGGTTTTCTTTACATTGGTTTAGCAGTTGTGCTTTTTGGTGGTGGAATTTATTCGTTGAATAAGAAGTGATTTAAACCTGACAGGTTTTAAAAACCTGTCAGGTTTATTTTTTACATATTCCTTCTATACTGACCACCTACTTCAAACAAAGCATTGGTAATTTGACCTAGAGAACAAACTTTTGTTGCATCCATTAATTTTTCAAACATATTTTCGTTTTTAATAGCTGCTTCCTGAAGTGTTTTTAAATGCTCTTCTACTTTGTCTTCATACGTTTTATGCAATTGGTTCAACATATCTATTTGATATTGTTTTTCTTCTTCTGTTGCACGAATAACCTCAGCTGGAATAACCGTTGGAGAACCTTTTGAACTTAAGAACGTATTCACCCCAATAATTGGGAATTCACCTGTGTGTTTCAACATTTCGTAATACATGGATTCTTCTTGAATTTTACTTCTTTGATACATAGTTTCCATGGCACCTAAAACTCCTCCTCTTTCTGTGATTCTATCAAATTCAGCTAAAACTGCTTCCTCTACTAAATCCGTTAATTCTTCAATGATGAACGAACCTTGAATTGGATTCTCGTTTTTCGCTAAACCTAATTCTTTATTAATAATCAACTGAATAGCCATCGCTCTACGCACTGATTCTTCGGTTGGAGTGGTAATGGCTTCATCATAAGCATTGGTATGCAATGAATTACAGTTATCGTAAATCGCATATAACGCTTGTAAAGTTGTACGAATATCATTGAAATCAATTTCTTGAGCATGTAATGAACGTCCAGAAGTTTGAATGTGGTATTTCAACATTTGTGCTCTCTCGTTGGCACCATATTTATTTTTCAAGGCTTTTGCCCAAATTTTTCTAGCTACTCGACCAATCACAGCATATTCTGGATCGATCCCGTTGGAGAAGAAGAATGATAAGTTGGGTCCGAAATCATTGATGTTCATGCCACGACTTAAATAATATTCCACATAAGTGAAACCATTAGAAAGCGTGAAGGCTAATTGTGTAATCGGATTCGCACCAGCTTCTGCAATATGGTATCCTGAAATCGAAACTGAATAGAAATTACGAACATTTTGTTGGATAAAATATTCTTGTACATCACCCATTAAACGTAAAGCAAACTCTGTTGAGAAAATACACGTATTTTGTGCTTGATCTTCTTTCAAAATATCCGCTTGAACGGTTCCACGAACTTGCGACAATGTTTTAACTTTGATATCGTTGTAAACATCTATTGGCAACACTTGATCACCTGTAACACCTAACAACATTAACCCTAAACCATTATTTCCTTCTGGTAATTTTCCTTGGTATTTTGGCCTTTTGGTTCCTTTTTTCTTGTAGATTTCAGCAATTTTAGCTTCTACTTCATCCACCAAACCATTCTCTTTGATATATTTTTCACAGTTTTGATCAATAGCTGCATTCATAAAGAACCCTAGCAACATAGGCGCTGGTCCATTAATTGTCATCGAAACTGATGTTAAAGCATGACTCAAGTCAAAACCTGAATACAATTTTTTAGCATCATCCAAACAACAAATTGAAACTCCAGCGTTTCCGATTTTTCCATAAATATCTGGACGCAAATCTGGATCATTTCCATATAAAGTTACACTATCAAAAGCGGTTGACAAACGTTTAGCTGGCATTCCTTGGCTTACATAATGGAAACGTTTGTTGGTTCTTTCTGGTCCACCTTCACCGGCAAACATTCTACTTGGATCTTCACCTTCGCGTTTGAAAGGATATAATCCTGAGGCAAATGGAAATTCTCCAGGTACGTTTTCTTGTAAATTCCATTTTAAGATATCACCCCAAGCTTTGTATTTTGGTAACGAAACTTTTGGGATTTGAGAATGCGACAACGATTCAGTATGCGTTGCAATTTTGATTTCTTTATCACGAACTTTAAAGGTATAAAATTCGTTTTTATATTTCTGAACCTTTTCATCCCAAGTAAGAATCACTTCCCAATTGTAAGCATCTAAGTCCATTTTTATTTTATCAAATTGTTGGATTAACAATTCTAAAAACACTTTGTTTTCTTCTGTTCTATTTAATGAATCGGCTACAATTCCAGTTTTATCAATTTTAGGAAGATTTCCGTTTACTGATTCAATGGTTTTAAAAATTCCGTATAATTTTTGAGCTACCTCAACTTGTGTTAAAGCAATCTCATCATATTTCCTGTTGTTTTCTGCAATTTCAGATAAATAGCGTGTTCTGTGTGGTGGAATTACGAAAATTTTCTCACTCATTTCACGTGTTATTTCGAAAGTCGATTTTAAATCAACACCTGTTTTTTCTACCATTTTATCCATGATAGATTTATATAAAGTGTTCATTCCTGGATCGTTGAATTGAGAAGCAATCGTTCCAAAAACTGGCATATCATCTGGATTTGCATCCCAAAGATTATGATTGCGTTGGTATTGTTTTTTCACATCACGAATTGCATCCAAAGCTCCACGTTTATCGAATTTATTTAAAGCTACCAAATCGGCAAAATCCAACATATCGATTTTTTCCAATTGCGTTGCAGCTCCAAACTCAGGTGTCATTACATATAAAGAAACATCAGAATGATCCATGATTTCTGTATCACTTTGACCAATTCCAGAAGTTTCAAGAATGATTAAATCATATTTTGCTGCTTTTAAAACTTGAATCGCTTCATTCACATATTTAGACAACGCCAAATTTGATTGACGAGTGGCCAAAGAACGCATATAAACTCTAGGGTTATTAATTGCATTCATACGAATTCTATCTCCTAATAAAGCTCCACCTGTTTTTCTTTTCGATGGATCAACCGAAATTAATCCGATTGTTTTTTCTGGGAAATCAATTAAAAAGCGTCTAACCAATTCATCTACTAAAGAAGATTTTCCTGCACCACCAGTTCCTGTAATTCCTAAAACGGGTGTTTTTGAAGTTTCATTCTTTTTGTGAATAGCATCCATAGTTTCCTTTGCAATTTCAGGAAAATTTTCAGCTGCAGAAATTACTCGAGCAATTGCTGTTGGTACTTTTTCTTCTAAATGGTTGATTTCACCGTTTAAGTTATCGCCAATAGGAAAATCTGAACGTTTTACTAAATCGTTAATCATTCCTTGTAAACCCATAGCACGACCGTCGTCTGGAGAATATATTTTTTCTATTCCGTAAGCATGTAATTCTTCAATTTCTGTGGGAAGAATAACTCCACCACCACCAGCAAATATTTTAATATGTCCAGCACCTTTTTCTTTTAGTAAATCATACATATATTTTAAATATTCTGTATGTCCACCTTGGTAAGAGGTCATAGCAATAGCATTGGCATCTTCTTGAATAGCCGTATTTACAACTTCATCTACACTTCTATCATGACCTAAATGAATTACTTCGCAACCCGTAGATTGGATGATTCTTCGCATTATATTTATCGCTGCATCATGACCGTCAAAAAGTGAGGCAGCAGTAACGATTCTTACTTTATTAACAGGTGTATAAGGTACTTGTGGTTCCATTTTAAATAATTATCAATTTTTAAAGGTGCAATTTACGAATTAATTAAATTTTATACGATTTAAATAATTTAAAATTTGAATTCGAAATTGAGGCATTATATTTGCAAAGTAACTTTCAATTAAATATTTAATCATGAAAAAAATAGTATTACTTTTAGTAGCAACCACAATATTCTCGGGATGTGCTGAATTACAACAAGTTGTTGACCAATTACCACAAGGAACTGTTGGTTTGAGCCAATTAGACATTGCTAATGGTTTGAAAGAAGCTTTAGATAATGGAATTGACAAACAAGTTTCTAAATTAACCGCAACTGATGGTTTTTTTAAAAATGAAGCGGTAAAAATTTTATTGCCTCAAGAACTACAAACTGTTGATACAAAACTAAGACAAATTGGTTTATCAAGCTTAGCTGATGAAGGACTGAAAGTTATAAATAGAGCTGCAGAAGATGCGGTAAAAGAAGCTACTCCAATATTTGTTAGTGCGGTCAAAAATATGACTTTTACAGATGCTAAAAACATTTTAATGGGCGATAACAAAGCCGCAACTACTTACTTAGAAACTTCAACTTCTAATGCTTTATATGCTAAATTCAATCCAGTGATTAAAAACTCATTTGCTAAAGTTGGAGCCGATAAAGTTTGGACAAACATCATCACTAAATACAACAGTCTTCCTTTGGTTAAAAAAGTAAACCCAGACTTAACAGATTACACTACCAACAAAGCTATGGAAGGTGTTTTCAAAATGATTGCAGTTGAGGAACAAAACATTAGAACTAATTTAAATTCTCGTTCATCTGATTTATTAAAAAGAGTATTTGCTCTACAAGACAGAAAATAATCCTAAAAATTTAATAATCAATAACATATATATAACAAATAGTTAACATTAACCATCATCTAATTCCCTAAATTTGCAGTGTTAATATGTTGAATACATAAGTTTGGTTGAGTTAGTTAGTAAAGAGAATCGATAGCAGAAGTTATCGATTTTTTTTTATGCTATTTTTTTCAGAAATTGAATAGCCATTTCATTAAACTTTTGAGCTTGTTCAATGTTTACCACATGACCACAATTTTCAATGATTTCCAGTTTAGAGGAATTGGAATGTTTTTTTACTACTTCTTTTATGGAAGGCAAAAACATATAATCTTCACTTCCCATAATGTATAATGTTGGAATTGAAAGTTCTATTTGTCTGAAATATTTTAGTAAAGGATTTATTTCTGCCGTTAACCTAAACCATTTAATAAATTCTTTTTGATATAATTTCTTGGCTTCATTGATAAAAAATAATCTTGATTGTCTGTGATTTTCTTTGGGCATAATGATAAAAGCAAATAACTTATACAAGACTAAATAGGGTAAGACATATTTAAATACATCTCCTATTTTCATCAATATTTGGGAGCGAAAATTCATTTTCAAAATGGCTCCACCTAATACCATGCTTTTGACTCTTTTGGGGTGATCTTCTGCTAATTGTCGAATCAAGATTGTTCCCAATGATATTCCTACAAAATGAGATGAATGAATTTTTAAATGATCAATAACTTCTAAAATATCTTCAGCAATCGCTTTGAATGAGTATTTGGAAGATGTCAATTTTAACTTGCTTTTTGATTCTCCATGTCCTCTCAAATCTAAAAGTAGCACATTATAATGTTTTTGAAATTCTCTAATTTGCTTGAACCAAATGGTAGAACTTCCTCCAGCACCATGTACAAAGGTTATCCATTCTTGACTAGTTTCGTTTTGATATGTAGTATATGAAAGCACTTATTGAATTAAATCTCAAAAGTAGTTCATTAAAGCCTAAAACAATGATTAATTTATTCCTAAATTTTAAGGTGTATTTGCTTGAAATAGTCAAATGCTTTTAACAATCGAGTGCCATACCAAGAGAACATTTCACCATCCACGAAAATAGTTTTAGCATGATGGGTAAATCGTCCTATTTCAAAAGCATCTTGATCCTTAAAAGGATAAGGTTCTGAGGATAAAAACACCAAATCTGGATCACCTTCTAATCGAATCTTTTTCAATTCAACTTCTGGATATCGTCCTTTTTCTTTATAAATATTTTCAAAATGATTTAGTGCTAATAAAGTATTGATGAAGGTATCTTTTCCAGCAACCATATGTGGGTTTTTCCAAATAAAATAAGCTACTTTTTGGGTAGGTTTATCTTTGATAAAGTTTTGGAAATCATGATACGCAAAATTAATTTTATCAAACCATTTTTGAGCTTCTATTCGCTTGTTGAATAATTTTCCAAAATCTAGAATCATTTGTAAATTGTCTGTTATTGTGTAAATATCTGTTACAATGACTGGACATATCTGACTTAATTCTGCAACAATTTCTTTGGTATTTTCTTCTTTGTTGGCAATTATGACATCAGGTTGTAATTCTTTTACTTTTTCGAAGTGGATATTTTTTGTTCCGCCAACTATTTTTTTAGTTCTTTTGAAGTGGATAGGGTGCACGCAGAATTTTGTGACACCAACAATTTCATCCTCTAGCCCTAAATCATACAATAATTCAGTTTGCGATGGAACTATGGAAACAATGCGCTTTGGAACAGAATTAAATGTATGTTTGTTTCCTATTTGGTCTTTAAATTCTATCATTTTTTATCCAAGTAACCTGAAATTGATTTATAATTAGTAACTAAAAACAAACCAATTATAACATTAATAATTCCAACGATAAAACTAAAATAATCAACTTCATATCCATAAATTGAATTACTTGAAGATTTAGTTTTAAAAATGTTTATCATTTCAAAAAGTACATTTGGAAAATTATCTACGATTAAAAAACCTCCTATGAGAATTATAGCAAACTTAAAAATTTGTTCATTTTTAAATTCTCCTAAAATTATTTTATCATCATCAAAACCTTTGTCTAGACTTAATTTATCAATAATGAAATTTGTTTTAAAAAGTAATATTAAAAACAAAGCCATAGTTAATAAAATTGAACCTAAAATTATAAAAACAAACCAAATTTCTTCTTTATACATTAGTACATTAGAAATATTTGATGGCAAAAAAGTAAACAATGTCAAAATCATTGAATACATACCAAATAACTTTATAATCAATCTAAAAAAGTCTCTTTTTGTCATTTTATTTCAGTTCTAAAATTGATTCCATTTCTTTTTGTAATTTCAAAGCTTCTTCCCTAGCCTTTTGTGCAAAATCTTCTTGGTCTGAAGCATAAATAATTCCACGTGAAGAATTAATTAAAAGTCCAACAGAATCATTCATGCCATATTTACACACTTCTGATAAGCTTCCTCCTTGTGCTCCAACACCTGGTACTAATAGAAAACTATCAGGTACAATTTTTCTAATTTCAGTAAAGTATTCTGCTTTAGTTGCTCCTACCACATACATTAAATTTTCTGAATTTTTCCAACTTTTTGAAGTTTCTAAAACCGTTTTGTATAATTCTTTTCCTGCTACATTTTTAGTTTGAAAATCAAAAGCTCCTTCATTTGAAGTTAAAGCCAACATAATCGTATGCTTGTTTTCAAAAGCTAAAAAAGGTTCCACTGAATCTTTTCCCATATAAGGTGCAACAGTAACCGAATCAAAACTCAAATCTTCAAAAAAAGCTTTGGCATACATGGAAGAAGTATTTCCGATATCACCGCGTTTTGCATCAGCAATGGTGAAAATTTCTGGGTAATTTTTGTTGATATATTTTATGGTTTTTTGGAACGATTGCCAACCTTTTAATCCATAAGCTTCATAAAAAGCGGTGTTAGGTTTGTAAGAAACACATAAATCATGTGTCGCCTCAATAATACTTTTATTGAATTCGAAAATTGGATCTTCTAAGTCTAATAAATGTTTTGGAATTTTATTCAAATCAACATCTAAACCAATACATAGAAAAGATTTTTTGGTTTGAATTTGCTCAATAAGTTGTTTAGTAGTCATTTTTAAGGGTGTTGTTTTGCAAATTTACAAAGATGAAAGCAATAAACTTTAAATTTTATAAGAATACTTAAAAATTGTGTAAGGGCTTCGCGAATATGATACAATACCTTTGTAGAGAACATTTTAAACAACTAAAACTACTAAAAATGGATACAAAATTAGGAATACCTCAAAAAGACATTAAATCTAATATCAAAAATTTGACTACAGTTTTAGCTAGTGAAATGGTACTTTATGTAAAAACAAGAAAATTTCACTGGAATGTATCTGGAGCCAGTTTTATGGAAATGCACAAACTTTTTGAAGATCAATACAACGAATTAGAACTTATTATTGATGAAGTAGCGGAAAGAATAGGTAAACTGGGCGAAAAAGCTATTGGAACCATGAAAGAATTTACTGAAAATTCCATCTTAAAAGAATCTGTGAAATATGAAGATAAAGAGGCTATGGTTAGTGAGTTACTAAATGATTACAGAACTTTAATCAGCAGTATTAGAGAATTCATTAAAGAAACTGAAGAAACAGCTGACTTTGGTACAGCCGATTTTCTAACTGGAATCATTCAAAAACATGAGGAACAAGCATGGGTATTGAGAAGATACGACAACAAATAAAAATAAGAAACAATTATTAATTCTAAATACAAAACGTTATGAACACTACAGAAATGAAAGGAAACTGGAATGAGTTAAAAGGGAAAATGAAACAAAAATTTGCTGATTTAACAGATGATGATTTGCTTTATGAAGATGGTAAAGAAGATGAACTTTATGGAAGACTTCAAAAAAAGTTAGGGAAAACTAAAGACGAAGTAAAGAAATTTATTGCTGAATTATAAGCATTAATTAAATAATCAAAATAGGCTGTCTATAGGTATTAATTGCAATTTATTAATATCTTTATAGACAGTTTTTATATAAAACTTATCGCAAAAAATGACAAATAGTAAAACACATATCGTTAACGATTTATTAGCCTTTATGCTAATTATCACTATGGCTTATGTATTGCAAGACTTTTTAATTCCAATACTTTTTGCCATACTTTTAAGTGTTTTAGTATATCCTATTGTCAGGTATTTTGAAACAAGACTTTGTTTTAACAGAATAATCTCAATTCTCATTGCAATACTGGTTTTTACAACCATTATACTCTGTGTTTTCATATTAATTGGAATTCAGTTTCAAGATATTATGGATAAAAGTGATATGTACTATGACAAAATTCTTGAAAAAACCAATCTTTTAATTGAAAAAACCGAAAATTCAACGGGAATTAAAAGTAAAGATATTGTTGGTGGAAGTAACATCCAAGTAGAAGAAATAGTAAAACGAAATTCAACTAAAATTTTTGAATTCATTTCTCGCTCAGGAAGTCTTTTGAGTGATTTTGTTTTAACGCCTTTGTATATGTTCTTTTTCTTACTCTACAGAAGCTTTTTAATAAGCTTTTTATACAAAGCCACTTCAAAAGTAAGCGATAAGAAAAAAATGAGAATTATTTTGGACCAACTCTATAAAGTACAACAAAATTATCTGGTAGGCTTAGTGAGTGTAATGTTCATTGTTGGCGTTTTAAACAGTATTGGATTACTAGCTTTAGGAATAGATTATCCTTTCTTTTTTGGCTTTTTATGTGCCTTACTTTTGTTAGTACCTTACATAGGGATTATAATTGGCTCCTTACTACCTGCTTTGATTGCTTTAGCTACCAAAGATTCTTATTGGTATGCTGTGGGTGTGATTGCTATTTTTGGATTTATTCAATTTGTTGAAGGTAATTTTATCACGCCAAAAATAACAGGTTCAAAAGTATCCTTAAATTCTTTTGTTTCCATCTTAGTGATTATTTTATTTTCAATGCTATGGGGAATTCCTGGAATGATTTTGGCTTTACCAATAACAGCTTCATTAAAAGTTATTTTTGATCATTCTAAAAAATTTAAATCCATTGGTTTTTTACTTGGTCAGGCCGAAGAAAAATATTTTAGCAGCAAAGCCAAATACAGATTAAAAAAGTGGAAAAAAATTAGAGCCGCCAAAGCATCAAATTAAAAATAAATCAGCCCTTCAGCATTGAAAAAAATTGGAAAAATTATCCTGAGAATTATATTGCTATTTCTAGCACTTTTTTTGTTGCTCGTCATTGCCCTTCAAATTCCTGTAGTTCAAAATTTTGTAAAAGATAAAGCTGTAACTTATCTTGAAAACAAAATCAAAACTAAAGTTGAAGTAGGCTCAATAGAAATAGGATTACCCAAAAAAATCATCTTGAGAGACGTCTATTTTGAAGACCAATCAAAAGATACATTATTGGCAGGAAAATCTTTAAAAATTGACGTTAGCTTATTCAAATTATTAAGCAATAAACTGGAAATAAACAGCATTGATTTAGAGAAAATCACAGCGAATATAAAAGTAAGTAAAGATTCCGTCTATAATTTTGATTATATCCTAAAAGCCTTTGCAACCCCAAACGAGCCGAAAACTGACAGTAAACCAATGGAAATTTCGGTAAAAAAAATTAACCTCAATACTATCAAATTTAGGTATAAAGATGCGGTTGCCCAAAATGATGTGGCTGTATTTATCAATCATTTTGATACAAAAATTGACCATTTTGATTTAAACAATCTTGCATTTGAGGTGCCAGAAATAAATCTGAAAGGCTTAAAACTTACTTTAAATCAAGATTTGGTCGAAACTGCAAAAAAAGTAAGTCAAAAAATTGAAGAAGAAGCTGAAACCAATATACTAAAACTAAATCTAAAAGATATTAATCTTGAAAGTATTGATGTTACTTACAAAGATGCCATAACCCATTTGGATACAAAAATTCAATTTGAAAAACTTAAAACAAAAGTCAAAACACTTGATTTGGAAAAACAAGTCATTGCATTACAGTCAATTGAGTTAAACAAAACAAACGGCCAACTTACCTTAACCAAATCGAATCAAACTGTTGCAGAAAATACAGAAAGTAGTTCATCAGGTTTGCCATGGAAAATTGAGGTTGAAGACATTTCAATAACAGATTTTAATTTCGAATTCGACAACAATAATGAATTGAAAACGCAAAAAGGAATTGATTTCAACCATTTAAAAGTAACCCATTTAAACTTTAACGGAGATGCTCTTGCAATCGCTAATGACACTTACAGTGGTACTATTAATTCATTTACTTTCAACGAAAAAAGTGGTTTTAAGCTTAACGAATTGGCAACCGAATTCAATTATAATTCAAAAGGTGCTTCTTTGAAGAATTTATCCCTTAAAACTCCTCAAACTACTTTACGAGATAACATTTTAGTGTCTTATCCTTCCATTCAATCCATTAGTGAAAATCCAGAAAACTTGACTTTAAATGCCAATTTAGTAAATAGCCAAATTGGTTTTAAAGATGTTTTATTACTTATTCCAGATTTGAATTCAAATGCTATTTTTAAGAACAATCCCATGGCAATTGTAAATTTTAATGCAATTGTAAAAGGGAAATTAGATGATTTAAAAATTCAAAAATTCAATGCTTCTGGAATTGGAAATACAAAAATTGACCTAAATGGAACTCTCAAAGGGTTACCAAATATTGACAAAGCTCTTTTTGATTTAAACATTGTAAATTTCCAAAGTTCTGCAAAAGATATTTATGCTTTCACTCCAAAAAACACCATTCCAACTAGCATTCAATTACCAGAAAGCTTTAATGTAAAAGGAAATTTTAAAGGAAGTACCAATGCTTTTGAAACCAATTTAGCTGTAAAAAGCTCCCTTGGAAATGCTATTGTTGAAGCCACTTTTGATCAAACTAGAAAAAATTATGAAAAATATATTGCTGATGCAAGTGTTGAAAATTTCGACTTAGGCAAATTCCTCAAAAACAATCAATTTGGAAAAGTTACTGCCAATGCAACCATTAACGGAAGAAGTCTCGATCCTTCAACGGCAACCGCAAAATTGACTTCAAAAATTGTGAAGGCTAGGTTTAATGAATACGATTACAACAACATCAATATTGATGGAAACATTGATAAAGGCTTATTTGTTGCCAATATAAGTTCGACTGACCCAAATTTAAATTTTATTTTAGATGCTAAAGGCTCATCAAATCCAGAAAAACCAAATTTGGATTTGAAGTTAAACTTGGAACTTTTAGATTTAAATAAATTGAATCTTCATGCTGGTCCTTTGAAAATGAGAGGAAACATCACGGCTAATTTTGAGGATTTAAATCCAGATAATTTAAATGGAAGTATCAATGCCAATAATTTTTTAGTAGCTTTAGAAAAAGAGCAATTTCCTCTCGACACTATTAGCATCAGAGCTGTTTCAAATTTAGAGAAAGATTCGATTATCTTAAAATCACAATTTGCCGATGGGCTAATTTCTGGAAATTACAACCTTTCTACCATTGGCAATCAATTGATGAATTCGATAGCCAAATATTATCAATTCGACAAAGAATATGTAAAAACCGAAGACAATCAAAATATAGATTTCTTATTTACCATAAAAGATAATGAAATCACTAAAAAACTAATTCCAGCAATCACAGAAATATCTGAAATTACGTTAAGTGGAAAATACAATACTGAAAATGATACCCTTCAATTAAATGCTTCAATTCCAAAATTAAACTATGCCAACCAAGAAATTTCTAACGGAAATATAAAAATTGTTAGTCAAGAAAATGCCCTTTTGTATGAAGTAGCGGTAAGTTCCATCAAAAATGAACAATTTGAAATCCCCAATACAAAAGTATCTGGAAAATTAGAAGACAACAGTATTACATATGAATTAGACAGTAAAGATGCTGAAAACAAAGACAAATATGCAATTGCAGGAATTTTTAAAGATAGTTTAGGTGTTCCACAAATTCGTTTAAACCCTGAAAAATTAATTTTAAATTATGACAATTGGATTATCAATGAAAAAAATCAAATCCAACTGGCTAAAAATGGTTTAGTAATTTCCGATTTCAAAATTCAAAAAAATCAAGAATCATTCTCTATTCAGTCTGAAAACAATAATCCTACTGCTCCTGTTGTAGCAAAATTTGAAGACTTCAAACTCGAATCATTAACCAGTATTGCCAAATCCAATTTTGAAGTGGGTGGAACGATTAATGGAGAAACAACTATAAAAAACATCATGTCTTCTCCTCTATTTATTGCTGATTTGGACATTGAAAATCTGAGACTTAAAAAAGATACCATTGGAAATCTAAATCTAAAAGTGGACAATAACACTGCGAATACATATAAGGCAAATGTCACTCTTTCTGGGTTAGGCAATCAGGTAACTATTGATGGAAATTACAACGTAAACAATGAAAATTTAAACTTTGATGTAGCCATTGATAAACTTCAAATGAAATCACTAGAAGCTTTTAGTTTAGACAATTTAAAAGAAAGCAAAGGATATTTAGATGGGCAATTAAGCATTACTGGTAAAGCTTCAAATCCAAATGTGGATGGAAATATCAAATTCAATGCTGTTGAATTCTTGGTGGTTACTTTAAACTCAAAGTTCCAATCACTGAATGACAACATTACTTTCAATAGCAATAAAATTGTTTTCAATAATTTTAAAATGCAAGATGAAAAAAATAATCCATTGACCATAAACGGTTCCATTGACAGTAGAGATTATGCCAATTTAGGATTCAATTTAAATGTAATTGCCAAAAATTTTAGAGCCGTAAATTCAAAAGCTAAAGCCAATGATTTATTTTATGGCGAATTGTATCTGGATAACAACTTAAACATTAAAGGAACACTTGAAAGTCCTGTTGTAGATGGCATTATCAAAATAAATGAAGATACTAAATTTACCATCGTGTTGCCTCAAAGTGATCCATCGATTGCTGACAGAGAAGGAATTGTGGAATTTATTGACCAAGACCAACCGGTTTTAATCACTGTGGAAGACCCAACGAATCAAATTTCGCAAACAGAAGTAAAAGGAATTGATGCTTCTGTAAATATTGCCATTGACAAGAAAGCTGAAATTTCAATAATTATCGATGAAGCTAATGGAGATTACTTAAAACTTCAAGGAGAAGCTGATTTAACAGGAGGAATTGATCCTTCAGGAAAAACAACTTTAACGGGAAAATATGAATTTACTGGTGGTGCTTATGAAATGAATTTCAATTTAATCAAGAGAAGATTTGACATCAAACCAGGAAGTTACATTCTCTGGACAGGTGAACCAACCACTGCAAATGTTGATATAACTGCCATATACAAAGTAAATGCTTCTCCATTAGACCTAGTAAATGATCAATTGCCAAATATTACTGATGAAGCTAGAAATACTTATAAGCAAAGAATTCCGTTTGAAACGGAATTAAAAATGAAAGGTGAATTATTGCAACCCGAAATCACTTTCGATATAGTTTTACCTGAAGGTAACAATACTGTTTCGGCCGATATAATCAACACTACCCAAGCTAAATTAGAGCAAATTAGACGCGATGAAGATGCCTTAAACAAACAAGTTTTTGCCCTTTTACTGTTGAATCGTTTTATAGGTGAAAATCCTTTTCAGAGTGAAACTGGTGGCCTAAGTGGTGCTTATCTTGCCAAACAAAGTGCTAGTAAAATTTTATCTCAACAACTGAATACTTTAGCAGGAGATTTAATCCAAGGCTTTGAATTAAATTTTGATTTAGAAGCAACTGAAGATTATACTTCTGGGGAAAGACAAGAAAGAACGGATTTAAACATTGGACTATCCAAGCAATTATTCAATGAAAGATTAAAAGTAACTGTAGGAAGCAGCATAGGTCTTGAAGGAACTCAACAAGAAAACCAAGAAGCCAATAGAATTGCAGGAGATGTTACAGCAGACTATTTAGTCACAAAAGATGGTAGGTATAAGGTAAGAGCTTACAGAAAAAACAAGTACCAAGTAGCTCTACAAGGACAAGTAATTGAAACTGGTGTTGCTTTTATCATAACTATGAATTACAATAAATTTAGAGAACTATTTCAAAAGAATCCTAAAGACAAGAAAAAATATAAAAAGAAGGATGAAGTCAATTAATTACATCACATTATTTTTATCTGTTGTCCTATTTTTAGGTTGCAGTGGTACGCAAAACATTCCTGAAGGAGATTTGTTGTATGTAGGACACACTGTAGCCATCGAAAAAAACAAAGACACCAAAAAAGAAGCTAAAAAAATAAAAGCTGAATTGGACGAGTTGATAAGACCAAAACCTAACAAATCCATTTTAGGAATGCGACCAAGCCTCTTTTTTTATTCTATATATGATACAGTTAAAAAAGATAAAGGTTTTAAACATTGGGTAAAATTTAAACTGGGGAAAAAACCTGTCTTAATGAGTGATGTAGATGTAGAATACAACAAAAAAATAATTCAAAAATACATTGAAAACAAAGGCTTTTTTAATGCTGAAACCAAAACCGACTCAACCCGAAGTGGCAAAAAGGCTAAAGTAAATTATACCATTCAATTAAACAATCAATACAAAATAAAGTCAGTAATTTTTCCACAAGATTCTGCAATATTGAGCAAAGAAATAAATAAACTTAAAGAGAAAAGTCTGCTACAAGTTGGAAATCCTTACAATTTAGATGACATAAAAAACGAAAGAACTAGAATTGATGTTCTTTTAAAAGAACAAGGTTTTTATTATTTCAATGAAAATTATCTATTAGTGCAAGTCGATAGTACGGTTGCTAAACATGAAGTTGACTTAATCCTAAAAATCAAAAAAGATATTCCTGAAAAAGCTAAAAATCAATACACCATTAATAAAATTTTTGTTTATCCGAGTTTCAATTTAAAAAGAGATACAATTGCAGGTAGAAAGCAAGACACCATTCAATTTGAAGATGTAACAATAATTGATAATAAAACCGTTTTTAAACCTTTCATTTTTGAGAAGACGTTACTTTTCAACAAAGGTGATTTATACAATAGAACTACCCATAATTTATCATTAAACAGATTGATTACTTTAGGTACCTTCAAATTTGTAAAAAATGAATTCAAAGAAACTGATTCCATTAAAAATCAATTGGATGCTTATTATTACTTAACACCTTTACCCAAAAAATCTATTCAGATTGAAGCTTTAGCCAAAACCAATTCTGCCAATTATTCAGGAACAGAATTAAACATAAATTGGAGCAATCGAAATACATTTAAAGGAGCAGAATTACTCAAAATTTCAGCTTTCGCAGGTTTGGAAGTCCAAGTTGCTGGCCAGAACAATGGATTTAATGTCTATCGTTTTGGAGGTGAGGCCAGTTTGGTTTGGCCACGATTCATAGCTCCTTTTAAAATGACTTCAGGAAGTGCCTATGTTCCCAACACAAAAGCATCTATCGGCTATGAATATCAGTTGAGAACCCAACTTTACACCTTAAAAACATTAAACAGTTCATTTGGATACATCTGGAAAGAAAACGAAAAAAAAGAACACAAACTCAATGTCCTTAACGTTGCGTACACTACTTCAAACAATGTGTCCGATTTATACCAATCTCAAATTGCTCAAAATTCCTCCTTACAAAGAGTGATTGACAAACAACTCATCTTGGGAACAAACTATTCCTACACCTATACCAACACTATGGTACAGAACAAAAAAAACAACATCTATTTTAGAGGAGAACTTGATTTATCGGGTAATTCCACAGGGTTAGTTTTAGGAGCAAATGATAGCAATAATCCAAAAACTATTCTTGGAGTTCCCTTTAGTCAATATACCAAAGCTGAAGTTGAATTTCGCCATTATTATAATTTTAGTAAAGAAACTAAACTCGCCAGTCGTATCATCATAGGAGCTGGAATTCCTTATGGAAATTCAAAAGAATTACCCTTCATTAAACAGTTTTTCATTGGAGGCACAAGCAGTATCAGAGCCTTTAGAGCTCGTTCAATTGGTCCAGGCACTTTCAATGGTAATGCAACAACCAATTCCTTTTTACCAGACCAATCAGGAGATTTAAAGTTTGAATTCAATACAGAATTTCGCAGTAAAATATATAATTTTATTAAAGGTGCTGTTTTTGTAGATGCAGGAAATATTTGGTTGCTCCATGAAAATGAAGAAAAACCAGGGGCAAAATTTTCAAGTCAATTCTTAAATCAATTAGCTGTCGGAACAGGTGTAGGACTTCGCTTTGATTTCAATTTTTTAATCCTAAGAACTGACTTAGCTTTTCCTTTACGAAAACCTTATCTACCAGAAGGTCAAGAATGGGTTTTGAACGAAATCAACTTTGGTAACAGCGGCTGGAGAAAAGAAAATTTAATTTTCAACTTAGCCATTGGCTATCCATTCTAAAGCAACTTATAAAGAATTCCAAAAACTTCAGACATTTACAAAATGTAACAAAATATTAAAATTATATAAAACCCAAGACCTAGCAATATTTTAAGTTTGCAAGCAACACAATATTTTAATTAATAATCACTATTTTCAATAAAAACATATTGCTTTATCACTTTTGGAAAGCCTTTTAGTTAGTTACAAATAAAATAATATGAAAGCTATTTAAGATTTCACTTCAACATTCAAAAAGAGTAAAAGGAAAAAAGAATTAAGTAAAGCATCAATAAAAAACAGACACTAGTCTTTATCAGTCGTTTATTCTAAAAATGAAAGAACGAGTAGAAATGAAGAAAAAATAAAAGAATAAGCAAATAAAATCCGTTTTAAATGAACTCAGAAATAGAAAGTATTAAAGAATCCATTCAACAATCTTGGATAAATTTAATTGACCGTTTGCCCACAATTTTATTTGCAGTTACAGTCTTTATTCTTGGGCTTTTGATACTCAAAATAATCAACAAATACAGTCAAAAAAAAATAATTTCCAAAGCTAACGATCCGTTGATTGCTGATTTTATTCTAAGCATAATTTCGCTAGTCTTAACCCTAATTTTATTTGTAGTTTGTTTGGGTATATTGGGCTTTGATGACATAACCAATAAAATTTTAGCAGGTGCAGGATTAACAACATTTATCATAGGTTTTGCCTTAAAAGACATAGGCGAAAACTTCTTAGCTGGAATCTTAATGGCTTTTCAAAGACCTTTTAGAATTGGTGACTTGATACAGATTGACCAAATTAAAGGAAGAGTAATTGAAATGAATTTACGTTCCACCACACTCAAAACACCTGATGGTATAGATGCTTACATTCCTAACGCTTCTATCCTGAAAAATAACCTAGAAAACTTTACCATTGATCAACTGTTGCGAAATGACTTTAGTATAAGTGTTGCTCATGACGATAGAATTGATGAAGCAATGCAACTTATTGAAACTACTTTACTTGAAAATGAATTTGTTTTAAAAACTCCTAGTCACTCAGTTATAGTCCAAAAAATCGAAAACGACATTGTTATTATTGGTGTATTTTATTGGTATAGAACAGACGAAATTAAAGCTCCAGGTGGAAAACTAAAATCTGATTTGCAATTGAATATTTATAAAAAGCTCAAATTGGGTGGTTTTAATTTACCTACAACAACTATTTCCTATGAAAGAATTGAAAAATAAATAAAAATACTTCCTTAAAAATTAATAAATTTACAAAATAAAGAATCATTTATGAAGGTATTTATCAAGTTCGATTTTAATTCCATCTGCCATAAAGTACTCGAGGAAAAACTCAAAGAGCATGAAATTAAACACAAAGTTTTAGGCTTTGGAGAAGTGGAATTCTTAGAAAAAATTTCAACATCAAAAATGGAAGAATTTAGCAATTCTCTAAACTCTTACGGAATTGAAATTGTTGAAAACCAAAAATCCATTCTAATACAAAAAATCAAAGATGCTATTGTTGATATGGTTTTCAATGAAGATGCTAATGTAAATGTGAAAAGTTCTGTTTACTTAGCCGAAAAGCTTGGTCATAGCTATGGCTATTTATCTAATCTTTTTTCTGAGGTAACATATACCTCCATTGAAAACTTCATTATACTCCAAAAGATTGAATATACCAAACAATTGATCATCAGTAATCAATTATCATTGACTGAGATTGCTTTTAAATTAAACTATTCCAGTGTGGCACATTTGAGTTCACAATTCAAAAACACAACTGGTATTACTCCTTCCGCTTTCCAGAGAATTATTAAAAAGAGAAGAGAAATGGCTACAAAAAACTTAAACTAAACAAAATATGCAAGAAGATTTTATCCTGATTACCTTGGCCGATGATGATGAAGATGATAGACTATTTTTTACAGATGCTTTTGATGAGCTGAAAATTAATACGGTTGTCAATACCGTAAAAAATGGTAGAGAACTAATTAGTTTCTTAAATCATCCTGAAACTGTTTTGCCCAATATTATTTTTCTTGATTTGAATATGCCTATATTGAATGGCATTGATTCGTTAAAGGAAATAAAACAAAATGATAAATTTAAAGATATAGCCATTGCCATATATTCAACCTCCTCTTCTGAAGAAGATATAGAAAACACTTTTGTATTAGGAGCAAACATCTACATTAAAAAGCCTAGTAATTTTAATGATTTAAAAAAAATATTATCCGATGTAGTAACCATCAATTGGCAATACCATACCAATGGTTTGAATAAAGAAAACTTTTTACTTCGTTTATAATGCCTTTATCTGAAAAAAAATACAAATCATCAATACTTCACAAAATAATCTTTACAATAAGTTTATTCGTCATCTTGTTCATTGGAGCAATTACATTCAAACATATAAACAACATCTCAGACTCTTCAAAGCTTTTAATACATACTTACGAAGTAAATCTTGAGCTTGAACATCTTTTTTCTTACATTAAAGATTCTGAAAACAGCATGAGAGGCTACCTAATTTCTAAAGATACTATTTATTTAGAACCATACAGGACAGCCACAAAAAATGTAAACAACACCTTTCTTTTGCTCAAAACACTCACCGCTGATAATGAACAACAGCAGGAAAACCTTCAAAAGCTATTTAAAATAGTTAATAAAAGGTACGAATATATGCAGGTATATTCCAATCAAAGTGATAGAATTGACATCAACAACAACACTAATTTTAAAAAAAACTTCAAAGAAAGTAGCAAATTACTTGTCGATATTAGAGAACAATTGAATGAGATGGTTGAGTTAGAAGAATCTCAACTCAAAGCCCGAAATTCAAAATATAACAATCAAATTTACCTCACTCCTATTTTAACATTAGGAATTTTGCTCATTACACTTTCTCTTCTAATCTATGCTTACCAACAAACAACCAAAGATGTTGAAAAATTACAAGCAGCTAATACCAAATTAAAAAAATCACAATTCTTGAGTTATCAAGCTGAGATTCTATCAGAATTTGGAACTTGGGAATGGAATCTAAGCACCAATTTTATAAAATATTCCGATAATTTATACCGAATATTGGGTGAGGAACCCCAATCCTTTGAAGCTGGACAAGAAAAATTCATGAAATTTATTCATCCAGAAGACAAACAAATTGTCAACACCATATTTGATAATATTTCAAAAGATGAAGGGCTACCATATTCTTATTTTAGAATCATAAGAAACGATGGTGAAATTAGATTTTTAAGATCTATAGGAAAATTATTTGTGGACGATTTGGGCAACAAAACCGTTTTAGGAGTTACTGTTGACATAACGGATGAGCACAACAAAAATGAACTTCTCAAAAGTAATAACAAAGATTTAATTCAAGTAAATAAAGAATTGAAAATTTTTGACGAATCAAGTCGCCAAGCTGAAATTCTTGGTAACTATGGAAGCTGGGTTTTAAGTTATGATACTTTAGAATTCATATATTCAGATAATAAATTTAGATTATTAGGCTGCGAACCTCAATCTTTCAACCCTACCATAGAAAAACTTTTGGAGTTTGTTCATCCAGATGACAAACATATAGTTATTGATGCAAATGCAAAAGCACTAAAAATCAAAGAAATACCAACAATGGATTATAGAATCATAAGAGCTGATGGAGCTGTTAGGCATTTTAAGACTATTGCTAAATCTTTCAAAGATTTTAGTGGTAACGAAAGTATGATTGGTACAACACAAGATGTAACCGAAGATTACAATAAAAGTGAACAATTAAAAGAGCGAAACAAAGAACTTGAACAAAACATAAAGGAATTAAACGAATTTAACCACGTTGCCAGTCACGATTTACAAGAACCTCTGAGAAAAATTCAAACCTTTATTTCTAGAATTAACGATAAAGAAAAGGAAAATTTATCTGAATTTGGAATTGAATATTTAACACGAATAGAACGAGCTTCTAACAGAATGCGTGTTTTAATCAATGATTTATTACAATATTCCAGAACCAATAGAACAGAAAAAACCTTTGAGCCAACAGACTTGAATGAACAGTTAAACAATAGTCTAATTGAACTCTCTCAAAATATAGAAGACAAAAAAGCCATTATCAATCACAGTAAATTGCCCACAATAGATGCTGTGAGTTTTCAAATGCAACAACTTTTTACAAATTTATTAAGCAATTCATTAAAATATGCTAAAGAAAATGTTGCCCCAGTCATAGATATCAATTGTGTAAAAACAAATGCCAAAAATGAATCCAAATTAAAAGATAAATCTTCTAAAAAATATTACAAAATAGAATTCACAGACAATGGGATAGGTTTTGATCAAGAAAATGCTGAAAAAATATTTCTATTATTTAATCGTCTTCACGGCAAAACGGAATACCAAGGAACAGGTGTTGGCTTAGCTATTTGTAAAAAAATTATAGAAACTCACGATGGTGAGATTTTTGCCACTAGTCAACCTAATGTTGGAACAACATTTACGATTTATTTACCCGAATAACTCATTAATTCAAACAACTAAAAGATGTGGTTTTCAGTTGTATCACTTTTATTATTGGTTTTTAGTATTTTACCCTACATAAATCATTCGCATTGGTTTTTTAGGGTTTTTGAATATGGTAAAATTCAATTATTTTTTCTACAAATAACGATTTTGAGTTTGAGCCTTATATTCCTAAAAGAGCATACCGTTTTTATAAGAAGCTTACAAGTGCTGACGCTCATTTTCATTCTTATACATCTATTCGATCTTTATAAATTTACACCATTCTATAATGTAGTTCAAAAAAAGCACTGCGAAAAATCATCTAAAAAAATAACCATCATTTCAGCAAATGTCTATCAAGAAAATAAAGAGTACGAAAAATTCATTGCCTTGATTACAAAATACAATCCCGATTTATTCCTAACAATTGAATCAGACGATAAATGGGATGAAACTTTGAAACACTTTGATGAAGATTATAAATACGCCATAAAAGTTCCTCTAAACAATACCTATGGCATGCATCTTTTTTCTAAAATAAAAATCCTGGAGCACAAAATTCATTACTTTGTGGCTGATGATTTACCTTGTATTGAAGCTAAAATACTAACAAATGATGGATATGAATTTACCTTTTTTGGAGTTCATCCACCACCACCAAGCCCAACTGAGGAAGCAACTTCCAAAGAAAGAGATGGTGAATTGTTAAGTGTAGCCAAAAGAATTAAAGAAATTAACAGTACGAGCATTATCATTGGAGACTTCAACAACGTTGCATGGGCAAAATCTTCAAAATTATTTAGAAAAACCAGTGAAACTATTGATGGAAGAATGGGTAGAGGCTTTATATCTACTTTTCATGCCAACTATTGGTTTTTAAGATTTCCAATTGATTTAATTTTTCATACCACAGATGTTTTCATAAGCGAATTGAAAAGTTTGGAAAATATTAAATCTGATCACTTTCCCATTTATTCAAAGTTCTTTATCAATAAAGAAGTGACAATTCAGGAAGAACACACTGAAACAATTGATAAAGAAGAGAACAAGGAAGTAGATAAACTAATACAAGAAGGAAAACAAGAGCAAAGCACCAACCGTTATATGTAAATTTAGCGCAAGCCATCAAATGGAAATTATATAAAACTAGCCTAAAATTTTGTAACTACCTCTGCTGGTTTTTTTTAGAAATTTGTATCAAAATTGCGTCATGTTTAAGAATCATATAATTTCTATAAAACTACTTGGGTTGCTTTTACTTCTTTTTAATTCTTGTAATCAAAAAGAAAGAAATTTCAACAACAAGATTTTTAATCCTGAAGAAATAACAATTAAATCAAAAATTAATTTTAGAACAGTCTCAGAACTGAATGAAACCAATAAAAAAGTCATTGCAATAGCCTCCATTGCTTTTGATAATTCTAAGGAAATTAATAATTCACAACTTATTCTAAAAATCAAAAAGGATCATCAAAGGATAGAACAAGATTTAAAGAAAATTACCGAGAAAAACCTGATAATTACACCTGAACCAATATTTGATTTAAATTTAAATGAGTCGTTTCTAAAGGGTATAAATTCAAATTTTTATTTAATTTCATTACTTGAAAAAGAAATCAAAAATCAAATCTCAATATTCGACACCATACAAAAGTCCACTGAAGATGAAGCCTTTAAAAACTTTGCCGATAAAGCAAAAGAAATCCTAATTAACAATAAAGAATTGTTAGTTGAGCAATTAGAAATATAACAATGATAGCTCTAAAACAATATGTTGTTCTTTTCCTTAAAGTACTAAAAGGAGCCATCAACGGATTCTTAGAACACAAAGTTCTCAAGATGAGTGCAGCACTTGCCTACACAACCATGTTTTCACTTGGACCATTACTTTTGGTAATACTATATATCTCAGATTTATTTTTTGGAAAAGAGGCAATTGAGGGCACAATTTACGGTCAAATTAAAGACTTTGTTGGCACTTCTAGTGCAAGCCAAATCCAAAACATAATTGAAAATCTAAGGGTATCTAATGAAGGCACACTTGCTGGTATTATTGGTGTAATAACACTATTAATTGGTGCAACTTCTGTTTTTGCTGAAATTCAAGACTCAATCAATACTATATGGGGAATTAAACCTCAAAAAAAATCAGGATTTTGGTTGTATCTGAAAGCACGATTGCTTTCTTTTGGAGTCATTGGTAGTTTTGGATTTATTTTATTGGTCTCGTTAGGAGTTTCCACTGTAATGGATGCATTGAGCAATAGCTTCTTTTCTAAATTCCCGGATATTTCATTCTACATCATCTATTTTGTAAATAACCTTATCACGTTTTGTGTAATATCTCTTCTCTTTGGAGCCATTTTCACTATACTTCCTGATGCACAAATAAAGTGGAAACAAGTAAAACTAGCCTCATTTACAACAGCCTTATTGTTCATGCTTGGTAAATTTCTAATCTCTTTTTATATAGCCAACTCAAATCTACAAAACGTCTATGGTGCAGCAGGATCATTTGTAATATTAATGGTATGGGTATATTATTCCTCAGTAATCTTATATTTTGGTGCTGAATTTGCCAAAAGTTATGCTTTGCAATTTTCTTCTCCCATTTTACCATCAAAATTTGCAGATTTAATTCATAATGTAAATATGATTTCGAAAAAGACCAATATTCAAGAAGCGGAAAAAGAATTGCAATTGATTAAAAAGAAACTAGATGCTTAGATAAATAAAAGTATTTCTAAAAAAACTATCACTTCGTCTTTTAAAGGCGAAGTTTTTTTATTTAAAAAAGAAATGGAAATTCTATAAAACATCCAAAATATCTTATAAGTAATTGAGATAAGAACTGTTGCATCTTTGTAATGTAGAATCACAACAACTACAGAACGAAAAAAAATAAAAATTTAAAAATGAGAAAAATGAAAAACAAAGGTAGATTTTTAGTAGCTGTTTTTTTAACAGTTGGTGCAACACTAACAAGTTTAAATGCACAAACAAACGATTCAGGTAATGCCAAAGTTGGTGTTAAAGGAGGATTAAACTTTTCAAACATGTACACAGAAGATGTTGACGATAACAATGTACTAACAAGTTTCAATGCAGGTTTATATGCTTCAATTCCATTGACAAAGAGTTTGGCCATTCAACCTGAATTCTTGTACAGTAGAAAAGGAGCAGAATTAGCTTACGACAATGCGTTTGCCACTGGAAAAGCAAAATTCAAATTGAATTATATTGAAGTTCCTGTATTGTTGAAGATTAACCTAGCAGAAAATTTTAATATTCATGCAGGACCATACTTTGCCTACTTAATCAATGCTGATGTAACCAATGAAACGGATAGTGGTAATTTCAACTTTGAAGAAAGTTTTGACAATGACGACTTCAACAAGTTTGATTATGGATTATCAGCTGGTATAGGTTTTGACTTTGATTCATTCGGAATTGGAGCACGTTACAACTATGGTTTATCAACTGTAGGAAAAGAAAGAGATTTTTTTGGAACGACATACACATTTCCTGATGGAAAAAACAGCAATTTAAGTGTATATCTGTCATTAAATTTAAACTAAACTCAAAAAAACAGAAATCATGCAAAACTTATTGTACTTAGTTGCTGTTGTCCTTGTCATATTATGGGTTTTAGGGTTCTTTGTTTACAGTGCAGGAGCATTAATTCACATCTTATTAGTAATAGCAGCAATTGCAATCTTATTGAGATTAATCAAGGGAAAAGAAATATAAAAAAGAATATAAATCATTAAAAAAGGAAAATATGAAAACGAGTAAAACAATTATTGGAGTATTAAGTGGAGTTGCTGTTGGTGCAGCACTAGGAATTTTGTTTGCACCCGATAAAGGATCAAAAACTAGAAAGAAAATAGCTGACAGAAGCAATAAAGCTAAAGAAGATTTAAAAGATAATTTTGATCATTTTCTAGACACACTATCAGAAAAGTATAATTCACTTGTACAAAAAGGGGATGAATTGATGGAAGAAGGAAAAAATCAAGCAAAAAATGTTAAAAATCAAATTACCAAATAAAAAATAAGATGGACAATATTGCAACAAACATTGAAATGCTATATCAAAAAGCAAAAGAATATACTGAAACCAGTATAGAATTACTGAGACTCAATGCCATTGACAAGACTGCCGATATAGTCTCTTCCCTATTTGCCAGATTAGCTTTAATTATGCTTGTTGCAATGTTCACTTTATTTATTAACATTGCTCTAAGTCTCTTCATTGGTCAACTGTTGAATGAAATGTATTTGGGGTTTTTAATTGTATCGGGATTTTATTTGATATTAGCGGTTATAGTCTTTTATTTCAATGACAAATTATTGAAAATTCCTATAACCAATTTAGTAATTGCAAAATTATTAAAAACAAAGGACAAGAAACACAATCAAAAAAATGCCAAAGATGAAATCCTATAAAAACCAAAATGAACAGCTTGAGAAGGCTATTGAAATTTTAGAACATAAAAGAGAGTTAAAATTTTATGAATTAAAAAAACAATGGACAATTACTTATGAAAGTGTTAAACCTGTTACTATTTTAAATCAGACTCTTATAGATATTAAAGAATCAACCGAAGTAAAGTCCAATTTGTTACAATCCGCACTTAGCTTTGCTGGAGGCTATATTTCGAAGAGAATATTTTTAGGGAAGACCAACTCAACGTTTAAAAAAATTTTAGGATATGTAGTCCAATATGGTGTCACAAACTTTATTTCAAAAAAAGTGGATTCTAATTCAAAATGAAGATGAAAAAAATAATAAAATATATTACCTTAATCTGTTTTCTATCATTTGTAAATAATGCATACACACAAGATAAGACCGAAAATTATAACCGAAATTTTAAATTAGGGTTTGGACTTAATACAGGTAGGCCTTTTAATGATCCTTATGAATTAAATTTAGGAGCTGATGCCCGATTACAATATAATATCTCTGAAACTTATTCAATATCATTCACCACAGGTTACAATAATTTATTTGTAGAAAATGATGGAAAAAACTTTAGTTACATCCCTGTAAAAGTAGGTTATAAATCGTTCATATTTACAAATGAATTTTATGTGATGGGTGAGTTTGGTGGTGCTCTTTCAGTTACCAATGAATACAAACAAAACAGTCTATTATTTGCCCCTAGCTTAGGTTATGCAACAAAAGATTTAGATATAAGCCTTAGATATGAATTCTTAAAAGACTTTCCCATTCTTAAAGATAATGTTACAGATAATGGTTTAGGACAAGTAATGTTAAGATTGGCTTATGGATTTGATTTGTAACAAAAAAAATATGTAAAATTATTTTAAAATTTTGTAATTCAGAATCTTAGGTAGTTAAATAAATTTACACAAAATAAATTAAACACAATTAAAAACTTGAAAAGATGAAAAATTTAAAATTAACATTAGGAGTAGTTGCAATGGCAACAGCGCTTACATCATGTAAGAATGAAAACCAAGAAATGGCTCAAAAATCTGTAGATTCATATGAAAAATATGTAGATTCTATAAGCAATGTGACTGAAGCAGAAGCTGCTGCAAACTGGGAAACCATCCAAGCAGATTATGAAAAAATGAAAATGGATGCAGAAAGTAATGTGGCTAATGCAAAAGAAAAAGAGGCACTACAAAAAGAGATTGATGATGCTACAATGAAGTATGATGAATATAAAGTTAAAGTTGTTGCTGAAAAAGAAAAAATGGATGCCAACAATGCCAAGATGGAAATGTATAAATCGTTCTTTGGTGACACTTATGTAAGTGATGATATGAAATTCAACTGGGTAAACAAAGATAACATCTTAAGCGTTTATGACACCTTTTACAACACGGTTGAGAAAAACAAAGATTCTTACACCAGAGAACAATGGGATGAAATTAAGTTAGCTTATGAAGCACTAGATACTAGGAAAAATACCGTTGAAAAAGAAGGCTTATCTGCGGAAGATAACCGAAAAATTGCTGGTATTAAATTAAAATTTGCCCCTATGTATTCAGTAAACAGAATGGGAGCAAAATCTGAAGAAAACGCTGAAGCAAAAAAATAATTGTTGTTCAAACAATTATATATGTCAGTTTGGTGAAAACCACACTTTCGGGGAAAGAAAACAGCGAGAAATATCTCGCTGTTTTTGATTTATATAAATTATGAATTGGTAAACTTGTTGGCTTAGAAAACTTCAGATTCTTTAAGCTTTTCTGTATTACTAACCAATTGCAATTCACTAACAATTTTTTGAATATCACCGTTCATTATATTTCCTAAATCGTACAAGGTAAGACCAATTCTGTGATCGGTAACACGACCTTGTGCGTAATTATAGGTTCTAATTTTAGCAGAACGATCGCCACTACTTACCTGAGAAGTTCTTTTGCTGGCATCTTCAGCTTCTTTTTTAGCTAATTCCATTTCATATAAACGAGAACGCAATACATTTAAGGCTTTGTCCTTATTTTTATGTTGCGATTTTTGGTCTTGACATTGCGCCACCAAACCAGTTGGAATGTGCGTCAAACGAACAGCTGATTTTGTGGTATTTACTGACTGACCACCTGGACCAGACGAACAGAAAAAATCCACACGAACATCATTCATATCTATTTGTACATCAAATTCTTCCGCTTCTGGCAAAACCATAACTGTTGCTGCAGATGTGTGTACACGACCTTGAGTTTCAGTTTGAGGAACACGTTGCACACGATGTACACCAGCTTCAAATTTTAAAGTTCCATACACGTCTTCTCCAGTTACTTCAAAAATTACCTCTTTGAAACCACCAGAGGTTCCTTCGTTCATATCCACTACAGATGTTCTCCATCCTTTGCTTTCACAATATTTTGTGTACATTCTGTATAAATCTCCTGCAAAAATTGAAGCTTCATCACCACCTGTTCCAGCACGAATCTCAACCATCACATTCTTAGCATCTTCTGGATCTTTAGGAATCAACATAAACTTAATTTCCTCTTCCAATTCTGGCAAACGTTGTTTGGCTTCATCCAACTGCATTTTAGCCATTTCAACCATTTCAGCATCTGAACCATCTGCAATGATTTCATTGGCCTCGTCAATATTACCTGTTACATTTATCAATTCCTCACGTTTTTCCATTAAGTCTTTTAAACCTTTATATTCTTGGTTTAATTGCACATAACGTTTTTGATCGGCAATAACATCAGGCTGAATAATCAAATCTGATATTTCGTCGAAACGTTGTTTTACATATTGAAGTCTTTCTAACATTTTACTGTTTTATTTAGGAGTGCAAAGATAAGTAAAAAAGTGTTTAGTTTATAGTGTTCAATTTAGAGGAATAAAATTTAACTTAATTATCGGTTCTTGTCTTAAAATAATCTTCAAAAGCAGTACAATTTGAATGAGATAATTCGTAGTATTCTCCTTTAGATGTTTTTTTAAGTATAGAATAATCTTCTGCTAACCATAAACATAAAGCTTTAAATTTTTTTGACTTACTGTATTTATTAGCCAATCTATAATATTTTTTTGCCAAAAAACCTTTTTGAAACTCCTGTTCATCCTCTGGAAAAGGTTCAACATCATAATCTGAAACACCATATCTTCTCATCATCCAAGAATTTCCATTTACCGTCATATTTTTATAACAATTGGCTACTAAAAAATAATAGTAATCTCTATTTTTTTCATCAGGATTATTTGCCATTCTTAAATATTCTATCAATTTTTGAGTTACAGACTTTTTAGTCAAATAAAAATCCTCTTTTTTATTTATAAATTGTGGTGTGTATTTTAAAGTAAAAAATGGGTTTTGATCAAAAACTTTCCCATGTGAAGAATAAATATCGTTCCACATTGAATAATTATCAATCCAATGTTTCTCATCAATTTTAGAAAAAACATCTAATGCTTTTTTTAATTTATTTTGTCTAATATATTTAGTTCCTAACAAATCATATAACTGCATTTTCTCTGCTACTAATCTACTTTTTAGCCATTTAGAAAATTCATCTTTAGAGTTCTCATTTGAAGTGTTTTCAATTAAATCTTCCAATTGACTAGTGGTATATAAAACATCTACATAGCCAAAATAATCGTAAAAATAGTCTCTGTAAGAATGCTTTTTATTCTTGCGAGATTTCCATGCAAAACCATACCCATACTCTCCAGCATAATTCTCTTGATCATTAATTTTTGAAAACAAAAAAGCGGCGTCAGTTGTATTGCCCTTATACTCTAATTCTCTTGCAATAGCAAAAATAAATTTCTTATCATACTTGTTTTGCAGTAAAACTTGTTGGACATATTTAGTAATTTGTGCCTTATTTTGAGGTTGATTAGCCGTTATATTCAATGCTTTTATCTTTTGTACCATGAAAAACAAACTGTCTTTTTTAGGTATAGTTTGTTCTAAATAGTTTAATTGAACATTACAATCATCATATCTTTTTGAAATAAAAGCTAATTGTGCTTGACAAGTTTTGATAAAATTATTTGACCTTTTGATAGACTTGATAAAATTCAAAACTTCACCAGCATATTTTCTATCTTTATTGATGCGTTGTTCGATTCTTTGATAAGAAAAAAGCTTATTTTCATCCCATAAATTGTCATTAATAGGTACAGAAGGATGAAAATTGGTATAATAAGGTGTAAAAACCCAATCTTCAATTTTATTAACTTCTCTCAAAATTATAAAGTCATTAAAATCAGATGAAGGATTTAACACATAAGCTTTTTTAATATACTCTAATGCTCTATCATACTTTTTAGTTGCTGCTATAGCATAAATATTGGATTTTTCTGTATTCGTCTTAGCATGCTTTAGTACCAAACTAAGATTGATATTTCTATCAAAATAAGAATACACTGCAAATCTTTTATCAGGAGCGTTAGCAAACACTTGAGCTGCATAAAAACTTTGTAAAGACTTATCTTTTTCTACTAAAGTTCTAAAATATAAACTCCAATAATTGATAATAGTTGGTTTTTTTGTTTCAGGAATTGTTGCATAAATTTTTATAAGCTCTTCCCATTTGCCCGCATAAAAAGCTAATCTAATGGCTAAAAACTTATACCGCAATTGTAGGGATTCCTTTTTTGTTTCTAAAGAATTTTTAAGTGCATTAGCTATTTTATTTTGATAAATCTGAAGCTCTATTCTATCATACCTTTCCCAAGGATCACTATAAAACATATTAGCAATCTCACACGATTTGGCAAACTTCAAATAATTAACAGCTTCAAAATCATTTTGTTGAAATAAATATTGAATCATTTTGTTGCTATTCGTCTTTGTGAAATGACTTTCAGGAACTTCGTAAACGGCTTTAACAATTTCTTCAATAGGCACTTTTCCGCTGCAATATTCAAACCATAGCTTATCATTTGGATGAATATCATTTTCACGGTAAGGGCTTTCAAAAGTGTAATATGAAGACGAATAATGAAAACCATCAAACGTTTTACAATTAAAATAATGATGGTTCAATATGCTAATTCTAACTTCTTCACCATAAGGATAAAACCCACAAGCCAACAATGAAGTATAATTACTTACTAAAAGAAGTATAAAAACTAGAAATTTCTTCATAGCTGTATTTTTTAAGTTGTGAGTCATCCAAATGGAATAAAGTAATTGTTGTTGTATTATCAAATTTTATATTTTTCTTTAAAACTTGAATAGCCTTATCAATGGTTTGCTTGTTTATTTCTTCAAACTTTATTTTATCTCCAATTCTTAAATAATGATTATCAATTTCAACATCATCGGTCATTTCATACCAATGTGGCTCAATGGTTTTCATTTTCCCTTTTAAATATTCTAAATCATTATAAACTATACCTCGAAATTGGTTATTTTGATAAATCTGCATCCAAGAATAAATCGGTAGTGCAATGTCTATATGTAACGGATATTTTGATGAAACATTCAAATATTTAGACAATTCCTCAACATCTAAAATTGAATTCTGCTTTTTACTTTCTAGTGGATTTAAGAGGTTATAACACATTAGCGTTGCTCTATCAACTGGAGGAACACCCATTTTTTCTCTATATTTATAAGGGTACAATCTTAACGTACAACTAACTTCTTTTTTAGAAATTTCTTTTATCTTCTTAAGAAAATAAAAATAATTGTCCTTTGATTTAATGGTCCAATCACAATCCATTTGAAATTCCTTTACTAGTATTTCTTTATTAATTTCTTCATCAATAAACTTTAAAATTAAAAAATTAATATTGTCTGCCAATTGGTCTAATTGTTCATGATTACTTTTAAGAAAAACATCGTTTTTAATATAAATAGTTGGAATTATTTCTATTTTTTCATTGTAAAAACGCATTCTATTTTTAGAAAAAGGAATATTACCCATCAAATCATTATGCTCTACTTCAAAAAACTTTACATAAAGCTTCTTGATTTTAATAGTATCTACGATTGTACTTTGTTCTTGATTTAAAGAATAACCACTACTCTTCCAGTAATAAAAAGCTCTTTCAACATTTTCAATTTTATTCTTGCAAGAAATAATTACCAACCACAAAAGGATAAAAACTACTATTTTCTTCATCAATATTTTTAAATATAAACGTAAAAATAATTTAAAATTATGTGTATCATGTTTTTTTTATAAAAAAAAGAATTGATAAATAATTTCAAAATCAATCACTTATAAAATTAATTTAAAATAAGTCTAAATAAAATTTGCAATCCCAAAATTACCTTATATTTTTGCAGTGTTATTTTTATTAAATCTAATTAAGTAATGAGAAAAATTATATTATACACCATTTTTTGTTCAGGAATTTATACTGTAAAGGCACAAACCAATGATACAAAAAAAGATTCTGTTAAGTATTTAAAAGAAGTCATTTTAGAGGCTCCAAATCCCGTTAAATACAAAATGGAGAGCAGTCAAAATGTTTCTAAAATGCCGCTAAATGACATTGAAAACCCTCAAGTTTATAATTCTATTCCAAGCCAACTTTTAAAGGATCAAGTGGCTACCACTTTTAGTGATGCCCTGAAAAATGCTACAGGAATTACTCGCTTGTGGGAATCAACAGGTCGTGGGACAGATGGAGCTGAATATTACACCATAAGAGGATTCTCTGTGCAACCTACAATGGTAAATGGTTTGCCTGGAATCAACAATGGAACAATTGACCCTTCCAATATTGAAAGCGTTGAAGTCATAAAAGGACCTTCTGGAACTTTATACGGCAGTAGTTTAATTTCATATGGAGGATTAATCAATATTGTGACTAAAAAACCTAAATCAGAATTTGGAGGTGAAATCAGTTATAACGCCGGTTCATTTGGTTCTGACAGGATAACTGCTGATATTAATATTCCTTTAGACGAACAAAAAAATACACTACTTAGAATTAATACAGCATACCAAAAAGAAAATAGTTTTCAAGATGCTGGTTTTAACAAATCGTTTTTCATTGCGCCTTCGCTGAAACATATTGTAAACGACAAGTTATATTTCTTAATCAATACTGAATTTACGCAAAGAGAATCAGCTAATAATCCTATGATTTTCTTAAACAGAAATAATCCTCTTACTTTTAACAGCATAGATTTATTTGAACAAAATTATAAGAACTCGTTCAACTCAAATGATTTAACCATTCTTAATCCAACATTTACTTTGCAAGCACAAATGCTGTATCAATTATCTCCAAGTTGGACATCTCAAACGGTTTTATCAAGAGGAACAAGCAAAACAAATGGGTATTATCACTATTTATATGATCGTTCAAATGGAAATAGCTTTGATAGATTCATTGCTAAATTAAATGGTGAAACTTATAATACTGACATTCAACAAAACTTTATTGGTGATTTCAATCTAGGTAAAATGAGAAACCGTGTAGTAGTTGGTTTAGATTATTACAAATCAAACATCTTAAATGGTGGTTCTGGATGGGTTGCAAATGGAGTTGTAACGCTTCAAGATGGAGAAGATACTGGAGATTTAACTCGAGCAGGTGTTGATGGATTGTTAATTGGTACTTTTAGCGGGAATACAACTGCTGTAAATGAAGTATACAGTGCCTATGCATCTAACGTTTTAAATATATTACCTCAACTTTCTGTAATGGCAAGTTTACGTGTTGATCAATTCAAATCCTCTACTTCTACAAGTGATGATGCATTTGATCAAACAGCGGTTTCTCCGAAATTTGGAATTGTTTACCAACCCATACTTAACAAAGTTTCTGTTTTTGCCAATTACATGAATGGTTTCAGAAATTTAGCTCCAAATACCGTTTCAGATGCAGATGGAACAAATCAAAGACTTCTTGCCTTTGATCCTGAACAAGCCAATCAATTTGAAGTTGGAGTTAAAACCAATATCTTCAAAGATAAATTAGCTCTAACAGCAAGTTATTACAACATTATAGTTTCAGACAGAGTTATTCCAGATCCAAATAACCCAAACAGTTTCATTCAAGGTGGTGAATCTGAAAGTAAAGGAATTGAAGTAAGTTTAGTGGCCAATCCAATAGAAGGTTTAAATATCATCGCAGGATATAGCAACAATGATTCAGAAGTAACAAAAGATAGTCCAGCTGGTGGATATTTAGGGTTAAGACCAGAATCTGCTGGACCTGCAACTTTAATCAATTTTTGGGCAAATTATAGCATTCCAAACGGAAGTCTAAAAGGTTTCGGAATAGGATTTGGAGGAAATTATGCAAGTGAATTCCAAACGTTAAATCGCACAGGAATTGGAAGTTTCGAATTGCCAAGTTATACCATCTTAAACTCTGCTTTATCATACGATCATCCTAAATTCAACATTACTTTAAAATTAAATAATGCTTTAAATGAAAAGTATTATTCTGGATGGTCAACGGTTACACCTCAACGTTTACGCAGTTTAATCGCAGGCTTGACCTATAAATTCTAAAAAAAATACCCTAAAAACAAACTCCTTATTTCGGTAAGGAGTTTTTATGATTAAAAAAATGAATATCAAAAAAACAGTTCGAAAAATACATCTTTGGTTAGGTTTAGCTTCTGGAATTATTGTTTTTATAGTAGCCATTACAGGATGTTTATATGCTTTTCAAGAAGAAATTTTAAACATCACAGAAGACTATCGCTTTGTGGAAAGACAGGATAAACCCTTTTTGCCTCCTTCAAAATTACAAGCCATTGCCCAAGAAGTATTACCTACTAAACATATTCATGCTATACAATACAGAGGTAAGAATCAAGCGGCTGAAGCAATTTTTTACAACGTCGATCCTTTGTATTATGACATTTGTTACATGAATCCATACACAGGTGAAGTACAAAGAACAGTAAACGAGTTTTCAGGTTTTTTCAGATTCATTTTAGACGGTCATTTCTACTTGTGGTTACCCGAAGAAATTGGACAAACCATAATTGCAAGTGCTACTTTAATCTTTTTACTAATCATCATCACAGGATTTATTTTATGGTTTCCCAAAAACAAAAGTGCAGCTAAACAACGCTTTTGGTTCCGATGGAAAAAAAGTACAAAATGGAAACGTAAAAACTATGATTTGCACAATATTACTGGATTTTATGTGCTATCGATTGCTTTTATTTTTGCTGTTACAGGTTTGGTTTGGGGCTTTCCTTGGTTTGCCTATGGATATTATACCGTAATCGGTGGTGAAAAATCATTAATCTATGAAGATCCAAATTCTGTTTTACCTGAAAATAGTAACACTATTGCCAATCCTTTAGATAAAGTTTGGGTAAAAATGCAACAAGAATATCCAACGGCAAAGTCTATTGAGGTACATCCTACTGAAAGCGAACTTTCTCCCATAGCAGCCAATGCCAACATGGGTGAAGGAACTTATTGGCAAACCGATTATCGTTATTTTGACCAATATACCTTAGCAGAAATTGATGTCAATCATATCTACGGAAGATTTTCGGAAGCCACAACTAGCGATAAATTGATGCGAATGAATTATGACATTCACACAGGAGCTATTCTAGGATTACCAGGGAAAATTTTTGCTTTTCTAATTAGTTTATTGATTGCAAGTTTACCTATTTCGGGTTTTATGATTTGGTGGGGAAAGCTTAAGAAAAATAAACTTCAAGCTGAGTCAAATTAAAAAATATAGTGATAATGAAAAAAATAAACGCCAGAGAATTACACAGAGATTTAGGCTATTTCTATTTGGGTCTTATCATATCTTTTGCATTTTCAGGGATTTTGATGAACCATAGAAGCGATTGGCATCCTGAGAAATACACACTAACATCAAAACCTATGGCAATTTCATTACCTAAAGAATCATTAATTGACGATGCCTACGCAGAAAAATTAGCTCAAGAACTAAAAATAGATGATAAAATAAAACGTCACATGATTCGAAAAGGCAAATTCAGGTTGCAATTTGAAAATACTGAAGTTGAAGTTGACGTAAAAACTGGTAAAGGAGAAATTATAGAATTCATCAAAACACCAATCATCAATCAAACCATGTTTTTGCATAAAAACACTTCCAATTGGTGGATTTATTTTTCAGATATTTTTGGCATTTCGTTAATCATCATTGCCGTAACAGGAACGATGATGGTGAAACACGGAAGACATACTTTTAAAAGAAAAGGTTGGAAGCTAGCTTTGGCAGGCCTACTTTTCCCCATTATGTTTTTGTTATTTTTAAGTTAGATTTTTAAACTTCCCAATTGGCAAACGATTGGGATTTTTTTATATTTACAAAACTTCAAAAAATTAAAAACATTATGGAAATAGGAACAAAAGCAACAAAGCTCAACTGGAAAATCAAAATTATTTCTGCACTTTTAACTGGAGCCATGTTCGTTGGAATTATAAGTCTAATGGATTATTTTTTATTTGATGGATTTCAAAGTTTATATAGTTATTTGTTTCAAGGTGTCTTTTTTGGTTTATTCATGGGAATTGGGTTTCCTTTTGCAATGGAAAAATTTGGGAAAAAATTTGCTTCGTCTATGGGTAAGAACATAAAACCCGAACTAGAAGAAAATGAAGCAATTGAGGTTGAAGGTCCAGCTAACTTATTTCGTGGCATGGAAGGTGTTGGCGGAAAAATATTCTTAACCAATAAGCATATCATCTTTAAATCACATAAAATAAATATCCAAAGCGGTCAAACTAATATTCCTTACGAAGATATTACTGAAATCAGTAAACGAAAAACAGCCAAAATAATAGACAACGGAATACGCATCAAAATCCATACTGATAAAGAATTTGATTTTGTGGTAAACGAAAGAGAAAAATGGTTGGAAAAACTAACTGAAAAAACGGGAATTATGACCTAAAATATTAATTAACCCAAAAACAACTTTTTTAACACAATTATTACTTGAAAAAAGTTGTATATATTTGATGATAGTTATTAGTTAACTGATATATTATGAAACGACTTCCACCAATCAAGAAGATTTTTAAAATAATATTTTACGGAATTTTATCTTTTATCGGATTAATTTTTCTATTTCTTTTAATTATGGGCTTCAATGTAGAACACAAAGATGGAACTCGTGATAAATGGTCAGGACTACGAGCAATTTTTCAAAAAGATAGAGATTTTGGAATTTTCCTAAATTATCAAGAAAAAAATAATCTTAATGGCATAGACGGACCTTATATAATTGACAATCAACTTTATGAAGTAACAAAAGAAAATAAATTTTTAAACAAAAATATTGACAGAAAGGAAAAACTTATAGTAAAAGTGGATAATTCAGATAATGACCAATTTACATTTCAGCTTAAAGATAGCATAACTTCCGAGCCTGATTTTTATGAATTACCTGAAAAACTGATTGTCATTTCCGACATTGAAGGAAATTTTGACGCCTTTTCAAGTTTCCTTATAAATAATGGAATAATCGATAAAAATTTCAATTGGACTTTTGGTAACGGACATTTACTCTTAAACGGAGATTTCGTAGATAGAGGAGAAAATGTAACACAAGTTTTGTGGTTGATTTATAAACTAGAGCAGCAAGCTCTTAATCAAAATGGGAAAGTACACTATATTCTAGGAAATCACGAAATTATGAACTTTCAAGGAAACGCATACTATGCAAACAAGAAATACAAGCGTGTGGCACAACTCATTAGCAAAAATGACAGTTTGAATGTTGCAACTCAATTTTTACATTCAGACCAGACAGAATTAGGAAAATGGTTGCGTTCTAAAAATGTAATCGAAAAAATCGGGAATTACATCTTTGTTCACGCAGGCTTAAGTCCCGACATTTTAAAATACAATGTTTCGGTTTCTGACATCAATCGTATTGCAAGAGACAATTGGGATAAAAATCTATATGATGAAGAAGAAAACAATAAAGTAGAGAATCTAATAACAGGTAAAAAAGGTATTTATTGGTATAGAGGCCTAGCACAAGACTACAAATATTACAACAAAATCAAAGAAAATGAACTCAACCAAATTTTAAAATACTATAAAGCCAACAAAATCATTTTTGGTCACACTGTAGTGGAAGATATAACGAAAGAATTTAACGGTAAAACAATAAATATAGATGTAAAACACGGAAGAGAAAAGAACTCAGAAAAGACCAAAGGATTACTAATTGAAAGCGGAATTGAGTATAAAATAGATGGAAAAGGAACTAAAACTAGACTCTAAATAAAAATACGTCAACTAACACCAATATAGAAAAATGGCGGGTTCAGTGCTAAATTCAACAGTTGTTCTTCGGTTCAACTTTTGTGCAAAATTGAAGTTTTGTGCTTCGATTTCCGCCACTTCGCCAAGCTGAAAACCGTTGATAACAAGTGTAACAAACACCATAAAAGTGAGCAATAATTTAAAAACATAATATCACTAATAAAAAATAAAATTAAGAATGACTGACAAAATGAAAGCAGTAATTTGTACAAAATATGGACCACCTGAAGTTCTTCAAATTCAAGATGTAAATAAGCCAACAGCAAAAGAAAGCGAATTACTTATCAAAATATTTGCTTCTGCCGTAAATTCAGGAGATGTTAGAGTAAGAAGTCTTGATGTAAAAGGATTCATGAAGGTGATTATGCGATTAGTTTTAGGTGTTTCAAAGCCGAGAAAACCTATATTAGGGACTGTTTTTTCAGGTGTTGTTGAAAGCATTGGTAGTAAAGTTTCTAAATTTAAAGTTGGTGACAGAGTATTCGGTATGACAGGCTTTAAATTTGGTACTTATGCAGAATACATTGCCATCAACCAAAACGGGAACGTAATTGAAATGCCTAACAATGCCACTTTCGAAGATGCAGCAACTATCATTTTTGGCGGACAAACAGCAATCCACTTTTTAGACAAAGCAAAGATATCCCAACGAGCAAACGCAAAATTTTTGATTATTGGAGCCACAGGTTCTGTAGGAGTATCAGCAATCCAAATAGCAAAACATTACAACGCTGATATAACTGCCGTTTGTAGCTCCAAAGGTCAGAACCTTGTTTGCGAATTAGGAGTAACGAAGATTGTCCAATACGACAAAGAAGACATTACCAAACAAAAAGACAAATTTGATATAATCTTTGATGCTGTTGGCAAAACCACTAAAAAGGAATGTAGAAATCTCTTGAACGAAAACGGTGTCTATAAAAGTGTCAGTTCAGGATATGCCTCAGAAACTATACAACAACTACAACTGTTAAAAGAACTATTTGAAAAAGGAGAATTAAATGCAGTAATTGACAAAACCTTTCAATTGGACGAGATAGTAGAAGCACATAGATATGTTGACACTGGACGAAAAAAGGGCAATGTAGTACTAAAAATTAACCAATAACAAGAACACCAGTCACCAACAGCATCTATCCAAAAGTGGCCGTTCAGTGGTTAAATCAAGCTTTGTGCTTCAACCAAAGTTTGCGATTGATTAACAGTAAAGTACTCCGAAATCAACACCTTTGGGTAGCCACAAAACGCTATACATCATCTTATAAAAACTGCTACAAAAACAAGAAATCTAAAAGTGAAACACGATAGCATTAAACTTTTTTTAAAATCATTCAATATATTAACAGACATCGAAATTAATAATTTTATTCAACTGTTAGACCATAAAATCTTTAAGAAATCTGAGTACTTTATTAAAGAAGGTGAAACTTGCAGACAAGTAGCATTTGTTTTATCGGGAAGCTTGCGTTCCTATTACACATCGGATAAAGGCGAAGAAATTACTTATTGCATTACGTTTCCCAACAGCTTAATGACTGCCTATTCTTCATACTTGACAGCAAATCCTACACAAGAAAACATACAAGCAATTACGGAAACTGAGCTACTCATCATTCAAAAGAGTAAATTTGAGCTATTAATACAACAAAACCCTAATTGGATTTATTTTTTAAAAACAATAGCCGAACAACAATATATTGAATTGGAGAAAAGAATTTTTCAATTGCAAAAAAGCAATGCTGCAAAACGATATTCTGACCTGATGAAAAATCAACCAGAGTACATTCAAAAAATTCCTTTGCATTATTTAGCATCCTATCTAGGTATTTCGCAACGCCATTTAAGCAGGATACGAAAAGAAGTTTCTTTTTAGACATTTGTCCTAAACTTTTAGATATTTCAAATCTAATTTTGCAATTCATCATTTAAAAAATAAGAAATGGCAAAAAAAATATTGATTATAAATGGGCATCCAAACAAAGAGAGTTTGAACTTTGGATTTGCAGAAGCTTATAAAAAAGGAGCATTAAAAAGTAATGCAGAAATACAAGAAATAATAATTTCTACTTTAAAATTTAATCCAAATCTTGAATTTGGGTATCAAAAAAGAACCGAATTGGAGCCAGACCTTTTGAATGCTTGGGAAAAAATTAAATGGGCAGACCATTTGGTTTGGATTCATCCTGTTTGGTGGGGTGGACTTCCAGCACTCATGAAAGGATTTATTGATAGACTATTTTTGCCAGGTTTTGCATTTCAGTACAGAGAAAACTCTTCGTTTTGGGACAAATTATTAAAAGGAAAATCGGCTCATATTATCACAACACTTGACCAACCAAGTTGGTATTATTGGCTAGTTTATGGCAGCCCTAGTGTCAATCAACTAAAAAAATCAACATTAGAATTTTGTGGAATTAGTCCTGTTAAAGTTTCCTACTTTGGCATCATTAAAAACTCAAAAGACACAATAAGAAAAAAATGGATTTCAAAGGTTGAAAAATTTGGAGAACAAAATAAATAAAGGAGAACGCATAATACAGGTTTGTCAAAATGGAGATATAAAAGCTAAATTAAGTTTTTGAAATTCTATTGTATATTTGTCCTAAATTAATTGCTAGAACTAAAAACACATTGACAACTACTCTGCTTACATATCAAATCTTTCAAAAAAAGCAAAAGCTAAACTCCATTATTGCGACTTGTATAATGCTGTTCATTTTTACCAACGTATTATTAGATTTTTTATTTACCTTATCTCAAAACAGCTCATTTTATATTTCAGAATCTTTAATATTCAGTTCTTATTGGCTCTTATTTTTGCCTTTACTTACATTGGCTTTTAAAATATCATGGAAAGTAGAAAAATTGGATTTAAAATTATTTTTCCTAAGTTTAATAACTATTCTTCATTTGTTTTCATATCCAGCATTGGTATGGATTATTTCAAAGACTTTTTATTACCACACTTTTGATTATTGGCAGACTTTCAATTTTGGATTATCAGCTTATTTTATAAAATCAGTAATCGTTTATGGATTTTCATTTTTAGCTTTTATCCAAATTAATAAAAAAATCCAATTGCCACAGATAGAAAAAGAAATTGAAGTACTAACTGAAAAACAAGATTTTATCCGTTCGATTTTAATTGCTGACAACAATAACAAAAAATCATTGATAAATGTAAATGACATTCTTTATTTTTCGGCAAACTCGCCATACATTAACATCAATATTCTAGAAAAAAAATACCTGCATACCGAAACTTTAAAGTCTTTAGAAAAGCAACTAGACCACAAACAATTTGTACGCATTCATAAATCACATATCGTTAATATCCATAAAATTTCATCTATTGAATCCCGACAAAATGGAGATTATGACATTAAACTTTCAAACAATAAAATATTGAGATTAAGCAGAAATTATACTAAAAACTTCAAATCAAAGCTTTCAGATTTTCATCAGCTCAACACAAAATAAACTCATCTTACTATATTTCATTTGTCTAAAGGGTAAATAAACGGCATTTTTGCCATTAAAATATCTAAAATGAAACATATATTTAAATTCGGAGTTTTTATCTTCTTTATTCATTTTCTAATAAGTTGTAACGGACAAATAAAATCCAAAAACAGTCAAACTGAAATTAAATCAGATGAAAGTAAACTTGTTGGTGGAGGCTGTGATGGCTGTGAATTAATGTATATTCAAATGCCTGATACAATTTCTCCTGAAGATACTTCTATTGGTTGGATTGAGGGAAAACAAAAATTAATTATAACAGGTAAAGTTTTCCAATTTGATGGCAAAACTCCAGCACCAGAAGTCATTATCTATTATTGGCACACTGACGATAATGGCTTGTACACGTCAAACAAGCAAACCCCTAAACAAGCAAAAGAACACGGTAAACTTCGAGGTTGGGTTAAGTCTGACAAGAATGGTAACTATACAATTAAGACCAGCAGACCAGCAGCTTATCCGAACGATAATATTCCACAACATATTCATTTGTCAATTCAAGAGCCTAGCGTCAATAACGAATATTATGCCGATCTTTATTTTGATGATGATCCATTGTATCTGAGCCATAAGAAAAAGTATGGAAAACTTGACAGAGCTGGTACAGAATTATTAAGAATCGTTTTAGCCAATGATATGCAAATTGCAGAACACAATATCATTCTTGGGTTGAATATTCCCAACTATCCAATTAAAACCAAAAGTGACATACAATCGGGATTAAACATAGGTGAAGACCAACCTTCATTTGCACCTTTCCACGCATTCGGTCCTGATAAAGAAACAAGAGTCTGCCCAGTTTGCAAATATGGACGTTACCACGGAATTGTATATTTTGTTGGTCACAATCCAAATTGGGAAGACATCAAAAAATGGTTAAAATACTTAGATAACGAAAGTATAACAAGGGAAAAATATCTAAAAGCATATTTTGTATATGGAAACTCAAACAATTATAGCAATGAGATCAGACAAACAGAATTGATTACTATAGGAAATGAATTAGGGCTTCAAAAAATTGCCTTGACTTTTGTTCCTTCATTTAGTGACACCGAAAGTGAAGCAAACCTCAACAGAATAAATCAAAATATTGAAAATACTTTCATTATATACAGACATAGAACTATCGTTGACAAATATGTAAATCTCAAACCGACCGAACAAAATTTCAAATTAATTAGAGAAGTTTTAGATAGAACCAAAGGAAACTATTTTGACCTTAACGAACCAAAACACAAATAATGAAATAGGAAATAACTTGAGTGTTTTAATCCTAATCCACAAACATATCACATTCAGAAAAGCACCTTTTTAATCTTTCCTATTTGTATTTTAGTATATTTGTTTGTTGTATAGATAGCATTTTTTCACAATCTGTCGTTGTAAGCAATTTTATTGAAACTCCTTATCAACATACAAAAGATGAGATTTGACAAATATTTTCCTATTCAACAACTAAACCTTACATCAAATATTTTGTAGTATCTGAGAATGAACTGGAAAACTAATATAAGGTCTTTCCTTCTTCAGGACTTGTTATTGGTTTTCAAAAGGACAACTTTCAACTGTAAAAGAAAATACTGAAAACAGACTGACTTCAGCAGGAATTACAGGAATTACAGATAGTTACAAAATTTTCAAAAATTCAGTAGATATTAGGAACTGGAAATGAAATATTTGTGGAAAAATACCAGAATAAAAACTATCTAGAACGGTTCTTGTTGCTGCAACCCAACTCAATAAAATTAATCTTCAAAAGTTGCAAATTTCAACCTCTTTTAATCGTAATTCTATGGTAATAATTTGAATTACCTAAAAATGTATTTTTTGGATGCTGAAGCAGTTTATATTAAGGTAAATGCGGTTGTCTCACTTGTTGTAATATTATTTAGCCCAAATACAAACCAATAATTTTGCTGCTGCTTTATAATTTTTATTTGATACCTCTAACAATTGAGTTACATCAAAAAAAAGTCCTAATAAAAATTAGGACTTTTATATTTGTATTGAAGCATAATTACTCAGATGCTGCTTCTTTTTCTGTAGATTCTGGTTCTTTTTCAGCTAAAGCTTCTAAAGTTAACCAACCCTTAGGTTGTAATAAATTGTACCAGTTTAACACTTTTTTGATATCTGAAGTATAAACTCTATCTTCATCAAACTCTGGTAAGACTTCTCTAAAATAAGCTCTTAATGTAGCGTCATCTTCTTTGTGAGAAATGGCTAATCCTTCATTTTCTTTTTCGGCAATTGCTTTAAAAACTTCAGCTAAACGTACTTCTTCACTGTAGGTATAAACTGCAATTTCTGACAACAGACTCACATTGGCTCTTAAACCCACTGTTATTTTTTTTCCGTCTAATAATGATTCAGCTACAAATCCTGTTCTTGTTTGAACTTTTAATTCATACAAACCTGGTTTTCCAGAAATAGCTAATATTTTTTGTAAACTCATCCTTTTTTGTAATTAATGGGTGGCAAATATATATTTTAAATTTTAAATTCCAATGTTGAAACTCCAAATTCCAGAGAATAATACTAATAATTGAGGTTTTAGAACTTTATAAAATTGGAATTTCTTTTATTTATCTTCCTTTTTTATTGGCAAATTTCATTCTGTAATCTGGAAAAGCTTTTCCTTCTATGATATTATTCAGTTTTTTTGCAATCAACTTTTTCTTTAGTGATGAAACGTGATCTGTAAATAAAATTCCTTCTATATGATCGTATTCATGCTGGATTACACGGGCAATCAGTCCATTGTACACTTCTGTCTTTTTATTGAAGTCTTCATCATAATATTCAATAGTAATGGTATCATGACGAAATACATCTTCACGAACATCAGGAATACTCAAACATCCTTCATTGAAACCCCAAATTGTTCCTTCTTCTTTTAGAATTTTTGCATTAATGAATGTTTGCTTAAAAACTTTCAATTCAGCAGCTTCCTCTTTTGAAACATCATCACTATCAGCAAAAGGAGCTGTATCTACAATGAAAATTCGAATTGGCATTCCAACTTGTGGCGCAGCTAATCCAACACCATGAGCGTTGTTCATAGTATCATACATATTAGCAATTGTTTCTTTAAGATTGGGATAATCTTTTGAAATATCTTCACATTTTTTTCTTAAAACGGCTTCGCCATAGCCATATATAGGTAAAATCATAGTAGTCAGTGTCAGTTTATAGTATTCAGTAATTGGTTGCAAAAATAGTGTTTTGATTTGAGTATTAAAAGTTAATTTAACCTTAAACCTAATTCGTTATCTCCTATTCATATAATCTTGCAACATAATTGTAGCGGCAATTTCATCAATTAATGCTTTATTTTGACGTTGCTTTTTCTTTAAACCACTATCAATCATAGTTTGAAAGGCCATTTTGGAAGTAAATCGCTCATCTACTCTATCCAAAGGCATTTCTGGAAAAGTTATGGTAAACGTTTTGATAAACTTTTCAATTATAGCAGCACTTTCAGATGGTGTTCCATCCATTTGTTTGGGTTCACCAATGATTACTTTTTCTACCTTTTCTTCAGCAAAATAGTCTTTTAAAAAAGTGATTAAAGTTTCAGAAGGAACTGTGGTTAATCCTGAAGCTATGATTTGCATTTCATCGGTTACGGCAATACCTGCGCGTTTTATTCCGTAATCTATGGCGAGAATTCTTGGCATATCTTTTATTTAATAATTTCAAATTCAGCTAAAGTTGCCATTCTTGCTTTATTTAATTTTAGGGTTTTTCCATCAAAATTATAATTGTCTGCTATTTCAAGTATTTTGGCTAATTCTTTTTCTGTATTCATATCTTCACAAGCCATCATTGTTGACATAATTTTTGAAAACTTAATTGTGTTTTTACTTTCGTCCAATGTATAACTTCCACCCATAGAATTACATCCTACAAAAGCTGACATTCTTCCATTTGAAGTAAAGGTTATACCTATAGGTCTTTTTTCATTTGTATTGCTAACTTCTTTACCATACAATTTAACCAACTTCCATTTAGAATCTTTCAAAGCAATTTTTTTATCACTTTGAGTTTCTCCAATTTTGCTTTCTTTTGCCACTACAGGTGTTTCTTGCACTTTCTTTATCAACTCATAATTCGATGCTAAATCTCCTTCAATTCTTTTCCCATTTATATCCAAATGAAATAAAACGTTTTCACCTACAAAATATTGATTTGGTTTTTCAATTCCCATTAACGTAATGGTATTTCCCTCTTTACTCCATTCAAAACTTCCCGATTCCCTGAAAATTTCTTTAGATTTTCCTTCGTAAACTACTTCTTTTATAAAACTGTCATCTGTTAAAATGATTGTTGTTTCAATAGATTCGCAATCTGCACAAGGCAAACTTCCAACATAGGTTCCTTGATAATCTAAACTAATCCTAGCATTGTGATCATCCGAGACCATTTCAACAGCAGTAGAATCAGCATTTACTTCATCAGTATTTATTTCTTTTTCTCCTTTGCACGAAGCAAAACTTATGGTTATCATTAAGATTAGTATAATGCTCTTTTTCATTTGCGTGTTATTTATTTTTAACAATTTCCTGTAAATTTAATCAATTATTAAACAATCAAAAATAATTCCAAAAATTTATAAAACACTATCTTTGTGAAAATTTTAAACCATGCAAAACTTACAAACAATTATAGAACAAGCTTGGGAAAACCGTGCTTTATTACAAGAAACTGAAACAACAAATGCCATTAGAGAAGTTATTGATTTAGTAGATAACGGAAAACTTCGTGTAGCTGAACCAACAGAAGATGGTTGGCAAGTCAACGAATGGGTCAAAAAAGCAGTAGTCATGTATTTCCCAATACAAAAAATGGAAACTTGGGAAGCTGGCATCTTTGAATATCACGACAAAATGGAATTGAAAAGGAATTATGCTGAAAAAGGAATTCGTGTGGTTCCTCCAGCTGTGGCTCGTTATGGAGCTTATATCTCAAAAGGTGTAATCCTGATGCCAAGTTATGTAAACATTGGAGCTTATGTGGATGAAGGAACAATGGTTGACACATGGGCTACTGTGGGAAGTTGTGCCCAAATTGGTAAAAACGTGCACCTTTCTGGTGGTGTTGGAATTGGTGGTGTATTAGAACCTTTGCAAGCAGCTCCAGTCATCATTGAGGATGGTGCTTTCATTGGCTCAAGATGTATTGTCGTAGAAGGTGTTCGTGTAGAAAAAGAAGCTGTTTTGGGTGCAAACGTAGTCTTAACAGCATCCACAAAAATTATTGATGTGACTGGAAATGAACCGAAAGAATACAAAGGAGTTGTTCCAGCTCGTTCAGTTGTGATTCCTGGAAGTTTTACCAAAAAATTTGCTGCTGGTGAGTATCAAGTCCCTTGTGCTTTGATTATCGGTCAACGCAAGCCTTCAACTGACTTAAAAACATCCTTAAATGATGCTTTACGTGAATATGATGTAGCAGTTTAAGTAAAATCCAAATTATGAAATTCCAAATTCCAAATAAGTACTAAATGGGGTTTGGAATTTTTATTTTATGGTTTACGGTTCAATAATCTTTCTTGCCGTTGTAATTTCAACAATTTCGCGTATTTCATGTGTGAAAAAAATCCTTGAATTAATGCAATTGTAATGCCATCAATACCGTTAAAAACTCCTTTCTTAAAGAAATAACATCTTATAAAAGCTGTCAGTCCATTAATTACTGGCTTGGCTGGTCCTACTCTTTTTCCTTGATCAAAAAGCTGTTGGGCATGCCAAGTTGAATATTGATTCTTTTTTGCTACAATTTGTTCAAACGAATCCCATCCAAAATGTAGGATATGTACTGGAACTTTCTTTTCATTTGTTGTAACAATAGATTGATGTACTTTTGCTTCTGAAGGTTTTGCGGTTTGTTTGTTGAAAAAACGGACTTTGTGATCGGGATACCATCCTGAAAAATCGATTAATTCATCACCTAAAAAATTCTTAACTCTGAACGAAAAAGCATCATAATTTCCAATTAAATATCTTTCCTCTAGAATAAATTGCTCAGCGTCTTTATCCAAAAATTCATCGGCATCTAAATTTAAAATCCAATCGTTTTTACAATAAGGCAAACCGTGAGTTCGCTGTGGTCCATCACCTAAAAAAGCTTGAGAAATTACTTTTGCTCCTTTAGATTCAGCTATTTCAACTGTTTTGTCTTTACTCAATGAATCAACAATGATAACCTCATCACAAACTTTGAACAAAGCATCAATACATTTTCCAATGTTTTTTTCTTCATTAAATGTAATTACTAAACCGCTGATTGCCATAATTTGAATTTTATACAGGCAAAAATACAGTTTTTATTTAAAGTTTTTATGTTTGGTTTTACTTATGTACTTTAGCACTTTAATTTATAAAAATGAAAATTTTAATCATTCAACAAAAACGAATTGGAGATGTTTTAACCAGTTCCATATTAGCCAATAGTCTAAAAGATCATTATCCAAATGCAACCATTGATTATATGTGCTACGCCAACTGTGTGGATGTTTTAAAAGAAAACAAAGCAATTTCTAACATAATAGTTTTGGAACAAAAAGTTAGAAAAAACTATTTTTCATTATTTAAATTTATTTTTAAAATTAGAAATCACAAATATGATGTTGTTATAGATGCTTATAGTAAATTGGAAACGAATTTGATTACGTTTTTTTCTGGCTCCAACTATAAAATCTCTTATGAAAAAGGCTATTCAAAAATCTTCTACAATCACAACATCAAACGCTTACCAAACGGTACAAAAAGCAACTATGGTTTAGCCATTGAAAACAGATTAGCTCTGTTAAAACCATTAATCAAAGAGGAAATCATTGATTTTAAGCCCAAAATTTTTCTTTCTGATTCAGAAATTGAAGCTGCCAAAAAAACTCTTCTAGGAGCTAACATTCCACAAAACCAACCTTTATTTATGATTGGCATTTTGGGAAGTGAATGGTACAAAACCTATCCTTTAGAAAAAATGGCTGAACTGTTAGATTATACGGTTGAAAAAACAAATGCTTCTTTGCTTTTTAATTATATCCCAAATCAAAAGGAAGAGGCTTTAAAACTTTATAATTTATGTAACGAAAAAACGCAAAAAGCCATTTTCTTTGAACTTTATGGAAAAAGTCTTCGTGAATTTTTAGGCTTATTATCGCAATGTGATGCTTTGATTGGAAATGAAGGTGGATCGGTAAATATGGCCAAAGCATTATTTGTTCCAACTTTTTCTTTGTTTTCTCCAAGTGTTGATAAGGAAACCTGGCAAATTTTTGAAGATGAAAAAAACGTCTCCATTCATCTAAAAGATTTGAAACCTGAAATTTATGCGGAACATGACGAGAAATACATCAAGGAACATACATTTAAATATTTTGAGGAATATCCGATTGCTTTGATTAAGGAAAAATTGGATGAGTTTTTTAAAAGAATTATTTGATTTTTGTCATGCTGAAACAAGTTCAGTATGACAAACTCTAACTATAAATACTGCGAAATTCCTCTTTCAATAGCAGTTACATTATGCTTTTTATTGTAAGCTCTTATAGCAAAATTTTTCTCCCAAGTTTCTTTGGTGGCATAACCTCTTTTGTGATCCAAATGCAAGCAAATTGCCTGATAACGAATTTGTTTGGCCAAAACACCATAATTGAATAACCGCTCTCCTACTTCTCTATCTAAACCACCGTATTGCATTTCTTCATTGAATCCATTTACTGCCATTAAATCGCTTTTAAAACAAGAAGTATTGTGACCGTTAAAGGTTTTCTTGGTTGGTGTTATCCAATTCATGAAAATTGCAAAGAATTTATTGTGCGTTAGTTTAGTCAACTTAAAACTCTTTTTCACCCCATTTTTAATCAACCATGAAGTTGAAAAACAGTTTTGCAATTTAATATCTTCAGATGAAATGACTTTTGAAGTTTCCATGGGTAGCTTGAAATAACCACCAGAGAGAAAATAGCCTTTTTCTTGAAACTTTAAATGTTGTTGCACAAAATCTTTTCTGGGAATACAATCACCATCTGTGAATAATAAATAATCTGAATTGGCTTTTAGGATAGCTTTATTTAAAATTTTACATTTCTGAAAACCATTATCTTGTTGCCAAACGTGTACAATTGGAAATTTAAATTTTGTTTGAAAAGCATTAATTACTTCTTTAGTTTTATCATTGGAACCATCATCAGCTATAACAACTTCAAAATTATTCTCGGTTTGGGAACAATACCCTTCCAGAACTTTTGACAGCCATTCTTCTGAATTGTAAGTAGTAATAATTACGGATACCTTCATGAAAACTATTAAGTTTGGAAAATTACTATTTTTTCCAAAACTTTAACCTCTTTTTTATCCTTTTTTTTCGGTAAAATCGATATTGAAAATCTTTGGTAAGGTTCCACATGGTTGCAAAAACTCTATCTTCATCAATTCCAGAAAGTTTTGCATATTCACTACTCATAATAGCAACCATATCTTCTTTAGGCGTAATTTTAGAAAGGTTTTTCATTCGGGTTTCAAAATTCATTTTCGTATGAAACTTCATTCGATTTAAATCTACCAAATAAAAATCATATTTCCCTTCTGGTCTTTTAATTATAAGTGTATTTCCAGGGGAATGGTCTAAAAACTCGATCCCTTTTTCATGCATGAAAAATGTAAATTGGGTAAACTGACGCAATATATTTTCTGCATCTGGATAGTCTGTTTCTACCAATTCGCGATACGTTAAATCACATTGTAAATGTTCACTTGCATAATAACTATCTTTTAAACCAAATAATGAAGTGTTTTCAAAATAAGCTATTGGATTTGGTGTTCCGATGTCATTCTTTAAAAGATAATTAGCATATTCAAAGGAACGCTGTGCTTTAGATTTTCTAAAATACCTATAAGCAATTTTATTAATAAGATTTGGCTCTTTAAACGATTTTATGTTTAAGGTAAGGTTATCCAATTGGAATAACTTAATGGTGTTTCTATTTCCTTTGATGAAAACTTCACCAGAAGTATTGAAATTTTCAATGAAATTTTTAAGTTGTTCTTTCTTATTTGAAAAGGCATCGTTCAGTTTGTACACCATTATTTTTTTTTCAAAATTATGCATACAATTTAATTAAACCAATATTTTAGGTATTTTTACCAAAAAATAAATCAAAAAAATGAGTTTATTACCAAAATCATCCCTTGTAACACCTACCTATAATTGGCCAGAAGCTTTAGAACTTTTATTATTAAGTATAAAAAATCAGAGTGTTTTGCCGAATGAAGTTATAATTGCTGATGATGGTTCAAAAGAGGAAACTACCGAATTGATTAAAAAATTTCAAGCAAATTTTCCAGTTCCATTGGTTCATATTTGGCATGAAGACAATGGCAATCAGAAACCCAAAATTATGAACAAGGCAATTGCAAAGGCCAAGTATGACTATATCATTGAGATTGATGGTGATATTATCATGCACAAAGATTTTGTTAAAGACCATTTGACATATGCTGAAAAAGGGATTTATTTATTTGGTTCAAGAGTTAATATTCAGAAAGACATTTTGAAGACTATTTTTGATAAAAAAATTATACATTTTGGCTTTTTTGCTGAAGGAATTAAAAAAAGAACTAGAACTGTTCACTTTCCTTTATTTATGAAATTTGCCAAAATTCATGAAGAGCGTTCTGGAAAATTAAGAGGATGCAACATGTCATTTTGGAGAGAAGATTTTATTAAAATAAACGGTTTTAATGAAGGTTTAGTGGGTTGGGGAATTGATGATTCAGAGATGATTCAACGCTTACATAATATAGGTATAAAAGGAAAAAGATTGAAACAGACAGCTATTGCTTATCACATTTACCATAAAGAACAAGATAAGAACAATTTGGCCATCAATAATGCCATCGAAAAAGAAACCACAGAAAAAAAAGTTACCTTTATTGAAAAAGGGATAAATCAATATTTGTAATTATGAATGATATAGCTGTAATATTAATTAATTACAATTCTGTAGAATATTCTATTGGATGTGTTAAAAGCATTTTAGAAAAAACATGTGATTCTATCTCAATTGAAATTATTATTATTGATAATAATTCTAAAAATAATGAATATGAACAATTATTAGATTTCCAGAAAGAGCTAAATTCAAATAAGCTTAAAGTCATTAAAAGTAATTTAAACATTGGCTTTGGCGGTGGAAATATGTTAGGTACTCAATATGCAAATGCAAAATACTATGCATTTGTTAACAATGATTCAATATTCAAAAATGACTGCTTATCTATACTAATGAAAGCTATGGATAATAATTTGAATTATGGTATTTGTGGACCAAAAGCCTATAAAGAGGATGGAAGTATATTACCTACATTAGATTATTTTGCTTCTCCACTAAAAGATATACTTGGGAGAACAATTCTTAACAAGTTAAATCCTAAAAAATATATTAACAGGACTTATGATTATAAAAATCATCAAGAAGGACAATTTGTCTCAGGTAGTTTCATGATGATTAGAGCCTCTGATTTTTGGGATATTGGTGGCTTTGATACAAATATTTTTTTATACTATGAGGAAACTGATTTATGCTTGAGGCTACTGAAAAAAGGGAAAAAAGCTTATTTAATACCAGAAGCTGAATTTATTCATTATCATGGAGCTAGCACTCCAAAGTCTATTCTTATTAAAACTGAATTAAAAATTTCTTTTTTATATGTAATTAGAAAACATTATGGTTATTTTTGGCATGGTATTTTATTAAATAAACTTAGAATCCAATTTTTATTTAAAAGTATTTTCAAATATAAATATTGGTATATATTTAAAATAGTACTTAAAGGAGCTTCTATCACAGATTCACTCAAGCAACGACAAAAATAAATGATTGTATTTAAATTCATTAAACAACTTTTTATCAAGAAAGAAAATATTCATATTGACGATTTAGTCAATATAAATTCTTATGATACTAATAAAAGAACCATTGTTTTCATTACCGGAGTTATACCCACATTTGATAAAGATTCTGGTTCAAACCGTTTAAAAGAAATCATTTTAGCATATAAAGAATTAAATTATAACTGTATCATATGTTATGAAGTAGAAGATCATAGCAATAAATATTATACTTTTTTTAAGGAACAAGACATAATGCTCTTTCAATCAAAAGAGTACAAAATCATCCCTTTTTTAAGCTCCATAAATACTATTGACTTGATATGGTTGTATGGACCTTATAGTTTTAAAAAAAATATTTCTAAATTAAATAAAAATTTTAGAAAAATTAAAAAAGTGTATGATACTATTGATATACATCATCTGAGGCTTCAAAGAGCCATTGATTTAAACCCAATCAAATATTCTTTTAGAAAACGATATAAGAAATTTTTCAAAATAGAAACTAAACTTGCAAAAAAAGCAAATGTGGTAATTGCAATATCTGAAGAAGAAAATAAATACATTTCTCAATTTCTCAATCCAAATAGGGTAAAAACTATATCCAATGTTCATTATCCTAAAATAAACATTAAAGAAGTTTTACCTTTTGAACAGAGAAAAGATATATTATTTATTGGTTCAACACATACACCCAATATTGATGCTATTCATTATTTATATAACGATATAATGCCGTTAGTATGGAAAAAAAATAACACTATAAAAGTTAATGTAGTTGGCAATTTAAATGAAGAGATTAATAACATTTCTCATCCTAATTTTATTTTTCACGGATATGTTGAAGATATAGAATCCATTTTCAAATCAAATAAAATGATGGTTGCTCCATTACGTTATGGAGCAGGTGTAAAAGGAAAATTAGGCCAAGCCTTGGAATATTATTTGCCAATTATATCTTCCGACATTGGTGTGGAAGGCATGTTTTTGAAACACAATGAAAATGTTTTAATTGCAAATAATGCTGAAGCATTTGCAAATGAAATCATTAATCTTTATGAAAACAAAACACTTTGGTTAAAGCTCCAAAAAAACTCAGAAGAAAGCTTAAAACCGTTTTCTAGAGAAATTTTAAAGGAAACATTAAAAAAAATATAATAATGAAGTTGAAAAAAGAAATAAGTCTTTTTTTTAGAAGAAGAAGAAAAGTTAAACAACTTGAAGATAAATTAAAGAATGTACAACCTAAACAACTTATAAATATTGATAGAACTCCAATTTTATTTAATAGTTCCGAAAATCCAAAAGTTTCTATAATTATTCCTTTTTATAATCAAGAAATTTATACATGGAATTGTCTTCAATATCTACATAAAAATTTAACAGATAACTATCCATTTGAAATAATATTAATTGATGATAATAGTTCGGATGAGTATGATTTTACAAATGTCACTGGAATAAATATTGTAAAGAATGAAACAAATCTTGGCTTTTTAAAAAATATCAATAAAGGAATAAAAATTTCAAAAGGAGAGTATGTCTATTTACTAAACAATGATACCGAAGTTTATGAAAACTTTTTGGACGAACTTTTTTATGTTTTTGAAAACCATAAAAATGTTGGTGCTGTTGGATCTATGCTATTAAACCCCGATTTATCATTGCAAGAAGCTGGTGCAGTCTTTATGAAAGATTATACTATTCATCAAATTGTAAGAAATAGAAAACCGTTTTATCCAGAAGTTAATTATATCAGAAAAGTAGATTATTGCTCTGGTTGTAGCTTGTTGTTCAAAAAACACAAAGATAATGGTGAATTAAATCTATTTGACGAACAGTTTGCTCCAGCATACTTCGAAGAAACCGATTTATGTTTTGACTTGAAGTATAATCAAAAAAAAGATATTTATTACACTCCTTTTTCAAAGGTTTTACATTACAACGGAATTACATATAATGATAAATCAAAACAAAATCAAGAAAGCAATAATAGGAAAGAAATTTTGTTTAAGACAAATCAAAAAAAATTTTATGACAAATGGAGTAAACAAATAAATGATATCCAAGCGGAATGCGTAGAAGATAGAATTTTAGAAATAAACAACAATAAATCCATTTTATTTATAAACGACATAGTACCAGAATTTGATAAAGATTCAGGTTCAAATAGATTAAAAGAAATAATGAATGTATTTATTGAAAAAGGATACAATGTAACTTTTATTTCTAAAGAAACTTTTATTTGGCAAGCTTACTTAGATGTTTATCAAAGAATGGGAATTAATATATTTTATGAGCATTTACAATATAAAGATTATAAACACTTCATTTCCAAATATTGTAAAAATGTGAATTATGTATGGATTTATGGACCAAATAGTTTTAAAAATCATTACAAACAAATTAAACCTCTTTTAACAAATACGAAGTTTATTTATGATATGGTTGATATTCATCATTTAAGATTCAAAAGAGCCTCTGAAATCAACAAACAAGATAAAAGTAATTTCAATAATTATATAGCTTACAAAAAATTAGAATTAGAAGCAGCAAAAATATCCAACTACACCATAACGATTTCTGATGAGGAAAAAGAATTTATGAAAACCTATTGTGATGAAAAAAAACTAATTACAATATCAAATATTCATTACCCAAAAGTAAAACAAGATAAAATTAATACGTTTGACTTTAGAAGTGATGTATTGTTCATAGGTTCAACTCATCATCCAAACGTAGATGCAATTTATCACTTATACAATCAAATAATGCCAATTGTATGGAAATCGTATCCTAAAATGAAAGTGAATATCATTGGCAATATCAATACAGTTGTAAAAGATATTGTTGATGAGAGATTCATTTTTCATGGTTTTGTTTCTGATATAGAGCCTCTTTTTAACAATTCAAAATTAATGGTAGCTCCTCTGTTAATAGGTGCTGGTGTTAAAGGAAAAATTGGACAAGCCTTTGAATATTATTTACCTGTTGTTACAACAACTATTGGAGCGGAAGGAATGTTCTTAAAAGATGAAGAAAATGTTTTAATAGCAGACCAACCTGTAGATTTTGCAAATTCAATTATAAGATTATACACTGACGAGGTTACTTGGAAAAAACTTTCTCAAAACTCGGAAAAAAGTTTACACCCTTTTTCCATAGAAAAAGTTAATGAAGTCATTAAGGATTTTTTTTAATCCAATCTAAATTAAAAATACATGAAAGCTAAAATTAAAGTAGGATACCTTATATCATATGATTACATATATTTGATGAATTCATTAGAAAGCATCTATAAATATGCAGATTTAATTGTACTTTGTTATGATAAAAATTTTAAAACTTGGACTGGAAATAAATTTGATATTCCCGAAACTTTTTTTGAATCAATAAAAAAATTCGATACAGATAACAAAATAAAGTTTTATGCTGACAACTTTTATTTCCCTGAAAATGTTACAAATCCAATGCTTAGTGAAACAATACAAAGAAACAAATTAGGTGAATTCATGGGAGAAGGTGGTTGGCATATTCAGCTTGATGTTGACGAATATGTTTATGATTTTAAAAAAATGATTACATTCCTAAAGAAAAGTGCTTTTTTATTAAAAGACCCTATAAACAAACCCTATTCGCTAATTGCACAAGTGATAGTATTATATAAAAAAGATGAAAATGGTTTTTATGTAATAAAACCTATAAACGAAGATTTTTATTTTGCAACAAACAATCCTAAATATGTTAGAGCCCGTAAGACAAATTGGGGGTGTTTATACACAAATCAGAGAGTATTGCACCAATCTTGGGCACGAGATGAACATGAAATAAAGCAAAAATTAGATAATTGGGGACATAAAAATGATTTCAATGGTGATGAATATTTTAAAACTTGGTCTGATTTAAATATAAATAATTATAAAAATCTAATTGATTTTCATCCCGTTGAACCAAAAGTATGGCATGAATTAGTCTTATTAAAGTATAAAAACATAAAATCTTTAATAGAAAATGCCAGTCAACTGTTTCCTCAACAACAACCCTATTCGTCGTTATTAAACTTAAAGAAGCAGATGCAATTACCCTTTTTAGTAAAAGTTGAATTGAAAATAAAAAAATTTATATTTGAGAGATAAAATATGAACACCGAAATCCACAACGCATATGAAGTAATAAAAGAAGGTGGTATAATCTTATATCCTACAGATACCGTATGGGGAATTGGATGTGATGCTACGAATGAAGAAGCTGTAGCCAAAATCTATGTTCTCAAAAAGCGTGAAGAAAGTAAAAGCATGATTTGCCTTATGAATGCTGAAAAAATGGTTTATAATATTTTTAAAGACATCCCTGAAGTAGCTTGGGAAATATTGGATTTATCTGAAAAACCAACGACTTTAATTTTAGATAAACCTAGAAATGTAGCCAAAAATCTAGTAGCTCAAGACGATACATTGGCAATCAGAATCGTAAAAGAGCCATTTTGTTTCAAGCTAATGGAGCGTATGAAACGACCATTGGTGTCCACTTCAGCAAATATTTCTGGGGAACCAACACCAAAATCTTTCAAAGAAATATCTCCTGAAATTATAAAAGGTGTTGACTATGTAGTAAATTTGCATCACGAAAAAATTTGCAAAAATCCTTCAACCATAATAAAATTAGGATTAGATAGTCAAGTGAAGATTATTCGTAAGTAATTAAATAACCGCAGATTTGCAGATTTTTTTTTACAATGAAAGATTATTTACATAAAGAAGAAACATGTAAAATAATAGGAATATTATTTGAAGTTCATAAAAATCTTGGAAAAGGATTTTCTGAAATTGTATATAAAGATGCTATCGAGTTTGAATTTAATGAAAATAAAATCCTTTTTGAAAGAGAAAAAAATTTTCAGTGAATTATAAAACACAAGTTTTATGCTGATTTTGTGGTTTATGATAAAATTATTTTAGAAGTAAAAACAGTTGATTGCTTTAACAACAGTCATTATAAGTAATGTTTAAACTATTTACGAGTATCTAATAATGAATTAGCTTTATTAGTTAACTTTAATTCTATCTCACTTGAATGTAAGAGAATTGTGAGAACAAAAAAATAAAAATCTGCGAATCTGCGGTATAATAATGAATTACATAAAAGCACTAAATAACCCCATATTCAAAATCATTGCACAAGCAAGCCAAGAACTTAATGTAGAAACTTATGTAATTGGTGGTTTTGTTCGTGATTTTCTTCTGAATAGACCTTTAAAAAAAGACATTGACATTGTTGCTGTTGGAAGTGGCATTGATTTAGCACTCAAAGTTTCCGAATTACTGCCCAATAAGCCTAAAGTGCAAGTTTTTAAAAACTACGGAACTGCAATGCTTCGTTACAAAGATACAGACATTGAATTTGTAGGAGCAAGAAAAGAAAGTTATCAAACAGAAAGTCGAAATCCTACAGTTGAAATTGGCACTTTACAAGATGATCAAGAGAGAAGAGATTTTACAATAAACGCTTTGGCTTTTTCTTTGAATGAAAACAATTATGGTGATTTAATCGATCCTTTCAATGGTGTAGAAGATTTAGCCTCAAAAACCATCAAAACACCTTTAAATCCAGATATTACTTATTCTGATGATCCTTTGCGAATGATGCGTGCCATCCGATTTGCTACGCAATTACAGTTTGAAATTGAAGACAAATCATTAGAAGCAATTTCAAAAAATAAAGAACGAATTAACATCATTTCAGGAGAAAGAATTGTAGATGAATTAAATAAAATTCTTTCTACCCATAAACCTTCTACTGGATTTTTACTATTATATAAAACTGGACTTTTAGACATCATTTTACCAGAATTAACGGCTTTAAATAATGTTGAAGAGATTGAAGGCCATACCCATAAAAACAATTTTTATCACACTTTAGAAGTGGTGGACAACATCTGTCCTAACACAGATGATGTTTGGCTGCGTTGGGCTGCTTTGTTACATGATATTGGAAAAGCACCCACAAAAAAATTCAACAAAAAACAAGGTTGGACTTTTCATGGACATGAATTTTTAGGTGGAAAAATGGTCAAAAAAATCTTCACTAGATTACACATGCCCTTGAATCAAAAAATGAAATTTGTACAGAAAATGGTGATGATGAGTTCTCGTCCTATTGTCTTATCAGAAGATATTGTTACCGATTCTGCTGTGAGAAGACTAATTTTTGATGCTGGGGAAGACGTAGAAAATTTAATGACTCTGTGCGAGGCCGATATTACTACCAAAAACCCTTTTAAATTTAAAAAATACCACAAAAACTTTGATATAGTTCGTCAAAAAATAGTTGAAGTAGAAGAAAAAGACTCTATAAGAAACTTTCAACCTCCTATTTCTGGTGAAGAAATTATGGAATTATTCAATTTAAAACCTTCAAGGGAAATTGGTGTTTTAAAAGAAGCTGTGAAAGAAGCTATTTTAGAAGGTGAAATTCCCAATGAATATGAAGCTGCTTATCAATTTGTTATCAAAAAAGCAATAAAAATGGGTTTAGAGTTGAACCAAAAATAGTGTTAGAATGAAAACTTATACTTTTAGAAAAGCTGCATCAGAAGAAAAAGAAATTATTTGGAGCCTTCTCCAACAAGCCATAGAAAGACGAAAAGCAGATGGTAGTAACCAATGGCAAGACGGGTATCCCAATGAAGCTATTATTGAAAATGATATCAAAAGTGGATTTGGCTATGTACTATTAGACCAAGAAAAAATTATAGGATATAGTGCTGTCATCATAAACAACGAGCCAGAGTACGAAAAAATCATTGGGAAATGGATTACAAACAAAGATTTTGTGGTAGTTCATAGAATTGTAATTGATAAAAATTATTTGGGACAAGGATTATCAAAAATCATCTTAAAATATATTGAAGATTTTGCTTTACAAAACAAGATCAATAGTATAAAAGTAGATACCAATTTTGACAATTTTGCCATGATGAAAGTTTTTGATACAATGGGATATGTTTATTGTGGTGAAGTTTTTTTTAGAGGCAGTCCAAGAAGAGCTTACGAAAAAGTTATTTAATAAACTTTATGATTTGTTTCCAAGAGAAATCATAAAAATCAAGTAATTTTGCATTATAAAATAAAAAAATGAGAGCGAATAAATCAGTCATCGTGTGGCTACTTTCAGGATGTGTATTGTTGTTTATCATGGTTATGGTAGGAGGAATTACGCGTTTAACCAACTCAGGTTTATCCATGACAGATTGGCATTTGGTAACAGATACTTTTCCTCCATTGAGTGAAGAAAAATGGATAGATGCTTTTGAAGAATACAAGAAATTTCCTGAGTACCAAAAAATAAACATTCACAATGATTTTACATTGGCTGATTACAAATTCATTTATTTCTGGGAATGGTTTCACCGTTTTATTGGACGAATTATTGGTCTTGTATTCATCATTCCATTTATATATTTTTTACTTAAAAAGAAATTAGATTCTGAAACTATAAAAAAATGCCTCATTTTATTGGCCATGGGTGCATTTCAAGGATTTTTAGGTTGGTTCATGGTTAAAAGTGGATTAATTGACAATCCAGATGTAAGTCATTTTAGATTGGCTTTACATTTAACATTTGCCTTCATTACCTTTGCTTACACACTCTGGGTTGCATTAGACTTGATTTATCCTGAAAAAACAGAAATTTATAAATCATTAAAAAACATCGCAAGAATTGCAATGGTTGTGCTGATTATCCAAATTATATATGGAGGTTTTGTAGCAGGTTTAAACGCTGGTTTAGTTCATAATCATTGGCCTTTGATGAGTGATGGTCAATTTATTCATGATAGTGTTTTCATTGAACAACCTACACTATTTAAAAATGTAGTGGAAGGAAAAAGTGGCGTACAGTTTGTACACAGAACTTTTGCCTATGTAGTAGTAGCTTTGATTGTATTTTTATACTACAAAAGCAGAAAAATCAATTTAAATGTAATCCAAAAAAGAGGTTTAAAAGTACTCTTAACCTTTGTATTTCTGCAATTTATTTTAGGAGTTTTTACCTTACTTTTTCATGTGCCACTTTGGTTGGGGTTAGCTCATCAATTGATGGCGTTTTTGCTTTTATCAGCCATGACTTTTGTTTTGCATCGATTATCTAAATAAAATGGTATCTTTGCAGCCTGACTATATTGTCGCATTTCTTTGAACATTTATAAATGTCTAAACTTGCCGAAAAAGATAAATTTTTAGATTTATCAGACTATGGAAGACCTTTTGGAAAAGCTTTTGCACTACAGCTAAAAAACACCCATTTCACTCCCATTCATGTAACGTTGCTTTTTGGAATTTCGGGCTTATTAGCTATTTATTGTATTTTGAATCATCATTACTTTACAGCTGCTTTTTTCATCATTTTAAAATCTATTATTGATGCCGCTGATGGTGAGTTAGCACGTATAAAAAATACACCTTCCTACACAGGAAGGTATCTAGACAGTGTATTTGATATTGTTCTAAATTTCCTATTCTTTATGGCTATTTGTTATGTGTCAAATGCTTCGCTTTGGCTAACCATTTTAGCTTTTTTGGGCATACAATTGCAAGGCACTCTATACAATTATTACTATGTAATTTTAAGAAACAAATCAGTTGGTGGTGATGCAACAAGCAAGATTTTCGAGTACAAATCCCCAAAAGCCTTACCTGGAGAAAGTCAAACATCAGTTGACACTCTTTTTCGAATTTACAGTTTCTTTTATGGTACTTTTGATAAAATCATTCACTTCTTAGACAAAGAAGCATATAAAGTAAAAACATTTCCCAATTGGTTCATGACCTGTTTGTCTGTTTTTGGATTGGGCTTTCAATTACTGATTATTGCCCTCATGCTACCTTTCAATTCAATTGAATTTATTGTTCCTTTCTTTATTGGATTTACAGCAATGATCTTCTTATTCATTGGCTTGAGAAAGTATTTTATTCGTGCTTAACCGATTTAAAAATGTACTCCTATTCATATTCATTTGAAAACAATGGAAACAGTAGAGCTATCAATTATCCAATCCAAACTTTAAAATCTGATACTTTTTCCCTGGCAACAATAACTTCCTCATCCTTGTATGTTGGCAAAATCACTTTCAATCTTGAATTGCTATAGACTTGTATTTCTCGAATAGCCTTCAAGGGAATTATGAATTTTCGACTGATTCGATAAAAATCTTTTGGATTAAGCTCTTCCTCTATTTGTTCTAAAGTTGCATCCAAAAGATAATTTCTTCCTTCAAAAGTATGCAAATAAGTTCCTTTATTTTCACTGTAAAAACATTCTACTTCTTCTGCAGTAATCACTTTCAATTGTTGTCCAATTTTTACAGAGAATCTCTTTTTAAATTCTTTAGTTTCATTACCTAAAATCATCCTTTTTATCATATCAAAATCCAATGTAGCAAGCGTGCTTTTTTGCATTTGGCCTTTAAACTTTTCCACTGCAATTTCTAGTTCATCTTCGTCAATAGGTTTCAGCAAATAATCAATACTGTTCAGCTTAAAAGCCCTCAAAGCATATTCATCAAATGCTGTAGTAAAAATAACAGCACTTTTGATGTCTATTTGCTCAAAAATTTCAAATGATAACCCATCAGAAAGTTGGATGTCTAAAAAAATTAAATCGGGATGATTGTTGTTTTGAAACCAATCCAAAGCTTCTTCTACTGAATGTAAAAGGGTGTGTACTTCTAAGCCTAATTTTTCTATTTTTCGCTGCAATAATCTCGCGGCTGGTTTTTCGTCTTCTATAATGATGATTTTCATTTCTTTTCTATTTTTAACTACCTACTAAATGCTGAATATTACTAATTGATTTATTCCCATTTATTGTTTTTCTCTTTTTCCATTAACTCTTTGATTTTTCGCTCTTCCCAATTATTGCCTAGAATCATTCCTGGTAAAAAAACAGATAATCCATGAGCCACCAAACCAATTCCCCAAAAAAATGCCGTAAAAAAATTTTGAAACTGAAAATAACTCTCTCCTTCTCCTAAATTCTGAATATTTATAATTATGATCATAATATTAACCATAACATACACCAGAGTATGCGTATAAAATCCTTTGATTCGCTTTACTTTTCTAGCTGCTTCTTGGTATCTTATTTCTTCTAAATTTGCTGAAAAAGAATTATTCAATTCTCTTCTATCCACTCTATCTTCTGTACTCATCTTATTGAAATTTATTTTTGTTATCCATTTCTTCCTTCATGAATGCTTGAATCTTTTTTTCTTCCCATTCCTTATTGAAATAGGGGAAAAAATTAAAAACTCGCACAGCATGAAAAAACAAACCAATTCCCCAACCTAGTAATGTCCAAGTGAACCACAAAATTTCTGGTGTATATTTCAAATTGATATATACTATTACAATCATTACAAAAATATAGCACAATAAATGACTGTAAAACCCTTTTAATTCATCTACTTGTTTTTTTGCTTTTTGATAGCGCTCGAAATTATTATTTGTTTCCATAATTATTCCCATTTTGATGTTTCTTTATTGTCTTTTTGTAAAATCTCTTTAATTTTTCGTTCTTCCCATGATTTTCCATATCCAAAAGTTTCTAAACCATGAAATGTTAAACCCAATCCCCAACCTAACATTGGAAACCAAAACCACTGAAAACTTGAAGTATTCAAATTGGTTATGATAAGAATAGGGATGACTACACAATATGAAATTAAATTGCCATAAAATCCTTTCAACTTTTCTACTCTTTCTTTAGCTCTTTGGTAAGCTGTTTGCTCGTTATATTGTTGTGTTGTTTCCATAAATGATATTTGTTTTGTAAGTATTGGAAGTCTAATTTTAAAATATGAGTCAGTATCTTCAACGATTACATTTCTTTTGGTTAAAATAGCATATCGGTTGACAATATTTTGAAGACCAACTCCTTTTCTATCTTGTAAAACTTCTTTCTTTTGTTTGTTATTCTCTACGATTAGTTCGTTATTTTTAATTTTAATTTTAATGTGTAGCGGTTTTTTCTCACTAACCACATTGTGTTTTATGGTATTCTCAAGCAATAATTGCAATGACAAAGGCACTACTTTTGCTTCATCAGCTTCAAAATCAGTTAGAATCTCATAAGAAATACTATCTTCAAATCGCATTTTTAATAAATTCATATACGTCTTGGCAAAAGCTAATTCTTCTGCAACAGTCACTAATTCTTTATCTTTTTGTTCTAAAACATATCTATAAATTTTAGATAGTGAAGTAGTAAACTTTTGAGCATTTTCCGGATTTTCTTCAATTAAAGAACTGAGTACATTTAAACTATTAAATAAAAAATGTGGATCTATTTGATTTTTTAAACTTTCAAATTTAGCTGATGCTGTTCCTGCGATGATTTTTTGTTCTTTAATTCTGCTTTCTTGATAAGCTTTATAAAAATAGAAAGCATGAATCCCTAAGGTCACTACTATTGTTATGATGATAGAAACTAAATAATTTGCAGGTTTTTCATTGGCTAAGAACACTTCAAATGGCACTTTCTCAATGAGTACATCTTCCACAATGCGCAATAAAAAGATTGTAACCATTGAAGCCAAAAAAGAAAGACCAAATCCAATCAATAACCTTTTTTTATCGTATCTATTTTCTTTAAAAACATAATCCAGTTGAATGAAAATAAAAGCATTAACATAGTATAAGGAATAGCCATAAAGCATTGTATAAAAAAAGTTCCATGCTAAGCTTTCATTAAAAGCTATTGTTCCACCTGCAACAACCCTTAAAAGCAATAATGTTATAAAAATACCTAACATTATATAAGTTGCTCTTGGAAATTCGTTAATATACTTGTTCATTTTTAGTTTCTTTACTTACAATTGGCCACAGCTTCCTTAGCTCGTTCCAAACCCCAATTTGGATGAAAAGGTGTTTCTGGTTTAAAATTCTCAAACAAAGGTATTGATTTTGCAATTTGTTCGCACAATGGCGCTGTATCTTGACCAAAATATTTAGCTGTTCCCATTTCAAACTCCGCTTTACAAAATAGCACTCTTGGATTATCAGCTGCTATTTTCGCTGCTTTAGCATAAACACTATTTGCATATCCAGAATATTTCATGCCATTTGTCATTGGGTCAATCATTATCCAACCCGTATAAATCAGACCTTGAACTACTAATAATTCTGGATTTTTTGCCTCTTTTTCCAATTCTCCATCTAAAACAATTTGAGCCGCTTCTAACATGGTTTTTGCTTTTTGTTTGTCTTTTGTTTCAAATGAGTTTAATGTTGTAATCAAAGCCACATAATAATTTGGCAACCAATTGTCTTTTTCAACAGAGGCGATTCGTTCAAATGTAGCAATTGCCTCAGAATTTTTTCCTTCTGACCAAAGGCTTAACCCTTTTGTCATTCCTGTTTCATAATTTGTTTGTGCTGTCATAAAACTACAAACTAAAACTGTGATGAATACAATAATTTTTGTCATGTCATTTAATTTTTAAAGTTAATATTTCCTTTTTGATGATACAAAGTTGCGTGAGATTGTTTATTTTTTAAAAATGTTCTAACCGAACTGTTGTTTCTTGTGGATGAATTGTAAATTGTAACCATTTTTAACTTTTCTAGTAATGGGTTTTCAGTCAATTAAGTCTATAAATTATCCAAATTATTCGTTTTCTTGTTGTCACTTATTGTCCAGAAGAAGCCTACAAAAGCAAATCGATTAGCTGGCTGTGTGATTGCTTGTCTTTGGAATTGTCCATTCATATCAGGAGAATTAGCATATTGATACCCAAAAATATTGTTCGTTCCTAATATATTGGTAACCGAAAAAAACAGAATTTTTTGTTGTGAAAGCAAATAAGCCCAACTAAAACTCAAATTGCTAAAAGCTTTTGTTTTCCCATTCATAAACTCCGATGCGTTAGGGTTATCGTATGGTCTTCCTGAATTAAAAGAATATGTAGCACTCAATTGTGATTTTAGCTTTTCTGACCAGTATTTTGTTACTATTGAAAAATTATTTTTTGCTATAAAACTGGGTGTTACATTAGCTTCATAATTTTTATAATCTCTTTTAGAATCTATGTAAGAATATGAAATCCAATACTCTAAATATTTGATGGATTTATTGTCTCTCCAGAATAAATCAATTCCTTTCGCAAAACCAAATCCATCGTTAGAGTAGGCACTATTGAACTGAGCTGTTGGAGTATTAAATTTAACCAAATTATCATAATCTTTATAATAAGCTTCTGCTCTAAACATTTGCTTATTCTTGTTATACGTGTAATTCAAGATATAATGTGAAGTGTTCTCGTAATTTAAACCAGAAGTGTATTTTAGATAGTTTTGATTAGGCGTTTGATTAAAGGTTCCATAAGCCATTGAAAATTGACTGTTTTCTGCAACTTTATAGGCCATTGAAACCCTTGGTTCAATAACAAAATCATTGACAACAGATGCCTTAGAACCTCTTAAACCAACATTTATTGCAAATTTTTTGGAGAAGAAAAATTCAGTTTCAACAAAAGATGCTCCCAAATTATTTACGAAACCTGAAAAAAAAGTATCGCTTTGATTTTGTTTAAAAGACTCATCAAAATTTGTATGAAAATAATCGCCTCCAAAATTTAGTTTGATACGATTTGTAAGGAGCTGTGTAAATTTCAGTTTGTAATGCAAACTTCTTTCATGATTTCCAACTTTATCAGTTGCAATGTTAATTTTATTGTAACTGTAACCATAGCTCAAACCTGTGTGAAGCTTTGTGTTTTCAGCAACATAACCCTCAAAAGATGAATTCAAATAAAAATTATCATTGGTAACTCCTATTCTAACTTTATCTTGAAAATTGATATCTTTTTGATTGATGTCGAAATTTGTTTTTTCAAAAGCAGTGTAAACTTTTAGCAATCCATTTTTAATTTTGGTCCTAAAGATACTTTCTCCTGAAATTGCTTCAACAGGTTTATTCCAATCCAAATTTTGAGGAATTATAGCTTGATAAGGTGCTAAGTTAATATAACTGGTATTAAAGGATAAAGAGCTTTTTTCCCATTTTTTTGTTTTACCCAAACCTGCTCCAACAGTCATGATAGAAATCTCTGTTTGATTCTGAAGAGGCTCATCAATTGTATTCATTAAAAGGACACTGGATAATGCATCTCCATATTCTGCACTATATCCACCAGTTGAGAAAGTAATTCCATCAAATAGAAAGGGAGAAAATCTACCTCTTGTGGGCACATTATTAGCTGTTGCTCCATATGGTTGTGCCACACGAATTCCATCTACATACGTTTGAGTTTCATTATCTTCTCCGCCTCGAACAAACAATCGCCCACTCTCTCCTACTGTTTGAGTTCCTGGTAAAGTTTCTAATGCTCCAATAATATTTCCAGCTGATCCTGCTGTTGTAACAATATCTAAAGGCTTTAAAGCTGTCATTTTAGTATTGTCTCCTGCTTTGAATGTTCCCGCAGAAACCACTACTGCATCTAAAGTATTTAAATCTTCTTTAAGGACAAATGTTTGAGCATTGTATTTTTCAACTTCAATTTTCACAACAAGTGTTTCAAAAGATAAAAAGCTAATTTGCAGCAATTGATCTGATACAGTTGTAGTTTGGAACGTAAAATCCCCATTTTCATTGGTTACTGTGCCGTCATAGGTGCCTTTCAAAAATACATTAGCTCCAATTATCGGATTATTTTGTTCATCTATTACTTTCCCTTGAAGCGTTATTTGTGAAAAACTCACAAAACTTAAAACTGTTGCCAATAGAGTTAAAATTGTTTTCATGCTTATATAGTTAATTCATTTGATGAAGCAAATTTGTGGCATGTTGGAGAGAAATAAAATTTAGCTTTCCTGAATTGTTGAATTTAGAGGATGAACTGTAATTTAAAAATGGAAAGATTTACCTAATTCCAATTGCTTCTTGAAATTGATTTTTGTCATTGAAATTCATATTTATTACTTACTTTTGCATTTCATAAAACTTCAAAAAAATGATATATAAATTTAGAGCTATATTAGATACTAAAGAAGATATTTTTAGAGATATAGCTATAGAACAAACAGACACTTTAGAGGATTTACATAATGCCATAACAAATGCTTTTGGGTTTGATGGAACTGAAATGGCTTCTTTTTATATGTGTGATGATGAATGGAATCAAGAATTTGAAATCCCTCTTTTTGATACAGGGGAAGAACCTGGAGAAATGAGGACTATGAGTGAATTTATACTTGAAGATAATTTAGACAAACACCACACAAAAATTATTTATGTATATGATTTCTTGAACATGTGGACATTTTTTGTGGAATTAGCTGCCATTGATGATGAAAAAGAAGATGGTTTAGTATATCCTGCATTGTTATTTTCTCATGGTGAAATTCCTTTAGAACCAGAAGACAAACTATTTGAAGCTGAAGGTGGATTTGACGATGAAGATTTTGACGAAGACGAATTAGACATGTTTGAAGGTGATGACAGCTTTGAAGATTTTGGTTTTGAAGAAAACTGGAACTAAATTTCAGACAACAGATAACAGACAACAGATATACTAAAAAATGATAAACCTTTTCAACGCCCACATTGACAATCTTTCCATCCATAGAGTTGGAAATAAAAGCCGTAACGAAGCTATTTTTTTATCTGAAAATCCATATGGATTGAACGATGAAATTATGCCTCTTTTAAAAGAATATTTTTTTAAACCTTTTCGTGAAAAAGAAGAAAACTATTTTCAGTTTGCTCATGAAGTAGATTTGGAGTATAATGACATGTTTAACTTTGCGACAGAAATTTTCACGAATCCTAGCGAAGTTCATAATGTCTCAAAAAAAATTACAAAACATCTCTTTGAACAATCAAATCATCCTCACATTAAAAACGGAGAAGTTTATATCGCTTATCTTACCAATGTTTCCATTGACAATAATGTTGTAGATGCGATAGGTGTTTTCAAAAGTGAAATTCAGACTGATTTTCTACAATTTGAAGAAAACGGAAGCAACCTAGAAATGATTTTACAACAAGGAATTAACTTGAACAAATTAGATAAAGGGTGTTTGATTTTTAATTACAAAAAAGAAGAAGGGTATAAAATTTTAACGGTGGACAGCAACAGATATGATGCTCGTTATTGGTTAGAACATTTCTTATCCGTAGATGCTTTTCAAGATGAAAACTTCATGACTAAGAAGTATTTGAAATTCTGCCAAGATTTTGCTAAAGAGGTAGTTTTACCTGCAGAAGATAAGCAACAAGAGGTTTTATTTATGAATAGAGCCATCAATCACTTTGCTAAAAATGATGCTTTTGAAGAAACAGCCTTTTTGAATGAAGTCATGGAAAATCCTGAATTTATTCCAGAATTTAAAAATTATAAAGTAGATAAAGGGGAAAAATATAGTATTGAAGATGTAACGAATTTCCCAATTGCCAATGCAGCAGTGACAGATGTTCGCAAAAAATTAAAAAACACCATCCATTTAGATACCAACGTACAAATTAAATTGGATTTTGTTAATTCTGATTCTGCTCAAAAATTTGTAGAAAAAGGTTGGGATGAAGAAAAACAAATGTACTATTACTTGGTATATTTTAACAAGGAACAGAAAATATAGTGTTTGAAATTCAAGCTTACTTATCATAAAATTAAAATCCTCAATTCATGATTACGATTGAGGATTTTTTTTATATTTGAGAATCATAAATTTCTATAAATCATGACAAAATTAGAACTTCAAAAATTCATTGAAGAAAAATCGAACCGTCAAATCGTTTTAAAAGAACGTATGAATCTTTTAAAAGCCTTAGATGATGAATTATCAAGTTCAAAAATTGGCCGTTGGTTAGGTTCTGCCTATTTATCGACCAAACGACTGATAACATTAGCTTTAGGGATTATTTTTATATTGGGTGCTATTTTATTTTTCTTTTTCCCTCAAATTATTGTTAAAGAGGAAGCTGTAAAAGATGAAATCATTCAAGATTATAAAATGAATTTTGAGCAAGAAACAGGTGCGTCTTTGCAAGTTAAAATTGAACAAATCTCTAATGATTCTGCCAATTCTAACTCTATTTTGTTGATTCAGAACATAGACAAGTCCATTGAAAATTCAATACAAAGCAATGCTAAAAACAAGTTTCAATTCATGGCTATTCTAGTCCTTATTTTAGGAATCGTTTTGCTTTACATTGCTAGGCTAACCCAAAAAATAAAGTTAAGAAATACTAAAATTGCTGATGCTGAAAATCTGACACAAGCCATTATCAAAGATTACGCTCTAACCATTGAAGAAGAGGATAAAGAACTTCAAATCTTAAGACAATATTTAAACTCAACCCCTTTTTAATATGAAAAAAATTATCTTTTCTCTAATTGTTCTTTTCATTTCTTACATCAGCTTTTGTCAAGACCTGCAATCGCTAGAAATTGAAACAAATAAAATGTATAAGGCAACTTCTAAAATGAATTTTGACGAAATTTTAGATTTTAGTTATCCCAAATTATATGACATTCTCAGCAGAGAACAAATGAAAGAGGTATTAGAAATGACTTTCACTAATGAACAATTTGACATAAGTTTTTTATCCATTGATCCAGCATTTGATTATGCTCCTATAAAAAAAATTGAAAAAAAATCACTTAGTGTTATCAAATATAATTTAGGCATGAAGATGCATTTCAATGAGCCTGTGGACGATGAAACTGCAAATGTTATGATTGAAAGCTTACAAGCACAAGGAGAAAGCTATGCTGATGTAAAGTTCGATAAGGAAAAAAACACCTTTTTCATCAAAGGAAAATCAACCATGATTGCTATTGCTGATGAATTCACGGAAAACAAATGGAAATTCATTACTTATGACAAGAACAAAAGACAAATTGCCGAAATGCTTTTAAGTGATTCTATTCTGAATAAATTAGGGTTGTAATTTTATTTCACATATGCAACTAAATACAGAAATAATTTTACTATCATTATTATTCCTAGTATAATTAAACTCATACCACTAATTTGAATGCTGAATGAGAAGCTTGAAACTTTCTTTTCTTTTTTTTTAACTTTTCATGATAATTAATTAGTTCAACACCAAAATAAATTAAGATAATAGCTAAGATTAATTCTGAAAACTTCATCTGTATTAAATTTCTTCATCTGGAAAAATCTTTCCTGGATTCAAAATTTGATTAGCATCAAAAACTCGTTTAATACTTTCCATAAGTTCTAAATGAGTTTTTGAAAAAGCTATACTCATGTAGTTTTTTTGTACATATCCTATTCCATGTTCTCCAGAAAGAGTACCTTTTAAAGAAACTGTCAACTCAAAAATCTCACGAATTCCCTTGGGTACTTCATACTTCCAGTTTTCTTCAGTCATGTTACCTTTTACAATATTGATGTGCAAATTACCATCACCAGCATGTCCATAACAAACGGATTCAAAACCATATTTTACTCCTATTTCTTTAACACCTTTTAGCAACAATGGCAATGCATATCTAGGAACAACAGTGTCTTCCTCTTTGTAAATCGAATTTGACTTTACGGCTTCTCCAACAGCTCTTCGCATTTTCCAAAGTGCATTTTTTTGCTCCTCTGAATCAGCAAAAAGGACGTCATCAATCTCAAATTGTTCTACAACTTCAAGGATTTTTTCAGCATCTTGCATTAAGATTTCAGGATAATTTCCATCTACTTCAATTAATAAATGGGCTTGAATATTGTCTTTAATAGGTACACTAATTCCTTCCACATATTTCATCGTCCAATCTAAGGCATCTCGTTCCATAAATTCCAAAGCACTTGGTACAATTCCAGCTCTAAAAATGGCTGAAACAGCTTCACAAGCTTGCTCTGCTTTGTAAAAAGGCACTAAAAGTAAATTAGTATGTAAATTAGCTGGCAATAGTTTTAAAACAATTTTAGTGATGATCCCAAGCGTTCCTTCGCTTCCAACCATTAATTGTGTCAAATTATAACCTGTAGAATTTTTCAAGGTATTAGCACCTGTCCAAATAATTTCTCCATTAGGTAAAACCACTTCTAAATTTAAAACATAATCTTTGGTCACACCATACTTTACCGCTCTTGCTCCTCCTGAATTTTCCGCTACATTTCCTCCTATGAAACAACTTCCCATACTACTTGGATCAACTGGATAAAACAATCCTTTTGTGGCAACAGTTTCCCTTAATACTTGTGTAATCACACCAGGCTCTGTAATTACTTGTAAGTTTTTTTCATCAATTGCTATGATTTTATTCAATCGTTCTAATGAAAGACCAATTCCTTCTTGTACACATAAAGCACCACCACTCAATCCTGTCCTAGCTCCAATGGGTGTTACTGGAATGTAATATTCATTGGCGACTTTTAGAATTTCAGAAATCTCCTTTGCATCAGCTGGCTTTAAAACTACACTTGGTGGAAAAACATAATCTTCTGTTTCATCGTGACCATAATCATTACGTGTTTCTTGATCGGTAAAAATGTAAGATTCTCCTACTATATTTTTTAATACATCGTAAATATCTTTCTTTAATTCCATTTTAATATTTTAAAAATTTAACAAAATCCAATACCAAAAAGCTATTGTTATAAATGATAAAGGAATGCCAACTCCAACCATCATACTACTCAGCTTGGGTTTTAATCCATAAGTTGACGCTAATATTGCACCCGTAATCATTGGTGCCATAGCAGATTCTATAATAGATACATCAATAGACAATCCATTGGCACCGAGAACTTTTTTATACAAAATAAAGAAAAAAAAAGGTGTAATCATTAGTTTAAAAAGCAATCCCAAACTTAAAAAACTCCAATGTTTACTATTTCTTTCAAATTTAAGTTGAAATCCGACAGCTATTAAGGCTATTGGAGAAACTGTACTTCCTATACGTTGAAAAACAGATTGCAATTCTTGTGGAAAATCTATTTTAGATATATTGAGAAAAACTGCCAATAAAAAGGCAATAAACGGTGGGAAAAATAGAATTTTCTTGACTATTGCACTTGGACTTAATGTTGCTCTTGAAAATAATGTTGCGACTATAATTCCCATAGTAGCCATCACCACAAAAGTTCCTGGTTGGTCAATTATTATGGCTGTTTCTATTCCTTTTGAGCCGTAAAGTGCCTCAACAACAGGAAAACCAACAAAAGATGTATTTCCTAATCCAGCTGTCAAAATTAAGCAACCTATCAACTTTTTTGACCAACCTAAATAAGCTCCTAACACATAAAAAAATAAGAATGCCAATCCAAATCCTACCCAAGCAATACCTAAAGGGTATAGCAAAGCAGAAGAAATTTCAATTTTAGGAATATAGTAGAGAGCCAAAGCTGGTAATGAAACATAAATCACAAACTGATTGAGTACTACATGAAAGTTTTTAGGAAACGTTTTGGCGTATTGAAAAGCAAATCCAATCAATAAACAAATGAAAATTAAGAGAATATTGTCCATATTAAAATTAAGAAATACAAAGTTAGAAGCAATATTTTGAATATTGGTTAGAAAGCGTATTTTTTTGAAAAAAATTGTATTTTTACAGAAAGAGAATCCTTTTGAAAAAACCATCTAAAAAATCAGCTTTATCAGAAATCAATGGAATCAATCAGCCTGATTCTATTAGTCACAGTGTTGCAAAAAAAATTCAGTTAAAACGAAAAGAAATTCCATCTTCAGAATCATTAATAGAAGCGATAAAAAAAGGCGATAAAATTGCTTTAAGTAGAGCTATTACCTTAATAGAAAGTACAAATCCAGTTCATCTGGAAAGAGCCAGTGAAGTAATAAATGGCTGTTTACCCTATGCTAATAATTCTGTAAGAATAGGTATAACAGGTGTTCCAGGCGTTGGAAAAAGTACGTTTATTGAAGCTTTTGGAACTTATTTAACATCCATAGGCAAAAAAGTAGCTGTTCTAGCTGTTGATCCAAGTTCATCTATAAGTCACGGCAGTATTTTGGGAGATAAAACTCGTATGGAGGAATTGGTAAAAGACGAAAACGCCTATATTCGTCCAAGTGCTTCAGGAGATAGCTTAGGCGGTGTGGCACGAAAAACCCGTGAGAGTATTATTTTGTGTGAAGCTTGTGGTTTTGATACGATCATTATTGAAACTGTTGGAGTTGGCCAAAGTGAAACAGCCGTTCATAGTATGGTTGACTTCTTTTTATTGTTAAAAATTGCTGGTGCTGGAGATGAATTACAAGGCATTAAACGAGGAATTATGGAAATGGCTGATACTATTGTAATTAATAAAGCTGATGGTGATAACATTGCAAAGGCAAAACTAGCTAAAACAGAATTCAACAGAGCATTACACTTATTTCCTGCCAAAACATCGGGCTGGACACCCAAAGTAACTACTTGCAGTGCATATGAAAAAACTGGTATTGATTCTATTTGGGATATTATAATGACATATTTTGAAATGGTAAAAATCAATGGTTACTTTGAAGAGAAACGCAAAGACCAAAACCAATTTTGGATGATGGAAACTATAAACGAACACTTAAAATCTAATTTTTATAATGATGTTGCAATACAAAAACTTCTAGTAAAAACTAAACAAGCTGTTCAAGACAATATACTTTCTCCTTTTGCCGCTGCTCAAGACTTATTACAACACTACTTCATGAAATAAAAAAACCCAGATGAATACTATTTTATTCATTGGGTTTTTTTCCAAAACAAATTTAATTAACTTTTGAGAATTAATTATTAACAAACAAACGTATAAATATCAAAAACTTACACATTACTTTTTCAAAGATGCGTACTTTATTTTTAATCTGAACAGGTAGAAATACCTGTTTTTAAAGGATAAACTTTTATTAAAAACAGGTATTTTTACGGTATAGACTAAACGGTTTTTAAAATATTTTTGTAGCAACTTAATGGTATTTTACTATTAAAAAAGACACATTAATAGCCTAAAAACTTCTATAATGAGTATAATCAATACACCATTAGCAGATTTAAAATATTTTTTTACTTATTTACAAATTATCACAGCAATTGCAGGGTCGTTGTGTTATTACAAATATAAAGATACGTACTTAAAATACTTTTTATTTCTGCTTTGGTATATTGTTCTGAATGATGTTTTTGCAGAGCTATATCGAATAAAAGTATCTGAACATGATAATTTCTTTTACAACAGTTCACAATTAATTTCATTTAGTCTTTATTTTCTTTTATTCAAGAATGCCGTAAAAAAAAACAAAAACAAAAACTTTATTTCAATACTTTCTGTTCTTTATTATTGCTTTTATGTATTTTGTTTATTTTTTGAGAATTTTTACACCAACTACTTTTTAAATTCATTCATTTTTGGTGGAAGTTTAATCATCACAACTATCTTAATCTATCTTTTAGAAATTCTAAAAACTGATGAGATTATTCAAATAAATAAAATGCTTATCCTTTGGATAAGTATCGGGCTCTTGTTTTTCTTAGTCCCAAATATTCCTTTCAGTATCATTAGGAATTTTTATCAAGATTCTCCAACGATACCTAATATACATATTGTATATTTTATATTGCTGTTTTTTTACAATATAATTATAATCACGGGTTTTTTCTCAAGCAGTAAAACTCAACGTGACTTTATTTAAAAAAACTCCCTTAAATTATAGAATATTACAATTTATTCTTCATAGCGTTCCATTTCTCTATCGTAAAATTCGCCCGCTAATGTGATTAGATGTTCCATTTCACTCTCCATTTCGCGTTCATCTTCCTCATCGATTTCCTCTAAGAATTCCACCTCATCATCTTTCAAATTGATTAAAAATCTAGGATAATCTAAATGCACTATGAAAATATCATCTGGAAAATCAGTATTATCTCCTAATATAAATTTTGGTCTTTCCATTTTATTTTATTTTTAATTATATTTTTGGAACAAGTCACGACATGTCCGCACTAATAAGTTTTTTTGTCAAATAATTAAAGCGAAGACACAAAAATAATGCAGCGGCAGTCAATCCCGCTAAAAGTCCTATCCAAATGCCTATTGCTTTTAATTCAGTATAAATCCCTAAATAAATAGAAATTGGAAAACCAATAATCCAATAGGAAACGAAAGTCATATACATAGGAATTTTAACATCTTGCAAGCCTCTCAAAGCTCCCAAAACTACAACTTGTAAACCATCTGAAATTTGAAAAATTGCTGCGACTAATAATAATTGACCTGCAATGGTTATCACTTCAGTATTTTTAGCAATATCTGTTAAGTTACCCATATCAACAAATAAGGCTGGTAAATAGTTGTGAAAAAGAATAAAAAATACCGCAAAACCTATTTCCAATACTATCGTTAACAAGAAGATTGACAATGCTACGATTCTAAGTTTTTTAAAATCATTCAACCCTTTCTGATTACCAACTCTAATCATGGCTGCAACACTTAATCCCATGGCAAACATAAAAGTAAACGATGCTAAACTCAAAGCAATTTGATTGGCTGCTTGACTTGTTGTTCCTAAACTTCCTGAAAGCCAAATAGCAGCTGTGAAAAGGGCAACTTCAAAAAACATTTGAAAAGCGGATGGTGTTCCCAGTTTTATTATTTTAACGTTTACTTCTCTCTTTATTTTTTTCAAATCAAAACCTTTAAAAAAAGGATGAAACTTTTCTTTGAGGTTCATCATATAGTGCATGTAACCTAACATTACAAATCTTGACGCTATTGTTCCTATTGCAGCACCAACAATTCCCATTTTCGGAAATATCCAAACTCCATAAATCAATAAATAATTAAGAAAAACATTGACAAAATTTGCTAAGATCGTCGCCCACATGGAATATTTGGTTTCGCTCATGCCGTCAGCAAACTGTTTGTAAGCTTGAAACATAATCAAAGGAATCAATGAAAAAGCAACTATATCCAAATATGGTTTTGCCAATTCTACAACATGATCAGGTTGTCCCATGTAAGCAATAACAGGTTTTGAAAAGAAAATCAGAGTAAAAAGAGCGACGCCTAATATTGTGCATAGATACAATCCGTGATGAAAAGCACTCCTTCCATCTTCAACACTGTGTTTCCCATCTGCTTCTGCTACTAAAGGAGTTATAGCTGTTGAAAAACCAATTCCAAGGGACATTGCAATAAAAACAAAACTATTTCCCAAAGAAACAGCGGCTAATTCATCTGGTCCTAGTTTACCTACCATAATATTATCCACAATACCAACAACGGTGTGACCTAACATTCCCAAAATAATAGGATAGGCTAATTTTAGATTATAAGAAAACTCTTTAGTATATGTTGATAAGCTCATTTGCAATTTTAAAGCGGCAAAGATAGTTATTTCTCACTACTTAACTTATCGTGATACATTTTTATATTATCTTGAATCTCTTGTTCTAACTCTGGATAATGAAATTCGTATTTATTCAATTCATCTAACATAGTTTTAGCTACAATATACCTTGCCGTTTCCTTATTATCTGCAGGTACAATGAACCAAGGTGCGTGTGCTTTAGATGTTTTATTCATAATATCTTCATAACATTCTTGGTATTTATCCCATAATTCTCTTTCTTTCAAATCACCTGGAGAAAATTTCCAATTGTGTTTTTCGGTTTCTAATCTTCTTAATAATCTTTGACGCTGTTCTTCTTTACTCAAATGCAAAAAGAATTTTATGATAATAACACCATTATTGGCTAAATGTCTTTCAAAAGCATTGATGCTTTCAAAACGATTTTCCCAAAATTCAGCTGTAAGATTTTCCACTTTTTCTATGTTGGGAATATTTTCGTTTAGAATATAATTAGGATGAACTCTTGTAATTAAAACATTTTCATAGTGTGTTCTGTTGAAAACTGAAAATTTCCCTTTTTCAGGTAAGGCCAAATAATGTCTCCACAAAAAATCATGTTCCAATTCATTAGATGAAGGTGTTTTGAAACTATGAACCACTACTCCACGAGCATTGAATTCTTTGAAAACCTCTCTAATCAAACTGTCTTTTCCAGCAGTATCCATCCCTTGCAAACAAATCAAAACCCCATATTTATTGTGCGCATACATTTTGTCTTGCAGTTTGCTCAACTTCTCTCTAATTTTCTGTAATTTCTTTTCCTTCTTCTTTTCAGAAGTTTCAACATTTATGAAAGTTGGAATCTCTTTTAATTTAATAATATCCTTAACTTTAAAGTCATCTGATTTAAACGTTTTCATAATTATTACTTATATATTTGTTGCTTAAATAAAGTGTTTTGTAAAAGTATGGAAAAATTTCAACTGCAACTGTTTTTTCAAATAATGGGTATTGGTTCTGCTTCTGGACTTTTATACCACAATGATTTACTCTATATCATTTCAGACAATAGTTCTTATTTATATGAGTACAAAATAGAGTCCAATGAATTAAATAAAATTGCTTTAGTTAAAAATCCTGAAGAAAATATTGCTAAAAAAAATAAACCTGATTTTGAATCGATTACTTTAGAGAAAAACAAAATTTTTATTTTAGGTTCTGGTTCAACTGAAAAGCGAAAAAATATTATAAGTTATTCCATAAAGTCTAAAACAATTAATAACAATGATTTTTCAAAACCTTATGATTCCTTAATGAAAGTCTCTGGAATTGCCAGTGAAAACATGAATATTGAAGGATTTATTTATTCCCCAAATAAAGCTTTATTGTTTCAAAGAGGAAATGGAGAAAAAGGAATAAATGGTGTTTTTGAAATAAAAAGTGATAATTCAGAAATTGTATTTCACAAAATTAAACTGCCAAAAATTAACAACATTGAAGCTGGTTTCACTGATGCCATTTTAGTAGATGAAACCATTTACTTCTTAGCTTCAGTGGAAAACACTACCTCAACCTATGATGATGGAGAAATATTAGGAACGTTCTTAGGAAAAATGAAACTGGATACTTTTTCAATAGAAGAAACCATTTTAATTTCAAATGAACATAAGTTTGAAGGCATCACATTATTCAAGAAAACAGAAAAGCAATTAGAATTTTTATTGTGTGAAGATAACGACACTGACCTTTTAGCATCTAATATATACAAATTAACCCTAACCATATGAATCCCATTTTAAACCGAAACTTATTTTTAATCAAAGAACACGTTGGCATGTTCAAAGCATCAAACAATTTTGATATTTTTAATCCAGATAATGGAACACAACTTATGAGTTGTAGAGAACCAAATTTAGGGTTCTTTACCAAAATGTTTAGATTCACAGATTACAAAAGAATGACTCCTTTTCATGTTATAATTTCAGATATGCAAGGAAAACAAGTTTTAGCTGTAAAAAGAGGCGTTACTATTTTTCGTTCTGATGTGGAAATTTTTGATGAAAATGAAAGACGAATTGGAGTCTTCAAGCAAAAATTCTTTTCTTTTGGTGGGAAATTTGAAATTCATGATGCCAACGACAGGCATCTTTGCACCTTGCAAGGGAAATGGACAGGTTGGGATTTTAAATTCACAAAAGACCATAAAGAGCTAGCACACGTTTCCAAAAAATGGGCTGGTATTGGGAAAGAATTTTTTACAAGTGCCGATAATTATATTTTAGAAATCTTCAATCATGTGCCACAAGATGATACAATCAGACCTTTGATTTTAGCTTCTGTAATGTGTATTGATATGGTTTTCAAAGAATAACAAATTTTGCTTCATTATACTAACCTCAAAAAGTTAACTACTTCTTGAGGTTTTTTTTTGATTATTGTTTACTTTTAAAAAAATATTTTAATCGCTTTCCAACCTTTTACAACTTTTTGTGCTCTATATAAGAAAGCAACCTTTTATGATGGATGAAAAAATAATCATAGCCTGCAAAAAAAATCAACGAGAAGCCCAACGTTTAGTATATGAACAAATGGCAACTAAGTTGTATTATACTTGCAAACGCTATCTTAAAAAAGAAGAAGAAATTGAAGAAGTATTGGCCGATGCTTTTTACATCATCTTTACAAAAATTGATCAATTAAAAGAAAACAAAGCCTTTGAAGGTTGGGCCAGAAAAATTGCAGTAAATCAATGTTTGTTGCAATTGAAAAAGAATTTAAATTTCAATCTTTATTTGGAAGATACTAACATGCAATCGCAACCTTTTTCAGAGGAAGTAACCGATTTAGAAGAAGAAGATTTATTAAAATTAGTAGAGAAAATTCCAGAAGGTTGTCGAACAATTTTTAATCTATTTGTCATTGAAGGATTTTCACATAAAGAAATTGCCGAACAACTCAAAATATCAGAAGGAACATCCAAATCACAATTAAACGTTGCTAAAACAAAATTGAAAGAGTTAGTAAATACTTTTTACTACCAAAAAGCTAAATAATACTGAAATAAATTCAGCACAAGATGAAAAACGAAGAAAAAATATATCAAAAAATAAAAAATGCTTCTAACAAAACAGAAGAAACATCTTTTCCAGGAATGGATAAAGTGTGGAATCGTGTGGAAGAAAAACTCGATACTAAGATAATTAAAAAGAAAAGTGAAGTTTGGAAAAAATTAGCCATTGCAGCTTCTTTCTTATTATTTTTTACAGTTGGAATTCAGTTGTTTACTACTCAAAAAGAATTAAATGAACCTATTGTTCCTCAAGTAAATGTTGAAGCTTCATCAGAAAGTGACTCAACTTCGAACAATACAGAAATCGAACAATCTCCAAACGATATCCAGAAAAAAGAATTAGAGATTGAGACATTTGTAGGTTCAAATGCTATTAATGAAAACGATGCAACTCCAACAAAAGCTTTTGAAGAAGTAGTTTCAGAAGAAAGAGCAACTGCAACTCATGATGATATTCCTGCTATAGGTTATAGCCCTAAAAAAATAGTAGAAGCCGCTAAAACTTCACTTGTTAAAGAAGAAATAACCGCTGATGTGGAATTAATTAGTCAAGAAAACGCTATCTCAAAAGGGCATTACAATTCAGCAAGTTCAAATAATGTCTTTTATCCTGGTAAAGGAAAAATATATGCTGCCAGAAGTTCCAATATGCAATATGAAAAAGCAGAAAATAAAGTTAGTTCATCATATATACAGACAACCAAAACTGAAGATTTAATTCTTATTGACGGAAAGTTGTCTAATAAAAAAAGAGCCGAATTAAGTCCTAGCGAAATTGAAGAAATGGTAGAATTAAAAAATCCTATTTACATCATCAATGGGGAAGAATTTTCCGAAGAGTCTCTTTTTGGAGAAAAACCAACTAGTAAATATGCCCCTTTAACTAATCAAAAAATAGATTCCATAAAAGTCTATTTACCCGAAGAAGCCATTCCTATTTACGGAACGAAAGGTAAAAATGGTATAGTCATTATTGCTATTAAAAAGTAAACTTCAATTCTATTAGAAATCAATAATTGCAAACACTTAATCGTGTTAGCCTAGATAAACTCAGTCAAATTTTAACTAAAAAGATGCTGAAACGAGTTCAGCATGACAGAAATTAAATAAAATAAATCATGAAAAAGAAAGTAATCCTTATTTTAATGGTGTTTATGATGATACCATTACTGCAATCGTTCTGTGGGTTTTATGTTTCCACAGGTAATTCTAAAATTTTCAATCAGGCTTCAGAAGTAATTCTTGTGCGAGATGGAAATAAAAATACAATAACCATGAACAGTGACTTCAAAGGTGATGTGAAAGATTTTGCCATCGTAATTCCTGTACCAACAGTATTAAAAGAAAACGACATCAAAGTGGTAAAAAAAGACATTTTCAACAAACTAAACCAATATTCAGAACCAAGATTAGTAGAATATTATGACGAACATCCTTGCCAGCCAAGAGTTATGTATGATGAAATGGTTGTTACGAAAAGTGTTGCATTTAATTCTAGCAGAGCAGAACAAAAAAAAGATAAAGAATTAGGAGTTACCATTGAAGCAAAATATACTGTGGGTGAATACGATATTCTAATTTTATCCGCTAAAGAATCTGCTGGTTTAAAAACTTGGTTGCTTCAAAATGATTATAAAATTCCTGCAAAAGCCGAAGAAGTTTTGGAACCTTACATCAAATCAAAAATGAACTTTTTTGTGGTAAAAGTCAATTTAGTTGAAATGAAAAAATTAGGCCGAAATGAATTAAGTCCCATCCAAATTTCGTTTGAAAGTGAAAAGTTCATGTTGCCTATTCGTTTAGGAATGGCCAATGCTAATGGTCCACAAGATTTAATCATTTATGCTTTTACCAAAAATGGAAGAGTAGAAAGCACTAATTATAGAACTGTAAAAATCCCAACGGATAAGAATATCCCAACCTTTATGCGTCCTAAATTTCAAGAATTCTATAAAGATTTGTTTACCAAACAATATAAAAAATATGGAAAGAATGCCGTTTTCACCGAATATGCTTGGGATTTAAGCTCACACAATTATCAAAAATGCGATCCTTGTTCCACTACTCCACCCAGTTATGCCGAATTAAAAGACGCTGGAGTTTTCTTTACCAATTACAGAACACCTCAAGGCTGGCAAGGCAGTGATTATGAAGGTAATTTATTCTTCACGCGTTTGCATGTTCGCTATGACAGAGAAAATTTTCCAATGGATTTACAATTTCAAGAGACTATGGATCAACAATCTTTTCAAGGAAGATACATCATGCAACACAGTGTAAATGTAGATATGAATACCTGTACTGAAGGAAGAAGATACTACAATGATGTTTTAAACCGAAGAGAAAATGAATTGGAAACCTTAGCTAATTTAACCAATTGGGACATTGATAATTATGAGGATTATACTAATGAGATTCGAACAAAATTAGGCTATAAAACCTCTAAAAGTGAGATAAAAAAAGGAGGATTTTTATTCTTTTCAAATGGAAACACACCTGACAAAACACTTCCTAGTTTATTATTGCTTTCAGGATTAGCTTTGATTTCCTTCTTGATCTATAAAAGAAAAATGCTTTTTCCAAAATTAGCTGTTATCAAAAACTTCTTATTTTAAAATTTAAAGACAACACCATGAATACAAAAGCCATAGAACTTCCTAAAAAATATAAACTATCATTATTCCATGATGCTCGACATTTTCAGATTCTTTTTTTGGGAAGTTTCTTGGTCATGGTTTTGTTTGCCAATGATTTCCCTAAAGAATATTTGTTTCAAATTGGTGCAACCATTTCCAGTTGTATAGTATTTCAGCTATTATTTACACATTTTACTACTAAAAATTATAACTCTTGGAAAAGTGCTCTTATCACATCTTTGGGTTTAAGTTTATTATTAAAAGTTGATGTCATTTACTGGGTATTTTTAGCTACTTTTATTGCTATTGGTTCCAAATTTTTAATTAAATACAACGGAAAACACATTTTCAATCCAGCCAATGTTGGGGTTGTGGGAACCATTTTAATTAGTCAACATGCGTGGATTTCTCCTGGACAATGGGGAAGCAATATCATCTATCTATTTGTAATTGGCTCTTTGGGGTTTCTAGTAATTAAAAGAGTAGCTCGAATTGATATTGCTTTAGCTTTTATAGGAACATTTGGAAGTTTATTGTTTTTTAGAAATATTTTGTATTTGGGTTGGCCAATAGATTTTTGGGTTCATCAAATGACAAATGGAACTTTAATGTTGTTCACGTTTTTTATGATAACTGATCCCATGACCACTCCTAACAATCAAAAAGCTAGACTTATTTTTGCGATTATATTAGCAAGTATAGCCTTTTATTTAGCTACTTTTAAACATTTTTATGCTGCACCTGTTTGGGTATTGCTTTTCATGTCTCCTTTAACTATCTTATTTGATATGATATGGAAAGATAGAAAATTTAGTTGGCAGAATTCAGTTAGTAGTAATCAGAAAAATAAATAAGATGAAAAAGATAATTTACACCTTTCTAATTCTATTCATAGGAATAAGTTCATCAGCACAAGAAGAAAAAAATAAAGATATTAAAACAGAAGTATTATCACATGCTGATATAAATTACACAAATACCATATATCTCCTTGGTGGAATTGCTTCTGTAATCACTAAAGAAGATCTAGCTTTTGCAAAAAAATATAACATTCAATTTCATGATTTTGGTTGTTTAGCACCTGCAAACATGATAAAATATGAGAAGCTAAATGCACAAGTTTTTGATCAACTGAATAAAGAATTTGGCACGAATTGGCAAAAAGAAATTCGAAAAGGAATTTTGGGTTATGAAAAATGGAAGAAAAATTAGTACTCAATATTCCGTAAGTAGTCTTCAGTTAAAAAATTAGTACTTTTAAATTTTGTTATTAAAAAACATACTTATGAAAAAAGTTCTAGTTACTCTTTTTAGTTGTTTTAGTTATTTTACAGTTTTTCCAAATTGATAAAACTAATCCTGAATTTGATGCCAATCAAGATTTTTTAAAAATGCATGAAACTCCAACTGAAATTGCTTCAACCATAAAGGGCATGCTATGATTGTCATTCCAACCAAAGTGTCTATCTATGGTACACTTATGTGCAACCTGTTGGATGCTTTGTAAAAAATCCCATTGAAGAAGGAAAAGAATATCTAAAATTTTCTGAATTTGGAGCTTACTCTACCAAAAAACAAGCTCACAAATTAGAAAAATATTATGAATTAATTGAAAAAGGAGAAATGCCTTTATCAAGCTACACTATCATTCACAAAGATGCTGTTTTGTCTGAAGCACAACAAACTGAATTGATAAGTTATTTTAAGGAGATTGAGAAGAAAATAAATAATGGTGTTGAATAATGAGATACTGAAACAAGTTCAGCATTAACGCTATACAGCTACTCCTCCGTGAGACAATTAAGCCTGAAACTTTACCAATTAATACTTCTTTTAATTTCGTGCTGAATGATTCAACACTCCTTAAACTCCATCTTGATTATAACTTCTCTTTCAGAAATTGTTTTTATTCAGACTTTGTTTCGTCAAGAGTAATTGCCTTACCTTTCTCTTCTTCTGTTGGGTTTTCTACTTCTTCGAGAGAGAAATATCTAAAATTAATATTTATAATATCTGAATTTGGAATAACTAAATATCTGCTTGGAATGACATAATAATCTTCATCCTTCGCATTATCTTTATCTAAATATCTTCTGATTGGATTTCTTAAATGAACAGCTTCTAAATCACCTTTACTATCAATATAATAATTAAAAAACTCTCCTGAATACAACACACTTTTACCATTAACCTTACAAAGGATATTTATAATTTTATCTGTTATTTGCTCATACTTGTCAGGAACATCTTCAAAATCCAAACACTCTCCTGTAAATATGTAGTGCCATTTATTAGAAAACCTAAAATACCTTACAGTTCTATCTAAACTAAATTTTCTTATAACCCATTTTCTAAAAACAATTCCAATAAAAAATGAAAAAATAAATAAGGTTAAATTATAAGAAAAAATCGCATATTTAAAATCTCCAAGTTGCTTAAAGCTTTCTTCTGCTTTATTTGAAGTTGTAACTCCTAATATTAAGTTTCCCAATTGTTGGAAATCGACAAAGTAACTTGATGTGTTTTGAATAATTGCAATAAATATAGTGTGTAGAGCAAGTGATGGAATTATAGACCAAGTAAGTTCATTTACAATATTTTTATTTGTATCATTTACACTTAATTTTGAAGAATTGTATGAACTTCTTGCTATAAAACCTGGTGCAAGAATTATAAATAAAAGAATAGTAGTGAATGCGATGTTCATATATTATCCAAGCTCCCTTACTCTAAAATATCTTTCTCCAATTTTTACTAATTGAGTTTGAGAACTTACAGAACTTATCTTATGAGCAATTCTAACTAATCCACTTCCAATTTCAGGGTTTCTATAAACCTCTTTTTTGGTCGCCTTTGCTATTATTTGTTTTGCTTTACTCATTATGGAAAATTTAATTTTATCAAATATATTACAAATTCTATTCCAAAACAAATTTATTTTCTGCGTAATGTCTGTCATACAATTAGCTACAACTCATAACTAACAACTCAAAAAACTACTTCTCAATTTCCTTCAAAGAATCCATTTTTTTGTATTCCAAGAAACCTTTTAGATCTTCAAAATGTTCTTTTACTCTTTGGTTGCCAAATTCAAAAACCTTCTCCGCTAAACCATCTAAGAAATCTCTATCGTGAGACACTAGGATTAAAGTTCCATCAAAATCGCGTAAAGCATCTTTGATGATGTCTTTGGTTTTCATGTCTAAGTGATTAGAAGGCTCATCCAGAATCAATAAATTAACTGGTTCTAACAATAATTTTATCATAGCCAAACGTGTTTTTTCACCACCAGAAAGTACTTTCACTTTTTTGTGAATGTCATCTCCTTGAAACATGAAGGCTCCTAAAATATTCTTAATTTGTGTACGGACATCACCTACTGCAATTCTATCAATAGTTTCAAAAATAGTCGCATTTTCATCCAATAACGAAGCTTGATTTTGAGCAAAATAACCAATTTGTGCATTGTGACCAATTTCAACACTTCCACTATTGATTTCAATTTCTTTCATGATGGCTTTGATCATCGTTGATTTTCCTTCACCATTTTTACCCACAAAAGCTACTTTCTGACCTCTTTCAATAACCAAATTAGCATCTTTAAAAATGACTTTATCTCCATAACTTTTATGCAAATCTTTAACAATAACTGGATATTGACCCGAACGAACTGATGGTGGAAACTTTAACTTTAACGCAGATGTATCTACTTCATCCACTTCCACTAAAACCAATTTTTCTAACATTCTAACTCGTGATTGTACTTGCTCTGTTTTGGAAAAAGTACCTCTAAAACGTTCTATAAAAGCTTGATTTTCGGCAATAAATTTTTGCTGTTCTTCATAGGCTTTTTGTTGGTGTACTCTTCTATCTTTACGTAATTCTAAATAATGAGAATATTTGGCTTTGTAATCATAAATTCTTCCCATCGTAACTTCAATCGTTCTGTTTGTGATGTTATCAACAAAAGCTCTATCGTGCGAAATGACCATTACAGCTTTCGCTTGATTAATCAAAAAGTCTTCTAGCCACTGAATACTATCCATATCCAAATGATTCGTTGGCTCATCTAAAAGAATTAAATCGGGTTTCTTTAAAAGTATTTTTGCCAATTCAATGCGCATTCTCCAACCGCCAGAAAACTCTTTGGTTGGTCGGTTAAAATCTTTTCTTTCAAAGCCTAAACCTTTTAAAACTTTCTCTACTTCTGCTTCATAATTGATCTCTTCAATAGCATAATACTTCTCCGAAAGTTCCGAAACTCTCTCAATAAGTTTCATGTAAGCATCACTTTCATAATCGGTACGAATGGTTAATTGCTCATTGATTTCGTCAATTTCATTTTTAATTGTAAACACTTCAGCAAAAGCCTTTGATGTTTCTTCCATAACCGTGCAATCATCATTCGCTAACAAATGCTGTGGCAAATAGGCAATCACAGTTTCCTTTGGAGCTGAAATATTACCACGCGTAGGTTTGTTCTGACCAGCTACAATCTTAAGCAGCGTAGATTTTCCTGCTCCATTTTTACCCATTAAGGCAATTTTATCGGTTTCATTAATGGCAAAAGTTACTTCACTGAAAAGTGTTGTTCCACCAAATTCTACGGCTACGTCATTTACTGTAATCATTTTTGAAAATTTAGAAGTTAGACGTTAGAAGTCAGAAGACTTAAAAACGCTAAAATTTTGAAGGTGCAAATATAAGGTAATTTAGGTCTTTAGCAAGTTGTAAAAAATCAAAAATAACAAGCTAAAAAAGAAGATTTACAATTTGATTCTTAATTTATTAAGAAATAAATAATTTTTATAAGAATTGAGGTTTAAACTATATCTGAGAATAATAAATACTATAATTTTGTGGCTTAAATAGAAATTATGCCATTAATCGACTATAGTTTTCTTTCGAAAATTCTTCCTAAAGCGAAAATCAAAAAATCATTTAGAACATTAAAAAGTGATTATTTGATTCGAATTAAGTTGGCTATGGCATTATTTTTCTTTGGTAAAGGATTTTGTTTTGCCACTTGGGCCAGTAGAATTCCAGATTTAAAGAACTCGTTGCAATTGAGCGAAGCTGATTTGGGTACCATTTTATTCTTTTTACCGATTGGTCAGTTGATTGCCATGCCTTTTTCTAGTAAAATTGTATCTCGTTTTGGAAGCCGAGTTGTGACCATCTATGGTACGATGCTATATGCTTTATTCTTAATCTTTTTAGGATTAGCAACTACCAGTTGGCATTTGGCTTTGGGTTTATTTCTATTTGGAGTTTTTGGCAATTTTTGCAACATAGCCAGCAATACCCAAGGAGTTATAACCCAACAATTATTCGAAAAACCTGTAATGGGCTTCTTTCATGGTTCGTGGAGTTTGGCTGGATTTTTTGGCGCTTTGGTTTCGTTATTGATGCTCTATCTAGAAGTATCTCCTTTTGTACACTTTATAATAGCCTTTGTTTTTGTAGTCTTGTTAATTCTTTTAAATTCAAAATACTTAGTTAAAACGAAAACATCTAAAAGTAAGGAAAAAGTAAAAACGAATGAGGTTGCTCCTAAAGACAGAATCCTTATTTGGTTAGGAATAATCAGCTTCTGTTGTATGGCTAGCGAAGGAATTATGTTTGACTGGAGTGGTGTTTATTTCAAAGATATTGTTCAAGCACCTTCAAGTTTAGTAGCATTGGGATATACTTGTTTTATGATATCAATGGCATCCGGTCGTTTCTTGAGTGATATTTTAGTACAGCAATTTGGTTCTCAAAAAATCATTATCTTAAGTGGAATGATGATTACTTTTGGACTTTATCTTGCTGTGATTTTTCCTTATCTGATTCCAAGCACAATTGCCTTTATGCTAGTGGGTTTTGGGGTTTCAAATGTGGTGCCAGTAGTTTTTAATAGAGCAGGAAAAATTACAACTGTCGCTACCGAAAAAGCATTAACCATCATCTCCAGTATAAGCTTTCTTGGTTTTTTAATTGGGCCTCCAATAATTGGTTATATTGCTGAATTGACTAACTTAAGATATTCGTTTGCAACTATTGGAATTCTCGGAATTTTTATTTCTATTTTGACTTACAAACAAAAATTATTCAAAATTTAATTTGAAGTATTGAACTTTTGATTACAAATTCATTTTAAAATCCTCAATGATAGGCTCTGTTTTTTCTTTGTCTGTTTCGTTGATAAAAATTTCTACTGCTAAATCTGTATTGCCAAATCCTGCCATTCTAGCGGATTGTAAATTATTTTTTGCCATACAAACTATACCGTTCTCTTGTAACTTAGTCTGGAGTGCCATTGCGATGATTTCGCTTCCTGAAAATATTTTTACTAGTGCCATTTTATTTGTTGTTGGTTGTTTATTGTTTACTCATCAAATTCTATAAACAAAGGTTCAATCATTATTCGATCTGCCATGATTTCGATTTTATCGGTAATTTGGTTACAAAAGAATAATTTTTGCATTTTTGGCATACTATCCGACAATCGTAAAATAGGAGCATCCATTCTATTCTTAAACAAAACATCAGCATCGTCAACAACTAACAGTTGTAATTTATTTACATTGTATCCAGCTGTTGAAAACATTGTGTTAAGCCTATTGGCTGTTCCAATTAAAACATCTATTCCTAACGATATTTGATTTTTATCTTCGTCTAAATCTGTTTTGTCGTGAACCCCATAAGCTCTGATTTCATTATCTTTTCCCAACTGATTGAATAAGGCTACCATTTCTATAACTTGTGCTTTATCTTCTACAAAAACAATTGCTCTCGGCGATTCTTCAAAAGGTTTCTTTAATTTCTGAATTACGTTCAAAACAATTGTTGTGGTTTTTCCTGTACCCTTTTTGGATTGAATAACAGCATCAGCACCACTCTTAATGGTAGAAAAAGTTTCTTCTTGTAATTCATTAGCCTCTGTTAAACCATTTCGGATTAATCCATTTTGAAGGCCTTGATCTATTTTTTTTAATTTCATTATCTTAGTAATTAGTGATTAGTAAAGAGTAATTAGCTGGTTACTAATCACTTTTTGCTAATTACTCCATTTATTTACTTGCAAACAGTTGCACATCATTCTCAGAGATTTCTGTTCCTCCTAGGATGATTAATCGTTCAACTACGTTTCTTAATTCACGGATATTTCCTGTCCAATCGTATTCTTGCAATAATTTGATGGCTTGTGGAGAAAAACTTTTTGTTGTATTTCCTTGTTCTTCGGCGATTTTGTTAGCGAAATGTGTAATCAACTCTGGAATATCATCTCGTCTTTCATTTAAAGCTGGTACTTTTATTAAGATTACAGCCAAACGATGGTATAAATCTTCTCTGAAACGTCCTTCTTCAATTTCTTTTTTTAAGTCTTTATTGGTTGCAGCTACAACTCTTACATCAACTTTAATGTCTTTATCTGCTCCTACTCTTTGTATCAAATTTTCTTGTAAAGCTCTTAAAACTTTAGCTTGAGCTGGTAAACTCATGTCGCCAATTTCATCTAGAAAAATGGTTCCATTATGAGCTGCTTCAAATTTCCCTGCTCTGTCTTTCACCGCTGATGTGAAGGCTCCTTTTACATGTCCAAACAATTCACTTTCAATCAATTCACTTGGAATGGCTGCACAGTTTACCTCAACAATAGGGGCAGATGCTCGGTCACTTTTTTCGTGCAATTGATGGGCAACTAGTTCTTTACCTGTTCCGTTGGGTCCAGTGATTAAAACCCTTGCATCTGTGGGAGCAACTTTATCAATCATGGTTCTGATGTGATTGATGGCTTCACTATTCCCTATCATTTGATAGTTTTTACTGACTTTTTTCTTTAAATTTTTATTTTCAACAACCAGTTGCTTTCTGTCTAGTGCGTTTCGAACGGTATTTAACAAACGATTCAAATCTGGTGGTTTTGAAATATAATCAAAAGCCCCTAATCGCATAGTATTTACAGCTGTTTCTAAATCTCCATGACCAGAAATCATGACCATTGGAATTTCGGGTTTGATTTTTTTTACGGCTTCTAATACCTCAACACCATCCATTTTTGGCATTTTGATGTCACACAACACCAAATCATAATCGTCATTTTTAATTTTTTCAACACCTTTTAAACCGTCTTCAGCTTCTTCTACAACATAACTGTCATTCTCTTCGGAAAGAATTTTTGTCAATACTCTGCGAATAGCTGCTTCGTCTTCTATAATAAGTATTTTTGGCATTTTCTTTATTTAAACGCAAAGTTGGCAAGGTATTACGCAACATTTGCGGTGTTCTATTCTAAGTGTCAAAGTTAGTAAAAAATATAGACATTCATTTAAAGAAAGTCATTTGAACTATCAGTTTGTTTCTTTGATGATAGTGTTGCAAAGGATTACCTAAAAATTCAATACAAATCTCATTCTAACCCTGATGGGAATGGCATCTCCCGATTTATCGGGAATAGAATGGACAGCAGGAATGACATTGCTAAATAAAGGCCAAGCCTGCTGTTACTCCTAAAAATTTAACTACGAAATTAATATTTAAGCCATTTGTATAACTCTTTCCATGTTGGTTTTTTGCCATACATTAGAATTCCAACTCTATAAATTTTTGAAGCTAACCAAACCACTAGGAAGAATGTTGCGAACAATACTACCATGGAGAGTATCAATTGCCAAGGTGGAACTCCAAAAGGAATTCGCATTAACATGACGATTGGTGAAGTTAATGGAAAAATGGAAAATGCTGTTGCTACCGTGCCATGTGGATCATTGATTACGGTGAAAAAACCAATGTAAACACCTAATACCAAAGGTAAAATTATAGGCAATAGAAATTGTTGAGAATCTGTTTCTGAATCTACAGCAGCACCAATGGCAGCGTAAAACGAACTGTACAAGAAGTAACCTCCAATGAAATAAATCACAAAAGAAATTAGTAAAGTGACCAATGGTAAATTAAATAATTCATTGATATATAACTGTAAAGTAGCCAATTTATCAGGTTGAGCGGCATGCATCATTTCTGGTGAAATATTTGAAGTTGCTCCCATTTGCAATCCTAAAAATGATGAGGCAATAAAAAACAATAGAGTTCCCACAATGGCCCAAATGACAAACTGCAGAATTCCCGCTAATGAATTTCCTATAATTTTTCCCATCATCAATTGAAAAGGTTTGACTGAAGAGATGATAATTTCAATAATTCGGTTGGTTTTTTCTTCAATGACGCTTCGCATCACAAAATTGCCATAGATTACAATAAACATCATAATCAAATAGCCAAACATTCCTCCGATGCCTATCTTAATTTCATTTAATCCTTTTAGGCTTTCTTCTCCTGAAAATTTGGATAATCTTAATGTTGCATTTGTTTTTGCTTTTTCAATTTTATTGGCATCAAAACCCATTGATTTTAATTTTTCAGCTGTCAAATTGGAATCTATGACTTGTTCCACATCTGTTATAAATTCTAAACTTGGACTATCTTCTGAAATATATTCAACTTTGTCCAATAATTTTTGAATAGAATCAACTTTAGGAACATACAAAAGAGCATCATAATTATGGTTTGCGGTGTCTTTAGCTGTCTTCAATGGCATGAATGAGACATCAATATAATGAATGTCTTTGCTGTTTTTAAAATCATTTTTCAAGGTACCCAACTCGTCATGAATAGCAATTTGAGTAGCTTTATCTTTGTCCATAGAAGCAAAAAAGCCCACTAAAACAGCCATTCCCACAAATAATAATGGACTTAAAAAAGTCATTACTATAAATGATTTATTGCGCACTTTTGAAATAAATTCTCGCTTTATGATAAGGGATAGTATGCTCATTTCTTATTTAATTTGAAACTGTTTGAATGAATATGTCATTAACACTTGGTATTTTTTCCACAAAATGAGTTACTTGACCGTTTTGGGTTAAAATAGTCAAAAGCTCATTGGAATGATGTTCGCCTAATTGGACTTCTAATTTTACATCATCATTCAACGATTTAAATTGGGTTGGACTCACTTTGAATTTTTTGGTTAAATCATACATTAATCCTTCCACATTTGGAGAAATGATCCCTATTTGAAAAGAATTGGTTCTAAACTCTTTTTTAACATCTACTAATTTTCCTTCAATCAACTTATTGGATTTGTGAATTAGTGCAATATGATCGCACATTTCTTCTACACTTTCCATTCGATGCGTGGAAAAAATGATAGATGTTCCTTGTTTGTTTAAGGCTATGATTTCGTCTTTAATCAAGTTAGCATTCACAGGATCAAACCCTGAGAAAGGTTCGTCTAATATCAACAATTTAGGTTTATGAAGCACAGTAACCACAAATTGAATCTTTTGAGCCATTCCTTTTGAAAGTTCTTGAATTTTTTTGTTCCACCAACCTTCTATTTCTAATTTTTCGAACCAATATTTCAATTGCTTTTTAGCTTCTTCCTTGGACAACCCTTTTAATTGAGCCAAATACAAACATTGTTCTCCTACTTTCATGGTTTTATACAAGCCTCTTTCTTCAGGCATGTAACCAATGTATTGCACATCTGAAGGGCTGAGTTTCTTTCCACTTAAAAAAACCTCTCCAGCATCAGGCATGGTAATTTGGTTGATGATTCGGATTAAAGTTGTTTTTCCTGCACCGTTTGGCCCTAAAAGTCCGTAAATGCTTCCTTCAGGAATGGCAAAGGACACATTATTTAGGGCTTTATAATCACCAAATTGCTTGATTACATTTTTTACTTCTAAGATAGAATTCATATAGTGTATATATAGTTTAGGTTACAGCCACTGCCATTATATTAATAAGTGTTATGCAGTGGATTATTGATAAGAGTAAGACATCATTTTCAATAGAAGCAAGAGGGCTAGAACTATTTATTTGATAGGATGTTTTAAAATTTTTCCATTTATACTCTGGTATAATCGTACAAATTTGATGGTTATTATCGTCCATTAGAAGGTAATCTGAACTCCAAAACCCTTTTTTTTTCAACACATACTTCTTTGTTTGCTCATCAAAATAGTCATTAATATGAACTGATCCATTCCAACTGAAATTAAATTCTAGCACGGCTTTTTCATCTTGCATTATATAAAAATCTGATTTCCAAATGCTTTTTTTAGAAGTATAAAATTCCTTTGATGGATTAATTTCTATTGTGGCTTTTGAGACAGAAAACCAATTTTGATATGTGATTGAACCTCTATTGCTTATGGAATCAACGAGTACGTATCTTTTATTCTCTTTTGGTTCAACCCTAAAGTTCATAGTCTTATTTTATAGTTAGAGTCTTTTTATTAAAAATTGTTACAAAAAAAACCCATCTTAAGGAATAAACTTTAAGATGGGAAAAATTGCTATGAAAAAGAAAAATTCACTTTCCTAAAAAAGTGATGACCAAATGTAACTAAATAAATTTAATTACGAAAACATATCTTTAACTTTTTCAAAAAAAGATTTATCAGACTTCTCTGGTTTAGGAATAAAGTTATCGTCTGATAGCATATTTTCAAAGAAATTCTTTTGTTCTTTATTTAAAGTCTTTGGCGTCCAAACGTTTACGTGTACTAGTAAATCGCCATTTCCGTAGGCATTTAAACTTGGAATACCTTTACCTTTTAGTCGTAAAATTTTTCCAGATTGAATGCCTTCTTCTAATTTGATTCTAACTTTTCCGGAAACGGTTTCTATTTCTTTTGAAACGCCCAAAGCTGCTTCTGGGAAACTCACATACAGATCATAATGTAAATTTTCACCTTCACGTTTTAAAAATTCGTGTTCAATTTCTTCGATAGCTACAATTAAATCCCCTGGAATACTATTACTTCCTGGAGCCTCATTTCCTTTTCCAGAAACTTTTAATTGCATACCATCCACAACACCAGCTGGAATTTTGATTGAGACTGTATCTTCATCTACAATCATTCCTTGAGCATCTGCTCCATCAGGTTTTCTATCTAAAATTTGTCCTGAACCACCACATGTAGGACAAGTGGAAGCTGTTTGCATTCTTCCTAAGATAGTATTAGAAACTCGCATAACTTGTCCTTGACCATTACAAGTTGAACAGGTTTTAAAAGTTGCTCCTGAAGCTTGAACTTTTCGTTTTACTTTAACTTTCTTTTCAACTCCGTTAGCTATTTCTTCGAGGGTTAGCTTTACCTTTATTCTAAGGTTACTTCCTTTTACTCTGCGTTGTCCACCGCCACCGAAACCGCCACCGAATCCACCACCAAAAGCACTTCCAAAAATATCGCCAAATTGACTGAAGATGTCGTCCATATTCATATGCTGACCACCTCCAAAACCTCCTGCTCCGTCGAAAGCAGCATGACCCATTCTGTCATATCGTGCTCTTTTGTCAGCATCACCTAACACTTCATAGGCTTCGGCAGCTAATTTGAAGTTCTCTTCCGCTTCTTTATCGCCTGGATTTTTATCTGGATGATATTGAATGGCTTTTTTCCTGTATGCTTTTTTTATTTCTTCGGGAGTAGCACTTTTACTTACTCCTAATATTTCGTAAAAATCTTTTTTCATATTGTATATTTTAGTATTAAGATTTAGCATCAAGCACTATGACTCAAACACTTTCCTAAACACTTTTACATTCCAGTAACTACTTTCGGAAAACGAATAATTTTGTCACCAAGTTTATATCCTTTTTCTAGAACATCAACTATTTTACCCTTTAGATCGTCAGAGGGAGCTGGTATTTGCGTAATTGCTTCAGCAAAATCTGCATCAAAAGGATCTCCAATTTTAACATCAACAACCTCTAAACCTTTTGAAACTAATGTAGATTTTAACTTTTCGTGAATCAATTCGACTCCTTTGATTATTGTTTCGTCTTGCGATTTTGCAATTTCAACAATAGCCCTATCAAAATCATCTAATACTGGTAACATGGACTGCAACACTTCCTGATTAGCTGTCTTGAATAAATCAATACGCTCTTTTGCCGTGCGCTTTTTGAAGTTGTCATATTCCGCAAAAAGACGTAAAAATTTATCTTTTTCTTTCGCTAATTCTTCTTGTAGTTGTTCTTCAACTGATAGTTGTGGTTCTTGAACTTCTTGATTTTCTGAAACAGCTGTAGCGTTTATCTCTTCTTTCTCAATGTTTTCAGTACTTTCTTGACTCATATTTTTGAATATTTTTTTAAACATTTTTGCTTTTGCTTGGTATATAGCAAATGTATTGCCATTTCTTATTTAATGTCAAATTGTCATTAAATTTATTTTTAGCAGAATATTGAAAGTGCATTTATCAACTAAATTTTAGTTTTTTATTAAGATTTGTTGTGATTGGAATTCTTACTTTTGGAAAAAATTTTTAAACCATATTAAAATGAAAAAAATTGCATTATTAGGATTAGGTCTTTTATTTTTTGTCAGCTGTAAGAAAGAAGCTGAAGTTGAAACAACTACTGAACCAACTGTAGTTGAAACTGGTATTAACGGAACATTTGCTGTAGATTCTACTTCTACTGTTGCTTGGATTGGTTCAAAACCAGCAGGAAAGCACAATGGAAAAATCACAGTTAAAAATGGTGAATTCACGGTTGAAAATGGAAAAATTACACAAGGTAAATTTACAATTGATATGAATTCAATAACTGTTGAAGATTTGACAGGTGATGAAAAAACAAGTTTAGAAGGTCATTTGAAAGGGACTAGCAAACCAGAAGCTGCTGATCATTTTTTCAATGTGGCTAAATATCCAGAAGCTTCATTTACTGTAACTGGTTTTATGAATGAAGGTGGTTCTGACATGGTTGAGGGTGATTTAACCATCAAAGATAAAACAAACAAAGTAAAATTTCCTGTTTCTATTGTTGAGGAAAATGGAGTTATAGCATTAACTTCACCTGAATTTAAAATCAACAGAACTCTTTGGGATATTAAATATGGTTCAAAATCGTTTTTTGATGATTTAGGTGATAAATTTATCGACGATGAAATTGCTTTACAAATCTCTATAAAAGCAAATAAAGAATAATTGTAAGTATTATTAATTCAAATTAAGAGGAGCATTAAATTTTGTTTAATGCTCCTTTTTTATTTCAGCAGGTTTACCAATGCTTTTTCAATTGAAGCGTATTTAAACTGATAGCCTTGATTCAATATTTTTAATGCACTTACACTTTGACTTGAGAAAACCAATATATGCATTTCACCCAGTATCACCTTCATTAAAAATTTAGGAATATTTGGCAACCATAATGGACGCTTTAAAACTTTTGCAATTTCTTTGGTCAAAGTAGCATTAGTTACTGGATGTGGTGCAACTGCATTGTATATTCCCTCCAATTCACTGACTTGAGTGTAATAGAATATAGAAACTAAATCTTCAATATGAATCCAAGATTGATATTGCTTTCCAGATCCAAAAGCTGCACCCATACCATATTTTACAGGAGCTACCATTTGAGGCAATGCACCACCTTGATAGGAGAGAACGATACCAATTCTGATTTTAGTTACTAAAACATTTATTGTTTTAAAAACATCTACTGCGGCTTCCCATTTTTGAACGACTTCACCTAAAAAAGAAGCATCAACGCCTCTATTTTCTTCATTATATATTGCACTTAAACTGTCGGGATAAATTCCTATTGCTGAAGCAGATATTAGGTGAGTTACTTTGTGTTGAAGCTTTTCTAATGTAGTATAAAGCAATTGAGTTGGAATAATTCTACTGTCTAAAATTTCCTTTTTATAAGCTGTTGTCCATCGTTTTGCTACCGTTGCTCCTGCTAGATGATAAATCACAGAAACTCCTTCAAAGGCATTGACATCAATTTCATTCGCTTCAGGATTCCAATAAAAACCTTTGTAATTATCTTTTGAAATTAATTTGTTTTTTGAAGTAGAGAGATAATTTACCTTAACATTATTTTGATGCAAAATTTTCACCAACTCCTGACCTATCATTCCTGTTGCACCTGTTATTAATACTTTCATTTTTTCTTTTTATTCAAATATACGCAAGAAATCAGCAAAAAAATAGTTAATTAACTACTCTTAACACTTGTTTTGCTAAAAATTTTATGATTTTACTAATAGACAAACTCTAAATTCATGTAAAACTTGAAAAATCACTTGGAAGTCTTAACCTTAATACTCCATTCAAATTGCATCTCGGATACTTGGTCTCCTTTTTCATCTATTCCTATAGAAGTCAACCAGACAGTCTGACCTTCGTTAGTCTGTATTGCTTTTTGTATTGACTCCTTAATTAAATTACCTTGATTACATTCAAACGTAATTCTTCCTCTGGCTTTTTTTGTAAAAGTAGCTTTGTTATTTGCTACCAGCATTGAGATGTTTTTTCCACTCTGCTGAATTTGCTGCATCACTAAAACTCCTGTTGTAAATTCTGCAGCCATTGCTTGCACAGCAAAATACATAGAATTAAACGGATTTTGATTGAACCACCTGTGCTTTACTGTTGCCTTACAAATTTCTGATGTAAGCAGCTGTGCTCTCACACCACACCAAAAAGCTGAAGGCAATTTGAAAAACATATATACATTTAATTTAAAAGGAGAAACACCCATAAAGCCTATATTTTTCGCTAAAATACAAAAAAATACAATGCATGCATACAAAATTAAATATGTTAAAAAAAAGTTAATATTTGGTACTATGTGTAACATAATACCATCTAATAGACATATATTTGTATAAGAAAATAATAGGTTAAGTATTTATTAGTTTCAATCATCATCAAAACTGAGTTCAAAATCAATCAGTGCAAGCTGCAACGAATTCAGAGAAAATCAAAAAATGAATAGTAACTTAAAAAAAACAAAAGTGAATTATGAACATTGAAAACACAAAAGCTCAGATGAGAAAAGGTGTTTTAGAATTTTGCATACTTTCTGTCTTAAAAATCAAAGATGCATATACCTCTGAAATCCTAGAAACCTTAAAAGAAGCTAAGCTACTCGTGGTTGAAGGCACAGTTTATCCTTTATTAACACGACTAAAAAATGACGGTTTACTAAGCTATCGCTGGGAAGAATCAACATCTGGACCGCCAAGAAAGTATTATGGTTTAACAGATGAAGGCAAAGAATTTTTAAACGAATTAAGCAGTACTTGGACAGAATTGTCTGATGCCGTGAACACAATAACAACCAAAAACTAAGATCATGAACAAGACAATAAGTATAAATTTAGGAGGGTTCTTTTTCCACATAGACGAAGATGCTTACAGTAAGCTAACCCGCTATTTAGATGCTGTAAAACGTTCTCTTTCTCCAGAAGGCAGAGATGAAATCATAAAAGATATTGAAAGCAGAATTGCAGAACTTTTCCAAGAAAAAATTCAAAATGACAAACAGGTTATCAGTGCTAAAGAAGTTGATGATATGATTGCCATTATGGGACAACCTGAAGATTATAAAATAGATGAGGAGCCAAGCAAAAAGGAATCTAAAACACATCATACTTATTACACTTCCAAAAAACTGTATAAAGATGAAGACAATAAGATTCTTGGTGGTGTTTGTGCTGGTTTAGGGCATTATTTCAATATTGATCCTATTTGGGTAAGAATATTGTTTATTATTTCTCCTTGGATTACATTTGGTACTGCCTTGGTGATTTATTTAATTTTATGGATTGTTTTACCTAAAGCTATTACTACAACTCAAAAATTAGAAATGCGAGGCATGCCTATTAACATTACTAATATCGAGAAAAAAGTAAAGGAAGGTATTGACGATATTACCTCAAAAATCAGCGATATTGATACCGAAAAAATGATGTATTCTATGAAAACTGGTTCGCAAAAAGTAGGTTCTACCTTAGAAGATATTTTTTCAACTATATTCAATGTCATCGGCAAAATATTAGGAGGTTTTATCGTCTTGGTAACATCTATTTCTTTAATTGGATTGTTGATAGGAACTATATTGTTGTTCTTTTCAAGTACTTTAGATCATGTTCATATGCCTTGGAATGAGTATTTGAGAGCTAGTAATTATACTGATTTCCCAATGTGGATATTGTATATCTTCTCTTTCTTTGCCTTTGCAATTCCGGTGTTCTTCTTTCTAATTTTAGGATTAAAGTTATTGATTAGTAACCTTAAATCTATAGGAAGTTATGCCAAATATAGCTTATTGGGACTTTGGATTTTATCGATTGTATTTCTAATTTATTTTGGTTTAAGACAAGCCTCAGAAGTTAGTAAGGAAAGTAAAGTTGTAGAAAAAAGAGAGATTCTAATTGCACCAAACGATACTTTAAAAATCAAAATGAAATACAACGATTTTTATTCTAAAAGTGTATCCCACAGAAGTGATTTCAAGTTTACTGTGGATCAAAATGATAGAGAAATTATTTACTCTAACAATGTGAAAATTCATTTGATGAAAACAGATGTACTAACACCTTACATTCAAATCGAAAAAATTGCTAATGGGAGTTCCTTTAACGATGCTAAAGACAGGGCTAAAAATATAGTTTATAATTTTGATATTCAAGGAAATATAATTAATTTAGACAATTATTTAATTACAGACCGAAGCAATAAGTTTAGAGATCAAGAAGTTCATATTTACATTTATTTTCCCAAAGGAATTGTTATATATCCTGATGAGTCTATTTCAAATTACCTGACTAACAATTATTCAGATATTGATATCTATTATGGTCAGGAAAATCACTACTATAAATTAGTTGATGGTGATTTTGAATGTTTAGATTGTCCTGACGAAGAGGAAGATACTATCCAAATTAAAGGAACACATGAAATTGATGCTGATGGAAATTTACATATTAACAACGACGAAGTAAAAATTGATATCGATGAAAATGGTGTAAATATTCAGACAAAAAGTAAAAAATAAAGAAAAAACAGCTTAACAACTAAAGACAAACAGAATCATGGTAAAATTTATTTTTCAAATTACAAAAATAATTATTGCGGTTGTAATGATGCTTCTTATGGCTTCATGTGGCAATAATGTGAGTTTTTTTAACGAAGGTCTTTCCGGAAATGGGAATGTCACTTCAACAACAAGAAAAACAGCCGATTTTAATGCTATAGAAGCTAAAACTGGAATTAAAGTTGTAATAGAGCAAAGTAACAACTATGAAGTTGAAGCTAAAACAGATGAGAATTTACAAGAACACTTAAAAACTGAAGTTTCAAATGGAGTACTGTCCATTTATTTTGATGAAAATATCAATACAGCAAAAGAAAGAACCGTATATGTTAAAGCTCCAAATCTTTCAAAGATATCTTCTTCCAGTGGTGCATTAGTAGAAAGTGTAACCACCATACAAGCAGAAAATTTAGATTTAGAATCCAGCAGTGGAAGTGAAATGAAATTGAGTATTAATGCAAAAAACCTCAGTTGTGATAGCAGTAGCGGTAGTAAAATTGAAGCCAATGGAAAATCAGAGCATCTAAAAACAGAATCATCAAGTGGTAGTTCTATTGTACTGAACGATTTAGAAGTTGCCTACGCGGTTTGCAAATCTTCAAGTGGAAGCTCCACAAAAGTAAATCCAATTGAATCATTAAATGCTGATGCCTCAAGTGGAAGTAGTATAAAATATTACAGTACACCCAAGCAACTAAAAATAGACGAAAGCTCTGGAGCAAGCATATCTAAAAAATAAGAAAGCAAACATCAGTCAAAAGCTGATGTTTTTTTTTAGCTCTAAATCAAAGTAAAATCTTATTTTTGTAACAACAAAGTAGAGAAAATGAAAAATAAAATTATTTATGTACTAGTTGCCTTTTTCATGGTAACACTGACTTTTGCTCAAAAGAAAGAGAAAATAAAAGGTTCAAAAATTGTTACGGTTACTATCAAAGATATCGAATCATTTGATGCTGTTGACATTTCGGATAACTTAGAAGTTTTTCTAGTAAAATCTGATAAAAACTCTGTTGAAATAGAAGCAGACGATAACTTACATGATGCCATCATTTTTGAAATTTTGGGTAGTACATTAAAATTTCATACCACAAAAGACGTAATTCGAGCTAAAAAATTTAGTGTACGTATTAATTACACTAAGGATCTAAAAATGATTGTGGTGAAAAACGAGGCTGTTCTTAACGCTTTAGCTGATTTAAATTTAGATTCGATAACCATCAAAAATTTTGATAATTCTAAATCTTATTTGAATGTAAAATCCACGTCTTTTTCATTAATTTTAAACGATAAATCAGAAGCTGAATTAAATGTCAAAGCTGAAAAAACTATTTTAGAGTTAAGTACCAACAGCTCTTTGAAAGCTTTAGTTGCTTCCCCTGAATTCAAATTAGACATGTATCAAAAAGCCAGAGCTGAAATTGAAGGTGATGCTGCAAAGGCTTCTATTCGTTTAGACAACAACACTGCTCTTAAAGCTAAAAAATTTGCAGTCAGTGAAATGGATTTAATCACTGAAATGTATAGTTATTGTGAAATAAATGTAAAAGACAAAGTGAGTATCTCTGCTACTGGAAAATCAGAAATAGAGCTTTTGGGAGATGCTAAAGTGGATTTACCGATTTTTAGAAACAATGCAAGTCTTCAAAAAACAGAAAAATAACGTGAAGAATATTCTAATTTTAGGCCTTCTTACAACGTTTTTAGGATTCTCACAAAGTAAGAAAGCTTCTTTTCCTGAAGATTTTTTTGGAAAATATAAAGGCAAATTAACTATTACTAATGCCAATGGTTCGCAAGAAATTGACATGGAATTTCATTTGCTTCCCACAGATACTATTGGAAAATATCATTATGTAATCATCTACAAATCTGACAAAATCAACCAAGAGCGAAAATACACTTTGCTTGAAAAAAACAAAACAAAAGGTCAATATGTTGTCGATGAAAACAACGGTATTTTATTAAATACAACATTAGCCAACAATGCCTTATATTCCATTTTTGAAGTTCAAGGAGGTTTATTAACTACTACTGAACACTTTTATGAAGACCACATGGATTTTGAAATCATGTATTCCTTGAAAGAAAAAGTAGAAAAATCTGGAAATACGAATGAAGAAACTCCAGAGGTACTCTCCTATCCTGTAGTTAGTGTGCAGAAAGCTACATTATATAAAGAATAAAAATCCAGTTTTAAAACTGGATTTTTTATTATATTTTATCGGTAAGTGTTTTAAGAAAACAAATTAAATCTTGCTTATCTTTATCCGACAGTTGCAGATTATCAAAAGGCAAGGTTTGAAATGCTAAGCTCATACCGATTCCATTTCCTCCACCTACTTCATAAAATTTTATAACCTCATCAAGAGAAGCATAAACACCATTATGCATATAAGGAGCTGTTTTTTCTATATTTCTTATGGTTGGTGTCTTAAAAGAAAATCTAAATTGTTCAATTTGATTGGTGTTATAGCGGCCCAAATCAGTATCAATGGTTGCTTTAGTCCAAGCGACACTTTTAGGCACACCAATTACTTCAGATTCTGAGTTGTTATACCATGGTGGAATAGTTCCATTATAGAGCGGTATAAAATGACAAGTAGCACATTTGGCTTTTCCTGTGAACAAATTAAAACCAGCAGCTTCACTTTCAGACAAACTGGCTTTTCCTTGAAAATACTTATCAATTTTTGCTTCAAAAGGCATCAGACTTCTCACGTAAGAAGCAATAGCATTTCTAATTTCAAAAGGTGTTATTTCTTTCACTTCAGGAAATGCTTGGGCAAACATTTGCATCAAGGCTTGATTAGCTGTTAATCTATTTTGTATTTCTAAAGGAGATAAATTAAACTCTTCAGGATTTTTCATCACATCTTCAATTTGATTTTCTAAATCTTGTGAACGTAAATCATAAAAAAATGATTTTTGAAAGGAAGAATATAATAATGTTGGCGAATTTCGCTTTATAGAAGTACTATGAATGTTTAAATTAGACGTTTTTAAACCATCTGTAAAGGCTAATTCTGCTTTGTGACAAGAAGCACAACTCATGCTATTATTTTTAGACAAACTAGTATCGCTGAAAAGTTTTCTACCTAATTCAATTTTTTCAGGTGAAGATTTAGTGGAAGAAAAAGGCAAAAAAGCATCTGGATTTAATCTTTTACCCTGCATCAAATCAGCTAAATGTCCCGAAAAAACTTTATTTTCATAAAAATTTGATTGCTTGCTAATTTCAGGTAAAAAATCTTGTTCTAGAGCAATACTTAAAGGCATCAAATACTCTTTGATAAAAACTAACCTGTCAAAAGAATTGAAATCTGTGTTTTGTGATGTATAAACAACGGCTTTTTTTGATAAATTTGTGTATAACGAATTAACCTCTTTCTTATTAAGTTCACAATATGTCAAATAAAGGGCATAAATTCCTTGAATAGAATAGTTGGCTTCTTCAATCGAATTAAAAGCTACTGGTGAATCAAATCCTGTGATTCCTAGGGTTGCAATTCTTATAATTTGATGCTGAATTAATTCATAAAAATGATGATTCTGAATAGGTAAATCCTTGATATTTTGCTTTACAAACAATAAATCTGTTTTAAGAATCTTAATTTCTTTTTGCAATTGTGGAAAATCTAAACTGTCACTATAAATGAGTTCTTCAATAACTTGAAAACCTGTTGGATCATTTACAATATTGTCATCTGTTTTAATTTCTGGTAGTGCTGGTCCATTAATTCTTCTTGAAAAGCCTTGAAAATAATATTCTACAAAAGGTTCTAAAACTTTATAGTATTTTCGGCTATTGTTAAAATTCTTTTTTAGAGTTGTGATGTCCCTTTCGTTTTCTAAATGATTCAAGGATATATTGAGTGAATCTACTTTTAATTGCACAATGGATTGAAATGAATCTTCAAGTGATTCATATTCCTTATCCTTACAAGCTAAAAGAGATAATAAAGTAAACAATATCAATGTTTTTCTTATCATGTGTACTATTGATTTATAAATTAAAAAGACCTTTTGTCTGAACAACAAAAGGTCTCAAATACAATTACTATATCTTATCTAGGAACATTTTTCAAAATAAGTGTTTGACCACCAGACTTATAGGGCTGTATTGAAGTAGCATTACTAGGATTTAAGAATTTATCACCTTCTACCCAAGTGTGTGCGTGAATATTGATGGTAAATGTACCTGGAACTCCAACAACGTCAGATATATCAACCATGGCACCATGTTCCCAAATACCTTTTTTCAATTGATTAGGTCCAGCTGGATTGTATTTAGTCCCAATAAAATCTGTGTCAGCATGCGTCATATCCATAAACACTTTTTTAGTGCCTGTAGCAATATTATACTGCCAAATTAAAGAATTGTGTGTAGCTTCAGGGAAAAAAGAATCTCCATCTTCTTGGATGTAAACATAATTTTCAGTCACGCAAACATTATCAGGGTTAATGATATCAAAACCTTTAACATTAGCTCCTGAAGGAGAAACATCACCATCAGCTACGATTTTTAATGTTCCTTTTAAAGGATCATTTGCATCTAATTTTAATTGATACATTCTACCCATATATGTTTTCTCTGAATTTCCAGAAACACCTGTTGAAACAAAGTATATCTCTCTGTTGTTTGCGGCTGAACCTTTGCGATAATCTAAATCTTCAACACGAGCTAACTGCAAAGATTTTAAACTTGAATTTAAATTTTCAATTTCTGAACCTGTTAAATTTTTAGCATTTGGCACCTCAACAAATTCCACATTATAAGAGTTGTTCCAAGTCATTGCTGTTTCAATTTGATTCAAATCTGTTCTTCTCAATACATAAAGTTTACCGTTATCTAAATCACCCACAACATTAGAAACATATAAATAAACTTGACCGTTAGAAGCATCTTCACCCACGATAACGACTGTTTTTCCTGGATAAGCATTTTTAGTCAATGGAACATAATTTTCTGCACTCATTTTTCCCATTGCTGGTTTCGTTCTTGAATTGTTTGATGGTGTAGCATTGCCAATTGGATCAATGGCATGACACATAGCATTTACATTTGATTCTCCAGCTGTTAAAAACACAGGACCAAATCCGTGTTCAGCAGGTGTTGCCATAGATGCAGAACATAATCTAAAACCACCACCATCTGAATTTACGATATATTCACCTTTTGTAATGTTTAGTTTTCTATCCAAATACAATCTTGAAACTGCCCAAGTATTCTCATGATTCGTAACCATAATGTAACCACTTCCATCAGGATTTGCAATAAAACCTTGACCATCTGGTGCTCCACCATAAACCATATTATTAGAATTTGGAATAACATCCTCACTACTAACTAAGGTGTAAACACCAACTCCTGAGAATTCAGATCCCATTCTTACAAATGATGGTGTTACGGATCGATTGATAAACTCTACTGTATCTGAAACTGGTTCTTCAGAATTTGAATTATCATCACTACTACATGAAATGAAAAATGTAGCACCAAGAAAGGTTGCTATAAAAACTGAATAAAATACTTTTTTTGCCATTTTGAAGATTTTTAAATTTGTTATGGCAATATTACGGTAGGTATTAGATTAGAGGGTAAAGTAAATATTATTTAAATTTTAAGAAAATCAATCACATTGTTTTTAAAAATACTGTAAATTAAATTTTACGTTAATTAATTATGGTGTAAAGTTAAAATTGCAATAAAAACAAAAAATCCAGCTAAACACTGGATTTCTTATAATAAATTTGAAGTTATAAATATATACTTATTCTTTGGCTGCTAAATATCTCTCAGCGTCTAAAGCTGCCATACAACCTGTACCAGCAGCAGTAATAGCTTGCCTGTAAACATGGTCAGCAGCATCACCACCAACAAAAACACCTGGCACATTGGTTTTTGCAGTACCTGGAATATTTATGATGTAACCTGTTTCATCTAAATCCAAATAATCTTTAAAAATATCAGTATTAGGCTTGTGACCAATAGCTACGAAGAATCCAGTTGCTGGAATTTCAACCGTTTCTCCTGAAACTCTATTTTTAGCTCTAACACCTGTTACTACTTGTCCATCTCCTAAAACCTCATCGGTTTCAGTATTCATTAGAATCTCTATGTTTGGTGTATTTCTAACTCTGGCTTCCATAATTTTTGAAGCTCTAAATTGCTCACTTCTAACTAACATGGTAACTTTGGTACACAACTTAGATAAATAATGGGCTTCTTCACAAGCACTATCACCTGCTCCAACAATTACAACTTCTTGGTTTCTATAGAAAAACCCGTCACAAACTGCACAAGCTGAAACTCCTCCTCCTAAAGTCAAGTATTTCTGTTCAGAAGGCAAGCCCAAATACTTTGCTGAAGCTCCTGTGGAAATAATTACTGTCTCTGCATGAATCTCTTTTTCATCTTGAATCCAAACTTTATGAATGTCTCCAGAAAAATCAACTTTAGTTACCCATCCATCTCTTACATCTGTACCAAATCTTTTGGCTTGAGCTTCTAAACCAACCATCATTTCTGGTCCTGTAATTCCTTCGGGATTTCCTGGCCAATTTTCTACTTCATTAGTAGTCGTCAGTTGACCACCAGGTTGTGTTCCTTGATATAAAACAGGAAACATATTTGCTCTTGAAGCATAAATTGCAGCTGTATATCCCGCAGGCCCAGAACCTATAATCAAACATTTTACTTTTTCTATCGTATCTGACATAATTTTATCGCTAAATAATTAGTATTGTTTTGAAGTTTCAAAAGTAACGATTTTGTATGAATTGAAAAGTAATATTCTTTACAAAAAACTAATAATACTATAATAATAAATTATTCTTTTCAGAAAAATTAAGGATAACAACAAAATAAAAATTAAATTATTTTCCATTTCAAACCTTATTTCAATCAATAAAGCGATAAACTTTTTTTATGACTTTAGATGAAAAACACCTTTACAAAAACGGCCATCAAGTAACTGACAGCCGTTTAGTTTTCTTTTTCTAGAAAATATTTTTCTAAAGTGCGAATTCTACTTTATTTTTTCCGACTATTTTTTCCGACTTCTCTTTTTCGTCAATACAAATCCATTTTACTGATTTTTTGTATTGGAAGATTTTATTTTGTTGAAGAGGATCCATTGCCAAAAGGTAAATCCATTCATTATCCAGTAGAGACTTTATGTTTTCATTTCTTACAATGATGTTGGAGATGCGTTCGATAGGAGCGTTAATTAGTACTGATAACCTCAAAGGTTTGTGATACATTTTTTCATCCGATTCATAGAGCGATTGCAAAGGTAATCCCATTTTAAGATCACCTCCATTCCCTTGAACAACTCCAAATTTACCAGTGATGTTGTGTGTAATTTTTGAACCTCCTCCAAAAACTTCATTATCTACTGTAGAAAAGTAGTAATGATTGTTTATCCATTGTGTGACAACCATTGGTCCTTGCATGATACTTTCAAGAGCATTTCCGTTCATGTCTTGATTCCAATCATATGAATGCAAGAAACACCTGCTTTCAAGATTGGAGTTTTTGGTTAACGTTCTTCCGCCAATAATAAAACCTGCATTTTTTGCCAATCCCCATTCTGGTCTGGTTTCGCCCCAATCGTTTGCTTTTTTATGAGCTAGAAGTACACTATTAGCACTTTTTCCTAATCTTTCTTGTGTGGCAGTTTGTTGAGCTAAGTGCAATTGCTTTTTTAATTTTTGCACCTTTTCAAAAAAAGACTCAGGAACTGTTGCATCAAATACCAGGATCGCATCAGTTGTAGTATTGTGCTCAGCTCCAATAAAAAGAGTCGTTTCAGGAATTTGAATTCCATATTTGTCATGCAGCTGATTTCGGACTTCAGGTAAATTGGCAAGGCTTGCCAACATTCTTGCATTGTGTCTTCCTGGACTTGCAGCACATGCACCGCAATCAAGACTAGAAGCAAATGGGTTGTTTGCCGAATGACTGCCATGACCCACAAAAAGTACTAAGGGAGCAAATTTTTTCCAACCCATTAAATCAAAAGCAGATTTTACAATTCCTACTTTTTCGGTTAAAGGTATATCTATTACTACATCATTATGAATCACTGATGAGTTCATTTTTGGCGAACAAATGCTAATCTGTTCCTGCTCTTGTTTTAGTTTAGCATTGTAAATCCAATTTGGATTCAACGTTCTTCCCAAAAGAGAAAAGCCATAGTACCAACCTGATCCTTCAACAAATCCAAAAGCAGAAGGCAACATATTTTTCATTCTTGTTAAAAAATAGTTTTCAAAATTTCGTTGTTTATTGTGCTTTTTTAACTTAGTGAAAGCTTCCTCTTTATGCTTATGAGCTTGCTCGGTTACTTTATAGGCTGAAGCAACTATCGGTGGACAAGATTTTCTCACAATACCATCTCTTAGGTTTTCATAATCCATCGTAATTCCAAAGAAACCTGCATATCCAAAGGTTTCGATATGACCTTTTGACTCAATATTTCTTCTGATTAACTCCGATCTTGTATCAATACAAAAAACCATTTGAGCTTCTGGTATTTCATTTTTATTTGAATCTTTAATATTGGATTCAGAAATAGCTATTGTTTGTAACAATTGATTTTGCCAAGTTTTTTCCCATGCGCTCAACCAAATATACTTTAACTTTAAAACCAATGCCTCTTCTTTATCTTCATTCAACTTTTCGGGCAGAAGAGTTAAATTTAACTTTTTAGCAGTCCATAAACGTATTGCTAAGTAATCCATCATTGTTATTGGAAAATCATCTTGCCATTGAGAACCTGAATTCATTCTATGATTGATGTAACCTACCCAACCAGGAAGTGCCCCCAAATGATATGAAAACAATGGAACATATTGATCAGATGGGATTCCTTTTAAAACAATTTCTAAAGTCTCATCACTTGACTTTGGTAGTTCTTTCAGAGAAGTTTCTCCTATTTCAGAATCATAGATTACCAAATTCCTCCATGCGGTATAAAAACCTTCTTCTTTGAAAGGCATATCCCATTCTGCTAATCCCTCATCCATAAAAGCTGCCAACCATTTTGACATATTTCTATCAAGCATATGATTTGGATTTAGTTGGGCTGAGTATTTTTGCTTTTCAAATAGTTGAAGACATTCTTCTGGGGTATTTTTAAATCCGTTTTCAAGGAGAAATTGTACTAAAACTTCTTTTGAAATATCTCCTTTTTCCCAGGCTTGTCTATAAAGTTTAGTTTCAGGAAAAACAGTAGCATTAAGGTATTTCTTTGCTATGCATAGGGCCTCTTCAAATGAAGTTGATTCATAACCTGATAAAGGATTTGAAGCTACAAAAGTATGTAAAGGCCAAGTTTTACCAATTATTTTTGAGGCTTGTTCAATACTATTTAACAATATTTGATTCATAGTTAGTTGGATTTATACATTAAAATCGTTTTCTTATATGGTTGAGAGATGTTCAGTAATTTCACGTACAACCATGGTATTTTTTTATACACTTCTAATTTCATGACAAAAAAACCAATTAAGAATATTATGTTGAACGTTATTTGTGTTCCTGATAATTGAAGAGGAGCATCAATCATGGGCATATCTGACATTAAAAAAGTAACGCCATTGTACATAAGTGCATATAAACCTATTCCTGACACAAAAAGTAAGGCTGGCAAAATAGTTTTTTGAAGTACGGTAAGACTTCGTTCTTTTACAATATTATAGGTGGCTTGTCCTACTGTCATGGCTACTATTATGGTCAAAAACAACCCGCTATCCAATTGCAACCCTTTTCCAGTCCACCAAGCAAAAAGATAAGCACCCAAACCACTAAATAGCAAAATAGGAATTATATGAATCGTTTGAATTTTTAGTTTGGTTTTGGTTTTGGGATTAGATTTTACAATTTCTTCTCCTGAAGAGAGAAATAAGTAACTTTTATAGAATCCGTGTAAAATTAAATGCACTACAGCGGCATTAAAAAAACCTAAACCACATTGCATGATCATAAAACCCATTTGGGCAATTGTTGAACAGGCTAATTTTTGCTTTACATTTACTTGAATCAACTTAGCAAATTGAGCAATCAAAGCGGTTAAACCACCAATAATGAATAAGATGTCTAGAGCTTTAGCAGCAAATAAAACGGTAGCAAACAAAGCTAATAATATCCCTGAACCATTTACAAAACCAGCATGCATGAGTGCAGAGGCAGGTGTTGGCGAAGTCATTGCCGAGAGCAACCATTTGTGAAAAGGATAAATCGCTGATTGAATAAGTGCCGCTAAAATAAGACAAGCTGCAGCAGGAATGGTTACATACAAGGATAAGTCATGCATATTTTCTGATATACCTGCAATTGTATATTTCCCTGTTGTGAAAGCTAACAATCCAACACCCAAGGCTAAACATAAAGCCCCATATAAAAAATTACGTTGAGCAAATGTTGAAGCTTCCTTGGCTTCTCCCCAACTTGTGTTGACTCCAATGAGATTTGCCATAAAAAAACCCATCATTAACCAACTCAATACCAAAAGTAAGAGATGATTTGATGCGACTAAAAGTAAAACCGAAAGTGTAAATCCAAGGCTAAACATCATAAATTTGTGATAATATTTAAAGCCTTTAAGGTAGGTTTTGGCATAAGTGGTAACAATGGCACTAAAAAAAGTAACAGCAGTCCACATCAATAGGGTAAAACCATTAACTCGCAAGAGTTCACCAATAGACCATTTGGGTGTTGCATTAAAATTCAGAATTAAATAACCTAGATTACTGACAAAAAGCAACCATAAAACTGCGGGTAATAATTTTGTAAAAAAACTATCTTTCATTGTTGAATTGGATTCAAAATCCTGCATGGATTCATATTTTTTTTGAGGCGTTTCAGAATGCATTTTTTTTATAATTTTAAAGTAATGTGAATTTGATTGACTTCTTTAATCTTTAGTAGAAACATTATTGTCATTCATTATTTTTACAAAAAAGACAAGTAACAAAATAAGACTACTGACAATTAATTTATCCAGAAATAAAAAGTTTTGTAAATATGCTGTTGCATTTAAAAACAGTAACGCTACAATACCAAGTAAAGGCATTATTGACTTGGAAAAAAAGAGATGCTTTTTTTTAGAATTATACATAGGTATTATTTATTAAGCTAACTGATAAAACACCATCTATTTTTATTTGAGCTCCCAATTCTTTTGCCTTTTCTATAATTTGCTTAACATTAATTTTTTCTTGCTCTAATTCTTCGATTCTTTTATCTAAAGGCTTGGTCTCACAATTATGGTTACCTTCCCATATTTGAAGTCGCTCAATTTTATGAAAGTTAATTTTCTCATTAATCAAGCTTAAAATGATTTGAGAAGCTTCCATCGGACTAAAATCCCCTTTAACCAATTGAATTTCAGTGGTTATTTTTTCATTTTTTGTAAACTCTTGTGTTTCCATCTTGATAAAATTTAAAGGTTTTAAATAATAATTTTTATTTGACGGGACAAAGTTTAGAATAATTATTTATTAATTTTTATTTATATTTGTTATCTAAAACATAAAATATTTTTATAGATATTATCATTCTGAATAAATGGTATTTAAATTACCTATAAAAAACACCTAATAAGCAAACTAAAAGATTATACAACCTAAGCATACTTGAAATATTCCAAATAAAAGAGAAACCTTACTAATTACAAGTTGAGATACGATTGTTTATCTTGCACTAAAGCATTAATGCTGATCTTACTTTTCTATCTCTTTATTTCTATGTCAAGACATATTGCAGTTCCCAATGTTAAAAGTAATTGTTAATGAATAACTTACCAATCTGTAGTTCTTGAAGTAAAACCATCATGATTTGGCAACTACGTTCATAAGTATTCTTCCTCTGATGTTAAAGTAAATGCAACGAAATATACTTATGTAATTTTTCAGAAAATAAAATATAAATAGTGGTGTAGAAATTAGATCCAATAAAAAAAGCCTCCTTGAATACAAGAAGGCTTTTTGTCGGGGTGGCAGGATTCGAACCTGCGACCTCCTGCTCCCAAAGCAGGCGCGATAACCGGGCTACGCTACACCCCGAAAAGTGAGGTGCAAATATAAAGCTAATATTTATACTCACAAGCATTTTTGCAAAAAAATTTTAATGTTTAAATTAAACTCAGAAATTAAATCCAAATACTTAAATTTGTCGAATAATTAAGAACCCTTTTTATGCTTATAATTGGAATTGCTGGTGGAACAGGAAGTGGAAAAACCACTGTTGTGCACCAAATAATGAATGAGTTACCTCAAACAGAAGTCGGAATTATTTCTCAAGACTCTTACTATCGTGAAACATCTAATTTGGCTTATGAAGAAAGAACTAAAATTAATTTTGACCATCCTAGGGCAATAGATTTTGAGTTACTGGTAGATCATTTGAAACAATTAAAAGAAGAAAAAACAATCGAACAACCGGTTTATTCTTTCGTTACTCATAACCGAACTGATGATGTTATTGTAACGCATCCCAGAAAAGTAATGATTGTGGAAGGGATTCTTATTTTAGCTAATCCCGAACTGCGTGACTTGTTTGACATCAAAATATTTGTACATGCTGATTCTGATGAAAGGCTTATTAGACGATTAAAAAGAGATATTGCAGAGCGTGGCAGAGATATGGAAGAGGTGTTAAACAGGTATCAAAATACGCTTAAGCCTATGCACCAACAATTCATTGAACCTACAAAAGCTTATGCTGATATTATCATTCCTAATGATAAATACAATACGGTTGCCATAGATGTGGTCAGAGCTGTAATCAATCAACGAATCGAAAAATAAATGTTCAAAAAACTACAACAATTGCGTTTAAAATATCCCTTCCTAAAAATTATTTGGAACAGGTATTTTTTGGTATTGTTGTTTTTTGTAATTTGGATGTTATTTTTGGATAATTATTCGTATCTTGACCACAGTGTGTTAAATAAAGAGATCAATGAATTAGAAGCCAATAAAAAATACTATCAAGACGAAATAACTTCAGATAGTATCAAGATTAAAAAACTTCAAAATCCTGATATGATTGAAAAATATGCTCGTGAAAAATACTTTATGAAAAAAGATAGCGAAGACATATACATTATCGAGTTTGAAGATGATATAGAAACGGAAGAATCCAACAAGGATTTTTAACACAACTAGTAAAGCAGTCACTTGCTTTTTAATATAAAAACAACAATCGTGACCAAGAAAAACAATCTATTTAATGACTTTGAAACGGTTAGTTCTAAACAATGGAAACAACAAATTCAGTATGATTTAAAAGGAGCTGACTACAATGAAAAACTAATATGGGAAAGCTTAGAGGGCATAAAAGTCAAACCCTTTTATCACAATGATGAAGCGATAAAAACTAACCAATTAACAACCAAAGCAACAGCTTTTAAAATTGCACAAAACATCTTTGTTTTCGATGTAGAAAAATCCAATGCTAAAGCAATAAATGTTCTAAATCGTGGAGCAGAAAGTATTCGTTTTACAATAGAAAACGAAAACATCACTTTAGATAATTTGCTTAAAAATCTTCCTCTTGATGACGTTTCATATTACTTTAATTTGAAATTTTTATCAATCGATTTCGTCACTAAATTACAAGATTTCGCTTCCAAAAACAAAGCAAATTTTATTATCCAATTAGATCCTATCGGACAAGTAGTAAAGGATGGAAACTGGTTCACAAATTTGGAACAAGATTTCAATATACTTAACCAAATTGCTTCAAAAACATCTGATTCTTTCCTAACCATCAAATCAGGGATCTATCAAAATGCAGGGGCCAATATGGTACAACAATTAGCCTACACTTTAGCACACTTGAATGAATATTTCAACCGCGTTGAAAACTTAAACCAACCTATCACAATTGAAGTGGCTGTTGGAACCAATTACTTTTTCGAAATAGCTAAATTAAGAGCGCTTCGCATCTTATTCAACACCTTAGCCAAAGAATATAATTATTTGCATGATTGTCGCATTATTGCTACACCTACAAAACGCAACAAAACTATTTACGATTACAATGTAAACATGCTGCGTACTACAACCGAATGTATGTCAGCCATTTTAGGAGGAGCTAATGCAGTAGCAAATTTACCTTATGATGCTTTATACCACAAAGACAACGAATTTGGAGACAGGATTGCCAGAAACCAGTTGCTGGTACTAAAAAAGGAAAGCTACTTAGACAAAGTAAACAACCCTGCAGATGGGGCTTATTATATTGAATCATTAACTGAACAATTAGCCGAGAAAGCATTAACATTATTCAAAGACATTGAGGCAAATGGAGGCTTCATCACACAATTAATAGAAGGAACTATTCAAAGAAAAATAAACGAATCGGCTCAAAAAGAACAAGATTTATTCGATTCAGGTAAAGAAGTTTTATTAGGAACTAACAAATATCCTAACAAAAACGACAAAATGAAGCACGATTTGGAATTATATCCTTTTGTAAAAAATAATCCTAGAAAAACGTTAATCACACCCATAATTGAAAAACGTTTAGCCGAGAAAATGGAACAAGAACGGTTGAATGCAGAAGAATAATTTCATATATTTACATCTATAAATCAAAGCCTTATGGAAGCCATTAGACAAGTTGTAAAAGTAAAAAACCATCAAGTAAATATTACGTTACCTGAAGATTTTAATGCCGAAGAAGTAGAAATAATCATCTTTGCTAAAAGTGAAAATGAATATGCAATTCCACAATGGCAAATTGATGAAGTAAGAGAACGAACAGAAAAGTATTTAAAAAATCCTAAAAACGTAATGAATATAGATGATTTTTTAAAAGAAATTGAAAATGAGTTATAAAATTGTAATTATTGATGAAGCTAAACTTGATTACAAAGAAGCTTTAAAATATTATAAAGAGATATAAACCCTAAGCTCAGAAAAAGATTCAATCAATCTTTTAAAGACAGTTTAGATATAATTGAGAAAAAAACCGAATTATTCCAAATTAGATTTGAAAATGTAAGAATTAAAATGCTTAAAACCTTTCCTTATCAATTCATTTTACAATTTATGATAATTTAATAGTTATAAAAGCAATTTATCATTCCTCTAGAAATAGCAAACTAAATCTTTTTTAAAAAAAATAAATTGAGAAAAAACATTCAACATATACAAATAAAGTCAGAAGTTAGAAATCAGAAGTCAGAACCATCTTCGACAGAAAACTTCCTAACGGCCGAAAACATCGAAGTTAAATCGACTTACTCCAAAGAAGATATAAAAAACTTGGAACACATTGGTTTTGCAGCTGGTTTTGCACCCAATCTTCGTGGCCCTTATGCCACCATGTACGTTCAAAGACCATGGACCATTCGTCAATATGCAGGATTTTCAACCGCTGAAGAAAGTAACGCTTTTTACAGAAGAAACTTAGCCGCTGGACAAAAAGGATTATCCGTTGCCTTCGATTTAGCTACTCATAGAGGTTATGATTCTGACCACGAGAGAGTTTTTGGTGATGTTGGAAAAGCTGGAGTGGCCATAGATTCTGTGGAAGACATGAAGATTCTATTTAACCAAATTCCGCTCGGAGAAATGTCGGTTTCCATGACCATGAACGGTGCTGTTTTGCCTATTATGGCATTCTACATTGTAGCAGCCATGGAACAAGGAGTTGACCTCAAAGACTTATCAGGAACCATCCAAAACGATATTCTTAAAGAGTTTATGGTGCGAAATACCTACATTTATCCACCTACTCCATCCATGAAAATTATTGCGGATATCTTTGAATATACCAGTAAAAATATGCCCAAATTCAACTCAATTTCTATTTCAGGCTATCACATGCAAGAGGCTGGAGCAACCGCTGATATTGAATTAGCTTACACTTTAGCTGATGGATTAGAATACATCAGAACTGGAATGGCAGCTGGAATGGACATCGATACTTTCGCACCAAGGTTATCCTTTTTCTGGGCAATCGGAATGAATCACTTTATGGAAATTGCTAAAATGCGTGCCGCACGAATGTTATGGGCCAAATTACTGAAGCAATTCAACCCAAAAGACGAGAAATCTTTAGCTTTGAGAACCCATTGCCAAACTTCTGGTTGGAGTTTAACCGAACAAGATCCTTTCAATAATGTGGCCCGAACCACTGTGGAAGCTGCTGCTGCTGCCTTTGGAGGAACGCAATCGTTACACACGAATGCTTTAGACGAAGCCATTGCTTTACCCACAGACTTCTCTGCACGAATTGCTCGTAACACACAAATATTCCTTCAAGAAGAAACCAAAATCACCAAAACCGTTGACCCTTGGGCAGGAAGTTATTATGTAGAAAACTTAACTGCTGAAATTGCTGAAAAAGCGTGGGCTTTAATTGAAGAAGTAGAAGCCTTAGGCGGCATGACCAAAGCCATTGAAGAAGGCATTCCAAAATTGCGTATTGAAGAAGCTGCTGCCCGTAAACAAGCACGAATTGACAGTACACAAGACATTATTGTTGGAGTTAATAAATACCGCTTAGAAAAAGAAGACCCATTACATATCTTGGATGTGGACAACAATATGGTACGCAAACAACAAATAGAACGTCTAGAAAAAATAAAAGCGTCACGCGATAACGAAAAAGTAAAAGAATGCTTAGCTAAATTAACCAATGCCGCAAAGGCATGCATAGCTCCTGACTTTAGTCAGGAGACCAAGGAGAATAAAAATAAAAACAATTTACTATCTTTAGCCGTAGAAGCTGCCAAACATAGAGCAACTTTAGGAGAAATTAGCGATGCTTTAGAAGAAGTATTCGGGAGATATAAAGCACATATTAGAAGTTTTAGTGGCGTGTATAGTAAAGAAATAAAAAATGACGAAAGTTTTGAAAAAGCCAAACAACTGGCTGATGCTTTCGCTAAGAAAGACGGTCGTCGTCCAAGAATCATGATTGCCAAAATGGGACAAGACGGTCACGATCGTGGTGCCAAAGTAGTAGCCACAGGATATGCCGATGTAGGTTTTGACGTGGACATTGGACCGTTATTTCAAACTCCAAAAGAAGCCGCCAAGCAAGCCGTAGAAAATGACGTACATATTCTTGGAGTTTCTTCATTAGCTGCGGGTCACAAAACTTTAGTTCCACAAGTAATTGAAGAGCTAAAAAAATACGGTCGTGAAGACATCATGGTTATTGTAGGTGGAGTAATTCCAGCACAAGATTACCAATTTTTATTTGATGCTGGAGCCGTAGCCGTTTTTGGTCCAGGCACAAAAATTAGTGATGCAGCCATTAGTATTTTAGAAGTTTTATTAGGGGAATAACCTCAACTTTGTCAGGCTGAACTTATTTCAGCATCTCACCGAATTGATATAAACACCGACAGTGATGTTGGTGTGAAACCTGACAGGTTTTAAAAACCTGTCAGGTTTGCTTTTATAAAAAACAATTTTTATATTTGCAACTATATAAACGCCAAATAATTATGATACAAGCCCTTGAACATGGTAACTACTACCATATATATAATCGTGGAATAAATAGTACACTTTTATTCAAAGAAACCACCAATTACGAACACTTTCTTAAACTCTACGTTTTACACATAAATCCCATTGCAGAAACATATGCTTGGTGCTTAATGAAAAATCACTTTCATTTTTTAGTAGGAATAAAAGATACTCACGAAATAACCACAGAAAAGAAAATTGAACCCTCGCAAGCATTTTCCAATCTATTTAATGCATATACCAAAGCATTTAATAAAAAATACAACCGACACGGAGCTTTATTTGAAAGACCTTTCAGGAGAAAGAAAATAAATTATAATGCTTATTTTCAAAATGTGATTACTTATATTCACAATAATCCTGTACATCATAAAATTTGTGAGCATCCAGTTGCTTATGCATGGAGTTCTTATCTAACTTGCATCTCAGAAAAACCAACTAAACTTATGAGAAATGAAGTAATAACCTTATTTAACGGCACAGAAAACTTCAAATATGTTCACCAACAAAATGATAATTATTTTCCTATTGAAACTTATTTAGGAATTTAAGTACTACACCTTCCAAACCTGACAGGTTTTTGAAACCTGTCAGGTTTAAACTTCACCACAAAACCCTTCAAAAACTTTACAAAAAACCGAAAAAATTTGCATTAAAAACGCTGTAAAATCCGAAACCTGACAGGTTTTTGAAACCTGTCAGGTTTAAACTCCACCACAAAACCCTTCGAAAACCAAAGAAAAAAAATTTTATAAATTACTCTAATTTCTAAAATCTGTGTTCCTAAAAAACTTAAATATCAATTTGATCCAAAACCAAAACCCCCTCCAAAGAATCAATCCCTTTCACCTCCTCCAAAAAATCAATCTCCTTTTCATGAGGCAAAAAATCCGAAATAATACGCACTATAAAATCTTGTGGCTTCTTCAAAAACATAAACGTATAATCTTCCATGTTTACAACTGTTTTAGCAGGCAAATCAGTTGTTCTAACAAATTTATCCGAAGTTAAAGAGGATAAAACAGGTAAATTCAAATGAGGTGACACAACAATAGGCTTCCCATTCTCAAACAAACCACCTTCGTAACCATATAGAGAAGCATTCGTGATTTCTATAGGCTTACCCAAACCCAAATACTCCGGCAAAGAAGACTCCTTCCCCACCACAGCTGCAAAACCCATCAACACACAAACATCATGGACAGGCAAATCCATAAAAGCTTTAGCCGTACTTTCCCGACCAATGCCAGAAACTATAACTTCATATTCATGTTTTGGAGTAGGAATACGCGACAAAGCCGACAAGACTTTTTCTCGCTCTATGTCCATTGGGGTTAGGAGGATTATTTTCAAGGGATATTTTTTGGCAAAAATAAAAAATGATTATTTAACAAAACAGCAAAATTTGTTGTTAACAACTAATATTTTATGCTTACAGTTGTAAGCGGGTCAATTGTAGGCATAACGATAAATTTATAAACATGAATATTAAAGAAAAATTTGGACTTAAAGTTAAAAAGCTCAGAGAAGAAAAAGATTTTTCAATTGAGCAATTAGCTAATATTTCAGATGTAGATAGAAATTATATATCTGACATAGAAAAAGGAAAAAGAAATGTTTCAATTGAGATAATTGAAAAAATAATAATTGGATTAGGTACTGATTTTGGAACTTTTTTTAACGATAAAGGATTTAAGAGATGAAGGAAAAGAAATATAAAGTTTATTCATTATTTACAGGTGCTGGAGGTTTTGATATTGGATTTGAAGAAGCTGGTTTTGAAATAATTGGAGCATCTGATATTTGGAAAGAAAGTGAAAAGACTATGAATTTAAATTATCCTAACATACCTTTTATTTGTAAAGACATCAGATTACTGACTTCAAACGAAATATTACAAAGTACTAATAACGTTTATCCTGATGTGATTATTGGAGGGCCTCCATGTCAAGGATTCTCTGTTATGGGAGATAAAAATTCTGCAGACCCAAGAAATTCACTTTTTGAGAGTTATGTTAGATTAGTAGATGATTTAAATCCATTATGTTTCGTTTTTGAAAATGTAAAAGGAATAAAAACAATGTTTAATGGAAGATACCTAAATATGGTTGCAAATAGCTTTGCAGATTTAGGTTACGATATTCATTTAAAAGTTTTAAATTCAAAAGATTATGGAGTTCCTCAATCAAGGGAGAGAGTAATCATTTTTGGAACTAGATTAGATAATTCGTTTAACTATCCAGTTTCTAATAACAACCCTATTGGAAACTTAAAAGCATATAAAAATGTTGGCGAAGCTATAAATGATTTAATTAAAAAAGATTCCTCTTTTCCTAATCATATTCCTTTAGATCATGGTGAAATAGTTTTAGAAAGGTATAAACTTATTCCTGAAGGAGGTAAATTACCACCACCCGAAGAGTTGCCAGAAAAAATTAGAAGAAAAAATTTTGGTAACACATATGTTAGATTAGATAGACAAAAAGTTTCTTCAACAATGGTTCCTGGAAATAATGCTTTCCCAGTTCATCCAGTATTGAATAGAAGCTTGACTCCAAGAGAGGCAGCAAGGATTCAATCATTTCCAGATGATCATGTTTTTACTGGACCAAGAAAGGAACAATGCACTTTAGTTGGTAATGCTGTTCCTCCATTGATGGCAGCGAATATAGCTCTAACAGTAAAATCGCATATTGAGTCAACAAAAAAAGAGGAAACGTCAAATCACCTTTATTTAAAAAAATTTAAAAAAATAGAATTGAGCAAAAAATCAAATAAAAAGAATAATAAAAAAAATAAATTAAGCTTTATTGATTTGTTTTCTGGTGCTGGTGGTATCGGTGTAGGATTTGAACAAGCTGGGTTTGAACATGTTTTTAGTGCCGATTTCGATTCAGCAGTTGCTAAAACTTTTAGACATAACAATCCTGACATTCCTTTCATAGAAGGAGATTTATCAGATGAATTTATTTTTAATAAAATCAAAAATGATTTTTCAGACAAGGAAATTGACATTATAGTTGGAGGCCCACCTTGCCAAGGCTTTTCAATGTTTGGAAAGAGAAGATTTGTAAACTCTAAAGATTATAATCCTCATGAAGATGATAGAAATAAATTAATATTTACTTATTTAGAGTATGTAAAATATTTTAAACCAAAATGGTTTTTAATGGAAAATGTTCAAGGATTAACAACTCTCGATGGTGGCTCTTTTCTCAAAGCTTTAATTAAAGAGATAGAAGATTTAGGTTATAATAACCATGATTATAAAATAATAAATACTGCTGATTATGGTGTCCCTCAAAAAAGAAAGAGATTTATTTTAATTGCAAATAGAACTGGCAACATTATACCATGGCCAAAACCAAAATACTATGAAAACCCTGAGGATTGGGAAAAACCATATAGAACAGTTGGTGAGGTCTTGATAGGTTTAGAAACTGTAAAATCGCAATCTAAATATTTTAATCATATTCCTATGAACCATTCTGAAGATGTAGTTGAAAGATTTTCATTTATAAAAGAAGGTTGTAAAATTAATCCCGAGGAATTGCCAGAACATTTAAAGTATAGCCGAACAGGAAAAGAAATTCAAAGTTTTAGTAAAGTATTTTTCCGTCTAGATAGAAACAAACCTAGTCATACATTGGTACCTGGTCACAGTGCTTTTCCAATACATCCATGGCTAAACCGTCAATTAACAGTTAGAGAAGCCGCAAGAATTCAAACATTCCCAGACAACATAGAGTTTTTAGGGAATCATGGACAGCAATGTAAACAAGTTGGAAATGCATTTCCACCAATGGCTGCTGAAACAATTGCTAACAGTATTGCAAAGGCAATTTCAAATAATTGGATTGAAGACGAAACAAGTAATTTGGCGTATTATTCATTAATAGATAAATAGAAATGGCAACTAATCATGATAAACTTTCGAGAGTCTTTACGAATGAATTAATAAAAAACTGGAGAAATAAAAATTGGAACGACTCAATTGTTTCTGAACAAGTTTTTGGCGTAAGCATTAATAAATCTTGGCCATGTCCTGATGGCTCATTTTATGATCCTATTAATCAAATTTCTATTGGAATAGAATTTAAACCTCACACTGAATCTAAAAGAGGTATTCAAACTGGGATAGGACAATGCATAACTTATTTACAAGACTTTTCAGCAAGCTATTTATTATGCCCTGACTATGTTGAAGGTTTTGATATAAGCAATTATCTAAAAGAGGTTTATGAAAACAATATAAAAAATAAACTTCCTATAGGTTTAATAAGTTACAATATAAATAATATACCTCAAATAAACAGATTAATTGAAATCGATAATACTTTAATATTAAAAAAAAGTAAAGAATCAAATTTTTCCACAAATAGATATTGGGCTAAATATCTTGATACTTGTCCAGAACTTATTTATTTTCTTTTAGAAATATCATATTCCGTAAAACTATCAGATACTGATAGAAGAGAAAGTTTATGGAAGTATTTTTTTGATAACATTTATTTTCCAGTTAAAAGTAGACAAACATTAGTTTCAACAAAATCAATTATCCATTATTGGGATGAAGGGTTTATGGAACCTTTTAAAAAGAAGAAAGCAGATTTAAAAAAATTAGTAGATGAAAATAAAATATCTTACGAAGAGGCTATTGATGAAATAAATGAACATTCTTTTAAAGATGGGAAACCTAAATTAACAAAGAGTTCAACAGATAACTTATATAAATCTTATAAGAAAAATCTATTACCCTTTATAGACCATCTCGGGCTTTGGGATGAATCATGTAATCTTTCCTCACAAGGAATTAAATTATATCATATAGGTAAATTATATGGTGGAAATTCTGTCGCTTTTACAGACTTATTAGCTAAAATTATTTTATTAAAAGGAAGACACCTTGATTTAATTTTAGATATTAATGACGGTATAAAAGGCAAATTACCTCAAAACACATTGGAAGCAAAAACTTTAGCTTTCAATTACTTAGAAGATAAAGGATTTATTAAAAGAAATATTAATAGAAGTAATGAGGGAAATACTAAACTACTTTCCAATGAATTTCAATTATGGTCAAAATTAGGTTTTATTACAAAAGAGAATAATTCTCATTTTATAACAAGTTTAGGTTTTAATTTTAATTGGCGAAGAATTTTTTCAATTGTAGAATAAGAATCATAATTATTTAAATTTAAAACAAAACCAGCCCTAAAGCTGGTTTTTCTCATCACTTCACCCCTTTTTTCTTAGGTTTCTTCTTAGACTTCTTTTTGGCTTTCGGTTGAAGCAATTCCTTTTTAGCCTTCAAACGTTTTTCAACTTCCTCAATGGCATAAGTATTATCCCCAAAAGAGGTAAGCTTTACATCTTTCAATAGTTTCAAAGCAGCTTTTACGTCTTGTTTACGTTCTAGCAATTGTACTTTCTTCAACAAAACCTCGTTCTTGTTAATACCTTTCAAGGTCAACGCAAAGTCCATTAATTTTGTGGCTTCGGCATAATCCTCATTCAAGAGCAAAGTGTCTATATAATAAGGATACACCGCTACGGCAGCAATATCAATCGCCAACGCTTCCTGAAAATAAGCTTTTGCCGCCTCATAATCTTGCAATTGTTCCGTTTGCACACGTCCATACAAGCACAAAGCCATTACATTTTTGGCATCATAAGACAAGGCATAATCCAAAGATTCTATCGTGCCTTCCAGCCAATAAGGATAGTTATCCAAAGCCTGAAACAAATATTTATCTATAGTTTTCATTTTATTTTGAATTTATTTCAGAATCTCATCAACTCTGAAAATTATTTTGAATTAATTTCAGTATCTCAAAATACTAAAACTATTATTACTTTAAGAATCAATCATCAAACCGATTCAATTGTTGATTTAACTGCTGTCGAACAGCTTTAAATTTCTTCTCTACTTTGAGTTTCTTAAAATCAGAACCTTCAAAAGTTCTAACAGGATTGCCTCGTTCCACCGCCATTTGATTCATCCACTGCTGTTGATCTTTTTCCTTCAACAGTTGCAGTTGAGCTTCTTGGAGTTTTACCAACAACCGTTCCGTAGCCACTTTCTTGTTCTGATGTTGCGAACGCGAATCCATACAAACCACGCTAATTCCTGTAGGTAAATGTGTAGCTCTAATGGCCGAACTTACTTTATTCACATGTTGCCCACCAGCTCCTGAACTTCGCATAGCTTGATACTGAATGTCTTTGTTAGCCACTGCCACTTGTGCCACTTGTGCCACTTCAAAAATCCCTATGAACCAATTGCTGCGTTTGTGAAACTTCCGAAAGGTACTTTTACCAATCCATTGTAGCGTTCCAATCCACGAGGCCACAAAATCCCCAACTTGTTTTCCTTCCAACAATACCATAGCCGAAGCTACCGTACCATTTTCTGGACCTGCTTCGTGTTGCAAAACCTTAGCTTTCAACTGTAAAACCTCAGCTTCTTGTAACACTTTCTTTAAAACCTGAGCCACAACCCAAGTACATTCTGCAGGTCCTCTTCCAGCCGTAATTTGAATAATCTTTTCCATCTTAACGGTCCATTCTAACAATTTTTGGAGTAAAAGTACCCAACACATCTACCAACTCGGTTTGCAATTGCATCACCTTATGAATGTCCTTGTAAGCCATTGGAGCTTCATCAATAGCACCACCCATCAAAGTCACTTCATGGTCTGCCAAGACTTTCTTAAGCTGACTTTGAGTAAACGAAGCTTTGCACTTAGCTCGTGAAAACAAACGACCAGCACCATGTGAAGCCGATTCCAAACTGTCAGCATTTCCTTTGCCCATAACAATAAAACCCGGAGCCGTCATAGAGCCTGGAATAATTCCCAAAACGCCTTTTCCAGCAGGTGTTGCTCCCTTGCGATGCACTATGCATTCTTGTCCATCTACTTGTTCTTTCCAAGCAAAATTGTGGTGGTTTTCAATCGTCACTGCAATGCGCTTTCCTAAAGCTTTAGCCAATCTTCGGTGAATATCTTCATGACAAGCCTTAGCATAATCTCCAGCCAAATTCATAGCCATCCAATATTCTTGTCCGTCATGCGTATTCAAATCCAACCAAGCCAAATGCTGTACATTTTTAGGCAACGGACATTGCTTACTAGCCAAATAGGTGTAATGTTTGGCTATATTAGCACCTAATCCACGTGAACCACTATGCGACAAAACAGCTACATATTCTTTGGCTTCCAATTTCCATTCAGGCAAAGGATTGTCCAATTTCACAATGCCAAATTCCACAAAATGATTGCCACCACCAGAAGAACCCAATTGCTTATAAGCCTTATCCAACAACCGTTTCACTACAGGTATATTTTTGAAGGCATCGTGATAAAACACTTCATGATCTACTTTATTTTGATGGGTTTCTCGCATACCAAATTTGGTATTATCCCTCAAAATGGCTTGCAATTGATGGTCTTTTCCTTTCAGATAAGACGCTGGCAAATCAAAAATAGATAAGCTCATTCTACACCCAATATCAACTCCAACTCCATAAGGAATCACAGCGTTATCAGTAGCCAACACACCACCAATAGGCAGTCCATAACCCGAATGAGCATCGGGCATCAACGCACCCTTAACGGCAATAGGCAATTTTAAAGCATCATACAACTGAAACTTAGCTTGTTCGTCAATCTCGTTTTCACCAAAAATGGAAAAAGGAGCTCGAGTCGTTCGCAATTCATTAAACTTTACTTGTACTGGATTGATTAATCCTTCCACTACTTTTCCCCAAGTGCCATCACCTTTAAATTGTTCTGGATGCAACAACACTTGCTGAGCTTCCGCTAAAATGCGTTCTTTTTTTTCTTTTTTTCGGTAACGGTTAATTTGCCCTAAAGCAATATTAATCGCATTATTTTTAGGGAAGCCTAATTTAATTAGGTCTTTCCCAGATAATTTATTTCCCATGATTTTTTTAAAAATGATTTGAAACAACGAGCTATAACGTACCGAATGGATACAACTACAGCACATTGGATTACTTTTGAAATCGTTTCGGGAAATTTTTTGAAGGGTCTAGAATAAACAAAAAAAAGCCCGAAACTAAATGTCTTCGGGCTTTTTCATATAAGTTGCTTTATCTATGATTGCGTTAAGCCACGAAGAAGAGCCACACCAGTTCCCACTGATGAATTGCTTTGAGGTAATGATTTAAATACAAACATTGTTCTTCGTTTAAAGGGTTATTAATTTTCTGGGGCAAAGATTTATTTTATTTTTTGAATTTTCCAAATAAAAAATGATTTTTTTATAAATCGAACAAATTAAACACAAATAAAAAACAACAATTACATGATTATCAGCATTTTATTTTTTTGTGTTTTTGCTTTCAACTTACAAGAAATATTTTGAAAAAACTTATGTATTTGACTTTTCTGAGCGATTTTAAACATATTAATTGACTCCGAAAAAATTGATAAATATAAAAAAGGCTAAAAAAAAGTGACCCATTTTTTGCTGTAATGATTTAGTCATGTAAAAGTTAAGTCAGAGTCTTGCTCAGCAAAAAATAAAAATAGCACGAACAAGTTTAAGAAATAAATAGAACCTCTAAAATATGTTTTACTGAGTATGTATAGCAACGAAACCAACTTGTAATTGGACAAAAAGCATAAAAAAACTGCTTAAAAAACCTTTACAGTACCTCAACAAAAAAACATAAATCTCTTAAAAACAGCAAGAAAAGGTCATTTAATGATGTATAGTTTTAATTACCAATGGAGTTTTTATTGTTACCAAATAATTCCCTAAGTTTATGAAATTGTTATTTTAGCCCTCAATTTTATAAGTTTATGATAAAAAAAGTCCTGATATTTTTCATTTTATTACACCAAACGGTTTCTTTTGCTCAATTGGGATTTTGCAATGGTAGTAGTGGTGCTCCCATCTTTTTTGAAAATTTTGGCAGTGGATTAGATTATGGACCACCTTTGCCAGCTGGTATCACAAATTACACATATGTCAATTTTGGTTTTCCAAATGATGGTCAATACACATTATATCACAGAACAAATCTTATCCCAAATTCTCAAAACTGGCTGTATTCCTTAGACCATACACCTGATAACGAGCCTAACGGATTAAATGGAAAATGCTTAATCGTGAATGCTAGTAATTCTCCTGGACAATTTTATAACCGAACGGTAACAGGTTTGTGTAGCAACACTAGGTTTGAGTTCTCAGCATGGGTTTTAAATGTTTTAAATGCTACTACAAATGGCTTACCCATTAACGTAACTTTTGAAATTTGGGATGCCACTGATACGGTGCTCCTTCAATCGGGAGCCACAGGAAATATTCCCAATACCTTTTCTCCTGTTTGGAATCAATTTGGTTTGGTTTTTACGATGCCTGCTGGTCAAACTTCTGTCATTTTAAAAATGCGAAACAATGGTGTGGGTGGAAACGGGAATGACTTAGCCATAGATGATATTATGTTTCGTGCTTGTGGTGAATTTAGCGCTATTACTAACATTGGCAATACCCAAAATTTCATTTCCATTTGTGAAAATGAATCAATTGCCAATACCACTTTACAAGTTACTACTACTGGCACAAATCCTAATGTTTATCAATGGCAACAAAGTAACGATAACATTAATTATATCGACATTCCAGGAGAAACAGGTGATTTTTACACTATTCCATCGCTAACTTCAACTACTTATTACAGGGTTAAAGTAGCCAACGATAGTTCAAATTTGAATAATCCTTTTTGTTCTACTTTATCTGAACTATTTTCAGTTTTCATCAATCCTTTACCCAATGCTCCTACATCCAATGGCAACCAAACGCTGTGTAGCAATCAAAATAGCACTTTGAGTGTAACTGTAAATACCAATGAAACAGCCAATTGGTATGATGCTCCTGTCAATGGCAATCTACTACAGGCTAATTCTGTAGCATTTACACCTACTGTTCCTGGGACTTTTTATGCTGAAACGATAAATCCTACCACAGGATGTAGAAGCAGCTCTCGAACAGCAGTGACACTTTTACCAATGACAACCTTAACTTTTTCTGGTCCAACAACACTTTGTTCTGGCGAAAGTACGTCAATTCAGTTAGTAGCATCTGACCCAGATGCCTCGCTAAATTGGACAGCCACTTCAACCGATGTACAAGGTTTTTCAAACGGAACAGGAAGTACAATTACACAAACTTTAACTTACTCAGGCAATACAACAGGAACTGTTACTTACATTATAACACCTATTAAAAATGGTTGCGAAGGCATATCGGAAACTGTAACCATTACGGTAAATCCATTACAGAATATCGTATTGACTTTTCCAACAATTACAACCACTTATTGTTTGAATGCCATTGCTCCAGCTTTACCAACGACTTCTTCAAATGCTACACCTGTTAATGGAACTTGGACGCCTTCCACAATAAATACCTCAACAATTGGCACTACAACTTATACCTTTAATCCACAGGTAAATAGTTGCGAATCCATTCAACCTTATGAAATTTCAATAACTGTAGGTAATAATTTCATGCCTGATTTTGATGATATTGCTCCTTTCTGTGCTGGCACAAACCCTCCACAACTGTTGCAAACAGCTCCAAATGGAATTACGGGCACATGGAATCCTCCAACAATCAACAACATGGTCTCTGGCACTTATACTTTTACGCCAAACACAGATCAATGTGCCGTGAATCAGGTATTAACTGTTACCGTTTTGCAACCTACATTGACCAGTGTATCTTACACCACAACAGGTGCTTTTTCTAACAATCAAATCATTACAGTATTAGCACTTGCTCAAGGAGATTACTTATACCAGTTGGATGATAGAAGTCCACAAGAAAGTAATGTTTTTAACAATGTTTCCTTGGGAACTCATATCATAAAAGTTATTGATAAAAATAGTTGTTCTCCTCCTTTAACTCAAGAAGTCGTTATCATTGATTATCCTCCTTTTTTCACACCCAATGGTGATGGTATCAATGATTTTTGGACCATTTCTGGGTTAAACAGACTACAAAATCCAAAGATTACGATTTTTGACCGATATGGGAAATTAATTTTTCAAACCGATAATAATATGGGTTGGGATGGTACGCTTAATGGAGCAAACTTACCTGCCACAGATTATTGGTTTACGATAGATTTTGAAGAAAATAATATTCCAAGAACATTTAAAGCACACTTTAGTCTATCAAGATAATTTGGCGTTTTAGTGTTTGTGTCATTGAATTATCTATGCGACATTACTTCTTCCATTTAAAATATGATATGCAACATATCAGCAAGAAGTTCATACTGCGAAAAATAAAAAAATTGGATTAGGAATCTTTTTGAGCATTTATGGCTATCAACACATTTAAATCAATAGGCTTGTTGAATATTTTAACTTTAAACTTAAAACTTTATTCTATTGTTAACAAATTAGCCTTGAAAAAACCATAATTAATTGTATTTTTACCGTTCCTAATTTTAATACATCAAATGGGTAAAATCATTGCAATTGCAAATCAAAAAGGTGGAGTTGGAAAAACCACTACAAGTGTAAATTTAGCCGCTTCTTTAGGCGCTTTAGAGAAAAAAGTACTATTAATTGACGCAGACCCACAAGCTAATGCTAGTAGCGGTTTGGGCATTGATGTAGAGTCTGTTGAAATTGGTTCTTATCAAATTTTAGAACATAGCAATACACCAGAAGAAGCTACAATTGCTTGTTCTGCACCAAACGTATGGGTAATTCCAGCACATATTGATTTAGTAGCTATTGAAATTGAACTGGTAGATAAAGAAAACCGTGAGTATATGCTAAAAAAAGCATTAGAAAGCGTTAAAGACAAATACGATTACATTTTAATAGATTGTGCACCATCGTTAGGATTGCTTACACTAAATGCACTGACAGCTGCTGACAGCGTAATTATTCCTATTCAATGCGAATATTTTGCCTTAGAAGGTTTAGGAAAATTATTGACTACTATAAAAAGTGTTCAAAAAATACACAACAAGGAGTTAGATATTGAAGGTTTATTGTTGACTATGTATGACAGTCGTTTACGTTTGTCCAACCAAGTTGTTGAAGAGGTTCAAAAACATTTTTCTGACATGGTTTTTAATACGATTATTCAAAGAAACATCAAGCTTAGTGAAGCTCCAAGTTTTGGTGAAAGTATAATTAATTATGACGCAACAAGTAAAGGAGCATCAAATTACTTACATTTGGCGGAAGAAATTATCAAAAAAAATAAAGCATAAAGCATGACAAAGGCTGTAAAAAAGCAAGCATTAGGAAGAGGATTATCTGCTCTTTTGAAAGATCCTACCAATGATATTAAATCGGTAGAAGATAAAAACGCAGATAAAGTTGTAGGAAATATCGTTGAGTTAGACATCAATTCGATTGAAATTAATCCGTTTCAACCCAGAACTAACTTCAATGAAGAAACGCTTAATGAATTAGCTACTTCCATCAGAGAATTGGGAGTAATTCAACCTATTACAGTTAGAAAACTTGACTTCAATAAATACCAATTAATTTCTGGAGAAAGACGTTTAAGAGCTTCAAAAATTGTAGGTCTAGAAACCGTTCCGGCTTACATACGAATTGCCAACGACCAAGAATCTCTGGAGATGGCTTTGGTGGAAAATATTCAACGTCACGATTTAGATCCAATTGAAATTGCTTTATCCTACCAACGTTTGATTGACGAAATCAATCTTACGCAAGAACAAATGAGTGAACGTGTAGGAAAAAAGCGTTCTACTATCGCCAATTATCTTCGTTTGTTAAAATTGGATCCAATCATTCAAACAGGAATGCGTGATGGTTTCATCTCAATGGGACATGGTAGAGCTTTAATCAATGTAGAAGATAATGAGATTCAAAGCGATATTTATCACAAAATTGTTACCGAAAATTTATCTGTAAGAGATACCGAAGCCTTAGTAAAAAAATACCAAGAAAGTCTCTTACCTAAAACTAAAAAAGCAAAAACAGAGTCTTTTCAAATTGATGAAGAGCAAAAGAAGTTTTTTGCAACTTACTTTGGAACAAAAGTAGATATAAAATCTGCTGGCAATGGTAAAGGAAAAATCACCATTCCTTTCCATTCTGAGGAAGATTTTGAACGTATTTTGAAACTTATAAAAGGATAGTGAAGCAACTGTTTTTCATATATGTATTTGTTTCTTTGTTTTCTAGCACTACATTATTGGCTCAGAAACCTGAAATTATTAAATCCAAAGATACTGTCACAAAAACTATAAATCCTTTAGCACCAGCCAAAGCTGCTTTTTATTCAGCTGTTTTACCCGGTTTGGGTCAAGCTTACAATAAAAAATATTGGAAAATTCCAATTGTATATGCTGGGTTAGGAATCTCAATTTATTCATATACTTTTAACCAAAGAGAGTATCATAAATTTAGAGACGAATACAAAAGACGATTAGATGGCACTTTTGATCCCAACCATCCTATTTATGGAAACTTGGACAATGCCCGTTTAATTAGTGCTCAGAAATTCCACCAAAGAAATAGAGATTTATCTATGTTAATCACTGTGGGAATTTACATTTTAAATATTGTGGATGCCAATGTCGATGCTCATTTAATTCAGTTTAATGTCAACGATAATTTATCCATTAAACCCGATTTGTATCAAAATCAATTGAACAACAGACAAAATGTTGGCTTAACCTTAAATTATAATTTTTAACTATAATTAACGCTAAATTCTGTAACAAAGACTAATATTTACCTACATATCTTCATGAAAATTGCATTACTAGGCTACGGAAAAATGGGAAAAGTTATCGAAAGAATAGCTTTAGAAAGAGGTCATGAAATTATTTTAAAAAAATCTAGCCAAGATTCTTTTGATGGATTACAAAATGCTGATGTTGCTATTGATTTTAGTGTTCCAACTTCAGCGGTTACTCATATTTCTGAATGCCTAAATAATAATGTTCCAATAATTTGTGGCACAACAGGTTGGTTAGAAGATTATGAAAAAATGGTAGCCTTGTGTAATGAAAAGAAAGGAAGCTTCATTTATGGGTCCAATTTCAGTTTAGGCGTAAACATCTTCTTTGAATTGAACGAGTATTTAGCCAAAATGATGCACAATCTAAAACAATACAACGTTTCCATGGAGGAAATTCATCATACACAGAAGTTAGATGCTCCCAGCGGAACGGCTATTTCTTTAGCCAATGGCATAATCAAAAACACAGATTCCACCAATTGGACTTTAGAAGAACCCAAAAAAAACGAAATACATATCGAAGCCAAAAGAATAGAAAACGTTCCTGGCACACACAGCATATTTTATGATTCTGAAGTGGATCAAATAGAAATAAAGCATACCGCACACAGTCGAGAAGGCTTTGCCTTAGGTTCAGTAATTGCCGCTGAATGGCTTATTGGCAAAAAAGGGGTTTTTACGATGAAAGATGTGTTGGGGATTTAGAGAAGAGAATAGAAAATAGAGAATAGAAAATAGAGAATAGAAAATAGAGAATAGAAAGTAGAGAATAGAAAATAGAGAATAGATAGTATGCGTCATAATTATAAGAATTTGAAAATATGGCAACTTGGGATTGAAATAACAAATGACATATCAGATATATTAATTGATTTTCCTAAACATGAACGATATGACTTAAGTTCTCAAATAAGTAGATGTTCCGTTTCTATTCCCAGTAATATTGCAGAAGGCTCTTCAAGAACAAATAAAGCATTTAGTACATTTATTGATTATTCTCTTGGCTCATCATTTGAACTAATAACACAATTAATTGTTGCAAAACATAGAAAATATATAAACGAAGAAACTTTTAATAAATTAGAAACCAAAATTGAAGAATTTCAGAGAATGACCATGTCATTTCAAAACGGACTTAATTAGTCTATTTTCTATTCTCTATTTTCTTAAATCTTAAAAACATAAAAACATGACAGCATTACAATGGTTATTTTTCATACTTATAGTTCAAGTAATTCATGGATTAGGAACTTGGAAATTATATGTCAAAGCTGGTAAAAAAGCATGGGAAGCGTTTATTCCTGTTTACAATGCAATTGTTTTAATGCAGATTATCAATAGACCTAAATGGTACACTTTTCTGTTGTTTGTTCCTGTTATTAATCTAATTATGTTTCCAGTGGTTTGGGTAGAAACCATTAGAAGTTTTGGCTACAATACTACGAAAGATACTATTTTAGTAATTGTTACTTTAGGTTTTTATATCTATTACGTCAACTACACTCAAAACCCAACTTACATAACTGATAGAAGTTTAGTTCCAACTAATAAAACAGCTGATACGATTAGTTCTATTTTGTTTGCTATTGTGGTAGCTACTTTTGTGCATACATATTTCATTCAACCGTTTACAATACCAACATCTTCGTTAGAAAAATCGTTGTTAGTTGGTGATTTCCTTTTTGTTAGCAAATACAATTATGGAGCAAGAACCCCTATGACTACTGTTGCTGCTCCAATGGTACATGATACTATTCCATTGATAAACACTAAATCATACACTAAATGGCCTCAATTGCCTTATTTTAGATTACCTGGTTACGAGAAAATTAAAAATAATGATATCGTAGTTTTCAATTGGCCAATTGATACAGTTTATCAATTCAGAGATCCTTTACAAAGACATACTTGGAAACCTATCGATAAAAGATCTAATTATGTAAAAAGATGTGTTGGTATTGCTGGAGATTCTATTCAAATCAAAGAAGGAATTGTATATGTCAACGGAAAAGAATTAATTCTACCAGAAAGAGCAAAACCACAATTTTCATATAAAGTAACCTTTGACAAAAATTCTCCTCCTAACTTTCAAGGAATAGTTGAAGAATTAGACATTACTGATGGTGCTGGTTTCAATCAAACACAAGACACACTATTCATAAGAGCTTTAACATTAGCTGGAGCTGAGCGAATGAAAAATATGCCAGGAATAACTTCTGTTACTAGAATTATTTCAAACGACAATGAAAAAGCAATTTTTCCTCATACAAAAAATTGGAATGTTGATAATTTAGGACCAATATACATTCCACAAGCTGGAAAAACAGTAACATTAACGCCTGAAACACTTCCTTTTTACAAAAGATTAATTACAGAATACGAAGGAAACACGCTACAACAAATTGGAAACGAAATCAGAATAAACGGTCAACTGGCAACATCTTACACATTTAAACAGGATTACTATTGGATGATGGGTGACAACCGTCATAACTCTGAAGATTCACGTTATTGGGGTTATGTTCCTGCTGATCACATTGTAGGAAAACCAGTTTTCATTTGGATGAGTTGGGATTCAAACGCAAAAGGCATCATGAATAAAATTCGTTGGGATAGATTATTTACAACCGTTAGCGGTGAAGGTCAACCTCAGTCTTATTTTAAATATTTCTTAATCTTATTAGCGGCTTACTTTGCCTATGATTATTTTAGAGGAAAAAAGAAAAAAGAACAACAATAAGCAGCAGTATTTACTTAAAGAATAATGAAAACCTTACTTCACCCAACCTACTTTCCTTCTATCAGCCATTACATAGCTATGGTTCAAGCTGAAGAAATTGAATTTGAAGTTGATGATAATTTTCAAAAACAAACCAATAGAAACCGCATGTACATTTACAGTGCAAACGGCTTACAAATGCTAAATATTCCTGTTAAACATTCCAAAGAAAAGCATCAAAAATACAAAGACATTCATATTGAGAATGCTTTTGATTGGCAAAAAAACCATTTCAAATCCTTAGAAGCTAGCTATAGAACTTCTCCTTTTTTTGAATACTTTGAAGATGATATTTTACCCATTTTTCAAAAAAAACATACTTTTTTATTGGATTTAAATTTTGAAATTTTTGATGTTATAAACAACTGTTTAGGCATAAGCTTTCCGTTTACAAAAACAACTGAATATTTCCATACTGTAGAAAACACCAAAGATTTGCGTTATTTAGCCAATGGAAAAAAAGATACTACAGTCTTAGAACCCTATACACAAGTTTTTAATGAAAAATATAGTTTTATCAATAACTTAAGTATTTTAGATTTACTGTTCAACGAAGGAAGACACGCTGTTGAATATTTAAAAAGACAACAGTTGTTGTAGTTATTTATCTTTCTTTTTCAATTCTAATCGTGTAGAAAGGGGAAAGTGATCGCTGTTGAGAATGGTTTCAAAGGATTTGTATTCTTTAACTTGAAAATCTTTTTCCACTAAAAAATAATCAATTCTAGCAGGATAATATTTGAAGTTATAGGACTTTCCAAAACCTGTTCCAGCTTCTTCAAAAGCGTCTTTCAAATCGCCTTTAATGAGTCGGTAAACGTATGAAAAAGCACTGTTATTCATATCACCACATATTATCTTTGGCAACTTACAATCATCCACATTTTGTTTTATCAATTCTGCCTGCAATTGTTGTTCTTTAAAAGCTGCACTTATTCGCTTGAAAATAAACTTTGATTTTTCTTCATCAATATTCTCATTAATATCTGTGCTAATTTTTACCGATTGCAAATGCATACTATAAACACGGATCGTATCTTTCTTTCTTAAAATATCAGCATAAATCACTTTATTGGAAGAGTTTGGAAACGCAATTTCACCTTTATGAATTATTTTGAATTTGGAATAAATGGCTTGTCCGTATTTGTTCTTCTTGCCTTCAACATTAACATACTTATACTTATACTGCTCAAAATTTATAGAATCAACCGGTGAAAATTCCTGAATACAAAGTATATCTGGGTTTTCTGCAGCAACAAACGAACTAATTTCTTGTGGCACATTATCGTTGGGCAACCAATCGTATAAGTTAAACAAGCGAACGTTATAACTCATGATGCTAAAATCCTTTTCATTCGCTGGTAGATTCGTTTCAGAAAATTTATATAGTTTATTGATAAATGTTATGCCTAAGAGCAAAACAATACCCGAAATAAACGTATATTTTTTCAACTGAATTATCCAATAGACAAAAAACAGAAAATTCAAGATAAGTAACAAAGGTAAAACTAACGATAAAACACTTAAAAAAGGAAACAACTTAGGTGCTAAAAAAGGTAATACATAAGCTAATACTGTAACTACGACGAGTACAATATTAAAAAAACGCATTACTTTAGTCAACCAAGATTGGTTCTTCATGGGTATTTATTTTCCAAGTTTAAACAGAAACTCCTTTTCGTCTTTCGACAAACTATCGTAACCCGATTTACTTATTTTATCCAAAATATCATCTACTCTTTTCTGTTCTAAATCTGACTTTTGAGTTTTGGAAAGATTAGAGGTTGTCTTATTTACGTGAACTTTTGAAAAAGGGGTTTTCTTTTTAGCTGATTTTTTAAACGAAATTTTTGAAAAAGGCTTTGTTATGTCTATTCCTTTTTTCAACAAATAAACGTGTAAAAATCCAAAAAAAGCTCCTGATAGATGAACAATGTGTCCACCCGTATTGGCTATTAACAATTGTAAAACATCAATCGTAAGTATTAATGCAGTGATATGCCATAACTTTATTCTTCCGATTAAAGGAATTTGTAAAATATAGTAAGGAGAATAGGCCGTTGCAGCCACTAACAAAGTCATTATTGAACCGCTAGCCCCAACAACAGGAATAGTTTTTCCAAGAAAGTGGTAAATTAATACAAAAACCAAACCTCCAAAAATTCCTCCTAACAAATAGACTGTTAAATACTGCTTTTCAGTAAAAAATGTAAGGAAAAATCGACTTACAAAATGCAACATCAACATATTAAACAGCAAATGAATAAACCCAGAATGCACAAACATATAGGAAACCAAGGTCCAAGGTTTTGTAGCTAATTCATTTAAAGAAGAATAAAGAGCAATCCAAGTAGGAAATGAAAAATCTCCTGATTTAAAGTTATAAAAGAAAATAATAGTCAATACAAAAACACCAATGTTCCAAAAGATAACTTTTTGAACAATGCCATTATGTAGGTACTGACTTTTTAAATCCTGAAAAATATTCATGTGTTTGTAAACTGAAATCTAATTATCTATCCCAACGGTTATCGTTAAATTGGTTTTTCTTCCAATACCACATCATCAAGAAACCACATAAAGCACCACCCAAGTGAGCAAAATGAGCAATTCCTGTTCCACCATCTCCAAAAATTGAATTTCCTTTTAAGCCTAAAAATAAATCAAGTGCTAAAATTCCAGGTACAAAATATTTGGCTTTTATAGGCACAGGTATAAACATTAGTGCCAATTCTGCATTAGGATACAAAAAAGCAAACGCAACCAATAGACCATATATTGCACCAGAGGCTCCAACAGCTGTTCCATAAAAAACATTTGAAATATTATCAAATTGTCCTTGTGAAATAATTCCGTTAAAGGCATCAAATTTTTGAGCATTCATAGCGTTCATAATTGTAGATTTTGACAAACCACCTTCTAATAATGGTTGAATTGCATTATGAAACTGATAATAATTAAATGCCGAATACAACAAAGCTGCTCCTAAACCACAAGAAATGTAAAAAAAGATAAATTTTTTCGCACCCCAACGGTATTCCAAAGCACTCCCAAAAGAATATAAAGCAAACATGTTAAAGGCAATATGCATAATTCCACCATGCATAAACATACTGGTCAAAGGCTGCCAAAATTTGAATTTTTCATTTTCAAAATAATGCAGCGCTAAAAACTCATAAGAAGCAGGAACAAATTGGCTTCCAATGAAAAATAATATATTGATAATCAACAGTTGTTTTACTGTTTCAGTGATGTTCATCATAAAGAAAATCGTTTATCTAAATCATCCACTGTCAAAGTGATGAAAGTTGGTTTATGAAAAGGTGAAATATTTGGGTCTTTGCAAGCAAAAAGAGCATTCACCATATTGTCTATCTCTAATTGTGTTAAATAGGTTCCTGTTTTAATTGCTAAACTATTCGCCATCGATTTAGCTATACTATCATTTTGCGAAAAGCTATTCTGAGGAAAATCTTGTTGCAAATCAGATACCAAATCATCTAATAAACTTGGCACTTTACTTTCTTGAACATTTGTTGGAATTCCTGAAAATATAACCGTTTCTTTGGTAAACTTATCAAAAACAAAACCAGTGTGTTCTAATTGCTCTTTCAATTCTTTGATAATTTCCAATTCATGTGACGACATAATAACCGACAAAGGAAATAACAATTGTTGGCTATTCCCTTTTAAAATTGTCATGTTTGTTAGAAACTGCTCATACAAAATTCGTTGATGTGCCTTACGTTGATCAATAATCAACAAACCTGATTTTATAGGACTAACAATATATTTTTTTTGCAACTGGTAATTTTTTTGCACCACAGATTCTACTTCTACATCATCAAACAAAGAAGTTGCTACCTCATCTGATTCATAATGATTGCTCTTCGAATGAAACTCTTCTGTTAATCCCACATACAAACTTTCCCAGTTAGCGGTTTCTTTTTTCTGATATACTTGTCTAACAGGCTTATCGTCTGATGGTTTGAAAGGATTAAATGTAGTGTCAAATTCTACCACAGGAATATCCGCTTCTTTCTTAGTGTATTCGTAAGGAGTATCTAAATTTGAATCTCGTTCAAAATCTAAAACAGGAGAAACATTAAACTGCCCTAAACTATGTTTGATACTGGCTCTTAAAATTGCATATATAGACTGTTCATCATCAAACTTAATTTCAGTTTTAGTAGGATGAATATTGATGTCTATTGTATGTTTTGGAACCTCAAAATATAGAAAATAGGAAGGTTGTGTGCCTTCCTTAAGTAATCCTTCATAAGCATTCATGATAGCATGATGTAAATAACCACTTTTTATAAAACGATCATTCACAAATAGAAATTGTTCCCCTTTATTCTTTTTGGCAAACTCAGGTTTTGAAACAAATCCATGAATGGCAACAATATCTGTATTTTCCGTTACAGGCACTAGCTTCTCATTAGTCTTTCCTACGAAAAGATTCACTATTCGCTGTCTGTAATTGGATATAGGCAAATTAAAATAATCTTCTCCATTGTGATATAAGGCGAAATGAATATTGGGGTGTGCCAAAGCTACCCGTTGGAATTCATCAACAATATGTCTAAATTCAACCGTATCTGTTTTTAAAAAATTTCGTCTAGCTGGAATGTTGTAAAACAGGTTCTTTACTGAAAAAGAAGTTCCTCTTGGCGTAACTACAACATCTTGGGAAACAATTTTGCTTCCTTCAATAATAATGTGTGTACCCAATTCTTCCTCTTCCGTTTTGGTTTTTAATTCCACATGGGCAATTGCTGCAATGGAAGCTAGTGCCTCACCGCGGAAACCTTTGGTATGCAAATCGAATAAATCCTCTGCATTTTTTATTTTTGATGTGGCGTGACGATCAAAACACATTCTGGCATCAATAACATTCATTCCTGAACCGTTATCAATGACTTGAATTAAGGTTTTGCCAGCATCTTTAACGATAAGTTTTATTTCAGTAGCATTAGCATCTACAGCATTTTCTATCAACTCTTTTACAACAGAAGCAGGTCGTTGAACCACTTCTCCAGCAGCAATTTGATTGGCTACATGGTCTGGTAATAATTTTATTTTTGCTGACATTACTATAAATCGATATTTAACGAACGTAAAAAGAAATAACTGGCTAAAATTAAAACTCCTGCAATAATGGCAACTCTAAAACTACTTGACCTTGAAGAATGCATTTTACTTTCTGCATGCCAACCTGTTCTGAAAGAAATTCGCTTTTCAGTATCTCTCAAAAGACGTCTATTTTCTAGCCTTTGTTCTCTTTGCTCTTTTTGTTCATTGTAATAGCGAGGTTGATAATCAAACTTTCTATAAGAATGAAGTCTTAACAATGATTTAATAAACATAGCAATTCGTTTTTTAAATAAAATCAAATTTACAGAATTATTAGCTAAATGCCATAAAAAAACCTACTCAAATGAGTAGGTTAACTCTTTTTTATGTGTATTTTAACCTAATGTTACCATTTTTATAGCGGCAATAGCGGCTTCTACACCTTTATTCCCGTGTTTTCCACCACTTCTATCTAAAGATTGTTGTTTATTATTGTCTGTCAACAAGCAGAAAATTGTAGGAATATCATATTTTATATTCAAATCTTTAATGCCTTGAGTTACTCCTTCGCAAACAAATTCAAAATGCATGGTTTCTCCTTTGATTACACATCCAATGGCAATAACCGCATCCACTTTTTGTTTCTCAATCATTTGTTTTGCCCCAAAGATTAACTCAAAACTTCCCGGAACATTCCATCTTTTGATGTTTTCTGGTAAAGCACCACAATCAATTAAGGTATCAAAAGCTCCTTTGTACAAACCTTCTGTTACATCTTCATTCCATTCTGAAACAACAATCCCAAACGTAAATTGCTTTACATTTGGGATTGAGTTTTTATCGTAATTGGATAAATTTTTATTTTCTGTAGCCATATTTATTCAACTCTAGCGATGTAAGCATCAATATTTGCTGCTTCTGTAGAAGTACTATATTTTTCTTTAATAGTTTTGAATGATTTCAAGGCAACATCATTTTTACCATTCATCATCGCTAATAAACCATGTTTCATTAAATATCTTGGCGATGTAAAGTCGTTGTCAGAAGCTTCTGCAGCTTTAGCATAATACGTAAGCGCATCATCTACTTTTTTCAATTCAGAGAATGAATCTCCAATTGCTCCTAATGCAATAGGCTTCAACATTTCATCATCAGAAGAAAATTCCTCTAAATGCTCAACTGCTTTTTTATAATCTTTTAAGTTTAAATAGGCCATTCCAGCATAATAATGCGCTAAATTAGCTGATTTAGTACCTGAGTATTCTGAAATTATTCCTTCAAAGCCTAACTTTCCTTCACCTCCTTTTAAGGACAAAGTGAATAAAGAATCAGGTGCTGCTTGTGCATCAACTGCTTGCTTAAAATATTGCTGTGCCTGGAACATCTCATTTACAGCCTCATCTTCTTTAGGCTCAACAATGAATTTCATGTATAAAAAGTAAGCAGTCGTCAACAAAGCAATTGCTCCAACAACTCCTATAATTATTTTCTGATTTCTAACTACCCAATCCTCAGCTTTATTAGCCTGAGCGTCTAACGTTTCAAAAACTTCAGCAGTAGTACTATCTGTATCTACTACTTCTTCAAATTCATTAGTTGCATCATCTGCAATGTCTTTTGGTTTAGGTGCTTTATATCCTCTTTTGTTATACGTTGCCATTTACTTTAAATTTAATGAGGTGCAAAAATATAACTTTTATTGAATAACCCATAAAAATTTTAAGAAAATTAAAAAACATTCACCCTATTATTATTTGATAATTTACCCTTAAATTTGCACTTCGTTTATTTTTCAACTTTAAAACCTAACAATACACTGGTGTTTTTAAAATCCATTTCTTTACTTAATTACAAGAACATAAACAACTTACAATATGATTTTGACACAAAAATCAACAGTTTTGTGGGCAAAAATGGTGTAGGAAAAACCAATGTTCTTGATGCTATTTATCACTTAGCTTATGGAAAGAGTTATTTTAACCCATTGGCAAGTCAAAACATCAAACACGGTGAAGATTTTTTCGTTATTGATGGTATTTTTGAAAAGGATAAAAAAGAAGAAAAAGTAGTTTGTAGCTTAAAAAAAGGGCAAAAAAAAACTATAAAACGCAACGGCAAGATTTATGAAAAGCTATCAGAACATATCGGATTTTTACCCTTAGTAATCATCTCGCCTTCTGATTCAGATTTGATTACTGAAGGCAGTGAAACCCGAAGAAAATTCATTGACAGTGTTATTTCAATTCTGGATAATTCTTACTTGAACGAATTGATTCACTATCAAAAACTGGTAGCTCAGAGAAATGCTTTACTCAAATATTTTGCTGTAAACCATATTTTTGATCAAGACAATTTAGCCGTTTATGACGAACCCTTAGCAGAAATTGGCTTTACCATCTTCAATAAAAGACAACTGTTTTTAGAAAATTTCATCCCTATTTTTCAGAAACATCATCAAACCATTACAGATTCAGCAGAACAGGTACAACTGAAATATGACAGTCAATTATTTGAATACTCATTAGACATATTGCTGAAAAATAATTTAGCGAAAGACAAAGCGTTGCAATACACTTCTGTAGGTATTCACAAAGACGATTTATCCTTTGAAATTGATGGTTTCCCCATAAAAAAATTTGGTTCGCAAGGACAACAAAAATCGTTTTTAATTGCTCTAAAATTAGCCCAATTTGAATTTATCAAAGAGAAAAGTGGTGTTTTGCCAATATTACTATTTGATGATATTTTTGATAAATTAGACGAAACCCGTGTACAAAAAATTGTATCCATGGTTAACAATGATGTTTTTGGCCAAATTTTCATTACCGATACACACGAGGAACGCACAGAGAGCATCATCAAATCGACCCATCAATCATACAAGATTTTTAGGTTGTAAACCAAACGGTATTTAAATTTACAATTATTGTTTTTTTTGAAATTGATATTGCAATTGATTTTTGAACTTGAACTTGAAATAAAAAGCATATTTTTGCACTTTAACATCTACCTATGAATTTTCAGTCTAATTTTCAATTAAAAGAGTACAACACTTTTGGCATTTCAGCTACAGCTAGAGAATTTATTGCCGTTTCAAACACTACTGAACTAGCAACCGTTTTGAAAACCAATCAAAACGTCTTTGTACTTGGTGGTGGAAGCAATATGCTGTTGACCCAAAATATTGACAAATTGGTAATTCATATTAACTTTAAAGGTATAGAAGTTGTAAAAGAAGATGAAAATCATGTTTGGGTAAAAGCGCAAGCTGGTGAAAATTGGCATCAATTTGTTTTGTGGTGTATTGCACGTGATTTTGGTGGAATTGAAAATTTATCACTGATACCAGGAAATGTTGGCACTACGCCTATCCAAAATATTGGAGCCTATGGTGTGGAGATCAAAGATACTTTTGACACTTGCACTGCCATGAAAATTACTTCGCAAGAATTGACAACCTTTGATAAAGCAACCTGTAATTTTGGTTATCGCGAAAGTATTTTTAAAAACGAATTAAAAAACCAATACATCATTACTGATGTAACTTTGAAACTCACCAAGAAAAATCATAATATCAATACTTCTTATGGAGCTATTGATATTGAATTGGCAAAAAATAATATTATAAATCCAACGTTAAAAAATGTTAGTGATGCTGTAATTGCCATAAGAGAAAGCAAATTGCCTAATCCTAAAGAACTTGGAAATAGTGGAAGTTTCTTTAAGAATCCAATAATTTCAAAAACCAATTACGAAAAAATCAAGCAAAATCATCCTGAAATGCCACATTATGAAGTTTCCCAAACAGAAGTAAAAGTACCTGCTGGTTGGTTAATAGAACAAGCGGGATTTAAAGGAAAACGCTTTGGAGATGCTGGCATTCATAAAAATCAGGCTTTGGTTTTGGTCAATTATGGTCAGGCAACGGGTCAGGAAATTTTAGCTGTAGCTAAAGATATTCAGCAAACCATTTTGGAGCAATATGGAATTGCCATTGAAGCAGAAGTGAATGTGATTTAAGTGTGGAAATTCAAAAATCAAAAAATCACAATTCCATCTCAGTTAACATATCTCAAGTTTTGCAAAAATTCTAAATTCTGAATTCTAAATTCTAAATTTCTCCATATCTTTGCAACACACAAAATTTACATAAAAAAATGAAACTTATTTTACTTACAATAGGATTGTTAGCACTAGCTTTTTCTGGTATTGCTATTAAAATTTGGGCCAAAAAAGACGGCAAATTCTCAGGAACTTGTGCCAGTCAGAGTCCTTTTTTAAATAAAGATGGAGAGAATTGCAGTTTTTGTGGAAAAACTCCAGAGCAAATGAAAGATTGTAAAGAGACTTCTCACAGTTAATATGCTTCAATGGAAATGATTTTTACCATTTTACTTTCTACATTTATCGCAGTTGTTATTCTTCAATTTATCTATTATATTGTCTTTTTTGGGCGATTTACATTTGCTAAAAACCAACAAATAACCCCAAAAAAAGTTCCTGTTTCAGTGATTGTTTGTGCCAAAAATGAAGCGGAAAATGTAAAGAATTTTTTCCCACTTTTGGTCAATCAAAATTATACTGATTATGAAATTGTTTTAATTGATGATGCTTCAAGTGATGACACTTTAGATATTTTTGAAGAATACGAAAAACTATATCCAAACGTAAAATTGGTTAAAGTTCAAAATAATGAAGCTTTTTGGGCCAATAAAAAATTTGCATTAACGCTGGGTATTAAAGCTGCGACAAAAGAATATTTAGTTTTTACAGATGCCGATTGCTATCCCAATTCTAGAGATTGGTTGCAACAAATCACATCGCAATTTACCCTAAAAAAAACCATAATTTTAGGTTATGGTGCTTATGACAAAATTAAAGGTTCTTTTCTAAATAAAATCATACGCTATGAAACTTTACTGACAGCCATTCAATATTTTGCTTGGGCAAAAATAGGGAAACCATACATGGGTGTAGGAAGAAACTTAGCGTATAAGAAATCCGTTTTCTTTGACAACAGAGGATTCATGGATCATATGAGGGTTCGTTCAGGTGATGATGATTTATTCATCAACCAAGCCGCAAACAGTCAAAATACAGCGGTGATTTATACGCCTGAAAGTTTTACCTATTCTCCTCCTAGAACATCATACAAAGATTGGTTTAACCAAAAAAGAAGGCATGTAACAACAGCCAAACTATACAAAACTTTTGATAAATTTCAGTTGAGCTTGTATTTTCTTTCACAACTTTTATTCTTTGTCTTGGCCACAATACTTTTAGCCAATAAACATGAATGGATGATTGTTTTGGGAATTGTCCTATTCAGGTACCTATTTACTTGGATTTCCCTTGGATACGGTGCAAGCAAATTAAAAGAAAAAGATGTAATGTATTGGTATCCCATTATAGAATTAGTGCTTATATTTACACAAATTAATATTTTCATCACAAATCTTTTCTCAAAACCAGTACATTGGAAGTAACATCAGTCATCATACAATCAAATATTGAAAAAGCAAAAGCTGGTGATCAAGTTGCTTTTACTTTTTTATTGGATTTTTATTGGAATGAAGTCTATGGTTTCATGATAAAACGCACTGAGAATGAAACTGATACTGAAGATATTGTCATAGAAACGTTTGCCAAAGCCTTTGATAAAATTGGAAATTACAATGCTGAATATGGATTCAACACTTGGTTGATTGCTATAGCTAAAAATGTCCACATTGACATGCTTCGTAAGAAAAAATCTTCTTTATTTGTAAATAATGATGATGATGAAAATTACAAAGACACAATCCTAGACGAATCACCAACGGCTGAAGATGAATTAATTATTGAACAAAATTTAGCACAATTGCTACTTTGTATCAAAGAATTAAAACCAGCCTATCAAGAAGTAATTCAAATGCGTTACTTTCAGGAAATGAGTTATCAAGAAATGGCAGATCAACTGGAAGAACCCTTGAACAATATTAAAATCAAATTGCTTCGTGGCAAAAAATTATTAGCGGAAATTATTAAAAAAAAGTAGCCGTTTAAAAATCACTTTTTATCTAATGGCAATTCCGATTAACTTTTCTTAATAAACTCATAAGGTTTCCAATTTTCTAAATTCTAAATTCTAAATTCTAAATTCATTATCGTATCTTTGCTGTTCAAATTTTATATCCATGAACAACGTTATAGAAAATGTACTTCCAGCAAGAGAAGCAAAACCCAAATGGTTGCGTGTAAAATTGCCTACAGGCCAAAAATATACAGAACTTAGAGGTTTAGTTGACAAATACAAACTAAACACTATTTGTGCTTCAGGAAGTTGTCCTAATATGGGAGAATGTTGGGGTGAAGGAACTGCTACGTTTATGATTTTAGGGAATATTTGCACCCGTTCATGTGGATTTTGTGGTGTTAAAACGGGACGACCAGAAGATGTGGATTGGGATGAACCAGAAAAAGTAGCTCGTTCCATCAAATTAATGAAAATCAAGCATGCCGTTATAACTAGTGTCGATAGAGATGACATTAAAGATATGGGATCAATCATTTGGGCTGAAACTGTAAAAGCTATCCGAAGAATGAATCCCACTACAACTTTGGAAACCTTAATTCCAGATTTTCAAGGAAACACAAGAAATATAGACCGAATTGTTGAAGTGGCTCCAGAAGTTGTTTCACACAATATGGAGACTGTAAAAAGGCTCACACGTGAAGTAAGAATACAAGCCAAATACGAAAGAAGTTTAGAAGTATTGCGCTATTTAAAAGAACAAGGTATCAAAAGAACTAAATCTGGAATCATGCTAGGTTTAGGTGAAACTGAGGAAGAAGTTATTGAAGTTTTACACGATTTAGCTGATGCTAAAGTTGATATTGTAACTATTGGACAATATCTTCAGCCTTCGAAAAAACATTTACCTGTGAAAGAATTTATTACACCTGAACAATTTGCAAAATACGAAAAAATTGGAAAAGAATTAGGTTTTAGACATGTAGAAAGTGGTGCTTTGGTTCGTTCATCTTATCATGCCGAAAAACATATTTTATAAAAATTCCAATAATTAAATTCCAAATTCCAAAGAATAAAATGACAAAAACTCGAATAGCAATTAACGGTTTTGGAAGAATTGGTCGTAATTTATTTCGGTTATTATTAAATCATCCTACGATTGAAGTTATTGCAATTAATGATATTGCTGACACCAAAACCATGAGTCATTTGATTAAATATGATAGTATTCACGGTGTCTTAAAACAACCCGTTACTTATACTTCAAATTCAATTGTAATCAATGAGAAGTCGTATTTGTTTTTTAATGAAAAGGAAATCAAAAATTTAGATTGGAAAAAGCTAAACATTGATATTGTTGTTGAAGCCACAGGGAAGTTTAAAACTGCTACCTTATTAAAACAACATATTACTGCAGGTGCAAAAAAAGTAATTTTATCTGTTCCGCCTGAAGACGAATCCATCAAAACGGTGGTTCTTGGTGTAAACGAATATATTTTAGATGGTTCAGAAACTTTGATTTCGAATGCAAGTTGCACGACCAACAATGCTGCTCCAATGCTCAAAATCATGCAAGAACTTTGTGGAATTGAACAAGCCTACATTACAACTGTTCATTCCTACACTACAGACCAAAGTTTGCATGACCAACCCCACAAAGATTTACGCAGAGCACGTGGAGCATCTCAATCCATTGTACCAACTACAACTGGTGCAGCCAAAGCTTTAACTAAAATTTTTCCAGAACTTGAAGGTAAAATTGGTGGCTGTGGCATCCGTGTTCCAGTTCCTGATGGTTCTCTAACAGACATTACTTTGAATGTAAAACAAAAAGTGACAATTGAACAAATCAATGCTGCATTTAAATCAGCTGCAGAAACCAATTTAAAGAGAATTTTAGACTACACAGAAGATCCAATCGTTTCAGTTGACATTCTTGGCAACACAAATTCTTGTCTTTTTGATGCTCAATTAACATCTGTAATTGACAATATGGTCAAGATAGTTGGGTGGTACGACAATGAAATTGGTTATTCATCGAGAATAATTGATTTGATTACTCACATAGAGAATTAATTAGTACATTTACTTCATAAACCATTATGAATGAAAAGATTGATTGTATTAATTCTTCTTTTTTTTAGCATTCAGACAAATGCTAATAGTATTATTTTGGACACATTTTCATTGGCTGAAACTACTCAGGTTTCATCTGATAAAAATTTATCCAGTCAAAAAGAGAAGCATTTTAATCAACTCATCAACCTACTAAGTATTTCACTAGTAGCCATTCTTTCTCTTCTCAGCTTATCGTTGTACAAAAACAATAAAATTGAATACAAAAGCAACATGCTGCTTAAAGAGAAAAACAAAGAGCTTGAAGAAGAAAAGATGAAAGCCGATAAAGCCATAAAAGCCAAAAGCGATTTTCTAGCAACTATTAGTCATGAATTGAGAACTCCTCTTAATGCCATCAACATAATTTCAGAAATTTTGATGAATGAAAACCCAAAAGAGAGTCAAACAGAGAATCTTATTTCATTAAAAATTTCAGCTAATCATCTGATGAATTTAATCAATGATGTGCTTCAAATCAATAAGATGGAGTCACCCAATTTTAAGACTGAGGAAATCGAATTCAGCATTCAAAAAAAAATCGACAACATCGAAAAATCACTTTCCGAAATAGCCAAACAGAATAATGTCAAATGCTTGATGAATATTGACGATTCAATTCCTAAAATTGTCATTGGTGATCCTGTTAAATTAACCCAAATACTAATCAATCTAATTTCAAATGCTATAAAATTTAGCCGAAATGGAACTGTGACTACTAATGTTCAACTCCTTTCTAAAACAGCTCAAGATGTTACCTTGAACTTTGAAGTGATTGATACAGGAATAGGTATTCCTAAAGAGCAACATGAGTTAATTTTTGATGATTTTACGCAAGGCTCACCTGAAATAAGTCGCCAATTTGGAGGAACAGGTTTAGGCCTGACGATTGTAAAAAAATTATTAGAACACCTAGGAAGTACTATACAACTGGAAAGTGAAGAAAATGTGGGTAGTAATTTTAATTTCAAACTGACTTTCAAGACCGATAAAGATTATGTAGAACCCGCTGAAGAAAAACTGGACTATTTTATTTTGGATGGCAAAAAACTCCTTTTGGTTGAAGACAACAGCATAACCCAACTGGTAACCCAAAAGTTGATTGAAAAACACAATGCGGAATGCCTAATTGCTTCTACTGGAAAACAAGCTCTTCAAATGTGTCAACAGCATTCTTTTGATCTTATAATAATGGATATTAACCTTCCTGATATCAACGGTGACAAAGTATCCGAAGAAATTAGAACATTCAACAACAACGTTCCAATATTAGCATTTACGGCTATACATAATGAAGAATGCATTAAAAAATTGACCGCCAATGGAATGAATGATCACATCTCGAAACCCATTGATTCTGTGTTGTTTTATGAAAAAATAATTAATTTATTACAACCCTTTAACAATTAATTCTTTGATTAAATTTCGCACATGAGGTTCAGCTTTCTTGGCTGCTTTCAAAACTTCTTCGTGGTTTACTTCATCAATATTTTCAACATCACCCATATCAGTTATAACCGATACACCAAAGCAATCCATGTTCATGTGCTTAGCGACAATTACTTCTGGAACGGTTGACATCCCTACACAATCACCACCAATAGCTTTAACCATTTTATATTCTGCTAACGTTTCAAACGTTGGCCCTTGCAAACCAACATAAACCCCTTCTTTCACATCCAAACATAATTCTCGTGCAATTTCCTTAGCATTTACAATTAATTTTCTTGAATAAGGTTCACTCATATTTACAAATCTTGGCCCAAAACGCTCCTCATTTTTACCTCTTAAGGGATGTTCTGGCATCATGTTAATATGATCCGTGATGATTACAACATCTCCCACTTTATAATTGGAATTAACACCACCAGAAGCATTGGAAACAATTAAGTTTTGAATCCCTAAACCTTTCATCACACGAACAGGAAAAGTAACTTCTTGCATTGAATAGCCTTCATAATAATGAAATCTACCTTGCATGGCTATCACTTTTTTATTTCCTATAGTTCCAAACAACAATGCTCCCTTGTGTCCTTCCACTGTTGACAAAGGAAAGTTCGGAATATTTTTGTACTCCAAAATAAATTCTATTGATATATCATCAGAAAAGCCTCCCAAACCTGAGCCTAAAATCACTCCAAAATCTGATTGAAAATTATGAGTCTTTGATTGAATATAATTAACGCTTTCTTGTACTTTGCTCCACATATTCTATTATTTTTTTATCAAAATCTTTCCCTTCTGCAATAAACTTCGACTGAATGGATACATAAAAAAGTTGTTCGATAGGCAATTCATCTTTCAGTCGAACATAATCTTTTTCAGTCGTAATTATTTTATTATTCTTAGCCTTATCTAAAATGGCTTTAATATCACTTGTGTCAAAATTGTGATGGTCCGAAAAAATCATTTTTTCATCAGACTTCGCTTGTAAAAAATCAAAAAATGGATTGGGTTTTGCAATACCAGCAACTACAACTTTCGCTTCAGCAATAATTTCATTTACTAAAAATTTTTCATTTGCATTACGAATGTATGCATCATAAGCAATCGTAGTAAAATAAACGGACTGGGAAACTCGCAATTTCTCTCTAATTTTCTGTTGTGCAATTTCGCTTAAATCATTTGGACATTTAGTGACAATTATCATGTCAGCACGTTTTTTTCCAAAACTAGGTTCCCGAAGATTTCCAAAAGGCAAAATAAAATCGTCACAAAACAAGTCATCATATGCGGTTAGCAAGATATAGAATCCAGCTTTTACTTTTCTGTGTTGGAAAGCATCATCCAAAAGAATTAACTTAGGTCTTTCATTCAAATCCAACAAAATTTCAATACCTTCTACCCTATCTTCATCTACTGCAACAATGGTATTTGGATATTTTGTATAAAATTGAAAAGGTTCATCGCCAAGAGTCTTAGCGTTAGCTGTATAATCTGCTAAAACAAAACCTGTGGTGCTTCTTTTGTAACCGCGACTTAAAGTTGCTACTTTATAATTTTCGGATAACAATCGAATTAAGTATTCTATTTGAGGCGACTTTCCAGTGCCGCCAACACTCAAATTTCCTACAGCAATTATGGGAATCTCAAAAGTTTCACTCTTAAAGACACCAACATCATACAGCAAATTTCTGATAAAAGTCACTATCCAATATAATAGTGCAACTGGAAAAAGGAGTTTTCTTAATACATTCATAGGACGAAAATACAATTTTTTTACATCTAATTTTTATCTTGAATTGATTATTCGTTACTTTGTTTACTAAAATTTATGCTGCATGAAAATCAAAGATACACTTGCAATTCTTGAAGAAATGGCTCCTTTGGGTTATGCTGAGAGTTTTGACAACGTAGGATTACTTGTTGGAGACTCAAATACTAACTTAACAGGAATTTTAGTTTGCCACGATGCTTTAGAAGGCGTTGTTGATGAAGCCATTCAAGAAAAATGCAATCTAATAGTTTGCTTTCATCCCATTCTTTTCAGTGGTTTGAAAAAAATTACTGGAAAAAATTATGTCGAAAGAGCTATCATCAAAGCTATTAAAAACGATATTGCCATTTATGCTGTTCATACAGCATTGGACAATCACAAAGAAGGTGTCAATAAAATTTTCTGTGATGCATTAGGTATTGAAAATTCAAAAGTCCTGATTCCCAAACAAAACTACATTCAAAAATTAATCACTTATACAGTATCTGATAACGCAGAACAATTACGAAATGCTTTATTTGAAGCTGGTGCAGGAAAAATTGGAAATTATGAAGATTGTAGCTTTACCAGTCAGGGCCTAGGGACGTATATGGGTAATGAAGAGAGCAATCCAGAAGTAGGATCTAGATTTGAATTCGTTGAAGCCGCAGAAATTAAAATTGAAGTTACTTTTGAGAAACATTTACAACCCAAAATATTAAAAGCACTGTTTTCTAATCATGTTTATGAAGAAGTAGCATATGAAATTTATAACCTAGAAAATGAGCATCAAAATATAGGTTTAGGAAGAGTTGGCTCGCTCAAAAATGCCCTTTCAGAAACAGATTTCTTACAATTGATTCAAGAAAAACTAGATTGCAAAGGCATTAGGCACAGTCAATTTTTAGGAAAACCTATTAAAAAAGTAGCTGTTTTAGGTGGTTCAGGCAGTTATGCCATAAAAAATGCAATTGCTTCTGGAGCAGATGCTTATCTTACGGCTGACTTGAAATACCATCAGTTTTATGAGGCTGAAAATAGGATTTTATTGGCTGATATTGGGCACTATGAAAGTGAAAGATTTACAAAAAATTATATTGTTGATTATCTTAAAGAAAAAATCACTAATTTTGCAATCATTTTATCAAAAGAAAATACAAATCCAGTTAAGTACTTTTAAAATATGGCAACTACAAAAGAATTAAGCGTTGAAGACAAATTAAGAGCATTATATGCTTTGCAACTAATCGATTCTAAAATTGATGAAATCAGAAATGTTAGAGGTGAATTACCTTTAGAAGTAGAAGATTTAGAAGATGAAGTAGCAGGTTTAACTACTCGTTTAGACAAATTAAAAGCTGACTTGGAAAACATTGATGAAAAGATCAAAGACAAGAAAAATGCCATTGAAGACCACAAAGCTTCAATCAAAAAATATTTAGAGCAACAAAAAAATGTTCGTAACAACAGAGAATTCAATTCATTAGCTAAAGAAATGGAATTTCAAGAATTAGAAATTCAATTGGCTGAAAAACACATCAAAGAATTAAAAGCTTCTTTAGAACACAAAAAAGAAGTTATTGCTCAATCTAAAGAGCGTTTAGAAACAAAACAAACGCACTTAAAACACAAAAAAGCAGAATTAAACGATATCCTATCTGAAACAGAGAAAGAAGAAACTTTCTTAATGAAAAAATCAGAAGAATATCAAAAACAAATTGAAGAAAGATTGCTTAATGCATACAATAGAATTAGATCAAGCGTGAGAAATGGAATGGCTGTGGTTTCTATTGAAAGAGGAGCTTCTGCTGGATCATTCTTTACCATTCCACCGCAAACACAAATGGAAATTGCTGGTAGAAAAAAAATCATCACGGACGAGCACAGTGGTCGTATTTTAGTAGATAGCTTACTAGCTGACGAAGAAAAAGAAAAAATGGAAAAACTTTTCGCAAAAATGTAATATGAATCCCGATGTAAATCGGGATTTTTTTTTGGTTTAAATTTTTGGTAGCACCAAGTTTCATGAAGTATTGCACAGAGTTACTCAAAGTTTTTTAACACATAGATCTTTTTGTATTGACTACAGAGGCTTCGCTTTATATGGGCTAACTTAGCTTCTTTTAAAAACTATGCGAAAAAGCTTTAAATCTTTGTGTTAGAATTATCAAAATAATCTTTGAATCTCACTACTCATTTATCTAAATATTTTATTTTTTCTCTATCTTTGTTTCATGGAAGAAAATGCAACACGTATTAATAAATTTTTATCCGAATCTGGGTATTGTTCCCGCAGAGAAGCTGATAAATTAATTGACCAAGGAAGAGTCACAATTAATGGTGTTGTGCCAGAAATGGGTACCAAAATCACTACTAAAGACGAAGTTCGTGTAGATGGTGTTTTGATTAATGAAAATACTGAAAAACGCATTTATTTAGCCTTTCATAAACCTGTTGGCATTGAATGTACCACCAACCAAAGTGTTCGAGACAACATAGTTGATTACATCAATTATCCGGAACGAATTTTTCCAATTGGACGATTGGACAAAGCCAGTGAGGGCTTGATTTTTATGACCAATGATGGTGATATTGTTAACAAGATTCTTCGTGCTAGAAACAACCATGAAAAAGAATATATTGTTACTGTAAACAAACCTATAACAGAACGTTTTATTCAAAGGATGGCCAATGGTATTCCCATTTTAGATACATTAACTCGAAAATGCAAGGTAGAACAAATCAGTAAAACGGTTTTCAGAATCATTTTAACACAAGGTTTGAACCGTCAAATTCGTAGAATGTGTGAATATTTAGACTATGAAGTGGTTGCCCTAAAACGAACTAGAATCATCAATATTTCCTTAGATATTCCTGTGGGAAAATATAGAGATTTAACGGATACTGAAATCCTTCAGTTGAACCAACTCATTGAACCTTCCAGCAAAACCGAAGAGGCTAGTTTGCCCAAAGTAGATAGAAAAATTCCTGGACAAAGAGCTATTCCTACTAAAATTCTTAGGAAGAAGTAGGTTTTTTATCAGTGTTTATATAGCTCTCATACTTTTAAAGGAGTTTAACTATGCGTAATTTTAATTATCCTTAGCTTAATTTTTCTATTTAGCTTTTGCAAAAACAGAACTGACATACAGTAATTTCGAGAACAGTCAAGCAATAAAACAACAACAATTCATACCCATTTGAAAAAATCAGCTATAGATTGTATTCAAAGTCCACTAGACCGAATAATTAATTTGGATAGTAAGAAAAAATTGGAAGAATAATTATAAAATTAAAAAGCTGCATATATTTGTTGATAGTTGCTAATTAGCGGTAATTATAAACCAACTATGCGAAAATCAATTCTATTTCTAATTCTATTAAACTCAGTAACTACACTTAGCAATACGAAAAATTGTGATACTATTTCTCACTGGAAAATATATATCAATAACCAACTGATACGAGAAGGAATTATTAATGGTGATGTTCAACGGATTGAGTTTCCTAAAAAATCGATAAAAGGCTTAGATATAATACTTAATATAAAATACTTTGAAGATACAAGATGCTCAAAATGTGATTCTAAATTCATTATTAAAACGTGTAAAGGAAAACTAATTAAAACTATATCAAGTTCTGACGATAAATATTCTTTTAAGATAAAAACTACGGAATTACAGATGATGGTATTTATTAACAAAGTAAATCTGTTACGATTTTACTTTAAAAAGGAAAAAGAAAACGAACCAATGTTATTATTTGAAATTGAAGTCAAATAACTACTGTTAACAATAATGTTGCGAAATTTGAACTTAAGGACTTAATGGGAGGATCTTTTTGTATATTTGACTTAAATCCGAATGAAAAGGTTTGGGCAATATATACACAAACTTAACGAAGCCTTGGAACTTTGTGTGTAATTTTAAAGAAAGTGAAAATAGAAGAATTCAACATCAACAAAGGACTATATATTTTCGAGTTTAACAACTTTGAGACCGATTTTCATAGCCATCCGACAATTGAAATCATTATAGCCAAAACAGGTAACTTTACTTTATGGACAGAAACAGAAAATCATGAAAACTTAAAAACGGCAATAATACCAGCAAACCAAAGACATAAACTCTCTTCGACAAATTGTGAACTTAAAATCATAATGATTGAGCACCACAGTAAACTTGTTTTTGACAATTTAAAACTTGCAGACATTGATATAAGCAAAGGCTATTTTCTGCAATTAAAAACTGACAAGGAAGTAAATCAAATTGAAAATTTAGTTCGAATAATAAGTTGCGGACAATCATTCAATGAATATGATTACCGTATTTACAAAACAATTCAATACCTAAATCAAAATGATTTAGAATATGATTCAATGATAAAAACACTTCGAGCAATTACAAACCTTTCTGAAAGTAGGCTTTCTCACTTATTCAAATCAAACATTGGAATATCACTTAAAAAATATCTTATCTGGTCAAAGTTAAAGTCAACTATTAAAAATCATTTGGAAAGCAAAGACGACCTATTCTCCGCTTTGATAAAAAGCGGATTTTATGACCACCCTCATTTTAGCAAGAGTTTTAAAAGTATGTTAGGTGTCAAACCTTCAAAAGTATATAATAGCAGAAACTTACAAGTTTTATCCAGTTCGACTTAATAGTTTTACCGATATTTATCATAAACTTAATCAAAAATATGTCAAACAACATTAGAGCAATAAACAAATCGGATTTGGACGACCTTAAAATTGTTATTGAAACAAGCGGACTTTTTCCAGCAGACCTACTTGATGGTATGGTTTCAGATTATTTTTCAAATTCAGAGACGGAAGAAATTTGGTTAACAAGTCTTGACAATAATAGACCTATTGCAATTGCCTATTGTGCCCCTGAAAGATTAACCGATGGCACATATAATCTTTACCTTATAGCTGTTCATAAAGAGTTTCAAGGAAAAGGCATGGGTGGACATTTGATGAAATATATAGAAAGTTTACTTCAATCAAAGGGAAAACGCATTCTATTAGTTGAGACTTCAGGATTGCCAGAGTTTGAACTTACAAGAAAGTTCTATGAAAAATCTGGTTACAATCGTGAAGCCATAATTAGAGACTTCTACTGTGACGGTGAAGACAAGATTGTATTTTGGAAGAAAATATCATAGGACAAAATAAAAAACAACACACAATTGCGGTTTAATTCAATGATTACTTACAGATTTTTACAAGGAAAATCCGCTACTGAGTATAATGGTTTGGTGTTGGTTCAACGGCACTGAAAGAAAGCTACAGAACATTATAGGGCATTTTAAGACGACCGAGAATGAACACAAAAATAAGACAAGGACAATTTAGGGTAATAGATAGTTTTGCCATTAGACGTAGGAACGAATTTTATCTAATCGGAATACTAAAGGAAGGCACCGTTCACGAAAAATGGTTTATTAATATACCGTTTAACAAATCTCTTTCGATAACAGTAAGGATCCGTGCAATCGAGGATATTGAAATTTCAAGCGATGAAAACAAATATAAACTTCTGATAGTTTCAGGCGACACCGAAACAATTGACTTGCTACTTGGACTGAACATAGGGAGTGATTTTTTGGATATTACAATTGAAGGCGAAGACTAAGTTTTTGAAAATATGAAAGGTTTTAATCCAACAATAGACTACGGCCTTTTAGACTTGACAAAAGAAGATAATTTAGTTTATTGGAAATTCGGTGAACTAATTAAAACACTAATAACATTATCAAGTAGTGCTGATAAGCAAACTGAAATAATTGGATTAGGTGTTGCAACAGATGAAATGGCCGAAGATTTTGAAAGCTATTTTACTATTTCATATAAGAAGTTTATTGAGAATAAGCTATTAGATGAAAATACATTAAATAAGCTTAAACAGCTAGACAGTTTTCTTGACCAAAAAAGTGGAAACAAAGACCCTAATTTTTGGGATGACTCAAAGCTTTCGACAAATATTGACTGGAAAAAAGTAAGGACACAAGCAAAAGAAATTTTGATTTTACTAGAATTTGAAAACTTAGACATTGAACTTGAAAGAACTGAAAAATATGAAATATCAATTGAGGGACAAAAACTACTAATGCAAACGACTCGAACTCGACTAATCAGGAAATCAAACAACAAATAAAAACCACACATGACAGTAGTACACAAAATGTCTTATTTAGTGCTAAATTGAACATTTGAAATTCCCAGAAAAAAGTGGACATTTTTCATAGTCTTTAAGCCTCCTTTTTCAGATTGTTATTAATCAGTTTTTGATACTCTAAAATAGTTAGGTTATTTTACTGTTCGCGTATTCTTTTTTTCTCGCAAGTATAAGTTTACAAAATATACCATTGCTATACCAGTTTTTGTATATTTGAGTTGTGCAACATGCATAGCGACAATTTTACAAAACCAAACTAAATGACGACAGACAGTAAAGATATTTGGATAAAAAAGGGATACGAAATTTTTGCAACCTTGGGACAACATGGCCTTAAAATTGAGCCCCTTTCAAAAACGATTGGCAAAAGCAAATCATCTTTTTATCACCATTTTGCAGACTTAGAAACATTTACTGAGTACCTACTAAAATACCATATTGAACAATCTAAAATCATTGCATACAAAGAGCAAAACGCAACAAATATTCATCCTGAATTAATCAACATCCTTGTAGAGCATAAGGTTGACTTACTCTTTAACAGACAATTAAGAATAAATCAAAACATAGCATCATTTGCTATCATTCTTCAACAATCAAACAAAATTGTTGGTGATGCGTTTGTAAAAGTTTGGATTAAAGACTTAAACTTACAACTTTCTCCAAAACAAATTGAAGGAATTTTTTCATTAGCACTCGAAAATTTCTTTCTTCAAATCAACATGGAGAATTTGAACTACGATTGGCTTTCAAGCTATTTTGAAAGTCTAAAAAGAATTGCAAACAATTTTAACTAAATTGTACGGTACCGACTAAAATACCAAAAACCGACACTTTACTTTTGCATTATAATTTAAAATAAAGTTAAATGATTACGCAAAAGTTTCATAAATTTTGGTTTAAAATCACAGCAATAATAATTGGTTCATTTGGACCCGTTTTCTTTTTAGGGACAATGATTTCAACAGCTGAACCAGCAAGATGGACACTCGATTTTTTGAGCTTTCCAATTGACGGAGTTCAAAATTACAACGAACCTACAACAAGATTTTTATCAGCATTGACAGGTGGCTTTTTATTTGGATGGGGAATTATGGTTTGGTTCTTATCAACCTGGGTGTATGACAAAGCACCCGAACAAGTAAGAAAAACAGTCATGCTAGGACTTCTTTCATGGTTTGTTTTAGATAGTGCTGGTTCAATTGCCTCAGGAAATACTTCCAATGTAATCATTAATATTATAGTCTTACTTATTGCAGCAGGTCCATTATGGAGACCCGCAAAACAAATTTAATTATCAAATTATTTTTTCATCATGAACCGACATCTTACATTAAAAACTCTACTAATCACATTAAGTAGTACTGTGTTGATTTACACTATTTTCACTTTTCAAAGCGAAGGAGCAAATCTTTTACAAGTTTTCTTCTCAAATATCACTGCATTGAATTGGAATGGGCAATTTAATCTCGATTTTAGTTGTTACTTACTACTTTCAGGTCTTTGGATTATGTGGAGAAACAAATTTTCTACAAAGTCAATTATACTTGGCATTATTGCTTCAATAATAGGAATAATTGTATTTGCCCCTTACATTTTATATTTATTGCAAAAAGAAAAAGGCGACCTACAAAAAGTCTTGGTCGGAAATAAATAAAAGCAAACATAAAAATATGACACAACAAGTAATTGCCTTTTTAGCTTTAATTTTATTAACAACACCATCAACAAAAGCTCAAAATAAAAAAATGGAATACCAAAAAGTAACTAGTACCAACTTCTATGACATCAAAAACTATCAAGCACTGCTGAAAAGACTTGATAAAATTGATACCAACTCTGAGAGAAAATGGGGATCTATGACAACTGCTCAAATGCTTCATCACTTGAATTTAGCCATAGGTAGTGGCATTGGCTACTACGATTTACCAGATAATAGTAACTTGTTATCACGAACTGTAAACCAATTTATGGTTTTGAATATGCTAAAGCGATTTCCTATTGGAACAAAGACTGCTATACCACTAAAAGTAGAAAATAATGAGTTTGATTTTGAAAAAGAAAAAAAACAATTAAGAGAAATACTTAGTAAAGCTTTTCAAACAAAAACCAACAAGGATTGGCGAAAGCACACATACTTTGGTAAAATGAGTAAAAAGGATTGGGGTAAACTGATTATGATACATTGTAATCATCATTTCCAACAATTTAGTAATTAAATATGAAAGTATTAATTTTAATAACAAGTGTCTCAAAATATGCTAATCACAACATAGCAACAGGCTTATGGCTAAGTGAGCTTACTCATTTTTATGATGAATGTTTGCAAAACAAAATAGAAGTAACAATTGCGAGTACAATAGGTGGCAAAATTTCATTAGACCCAGAAAGTTTAAAACCTTTGGCTTTGGATAAACTTACAAAAAAGTATTTTTCTGATGTAACGTTTATGAAACTTTTAGATAACACAACTGCTTTATCACTTGTAAACTCTGATGATTACAACGCTGTTTATCTCACAGGTGGACATGGCACTATGTATGATTTTGTTGGAAACTCAATATTAAACGACATGATTCGTAAACTGTATGAAAACGGAAAAATTGTAGCTGCCATATGTCACGGCGTTTGCGGATTGATTGATGTAAAACTAAGCAATGGAGCATATCTTGTCAGCCAAAAAAACATTACAGGCTACTCTTGGCTTGAAGAAATCATAGCACAACGAAATAAACAAGTCCCATTCAACTTACAGCAAATGCTAAAAAACAGAGGTGCTTTCTACGAAAAAGCATTTATTCCACTGACTTCAAAAGTTGTACAAGATAAAAATTTAATCACAGGGCAAAATCCTTTTAGCTCAAAAAAAATTGCAAAAAAGGTAATGGAATTACTGATGAACAAATCCAACTATCTCTAGCATATGTAAATCTTAAAGCTAATAAAAAACGACCTCTTCAAAAGCAATTTTAAAGAGGTTTACTTTTTATAGGTCTAGTTTCAAAATTTAAAACTCTTCTTTTCTTGCATCACTAAATACAAAAAAACACTACCTTTTCATCCAAGTAGCTGTATGTTTAAGTTATTCAACAGACACAATGATTTACTTTATTAGCTACTTGTGGATTTTCCTACACAAAATCCACTGCTGAATGTAATGTTTTGTTATATTTGTAACGGCTTGGTGCCGACTTCACGAAACTTCTTCATGCAGCAATAACGTTAACACAAATTATGTAAAGACACAATAACAAATGAGAAAAATTATTTCTGCACTAATTATTTTGACATTTTTAAACAATGTAAATGCTCAAAAAATATTCACTTCAGACATTACTACTTTTTGGGCTGCTTATGACAGCATTCAAAAAGCAACTAATAATAAAAGTGAAATTCTTGAAAACCTTTTTTTGAGTAAAAAAACCGAAGGTCTAAATGCGTTTATGCAAATCAAAAAGTTTGACAGCGAAGATTATCTAACGGCAATTGAGCAATATCCACAGTTTTGGAATTCGATTAGACCAAACACTTTAATTGATCCAAAAAAAATAAAAACACTAAAGAAGGCTTTGACTAAATTTAAAAAGCTTTATCCAAATAATTCTAAAGGAAATATTTATTACACAATAGGTACGCTAAAATCTGGTGGCACAACAAATAATGAAGATCTGCTTTTAGGAATTGAGAAAATCGTAGGAAATGCAAACACAATTGTTTCAGAGTTTGAAAATGAAAATCTTCAAAAAATGTTTCAATTTTCAAAGACAACAACAATAGAACAAGTTACCATTCACGAGTTTGTCCATACTTTTCAGAAAGACGGAGAAATTAACGTTTTATCAAAAGCGATTAAAGAAGGTTCTTGTGATTTTGTAGCAGAATTAACTTTAAATAAAAAATTCAATGCTCATTACATTGATTTCGGGTTTAAAAATTACGAGCAAGTAAAATCTCAATTTAAGTCAGAAATGTTTAGTCAAAACTTCGGAAACTGGTTCTATAATAGTGATACCAGTAAAAATCCAGATTTAGGATATTTTGTAGGCTATGTAATTTCTAAAAAATTTTATGAAAATTCGAAAGACAAAAAGAAAGCAATAAAAGACATTATTGAATTGGACTTTAATAGCGAACTTTCTGTGTTGCAGTTTTTGGAGAAATCAAAATACTTTGACGAAAAAATAGATGTTGAACAAATCAAATTAACGTACAATGAAAATCAGCCGAAAGTAGTGAAAATTTTAGATTTTGAAAACGGCAATCAAAATGTAAAGTTAGACTTAAAACAAATTCAAATCGTATTCTCAAAACCAATGAATGAGAACATTTCTATCAACTTTTCAAAATTTGGAAAAGAGCATTTCCCTCTTAAAAGTATAATTGGATTGGACGAAACTAAAACTATATTAACTCTTGAAACAACTGAATTAAAACCTGATACAGAATATGACTTTTATATCACTGATAGAGGAACAAAGTCAAAAGACGGGTTTCCTTTTGCTGAACCAGAATATAAAATAGGATTCAAAACCATAAAAAAATAACTTCTGCTCATATGATACAACTGTAACTCAACGCTCAATTTTTCAGAATGATTTTAAAAAACATAAAACTCAACCTCTTATAAAGCAATTTGAAGGAGTTTTTTTGTTGAAGTGCTTGTCCTAAATAATCAATAGGAACTATTCAGGACAAGTCAATTCTTGGTACTAATTTCTCGCTGGAATATTCTCCAAAACTTCCAACACAAACTTCCAGTATTTTTGAGCGGAAGAAATACTAGCTCTTTCATCTGGACTGTGAGCCCCTTTGATAGTTGGCCCAAAAGAAATCATATCCATATCAGGATAATTTTGTCCTAAAATTCCACATTCTAATCCAGCATGACAAGCTACTACATTAGCTTTTTTACCATTTTGCTTTTCATAAATTGAACTCAAAACATCTAATATTTCAGAATTAGCATTGGGTGTCCAACCAGGATAACTTCCAGAAAAAGTAACTTCACAACCCATTAATTCAAAAGCTGAACGCAAAGCATTAGCCAAATCAAATTTTGAAGATTCCACAGATGAACGTGTTAAACATTGAATGGTAACATTTCCTTTTCCAACCGTAACTTTAGCAATATTATTTGAAGTTTCTACCAAATCATCAAAATCTGCACTCATTCTATAAACACCATTATGAGCAGTGTACAACGCACGAACCAAATAAAATTGTGCCATAGAAGGCAATACTTTTGCAGGAACTGTATCTAATTTTTCAATTACAATTTGAAGATTAGGCTCAGTAGTTTTAAATTCGGTTTTTATGTCTGTTATAATTTCCTGCATGTCAAATTCAAATGCTTCGTCATACATCTCTGCAATAATAAATTCTGCAACACTTTCTCTTGGAATTGCATTACGTAAACTTCCACCATTAATTGTAGCGATTTGCAAACCAAAATCTTCATAACCACTATACAACAAACGATTCATGATTTTATTGGCATTTCCTAAACCTTCATGTATTTGCATTCCTGAATGACCACCATTTAATCCTTTAACGGTAATTCTATACCCCACAGAATCGGCTGGTGCATTCTCTTCATCATATTCTGCAATAGCTGTTACATCTACTCCACCAGCACAACCTATGTCAATTTCGTCATCTTCTTCTGTATCTAAATTTAAAAGAATTTCTCCTTCTAACATACCACCTTGTAACCCCATTGCACCAGTCATTCCCGTTTCTTCATCAATAGTGAACAAAGCTTCAATAGCTGGATGTTTAATGGTTTTACTTTCTAAAATTGCCATAATCGTAGCCACTCCTAACCCATTATCTGCTCCAAGCGTTGTCCCTTTAGCACGAACCCAATCGCCATCGACGTACATTTCTATGCCTTGTGTGTCGAAATCAAAAACTGTATCATTATTTTTTTGGTGCACCATATCCAAATGCGATTGCATTACAATGGTTTTTCTATTTTCCATTCCTGCTGAAGCTGGTTTTTTGATGATTACATTTCCTACTTCATCTTTTATAGTTTCAAACCCTAACTTTTTGCCAAAATCCATCATAAAGGCTATGACTCTTTCTTCTTTTTTAGAAGGTCTTGGTACAGCATTTAAGTCAGCAAATTTATTCCAAAGTTCTTTAGGTTCTAGGTTTCTTACTTCTTGGCTCATTCTATTTTTATATTTGTAAGTTTTAAAAAAACAAAGTTACAAAGTTTAATTTCTTTGGGAATTGATTTGTGATTATATTTACATTTTAAATTAAAGCTGTGCAGAAAAAATACATTTTACCTTTATTATTAATTGTCCAAATTATTGCTGTAAAGATATTGGCTTTCTTTCCTGAAACTATTGAAAACTATTATAGTAAAGGATTTTATCCTATTCTTTCAAAAGGACTGAGAAGTTTGTTTGGTGGACTTTCTTTCTCGTTTGGTGATGTAATGTATGGTATTTTGATTTTCTTTTTCATTAAATGGATTTTAAAAAACAGAAAAGGGTTTTTCAGAAATTGGAAAGTGAATGGTTTGAAGTTCTTGAGTATTCTCTCGATATTTTACTTCTTTTTCCACTTTTTATGGGGAATGAATTATTACAGAATTCCATTAAATGAAAAATTGGAGATTAGTAAAGAATATTCGTTGCAAGAATTAGAAGTTTTTACAGAAAAAATGATTGCAAAAGCTAATGAACTACAACTTAGAATCACCTCAAATGATAGTATTGCTGTCATAAATCCTTATTCAGATAAAGAAATTTATGCAATAGCACAAAATGGTTTTCACCAACTACCAACTGATTTAAAAGAGTTTGATTATCAAACCAAAAGTATCAAGGAATCTTTGTTCAGTACACCTTTAAGTTACATGGGATTTGGTGGTTATTTGAATCCGTTTACCAATGAAGCACAAGTCAATTATTTGAAACCCAAATATACCACTCCATTTACCACTTGCCACGAAATGGCTCATCAAACTGGAATTGGTTCGGAAAGTGAATGTAATTTTATTGGCTATTTGGCTGCCATCAATAATTCAGACGATTATTTTCAATATGCTGCTTACACAACTGCTGTGCGATATTGTTTCAGGAATTTAGAAGACATTGAAGAAGGAAAAAGCAAACCTTACTTAAAAAAATTAAACAAAGGTGTTCAAAAAAACTTCAACGAAAACGAAATTTTCTGGAAAGAATACGAAACGCCAATCAATACCTTTTTTGAATATTTCTACGATAATTTCCTAAAAGCGAACCAACAAAAAGACGGTTTAGAAAGTTATAGTAAGTTTATTGGGCTGTTAATTGGGTATGAGAAAGTTGGCAGTACTCAGTAATTAGTTAGCCGTTTTACTGAACACTAAAAACTGAATACTGAACACTGTTTATATTTCATCACTAGTAAAACTTACGGCTTGTTTCTTCTTATAAGGTCGGATAATCAAACGAGCTTCTCTATCAAAACGAACGTAATTATACACCCAATTTAAGAAAACAACGGCTTTATTTTTAAATCCAATCAGCGATAATAAATGCACAAACATCCAAACAAACCATGCAAAAACACCACTAAACTTATAATGTGGTAAATCTACAACGGCTTTGTTTCTACCCACAGTTGCCATGGAACCTTTATCTTTGAAAACAAATGGTTTCAGCGGTTTTTTGGCTATTAAATTAATGATATTGGCTGCTAGTTGCCTTCCATGTTGAATTGCAGGTTGTGCCATCATGGGATGTCCTTGTGGAAAATCTTCTGAAACCATGCAAGCTATATCACCAATGGCAAAAATATTGTCATAACCGACTACTTGATTAAACTCGTTGACCTTAATTCTATCTGCTCTTGCAATTAGACTTTCTGCAGACAAACCATTTACTAAAGCTCCTTGAACACCAGCTGTCCAAATCACCGTGGCACTATCAAAAGTTAAATCAGAATTGGTAGTAATAATTCTACCGTCATAACCCATAACTCTCACATTCTTCCATACACTAACTCCCAAATCAATTAAAAACTTCTCTGCTTTTAGGGAAGCATTTTCACTCATAGTATTCAAAATGCGATCACTACTTTGAATGAGATTAATTTCCATCTTACGCACGTCTAAATCAGGATAATCTTTAGGCAAAACGGCTTTCTTCATTTCAGCTAAAGCTCCTGCTAGTTCAACACCTGTTGGCCCACCACCTACTAAAACGAAGTTCATTAAACTGTGACGCTCTTCAATATCGTTAGTCAACAAAGCTTGTTCAAAATTTTCGAGAATTAAACTTCTAATGTTTAATGATTGGGGAATTGTTTTCATGGCCATGCAATTGCTTTCCATTTCTTTGTTGCCAAAAAAATTGGTTTTTGAACCTGTAGCCAATACCAAATAATCGTATTTTAACTCTCCAATATCTGCAATTACCTTATTGTTTTGGGTATCAATTTCTTTTACATCTGCTAATCGGAAATAGAAATCGTTACTTTCTTGCAACACTTTTCTAATAGGATAGGCAATAGAATCTGGTTCTAAACCACCTGTTGCCACTTGATACATTAAGGGTTGAAAGTTATGATAATTGTGCTTGTCTAATAACACAACTTGTATTTTTTTATGACGAAGTCTTTTGGCTAATGCAATTCCTGCAAAACCACCACCTATGATTACTAACCTAGGAAAACTGGAACGTGGTATGTTCATTTATGAAGAATAATTTATCAGTACAAAGATAAGGAAATGATTGATGATTTTTGATTGATGATTGATGATTTTTGATTTGGTAGTTTCAACTTGCAAACGCAACTCTTGGTTTATAAAACTATAAAAAATGTTTGTATGTTTACTGCATTTAATGAACTGACTACTAAATTTATAGCCCTGATAGAAATGGAAAGCTTTTTGCAAAGGAATGCTATTTTTTGTGGTTGTAAAAAAGCGACCTAAGGAAGCTCTTTTTATGACTTACAAAAAAAGTATTGCTTGCAAAAACTTGTAATGGATAGCAGGATATAGCTACATAAAAATACTTATACTTGTAACAACTTTGTGAAATTGTATACTTATAGGGTATGAATGCATCAACAGAAGAACTTTTTGTAAAACAATTGCAAGAAAATCAGAATATAATCCACAAGATTTGTAGGTTATATACCTCTGATGAAGATGCGCATAAAGATTTGTTTCAGGAAATTACTATACAGTTATGGAAAGCGTTTCCGAATTTTAGAGGAGATTCTAAATTTACTACATGGGCTTATCGTGTGGGTTTAAACACAGCCATTACACTCTACCGAAAGAAGAAACGAACCATTGATACTATTGAATTTGACGGTACTTTTCACAAAGTAAAACAAGAAGATTATAATTATGAAGAAGAGGAGCAACTTAAATTGTTATACAGTGCTGTGAACCAACTGAATGACATTGAAAAAGCTTTGGTTTTTTTATATTTAGAAGATAAAGATTATACTGAAATATCAGAAACGTTAGGAATCAGTGAAGTAAATGCCAGAGTGAAAATGAATCGTGTAAAGGGAAAATTAAAGAAAATATTAAATCCGTAAAAATGGATGAATTAGAGATATTAAAAAAAGATTGGAAGAAGAAAGAACATTCTTTTAATCAAATAACCGAAAAAGAAATTTATGGAATGCTTCATAAAAGATCTTCATCCATAGTGAAGTGGATTTTTATTATAAGCGTTTGTGAATTTTTATTGTGGATTACGGCCTCAGTCTTGATGAGAAATAATGATAAAATTACAAAATTTCATGATTATGATAAGTTTCATGTAATGCTAGTGTTAGAGTTGATTAGTTATAGCATACTTATTTATTTTATTATTAAATTCTACATCAATTATAAAAAAATCAACACAACACAACCCATCAAAAGCCTGATTAAAAACATATTAGACACCAGAAAAACGGTTCAAAATTACATTAAAATTATCATCATCTACACGATAGTTACGACAATAATTATGTTTTTTGTTCAATTTAATTTTGATCCTGAAATTTTAAAAATTTACCATGAAGTTGAAAAGACAGGAAAAGAAACACTATTTATCGTTCTTTCGTTGCTCTTAACCCTTATCTTTATTGGAATATTCTCTCTATTAGTTTGGTTATTCTACAGACTAATCTATGGGATTTTATTAAAAAGATTGTATCACAATTACGAAGAATTAAAAAAATTAGAAATCTAAAAAATTATGGTAAGAATTATTTTTGTCATTACAACACTTGTTTTAGGCTTGGTAGTAAAAGCACAAGATTTAGAGAAAAGTTTACTTTGGAAAATTTCTGGAAATGGCTTGGAGAAACCTTCTTATTTGTTTGGAACCATGCATGCTGTTTGTGAAGTAAATTTTGATGACGATATCAAGAAAGCACTAGAAGAAACAACGCAAATGTATCTTGAAATAGATATGGATGATCCAAAATTGCAAACAAGTATGTTAAAAGGAATGATGATGAAAGATGGAGCTACATTATCATCTCTAATGACTGAAGAAGAAGCTGCAATGGTTGAAACCTTTTTGAAAGAAAATATCAGTGTTTCACTGAAAAGGGTTGACAAGTTTATCCCTCTTATGATTAATTCCATGTTTATTCCAAAACTTTTAGGTTGTCCTATGAAGTCTATCGAAACGGAATTGGTAAAAATCTCTAAAGAACAGAATGAAGAAATATTTGGTTTAGAAACTATAGAAGATCAATTCGGTGCTTTTGACAAGATACCTTATAAAATTCAAGTAAAAGAATTGGTAGAATCAATAAAAGGTAATTTGGAAAATGAAAAAGAGGAAATGAAAAAAATGCTAGCCATATACAAGAGTGAAGATATTGAGGCAATGTTAAATATAATGGATGAGTCAGAAAATAAGCTGTTTTCCGATTACAGTGATATTTTATTAAACAATAGAAATAAAAACTGGATTCCAGTTATTGAAAAAGTTTCTAAAGAAAAGCCAACATTTTATGGTGTAGGAGCCGCACATTTAGCTGGTGAAAATGGTGTCATAAAATTACTGCGAAAACAAGGATTTACGGTTGAAGCTGTGAAATAAAAATAAAAAAACTCATCAGGTTGTGATGAGTTTTTTATTTAATATCGCCAAAGTCTTTCTCTATTCAATTTAGCTTCTTCATCTAACACTTCTGCAGGAATCACTTTTAAAAATGAAGGATGTTGTTCTATGGCATATTCTATTTTTTCCACCACTTGATCAACCGTGTCATTTTCATAATCAATTTGAAGAGGTTCTTTTATGACCATGGATTGTAAAATTCCTTTCTTTTTAACACGAAGTCCTTTTCGATCAAATGAGCGTCTAAACCCATCAATTACAACTGGAATTACTATAGGTTTGTGTTGCAAAATAATATGAGCTGTTCCTTTTCTAACAGGTTTAAAAGAGCGAGTAGTTCCTTGAGGAAAAGTAATCACCCAACCGTCTTGTAAGGCTACTTTAATGTTTTCTGTGTCATTTGGGTTAACATCACGTTTTACATCTTTTCCTTCTGCTCGCCACGTTCTCTCTACAGTTATAGCACCAGCATACGCCAAAATTTTAGGTAACAATCCAGATTCCATAGTTTCTTTTGCCGCAACATAATAAATATTAAGCTTGGGGTTCCATAAATACCCCACATTTTTAATATTGTCTTCTCTTCCTTTTAAACTTGCGTTAAAAACGTGAAACATAGCCACAACATCAGCAAAATAAGTTTGATGATTGGAAATAAATAAAACATTTTTATCTGGCAAGTTTTTAATTATTTCTGAACCATCAATATACATCTCATTAAATCCTCTGTAACGTCTATGTGTCAATACTCCAAAGAATCTAATCAACCATTTCTTTAAAAATAATATATGTCCAAAAGGATTTCTTTTAAATAAACCCATAATATTTTCACTTTTTTTCAAGGATACAAATGTACTAAAACCTTTTAAATTATAGCATTTTTGATATTCTCCTTTAATTCACTCATCATCATTGCAGTAGCACCCCAAACCACATACTTATCTACCATAAATGCAGGTACTTCTATATCAGTAGCATAAGAAGTTGACATTTTAACTTTAGCAATAGTAGCATCATCTAAAAAAAGAGACAAAGGAAACTCTAAAACACGTTTAACTTCATCTAAATCAGGAATAAAGTTTAACTCTTCATGTGAAATACCCATAAAAGGATAAACTAAAAAATTACTGGGTGGAATATAAATCTCACTAAAAGGCTTGATAACTTTTATCTTATCTGGTTGAATTCCAACTTCTTCGTATGTTTCACGCAAAGCAGTATGCTCCAAATTTAAATCTGACTCTTCTACTTTACCACCAGGAAAACCAATTTGAGAAGAATGCACACCTGGATATGAATTTCTTACTATTAATGCAAGATGCGTAAAACCATTTCTTGGGTAAAACAACATTAAAACGGCTGCTTTTCTTGGATTTTTATCCACATAATTAGCCTCCTTCAAAAAAGAAATACGCTCTAAAGGTGCCATTTTTGCATGTGCATCTGTGGAAAGAAGTTTTTCTTTCTCTATTTTTGGAAGATATTTGATAAAATCAGTAAAAAGCATATATTTATAATGATTGTAAGTTTAAAGATAATTCAATTTTTATTTTAACACAAATTTCCTAAAAAAATGTTTAGTAAAGAAGAAGCACAACGTATCAAAAGAGAGTTTTGGATAGCTTTTGCAGAAGAATACCCAAGAAAATGGATGTTATACAACACCAAAATAAAAGATGTTGCGTTTAAGTTCTACATTGACAACAAAAAAGCACAAGTTTTACTTGAAATAGAACCAAAAGATGAAAAAAATCGTATAATATATTATGAAAAGATAGAATCCTTAAAAACAATTTTGCTTGAAGATTATTTGCCAGATGCCATTTTTGAACGTAATTTATACTTAGAAAACGGCAAAGCCGTCAGCAGGGTTTGGGTAGAACTTTTAAATGTTAGCAGCAATAACAGGAACACATGGTCAGAGGTTTTTAATTTTTTTTACGAAAAAATGGATGCTTTTGAACGTTTTTTTTATGAATATGAAGACTATATCAAAGATTTAGAAATTAATACATAAATACTATTATTTGTCATATAGTTAACATTAGTTTCATCAACAAATAAATACTTTTGGAAAAAATTAAAACCATAAAAATGAAAAAGATAATTGTATTAATTTTAGCAGTAACATTACAGTCGTGCTACTCTCAAAAAAAAGAGGAAACAACAATAAAAGCAAAAACAATAGCTAAAACAGAAGAAGATTGGAAAAAAGAATTGACAGCAGAACAATATAGAGTTCTCCGAGAAAAAGGTACCGAAAGAGCTTTTACTGGAGAATATTGGGATCATTTTGATAAAGGGAATTATGTTTGTGCTGCATGTAACAATCTACTATTCAAATCAGAAACCAAATTTGAATCTGATTGCGGTTGGCCTTCTTTTGACAAAGCAGTAGAAGGTGCTGTTAAATACAATGAGGATTACAGTTTTGGTATGGTTAGAACAGAAGTGGTTTGTGCCAAATGCGATGGCCATTTGGGTCACGTATTCGATGATGGACCACAAGAAACAACGGGAAAACGCTTTTGTACGAATTCAGTTTCTATAAAATTCATTCCCGAAGGAAAATCAACAAATTAAATAAATCAAACATTCAAAATATTGAATTAATTTATTAATTTTCAAAAATTAAAATCGACTCTATGATTATAGCTTCTATAAAAGAAAATTTCAATGAAATTATTAACCTTCTTGAGAAACTTGATGCTGCAAACTATACTTTTTGCCATCCTGAATTAAGTAATGCTACCATTGGGGAGCACACAAGACATATCATTGAGATGTATCAATCCCTACTCAATAATTATGAAAGTGGAATCATAAATTATGACCTTAGAGAACGAAATTTAAACATTCAAACGGATAAAAATTTTGCTATAAATTGCATACAGTCCATAATTGAAAGCCTAGACAAACCCAATAAAGAATTAACTTTACAGCAAAGATTGGATAAATCCATTTATACAATAGCTTCTAATTATGATAGAGAGCTCCTTTACAATTTAGAGCACAGCATACATCATCAGGCCTTAATAAAAGTTGCTGTTTTAAAGTATCCTTCAATAGAGTTATTAGAAAATTTTGGCGTGGCAAAATCAACAATAGAATACAGAAATCAATGTGTACAGTAAGTTATGTTCCGTTGAAAGATGGCTTTTGCCTTACATCCAATAGAGACGAAAGTATCAATCGAGAAAAAGCAATTGCTCCCAAAAAGTACATTATAAACAACAAAGAGATTCACTTTCCAAAAGACCCAAGAGCAGGAGGAACTTGGTTTGCTCATGATGCTAAAAGTTGTATTGTACTACTAAATGGAGCTAATGAAAAACACATTCCTAAAAATAAATACAGAAAAAGTAGAGGATTAATAGTACTCGATCTGATTTCAGCAGAGAATCCTATGAATGAATGGACAACAATAAATTTAGAAGATATTGAGCCTTTCACCATCATACTATTCTCAGAAAAAAGATTATACCAGCTGCAATGGAATGAAGTTGAAAAAAGTACTATTGAATTTGATGGCACACAAAATCATATTTGGTCATCAGCCACTCTTTACGAAAAAGAAATAAGAGATGAAAGAGCAAATTGGTTTAAGGAATTCATGAATACTGAAAAGCACTTAAATAACCAAAAACTTTTAAATTTTCACCAATTTACAAAAGGAGACAATAAAGAATATGGTTTACAAATCAATAGAAATAATACGCTAAAAACCATTAGCATCACGCAATGCATCATTTCAAACAATAATTTTACATTTAACTACATAGATTTATTAAATTAATGAAAAGCATCAAGTTATTTGTACACAAACTTACAAACTGGGAATATTGGCCTTATCAAGTTTTATATACACCTGTTTATTTTCAATATTTGTATTATGCCTTAAAAACAAGATCATTTTTCTTTTTTAATGCTTCAAATCCCACAATAAAAAATGGCGGATTTTTCATGGAATCAAAAAAAGAAATTTACGATTTAATTCCACAAGAGTATTATCCTAAAACACTTCTTTTCAAAACGAAGGAAGATATCAATACAGTACTTGAAGAAATATCCAAAAAAGGTATAAAATTTCCATTAATTGCTAAACCCGATATAGGTCTAAGAGGAACTGCTGTAAAAAAAATTGATTCTGTTGATGAATTAAAAAAGTATGTTAAAAATGCCAATTTTGACTTTTTAATACAAGATTTAATACCCTATAAAAATGAAATAGGACTATTTTATGTGAAATTACCCAATCTTGAAAAAGGAATGTTAACTGGAATTGTCTCTAAAGAATTTCTAATTCTTACAGGAAATGGCAGAAATACAATTCGAGAACTTCTACAAAAAGACCCTAGATTTGAATTACAAATTTCAGCATTGGAAAAAGAATTTCCTCATCTCATAGATACTATTTTAGAAAAAGACAAGTCTATAAATTTGGTTCCATATGGAAATCACTGTAGAGGTACAAAATTTATCGATGCAAGTCATCAAATAACTCCAAAAATGGTTGAATCTTTCAACGAGATATGTTCAAAAATAAATGGCTTTCATTTTGGAAGAATGGATATAATGTACAATAACTATAAAGATTTAGAAAATGGAAAAAACTTTCAAATTGTAGAAATTAATGGAGCTATTAGTGAACCAACACATATGTATGACCCAAAACATACACTTCTTTTTGGATGGAAAGAACTAACACGTCATTTCCATTATATGTACTTAATCAGCAAAGCAAATCATAAAAAAGGAGCAAAATATCTAACATTCAAGGAGGGTATTCAAGAGTTCAAAAATCATCATAAACATTACGATAAAATATTAGAGTTTTAATTTCATAATCCAATTCAAAGAATTGGATTTTTTTGTATCGGTAGTGTTTGTTGGTAGTCAGGCTATGTGCACTAGCTTTTATTGTTTGGTTGTTGTTAGTAACGATTCAAAAAAGAGCTCAAAGAATTG
>CAZXPF010000003.1:129936-196559 GCA_964643105.1 uncultured Flavobacterium sp. | reverse complement strand
TTAAAAATGCTACAAAAAGTTATCAAAATGGAGATATTTCGTATGTAGAATATGTACAAGGTATTGAAACGGCTACCGAAATACAAACCAATTACAATGAAGCTATAAATAATTTTAATCAAACTATAATAGCTATACAATATACTATCAATCAATAACATAAACAGAAATGAAGAAATCAAATATCATATATGCATCAATAGTTGGAGCAATAATCCTTGCTATTATTTTATATTTTTCTTTGCGTCATACGGAAGGTGATGGACATGACCATGCTGATGGCGAAACACATACAGAAGAAAGTCATTCAGATGAAAAAGAGCCTACAGCTATAAAAGAAGTAGAACTAAACGAAGCACAGTTTAAAGCATCAAGTATCGAATTAGGTACTTTTTTAGATAAAAATTTAAGCGAAGTAATAAGTGTTAATGGCTATACCAAGTTACCACCACAAAATCAAGCCGATGTTTCTGTTTATACTTCAGGAATTGTAAAAACTATTAATGTGTCAGAAGGACAATATGTAAGCAAAGGGCAAACCATTGCAACTATTGAAAGTCCAGAATTTACTAAATTGCAAGAAGCCTATTTAACTTCAAAGAGCAATTTGGAGTTTTTAAAATTAGAATTTGAAAGACAAAAAACATTAAGCGATGAAGAAGTAAATTCTAAAAAAACGTTTCAAAAAACAAAGGCAGAATACGAAATTGAAAGAGCACGATTTAATTCGCTGCAAAAACAATTAAATACTTTAAACATTAGTGGTAATGGAAACGCAACAGCAACCGTTCCTGTGCTTGCTCCAATTTCTGGAAACTTAACCGAAATTTATATTAAAATTGGAAGTAATGTAGAAGCAGGTAAACCACTAATGAATATTGTGGATAATTCAAAAATGCACGTAGATTTATTAGTCTATGAAAAAGATTTATTTAAGGTGAAAATTGGTCAAAGTGTACGTTTTGTTTTAGTAAATCAAGATAATTCAGAGGTAAAAGGAAAAATATTTAGTGTCGGTAAATCCTTTGAAAACGATACAAAATCAGTAGCTGTACATGCAGATATTTCAAATAACCAACAAAAATTAATACCAGGAATGTATGTAAATGCTCTTATAGATGTAGGTTCAAATAACGTAAAAGCATTACCAAATGAAGCTATTATTAAGGCTGATGGACGCGAATTTATTTTTGTTTTAGAAGAAGGACATAAAGAAGAAGCTCACGATGAAAAAGACGGACATAATCATGAAGACGGACATGAACACGAAGAAGCTGAAGGAAAAACATTCCATTTTCAACGTATTGAGGTAAAATCAGGAACTACACAATTAGGATATACACAAGTTACTCTATTACAAAAAATTGATGCAAACGCAAAGATTGTTTTAAAAGGAGCGTATTACATTCAAAGTCATTTAATTAAAAACGAAGGTGGTGGTGGTCACGAACATTAAAAATTATTAATTTAAATTATAATCTAAATTCAATTAACAAATGAAAAAATCAATTTTAATTATGGCATTTGCCATTGCTTTAGGTACAACGGTTTCTTGTAATAAAAAAGAAGAAACTACAAAAACAGCAACAGAACACGAAGGACACAATCATAAAGAGGGTGAAGAGCATAAAGTTGCTTATGAATGTCCAATGGATTGTGAAAAAGGTAAAACTTATGATGAAAAAGGAACTTGTCCTGTTTGTAAAATGGAATTAATAGAAGCGAAAGCTGAAAACCACGAAGGTCATGATCATTCAAAAGAGAATCACGATGGACATAATCATAATCATTAATCTAAAAATAAATAAAACATGAGAAATTCAGTATTAAAATCAATCGCATTAGTTGTATCATTATTTTTCTTTTCAAATTTTGTTTCAGCTCAAAAAACAACCCAAAAAGCGGTAATCAAAACCTATTTACATTGCGACCATTGTAAAGAATGTGAAACGTGTGGGCAAAAATTTGATAAAGAAATATTGAAAATTAAAGGTGTAAAAATGTATGAGTTAGATGATAAAGCAATGACTTTAACAATCTATTACAACTCAAAAAAAACAAACCTTCAAACAATTAAAGAAGCTATTTCAAAAATGGGTTATGATGCAGATGAAGTCAAAGCAGACCCAAAAGCTTATGAAAGTTTAGACGGTTGTTGTAAGGCATAAGTATGAAGTTTTATATTAAAATGCCAAATAAACTAATTCCTTTTTATCAAAAAGAGTTAGAAATGGTTAAGGACAATTTAAAGCAAGATAATTTGCAAAATGCTTGGCTTCATTTAGAGAGAGCACACATTATTGGGCAAAAATATCCTTATGAGCATTCCTTTGTTCACTGGAAAATGTTACAATTTGGTATTAAAATAAAAAGTACTAAAGAAGTGGTTGGTCAAATCCCAAGATTATTGGTAGGTGGTGTAAAATCATTCGTTGGTCATATTCCAGTAGGTAATACAGGTGGTGCAAATGTACCACCTTTAAGAACAATGGAAATACCCAAAGATATTCAAGAAATTTTAAAGTTGAACGCATAATTTTTATAGCATGGAACATCAACACATTTATGACAAACAAGGAAAACAAATTTGTTGTTCGTTAGAAGAAAAAATAAATAAAAAAACCGAAGATCATTCTGATGATGATGGACACGACCACAATCATTCAAACGAGGAAAAATCTACATTTCAAATGTTCTTACCAGCGATAATAAGTTTCGTTTTATTAATGGTTGCCATTGGGTTGGATAACTATTTTCCGCAATCTTGGTTTACAGGTTATGTTAGAATTGGTTGGTATATTTTAGCCTACATACCAGTAGGTTTTCCAGTTGTTAAAGAAGCTTTTGAAAGTATTAGAAAAGGTGATGTGTTTTCAGAGTTTCTATTAATGAGTATTGCTACAATTGGTGCTTTTGCAATTGCCGAATTTCCAGAAGGTGTAGCAGTTATGCTATTTTATGCCATTGGAGAAATATTCCAAACATTGGCAGTTCAACGAGCAAAAGCAAACATCAAAACATTACTCGACCAAAGACCAGAAGAAGTAACTATTCTCGAAAACAATGTTGCCAAAACAATCAAAGCAGCTAATGCTAAAATTGGTGATATTATTCAACTAAAAGCAGGTGAAAAATTAGGTTTAGATGGCGAATTACTTTCTGATACTGCTTCTTTCAATACTGCTGCATTAACAGGCGAAAGTAAACCAGACACAAAAGCTAAAGGCGAAACTGTTTTAGCAGGAATGATAAACTTAAATTCGGTTTGTCAAGTAAAAGTGACTGTTGCTTACACTGATAGTAAACTGTCAAAAATACTAGAAATGGTACAAGATGCTACTGCCAAAAAAGCACCAACCGAATTATTTATCAGAAAGTTTGCAAAAATATATACACCAATTGTAGTTGCTTTAGCCATTGCAATATGTGTTGTACCGATGTTATTTGTAGAAAATTACCAATTTAGAGATTGGTTGTATCGAGCTTTAGTTTTCTTAGTTATTTCGTGTCCTTGTGCATTAGTTATAAGTATTCCTTTAGGTTATTTTGGCGGAATTGGAGCAGCTTCTAAAAACGGAATTCTTTTCAAAGGAAGTAATTTTCTTGATGTAATGGCTACCATTCAAAACGTTGTGATGGATAAAACAGGAACGATGACTGAAGGCGTTTTTAAAGTGCAAGAAGTTGTTTTTAATGCCGATTTTGACCAAAATGAAATACTTCAATTAGTAAACGCTTTAGAAAGTCAAAGTACGCATCCAGTAGCAACAGCAATATATGATTTTGTTGGAGAAATAGATAGTAAAATCAGTCTTAAGGAAGTAGAAGAAATTGCAGGACATGGTTTAAAAGCTATTGTAAATGGAAAAGAATTATTAGTTGGTAATTTCAAACTAATGGATAAATTTTCAATTAAATATGATATTAATCCATCAAGTATTGTGTACACGCTGATTGCTGTTGCTTACGATAAAAAATTCGTTGGTTATCTTACCATTGCAGATAGTATAAAAGAAGATGCACAACTAACAATTGATAAATTAAAAGCATTAGGAATTAAAACTACTATGTTAAGTGGAGATAAAAACAATGTAGTACAATTTGTGTCTCAAAAATTAGGAATTACAAATGCGTTTGGAGATTTATTACCAGAAGATAAAGTAAATAAAGTAAAAGAAATCATTGCAAAAAACGAAACAGTTGCTTTTGTTGGCGATGGTGTAAACGATGCACCAGTAGTCGCATTAAGTAATGTAGGTATTGCAATGGGCGGTTTAGGAAGTGATGCAACAATTGAAACTGCTGATGTAGTAATTCAAGACGATAAACCTTCAAAGATTCCAATGGCTATAAATATTGGCAAACAAACCAAGAAAATTATTTGGCAAAATATCATTTTAGCATTTAGTGTTAAGGCAATTGTTTTAATACTCGGTGCGGGTGGTTTAGCCACAATGTGGGAAGCTGTTTTTGCCGATGTTGGTGTAGCTTTGTTAGCAATATTAAATGCGGTTAGAATACAAAGGATGAAGTTTCATTAGCTAACTTTAAATCAAGTTATAAATATATAATTTGCAACAAATTGTTTCTACTTCGAAATCTCCCTGACCATTCATTCACCTCATCCATCTTTGATATGATCTTTCTTGAAAGTACTGGCCAACAGATATAGAAAATCCAGAATAATAATTGCCTCGTCTTCATTAACTCTTGTGCCTCCTTGCCTTAATACGTTTATAACTTTACAGCGAATAACACAACAATACTATAAAAGTTTATTAATATTTTCTTTATAGGTTTGTCCAATTGGTATTTTATGCACATCAATTAAGATCCTATTTCCTTCAATTTGTTTGATTTTATTTTTTGCAACAATAAAGGATTTATGAGTTCTTATAAAATCTACTTTTGGAAGCAACTTTTCAAAATCAGAAATTTTTTGAGGACTAACAATCATATCATTCTTTAAGTATACTTTGATAAAATGTCCGTAAGCTTCTATAAATAATAAATCTTCAAAATGAATTTGATGATGCTTTTTATCACCTTTTAAGAAAAAACTACTAGCATTTGATTCTGTTTCAGTAGTTGACAAGGTAAATGTGTTTTTCTTATTTTGAGTACTATCAATTGTCTTGTTAATCGCTTTTATAAAGCGTTCAAAGCTAAATGGTTTCAGCAAATAATCAGAAATATTAAGTTCATAACCTTCTAAAGCAAATTCTTTGTAGGCTGTGGTGACTATTATTTTTGGTGGATTGGGAAGTGTTTTTAAAAAATCGAAACCAGATAGTTTGGGCATATTAATATCCAAAAACAACAAGTCAACCGAATTTTCATTTAAAAATTGCATCGCTTCAAAGGCATTATAACAGTTTCCTTTCTTTTCCAGATGTTGTAAATTTTCGCAATAGTTTTCAATAATACGATGTGCGATAGGCTCATCATCAATGATTAGATAGTGAATCATATTGTTTCTATCTTAAGCGTTAATTTATAAATAAAATCGTTAACCTCAATTTGTATTTTGTGTTTATTTGGATATAATAATTTTAACCGCTGTTTTAAATTTTCTATTCCAATACCTACAGTTTCATTAGATTCTCGTGCTTCAAAGTTGTTTTCAATGTCAAAATAAATTATATCAGTATCAATTTTCATATTAATATGGATATAAGCATCTTCTGTTAAGCTTTCTACACCATGTTTAAATGCATTTTCTAAAGGAATAATGAATAGTAATGGGGCAATTTGACAATTCATGTCTTGGGAATAATTAAAAACAATAGCAACCTTTTTTTGATAGCGTATTTTATGCAATTCAATGTAATTCTTTAAATAGTCTATTTCATCCTTTAATGAAACAACATCTTCTTTTCCCATATAAATGGTGTACCGCATTATGTCAGATAATTTTAAAACGACATTTGGTGCATCATCGGATTTCTCTAGTATCAAACCATATAGATTATTTAAAGTATTGAAAAAAAAGTGTGGATTAATTTGACTTTTCAATAACGATAATTCTGCTTTTGATTTTTTTGCTTCCAATGTTTTTAACCATTTCCATTGCTGATAGAACCACAGTAACAACAACACAAAAAATGGAGCAGTCAAGATGATTTTAATTTCTTTTTCTTGTTGGAAGTAGCGATTTACATCATTAATATAAACTCTGATATAATAGAAATATCCTAGAGCTAAAACGTAAAACACAATAATTATTAATGCATATTTCTTAAAATAGGAAGGTGCTATAATGGAGAAAAAGATAATTCCAACATTAACCAATCCTAAAAAGGTTATCGGATTGTCAATTATTTTGGAGTTCACATCGTTTACAATAATCAGGAAAAAAATAGAAATCAATGCGACTAGCTTCAAGCTAAAAGCTTTATGCTGTTTTAAAAACGAAAAATAATGAATAGGCAATGAGATTAGTAACCAACTAAAAATAAAACTCAGTGTGTTTGCTAATACTGATGAATTGTCAATATGAATAAAATCAAAGTGTAATAAAATAACTACTAGTATCCGATGGATTAACAATCCATATATAAAGGCTTTGTATTTTTTAAGAAATGTAATCATGGGTCAAAATTAATGATAATTGTCTTTTCTTACATTATAATATGCACCAACTCCCTTAAAAGTAGCGCAAACGCCATTCTTTCTTACTTCAAATAGATTTATGTACACTTATAAATCGTATGGGACTATTTTCTATGCGTTCATGACAAATACTTTACTGCGTTTTAGTTTACCAATATGTTTGCTGAAAATTATAAACATTAAACTTAAAAATTATGAAAACCAATTTTAAAATTATGCTCTTAATGCTACTTGTAACCTTGCAGAATCTAAAAGCACAAGACCAAGAAAGCGAGTTAAAAACAAAAGAAAAGAATGACATTATATCTTCAATAAAAACACACCTTGAGGAATCCTATATTGATTTAGATCTATCAAAAAAAATGATAATTGAACTGGATAAAAATTTAAAGTCTAATAAGTATAAGAAAATTACAAGTCCTGATGAATTCTCTAAGATAATAACTAAAGACCTACAAAGTGTTAGCAAAGACCAGCATCTTAAAGTTCAATTTGAACCGAAGCGTATCAATCAGGAAAAAAATGTTGTTCCTGAAGAAATGCAATTAGAAATGGAGAGAAAAAAAGCTATGCAAATGGCAGAAATTAATTACGGATTTACGGAAGCAAAAATACTAGACGGGAATATAGGTTATTTAAATTTACGCCTATTTGCAGATGTAAAGTATGCTGAGGAAACCGCTACTGCTACCATGAATTTTTTAAGCAATACCGATGCAATCATTATCGATTTACGTTCAAATGGCGGTGGTGTCCCAAGTATGATGCAATTACTATCAAGCTATTTCTTTGATGAAATACCTGTTTTATTAAGTGATTTCTATGAACGAAAAACAGATACAAAAACGCAACTGTATTCGCTTGCCAATGTGAATGGAAAACGAAGCACGAACAAGCCAATTTACATTTTAACGAGTAAGCAAACTTTTTCTGCGGCAGAAGCCTTTGCCTATACTTTAAAACATTTAGACAAAGCTATTGTAGTAGGTGAAGTTACTAAAGGAGGTGCAAATAGAACAAAACGAATTAATTTGAACGGTGAGTTTACAATATCAGTGCCTTACATCCAAGCCATTCATCCAATTACAAAAACAAACTGGGAAGGGAAAGGTGTACAACCAAATATTGAAATAAATGAAAAAGAAGCCTTTGTATATGCATACATTGATGCAATTAATAAAACGAGCCTAAAAAACAAAGAGGCTATTTTAAACAAAATTGGTTATGCTTTTCTTAAAGAAAAATCTGTTGACAATGCTATAATAGTATTTCAAGAAAACGTAAAACTATTTCCAAATAATGCCGATACTTGGGATAGTTTAGGTGAAGCCTATTTTACGAATCATGATAAAGAAAATGCATTAAAATCATACAAAAAAGCTTTAGAATTGGATCCAAATCTAGAATCGACAAAAGCAATGATTCAGAAATTAGAAAACATAAGTAAATAAAAGAAAAACTTGATAAAGAACGATATGATATTAGAAGTTATACTTGAGGTCTAAAACTAAAAAAGCCCATTCCTTCCGGTTTGGGCATTAATTTTGTTTAAAAATCCAAAGCTATCTAAGAAAATAGAGTTAACATACTTTTAAACTACATTAATAGCTTTAGAAATACTCAATAAAAGTTATTTTAAGAATGAAGTGTTTGTTTTTTATGTAATTTTGAAAGTAACCTTAAATCGATGAACAGAAATCTTTCATAAAAGACTTGTATTTAATTCATATTTACTAGTTAGCAGAAAGACGAAAAAAAAAGCACAAAAATGAAATATATCATAAAAGACGAAAAACTCGAATTAATATACGAACAAGGAAAAGGTGCTTGGACTTATCATTTACGAATTCCAAATTCTAAAGACATAGAAGGAAAATGGGGAGATATAAAAGTGTCTGGTTTCATTGATGATTACAAAATTGAAGCAAGAAATCTTGCTCCAATCAAAGGAGAAGACAAAATGCTTTCTATAAACGGTGAAATAAGAAAAGTAATTAATAAAAAAGGTGGCGACTTTGTTACCGTTTCACTCTATTTATTATCCAAAAAAGAAGAAATAACGGAAAAGCAAATTTTAGAAACCTTCAAAGAATCAGGAGTTTTAGGAGCTTTTGAAAAACTAAATGAATTTGAAAAAAACGAAATTTTCGAAAGTATCACTTCTCAAAAAATTGAAGAGAAACAAATCAAGATAATTATAAAACATATTGATAAATTAAGTGGGAAATGATTGGGTAAACATCTTTAGACTTTTTAAAAGAACTTAAAAAAAATCAAGAGAGTCGTATGAGCAAAACATAGTAATTTATTAAGCCCACAAGGAGTAAGTTTTCATTCAGTTTCCGAAATCATATTTATATTGCCCGAAAAAACTAAGTTCCGCAGATCACAATAGTTAAGATACCACTAGATTTTAAAAAAAAGCCGAGTCTTGCGACTTGGCTTTCATTTTTTTAACTCTAAGCAACTTAAGGAGACGTCTATATTTAGACGTCTTTCTTTAATATCATTACAACATACTAATTTATAATAAATTAAACTCGAAAATATTCAATTCAAAAAGTATTCGACTTTTTTGAGTCTTGATTGACTAAAATATTTTAGCGTCAAATCTATCTCACTGTATATGAGCATTGCGTGTTCGAAATCTTCCTAACCATCATTTCCTTCATCCATCTTTGATATCATCTTTCTTGAAAGAACTAGCCAACAGATATAGAAAATCCAAAATAATTATTGCCTCGTCTTCATTAACTCTTATCCCTCCTTGTCTTAATGTTTTTATTGCCTTGTCGATAGAAACCTTTCTGCTTGAAAAAGGCTTTATAGTTATGTAATTTCTTTTTTCATAAACTTGAGAATTTAATTGTTTTACATCTAAAACAATAGCATTATAAATTACAATCTTTTTAATAGCTTGATCGATTTGCAACGGGTTAAAATCCTTACTTTGTACATTTATTGACAATGGAGTAAACAAGCTAGCTATATGCCTTTTGCCTACAATGTCTTGGCCTTTGTAAAACTGGTAAATATTAATTTCATCATCTAACCAAATATTTTTATCGCTAGAATCATATCCAATAAGTTTCTGTTCGAGATGCTGCAATCTACCGTTCAAATAATGAATCTTCTGATTATGCTCTTTTTTAATACACCTGAAATCTTCAAAGTCTATTTTTCCGGTAAGTAAGTGACTTCTTGCTTTTGATATTAACTCTTCAAATTGAGAAATTTCAGTAATGACAGCCTTTTTTTCATCTAAACATTGTCTTCTAGCAGAGAAGATATTTTCATCTTCAAGCACCAAACTGAAAAGCGTGTATACAAACGGAGAAAGGGTTATTGTCTTTAACTGATCTTCATACAAGGCTTCTAAAATATCAGCCCTATATCTTCCCTTGCATCTTGAGGTAGAACAATGGTAATACCTATATTTTGAAAACTTTCCCTGTGATATACTGCCTGTAAATCTACATCCACAAAATGGACAGTATGTAAATCCCCTTAGAGGGAATAAAAGCTTTCTACAAAATTTTGCTTCTTTCTGTTTGCGTCTGCTTGTAAGCAGTATTTGGACCTTCCTAAAAAGTTCTTCGGATATGATGGGTTCATGTATGGCCTTTACAAATTGAATCTCTTCATCTTTTGTAGCTTTGACCATTATTATACCACAATAGGTAGGATTTCTTAGTATCTTCCAAAAATTGTTCTTACTGCATTGAAGACCTTTTTGACATACCATGGTCCTGACTTGACTAATAGAAAATGTCCCCTTTGCAAACTGTTCAAAAGCCCATTTGATTATGTTTGTCTCCGGGAACTTCGGCACTATAATCTTCCTGCCTTCCTGAGTTGACTGATTACTATATCCCATAGGTGCCCGTCCTGGTAACCTACCCATTTTACGAGATCTTCGCATACCATCCGAAGCATTTTTACCCCTTCTGCTGTTCTCCGCTTCCGGTATTGAAAGGTAAACTGCAAGCATAACTATGCTTTCAGGCACTTCAAAATCAATTGGCTGGTCGATTGCCATCGCTGTAGTATTAAGCCCTTTCAATATTCTAAGCATATGGTATGCAAATTCAATATTTCTGCTAAAACGATCCCATTTTATAAACAATATGCTATCTGGAGGGCTTTTTTTATTCTTCTTTAATGTATTGATAATTTTCTTCCATTCTGGCCGATTAAAATCCTTGGCTGAAAAGTTCTCCTTAAATATACCTTTTACTACAATTTGGTTCTGTTCGCAGTACCTTAACAACCTATCTTCCTGCTCAGGAAGAGAATAGCCTTTTCTCTTCTGTTCGTCAGTACTTACCCTCACATATAAATACGCTGATTTCATAATAATTAAACTTAATAATTTCAAAATAAAATTATCAAGTTTTAAAAAAGACTTCTACATGTAACGATTAAAATAGTTTTGAAAATAATCTTTAGTACTCATTATATTATGCTGATACACTATCTAGTGCTTATTTACAAAAGATTTCTTAACCACTTGCTTGTTAAAACATATTAATTCTTTTTTTCAAAGGAAAAAAGAATTAATATTTAAAATCAATGTAAATCAACATTATTAAATTCTCCTCATTAATCACTACAAAATGAGCCTAAGTTTAGTATTACCTATTAACTCATTTTACTTAAATTATATTTATGATTTCGAAATAATAAGTTTTAATTTAATCAATTATTAGTAAATTTTATTAGAAGAAAAACTTAAAAGGAATAACTGAAAATATTTTTTAGATAAATCCCTCCAAAAATAATCAAAACTCAAATAACTTAGTTATTTTAACAAATTCTTAATCGAATTTCATTTAAATCTGTGTAATTTTGTGATGTTTTGATTTTATATATGAAAAAACTTCACATTATAGTATTATTATTTTTAGGCATTTTTTTAATGCCTTCGAGTGGTATTGCATGTGGTGTCAAGAACTCAAAAAAATCTTGTAACAAGCAGATTTCATGTTCTAAATCAGAAAAAAAAGAATGTTGTTGTACAGATAAATCCAATAGTGAAGAAAACAAAGGATGTAATAGCAACTGCGATAACTCTCTTTGCGGATGTGCATCAACCTGCACCACATCAACAGTTAGTTTTTTATCAGAAATTAATTTTGAAACCCGTGTTTTTAACTTCCCTGCGGTAGAAAAAGTAAATTTTCCTAACGCTCAATCGTCTATCTCAGATGGTTTTTATTCTATTTGGCTAATTCCTAAAATAAGCTAAATTACTTTTTTGACAGCCAAAAGTGTGTCAAAATGGTAGCTTTTTTGCTATCCACATACAAATTCATACAGTTATAAATTATGCTACATCACTAATAATGATGTTATAGCCTTTACATCAACTGTAATTCATTAAAAATTATTTTTATTAACTAATCAAAGTACTCGCTTTGATCAAATATCATTTAAAATGAAAAATTCATTTATAAACATAATGGTAGTAATCTGTGTATTACTATCAACTACAACAGATGCACAAATTAAGAATGCTACAACCGAGACAGTTAAAATTTACGGTAATTGTGGTATGTGTAAAACAACCATTGAAAAAACAGGAAATATTAAGAAAATAGCGAAAGTAGATTGGGATCAAGACACTCAGATGGCTACTTTAACATATGATTCTCAAAAGACCAACCAAGATGAAATATTAAAAAGAATTGCACTGGCAGGATATGATAGTGACAAGTTTCTTGCTCCAGATAATGTATATAATAATCTTCATAGATGTTGTCAATATGAAAGAGTAGCAAAAGTTCCTGCTAAAGAAGAAATCGAGATAGCGACTACCGAAGGAAATGCTAGTCATAGTAATCATTCTGAATCAGCCAACGTCATGATAGAGAATGAAGATCAATTGAAAGCAGTATTCGAAAATTATTTTCTAGTAAAAGATGCATTAATTGACTCTGATGAAACTAAAGCCGCTTCAGCTTCAAATGAACTTTTGAGTGCTGTAAATAAGATCGAAATGGAGAAACTTGAAATGGATGTCCACATGGTTTGGATGAAAGTTGTTAATTCAATCAAAGAAGACGCAAAACAAATTGGAGATAACAAAGACATCAAACAACAACGACAACATTTTTCAAATGTATCAAAAGATATTTATGGTCTAATGAAAGTTGCCAAATATGAATCCCCTATTTACTATCAATTCTGTCCTATGTATAACGATGGAAAAGGTGCAAATTGGTTAAGTAAAGAAGATGCCATTAAAAATCCATACTACGGTTCAATGATGTTGAGTTGTGGTAAAACGGTAGAAATTATAAAATAAATAAAATGAGAAAAGTAATTTTTATGATTTTGATGGTTGCCAATACTTCTATAGTAAATGCACAAATAGAAGTTGGCGATAAAATCCCATCAGTAACGCTAAAAAGTAGCGACAATAGTGTTGTGAATACTTCCTCTTTTAACGGGAAGTATGTACTCGTTGATTTTTGGGCATCTTGGTGCGGTCCTTGTCGCTTGGGTAATAAAAAGTTAGTAAAACTGCATAATGAAGTTAGTACTGACAAGATTGAAATCATTGGAATATCAATAGATACGGATGCTAATAAATGGCTCAAAGCTATTGAAAAGGACAAAATAAAATTTACCCAATTAATTGATCCCAAAGGATTTGATGCTAATGCAGCTATATTTTTTGGTGTGGAGGAGTTACCGTCTAAATTCTTATTTAACTCAGAAGGCATTCTAATTGCAAAAAACCCATCAGATGAAGAAATAATTAAGTTAATAACACAATAAAAATGAAAAAAATAAATAAAACATATATCCTAGTTGCATCAATAATTCTGATGTTTTCACTAAAAAGTAATGCACAAATTGTTAAAGCAGAAATCAGAGCAACGGGTTTAACGTGTTCAATGTGCTCCAATGCAATAAATAAGCAGTTAAAAAGTATGCCAGAAGTGGCTAATGTAGAAACCGACTTAAACACAAACACATTTACCGTAACATTAAATGAAGGTAATGATTTAAGTCCTAAAACTTTTAAGGAAAAAGTTGAAGATGCAGGTTTCTTCATAGGTTCCTTAATTATAACTGCAAAATCGGAAACCATTGCTAATGGTTCCTATATTTTGATGGATAGCAATTCAAATAAATCGGGTGATATTAAATTTCAAGTGTTAGACAAGGGCTATGTAACTGAAAAAGAGTTCAAAAAACTTTCTAAATCAAACAAGGATGTTGCTACATACTCGGCTAACAATGAAGAGGATTTTCACATTAAAATTGTTAAGTAATGAAGAGGATTTTTTTAATTCTTGTCGCAATGTATTTTCAAAATATCGAGGCACAAGAGCTGTTTGTGGTGACGGATCCTGCTAGTAATGTTCCTGCAAATTCGCTCGCCATTAACGTGATGCAATCTCTTTTCAAGGAAGAATTTAAATCAGGCTACAATTACCATTTTATGCCTGAAGTCACGTATGGTTTTAATAAAGATTTAATGTTTCGTGGTTCTGCTTTCATAAGTAATAGAAGTAATCAATTGGTTACCGAAGGAGGAAGTTTTATGGCTAAATACCGCTTTTATTCTACAGATGATTTAAACAGTCATTTTAGAATGGCTGCCTATGGTAGGTATAGCTTTAACAACGCAGACATTCACCAAGAACAAATAGACATACTTGGTCACAACACGGGTTTTGAAGCAGGAATTATAGCAACCAAATTGATAAAAAAAGTAGCCATAAGTTCATCACTAAGTTTTGAAAAAGCATTAGACAACAAACCTAGCTATCCCTTTCCAGACAACCTTGGTGACAATGCTACAAATTATACGCTATCATTTGGTAAGTTGATGTACCCTAAAACGTACACCAGTTTTAAACAAACCAACATTAATCTAATGGTTGAATTTGTCGGACAAACTATTAATGAAAATGGTAAATCCTATTTAGATGTAGTTCCTGCCATACAATTTATTTTCAATAGTCAAGCTCGCGTCGATTTTGCCTATCGCCATGAATTGATGAGTTCAATGTTACGTTCAGCTCCAAATGGTTTTTATTTCAACCTCTATTATACTTTTTTCGATTTAAAGAGTAAAAAATAATTTTAAAAACATACACATGAAAACACTTTTTTTAACTGCCTTTTTAGCAATCACTTTAGTTTCTTGTAATCATAAAACTAAAGAAACACACAATACTACTTCAGTAAATTCAAACGAGATATTTGCTTGTCCAATGCAGCCGGAAGTTACTGGAAAAAAAGGCGAAGAATGTTCAAAATGCGGTATGGAATTAACTGAACCAGTTGCTCAAAAAGAAGCTAAACATAATCACAATGATGGCTCGCACGAACATAAAGATACAGCAACAACAGAAGCAATAAAAGGTAAGGAAAATACTCAAGTTTCTCAAACAACTATAATTCCTTTTTCAACTTCCGACATCATTAGTGATTATTTAAAAATTAAAAATGCTTTAACAGAAGATAATGCCAATAATGCTTCAACATCTGCGAAGCTATTGTTAAAAACATTAAATACTACAGATATTTCTTCAGTGGACATCAAATTAAGAAAAAATCTTCAAGATATTATTCAAGATGCGAAAGAACACACAAAACATATTGGTGATAATTCAAATAAAATTGACTACCAAAGGGAAAATTTTGTATTACTAAGCAAAGACATGAATGATTTAGTAAAACGGTTTGGGAGTAAACAAAAATTGTATCAAGATTTTTGTCCAATGGCAAATGAAGGCAAAGGGGCTATTTGGATTAGTGAAACAAGAGAAATAAGAAACCCTTATTATGGTTCAGAAATGTTAAGCTGTGGATCAATTAAAACAATCTATTAACAATGAAACTATACATTAAAAACATGGTCTGTGACCGATGTAAATGGGTGGTAAAAACAGAAATTGAAAAGTTAGGTTTCAAAGCAAATGTCATTGATTTAGGTGAAATTGAACTCGAAGCAAGCATTGAACTCAATCAAAAAAATCAAATTAAGGAAGCACTAGAAAAATTTGGCTTTGAATTAATCGATGATAAGAAAAGTAAAAGTATTGAAAAAATTAAAGCACTTCTCATTGATGTAACGCAAAACAAAAATGCTGATTTAAATAAAAATTTATCAATATATATTGCTGAAAATCTGAATCAGGATTACAGTAAACTCAGCAACTTATTTTCAGAAGTGGAAGGAATAAGTATTGAGAAATACTTTATCAACCTAAAAATAGAAAAAGCGAAAGAACTGATAATGTATGATGAGCTAAGCCTCAGTGAAATTGCAGATATTTTAAATTACAGCAATGTAGCTCATTTAAGCAATCAATTCAAAAAAGTAACCGGGTTTACACCAAGTTATTTCAAACAGATAAAAGTCGCCAAAAGAACTCAAATTGATAAATTATAAATTGTACAAATCATAACCATAATTCTACAAAACATAACCGGTTTTTCAATAGAACTTTGCACTATAAATAAGATAAAGATGAAAACAGAAAAATCACATCCGTATGCAATACCGTTGGAAAATGTCGAAAGTGAGCATTTTGCTTTGATTGTTGACAAAGGATTACAGTCAATAGAAGGTATTACAAATCACAAGGTAGAATTAAATAACAAACAAGCCATAATCGAATCCGAAAAACCGGAAATAGCGATCCCAAATGCTGTTAAAGCCATTCGTGACTTGGGTTACGATGTTTCAACAACAACTCAAACAATACCTGTGCTTCAAATGACTTGTGCTTCTTGTGCTGTAAGCGTGGAAAGTGTAATTCAATTTTTACCGGGTGTTGTAGCTGCTTCCGTTAATTACGCATCAGCAGAAGTTAAAGTTGAATATATTCCAAGTTTGGTTTCATTAGAAAAAATGCGTGAAGCAATCCAACGTATTGGTTACGACTTATTCTTAAATCAAAGTGATGTCAATCAGGAAACCTTAGAGGATATTCATACTAGAAAGCAGAAGCAGTTAAAGATCAGAACTTTTGGTGCTATAATACTGTCTGTGCCATTGGTTGCAATTGCTATGTTTTTTATGAATATTCCCTATGCTAATTACATCATGTGGGTTTTAGCAACACCTGTAATTATTGGTTTTGGTAAAGATTTTTTCATAAATGCGTGGAAGCAGTTAAAGCATCGGTCAGCAAATATGGACACTTTAGTAGCGTTGAGTACAGGAGTGGCTTACATTTTTAGTGTGTTCAATACGCTTTTTCCAAATTACTGGCATTCAAAAGGATTACATGCACACGTTTATTTTGAAGCAGCAGCAGTAGTCATCGCCTTTATTCTTTTAGGAAAACTACTGGAAGAAAATGCAAAAGGAAATACTTCTTCAGCAATTAAAAAATTAATTGGGTTACAACCTAAAACCGTCACGGTAATCAATCAAGAGAATATCCAAACGCAATTACCAATCGAACAAGTTACCGTAGGAATGACAATTTTAGTAAAACCCGGTGAAAAAGTAGCTGTAGATGGTATAGTGGTTCAAGGAAGTTCTTTTGTTGATGAAAGTATGCTAAGTGGTGAACCTATTCCTATAAAAAAGGAAGCGAATGATAAAGTGTTTTCTGGAACCATTAATCAAAAAAGTAGTTTCCAATTTAAAGCTGAAAAAGTAGGTACTGATACGATGCTTTCCCAAATTATAAAAATGGTTCAGGATGCTCAAGGTAGTAAAGCACCAGTGCAAAAAATGGTAGACAAGATTGCTAGTATTTTTGTTCCGATTGTTATTGGAATTGCCATTTTATCACTAATAGTATGGATAATTTTTGGAGGACAAGATGGATTCACCCAAGGATTATTAGCCTTAGTAACTGTTTTGGTTATTGCTTGTCCGTGTGCATTAGGTTTAGCTACTCCAACCGCAATTATGGTAGGTGTTGGAAAAGGTGCCGAACAAGGAATTTTAATTAAAGATGCCGAAAGTTTAGAACTAGCAAAGAAAATCGACACGATTATTTTAGATAAGACAGGTACAATTACAAAAGGAAAACCTGCTGTAACCAATGTTGTTTGGACTGAAGAAACAGAAATTTTAAAACAAATCTTGTTAACCATTGAAAAACAATCAGAACATCCATTGGCAGAAGCAGTTGTCCATTTTTATAAAGAGATCAAAACAGTTGATATCCATCATATCGAAAGTATTACAGGCAAAGGAGTTAAAGCAGATTTTAATGGTCAAAATTATTTTATTGGTAACCAAAAACTACTTTTAGAAAACAATATATCCATAGATAAAAATCTGGAACAAAATGCGTCAGAATGGTTGACTGAAGCCAAAACTGTTATTTGGTTTGCTGATGATAAAAAAGCATTAGCTGTTATCGCAATTGCCGATGAAATCAAAGAAACGTCCATTGAAGCAATCAAGGAATTGCAAAAGATGAATATCGAAGTGTACATGCTTACTGGTGATAATAGTAATACTGCTAAAGCTGTGGCCGAAAAAGTAGGTATTAGAAATTTCAAAGGAGAGGTTTTACCAAAAGATAAGGCAGATTTTGTAAAAGAATTACAAGCGAAAGGCAAAACTGTAGCTATGGTGGGCGATGGTATAAATGATAGCACCGCTTTAGCACAAGCTGATGTAAGTATAGCAATGGGTAAAGGAAGTGATATTGCCATTGATGTGGCAAAAATGACGATAATTTCTTCCGATCTTACTAAAATCCCAATAGCCATAAAGCTGTCAAGTAAAACGGTAAATACCATCAAGCAAAATCTGTTTTGGGCATTTATCTACAATATTATCGGAATTCCAATTGCAGCAGGAATTCTGTATCCAATAAATGGATTTTTACTTAATCCGATGATTGCCGGAGCAGCAATGGCTCTTAGTAGCGTGAGTGTGGTAGCAAATAGTTTGCGACTTAAATATTATAATTAATTTAAAAAAAAGACAAATGGAAAATAACACCTTAAAATTCAAAACAAATATCAACTGTATGGGTTGTGTGTCCAAAGTGACTCCGGAATTAGATAAACTTACAGCTATTGAAAATTGGGAAGTTGACATCAGAAATAAAGATAAAGTTTTAACTGTGGAAGCATCTTCAGACAAAGAAAGCGAAGTAATCTCGGCTGTGGAAAAAGCAGGGTTTAAAATCGAGAAAATAAATTCTTACTAACAATAAAGAAGCCACTTTACAACGAATTTGGTGGCTTTTTTACTCGAATAATCAAAATGAATAATCAAAATAACCTTTCAAAAAAACTGTTGCCGATACTAATCCTTGTTTTGGCTACACAAACGCTGTTTTCACAAAACATAGTTCGGTACGATTTATACGTTAGAGATACTATCGTAAACTATTCCGGAAAAGAGAAAAGAGCCATTGCAGTAAATGGTCAAATTCCGATGCCAACACTTACTTTTATGGAAGGTGATATTGCTGAAATTTATGTGCATAACGAATTAAAGGAAAGCACTTCTTTGCACTGGCACGGACTATTTTTACCAAATAAAGAAGATGGTGTGCCTTATCTTACTCAGATGCCGATTGAACCCGGAACTACTCATAAATACACCTTCCCTATAATTCAAAACGGAACACATTGGTATCATAGTCATTCCGGTTTACAGGAACAAATCGGGATGTATGGTATGTTCATAATGAATAAAAAAGAAAATGATAAAACATTCCGAAAAGGAATCGATGATATATCAACCGTTCCAATAATCTTAAGTGAATGGACGGATCTAAAACCTGAAAATGTGCACAGAATGTTACACAATGCTTCCGATTGGTTTGCTATTAAAAAAGGCACTACACAGAGTTATGCAGAAGCTATTAGAGAGGGACATTTTAAAACAAAACTCACAAACGAATGGAAGCGAATGAATGCTATGGATGTGAGTGATGTATATTATGATAAATTTTTAATCAACGGAATTCCGGAAAGTCAAATCACTACTATCGACGGAAAGAAGTTAAATGCAGGTGACAAAGTCAGATTGCGTATTGCCAATGGTGGGGCATCAAGTTATTTTTGGTTGCGATATGCCGGTGGAAAAATCACCGTTGTGGCAAGTGATGGTAACGATGTAGAGCCTGTGGAAGTAGACAGACTGCTAATTGCAGTCTCTGAAACTTATGATATCATAGTGACAATTCCTGCCGATAAAACATCGTATGAGTTTCTAGCTACCGCCGAAGACAGAACAAAATCAACTTCTTTATACATTGGCGATGGCATCAAACAACTAATTGCTCCATTACCAAAATTGAAATATTTTGAAGGGATGAAAATGATGAACGACATGATGAAGATGAATGGCGATTTAGATGATATGGGGATGCAAATGTCATTAAACCAAATGGATATGAATGCTGTCATGTATTCTGAAATTACGGGTGCTACAAAAGACAGGGGTAAGAAAAATACAGAAAGTAGCGAAAGTATGAATGATCATTCCAATCATACACAAAACCACGGTAATGAAATGCCTACTATTACAACACTTAACTATGCAATGTTAAAAGCTACAGAAAAAACAACGTTGCCAAAAGATGCTCCGGTAAAAGAACTTCGTTTTGAATTAACCGGAAATATGAATCGTTATGTTTGGAGTTTAGATAATAAAGTGATTTCCGAAACCGATAAAATTCTAATCAAAAAAGGCGAAAATGTAAGGATTACACTCTACAATAATTCTATGATGCGTCATCCTATGCATTTACACGGTCACGATTTCAGAATCATTAACGGTCAGGAAGAAAATGCTCCTTTAAAAAACGTAATGGATTTAATGCCAATGGAAACTAACGTCATTGAATTTAATGCGAATGTAGAAGGCGATTGGTTTTTCCATTGTCACATTTTGTATCACATGATGGCAGGAATGGGAAGAATTTTTACCTATGAAAATCAAGAGCCAAACCCTTTAATTCCTAATCCTAAATTAGCAGAACGAAAGCTATTTGCAGACGATAGAGCTTTTCACATCATGGCTGAAAATGATTTTGCAACCAATGGAAATGATGGTATGGCAATGATACAAAATACACGTTGGAGTTTAGGTGCAGAATGGCGTTTAGGCTACCACGATATGCACGGCTACGAAGCAGAATTTCATTTAGGAAGATACATTGGAAAAATGCAATGGTTGATGCCTTTTATTGGTTTCGACTGGCGATACAGAAAGATGAACGATGAAGTTGAAAAAAACATCTTCGGTCAAGAAAACACCAAAGACAGAAGAGCGGTTTTAAGTGCAGGGGTTAATTATACATTACCGATGCTAGTGATGGCTCAAGCAGAAGTTTTTCAAGATGGAAATGTTAGATTTCAATTAATGCGGGAAGATATTCCTGTCTCAAAGCGACTTCGAATGGGATTCATGGTTAATACCGACACCGAATATATGCTTGAAGCAAAATACATTCTAGCGAGAAATTTTAGCATCAGAACACATTACGATAGTGATATGGGATTTGGAGTTGGGTTGAATTTGAATTATTAAAAAAATATTTTAATTATCTTTGAAGAAACAATCCATCTCAATATGAAAACATTCACACTTAAGACTTTCTTTTTTCTCGCATTTACTCTTTTTACAATTCATACAGCATCTGCACAGAAAACAAATCAAAAAGCAATAATCAAAACGGTATTACACTGTAATCATTGCAAAGCATGTGAAACCTGTGGTATGAAATTTAAAACCGAAATGCTGAAAATAAAAGGTGTAAGAGCTTATGAATTAGATGATGAAAATATGACTTTCACAATCTTTTACAATGAAAAGAAAACAGATTTGCAAACGATTAAAGTAGCCATCTCTAAATTAGGTTATGATGCAGATGAAGTAAAAGCAGATCCTGAAGCTTATGAAAGTTTAGACGATTGTTGTAAAGCATAATCTATATGGAAAACACCAAATCACACTGGGAAAATGTTTTTGCAACTAAAAATCCAAACGAAGTAAGCTGGACACAAAAATATCCTAAAACGTCTATGAATTACATTGAAAGTCTGGGACTTTCTAAAACCGCAAATATCATCGATATAGGTGGTGGAGACAGTAATTTAGTGGATGTTTTACTAGAAAACGGATATGAAAATATTTGGGTTTTAGACATATCCGAATTTGCCTTAGAAAAAGCCAAACTACGTTTGGGAGAAAAAGCAGATAAAGTGCATTGGATTGTTTCAGACATTATAGAATTCCGTACAGAAAGTAAGTTTGATTTTTGGCACGATAGAGCGGTTTTTCATTTCTTAACAGATAAAGAAAGCATCGATAAATATTTAGCTTTAATCAATAATGCAGTAGCTGACAATGGAAATTTCTTCTTAGGAACTTTCTCTGAAAACGGTCCCCTTAAATGCAGCGGTTTAGAAATTAAACAATATTCTGAAAACACAATGAAACAAACCTTCAAGCAAGCTTTTGAAGCAGTAAAATGTTTCACAGAAAATCATACTACACCATTCAATACCGTTCAGAATTTTCAGTTTTGTGGTTTTAAAAAGCGATAAAAATTTAAAAATTTTGCTTTCTCGTTATTAAAATAAAAAACACCCATTAAATCATCTCGAAATAATGGGTGTTTTACTTGAATTAATAATCTACAATTTATACTTCAACAAACTAGCCACAACATCATAATATTCCTTTTCCAACTCTAAATAGGAATTCTGTGACTCATTGTAATAATTAAGCTCAACAAAATATTCCAAAACCGAAATTTGTCCAGCAGCTAACGCTTTATCTAATAATTTTATAGGTTCAACTGATTGGTTTATTCTTTCGTAATCAGCTAAAATACTTTTCAAACTTTCATAACGACCATAAAGTTGTTTTATTTCGTAATAATGATCATTAGTATGGTCTGTTAAAGCACTTTCAGCAAACGTCATTTTAGCTTTTTGAAGTTTAACAGTGTTTTTGCTTTCCCAAAGTGGTAAAGATATTCCTGTGTGAATTCCGTTATACGTTTGCCCTAAAATTCCTTGATAATGATAACCAAGTTCCATTTTAGGTAATGCTAATGCTTTGCTTACATCAATCTGTTTTTGAGCAATTACTTTTTCTTGTTCTAGCGTTTTTCTGATGTAATCTTGGGCTTCAATTTCTTTTAGTAATGTTTCAAAATCAGCAATTGCAGGGCTTTCGAAATATTCAACATCTGACAAACGTATTGCAATTCCTCCGTTTAAACTGGTAAGTTGTTCGTTGAGTTTTGCAATAGCAGAAGCATTGTCTTGAAATTGTTTTCTAATTTCTAATAATTGAATTTCAGCTTTGTTTACATCCAAAATAGTACCATCTCCACTATCCAATTTCTTCTTGAAATTGGCCAACCACTTTTCAGTAGCTTCTTTTCTTTTGGTCAACGGAACTTGCAATTTGTTTCGGTAAACCAATTCAATACAAATCTTTTTAGCTTCCAAAAGCAATTCTTGATTAGTGGCTTTCAATTGCAAATCGGCTTGAGTGCTTAATTGTTTAGCTAACTCGTTTTTCTTCCCATAAACAGATGGGAAATCAAAAGATTGCGTAACAATAACATCCGTTTGATTACCTGCATTGGCAGGACTTCCTTTTAAATAATCATATTCAACAGTTGGATTGTATAATGAATTTCCTGTTTTGTACTGTACTTTTTGAGCATTCCAATACTGCGTATTTGCTTGTATGGTTTTGTTGTTTTTAGCAATTTCTGATAGGACTTTATCAATAGTTGATTGAGAATGTCCAAAACCAAAAGTCAGGATTGCTAAAATAATAAATAGACTATTTTTCATTGGTAACTTTTTTTCGATTAGATAAATAATACACCACAGGAACAATAAAAATGTTCAATAAGGTTGAAGTCAATAAACCACCCAAAATAACTTTTGCCATCGGACTTTGTATTTCATTTCCAGGCAAATCACTTGCAATAGCTAACGGAATTAAAGCCAATCCTGCGGTTAAGGCAGTCATTAAAATAGGACTTAATCTATCTTTTGAACCTTGAATGACGGTTTCATAAAGCGATAATCCTTCTTTTTCTAACGTTTCATAATGTGAAACTAATAGAATTCCATTACGAGTGGCAACACCAAACAAAGTAATAAAACCTATAATAGCAGGAATACTCAAAATACCACTTGTAAAATAAATACTAAATACACCACCAATTAATGCTAAAGGTAAATTCAACAAAATGATTGAAGCGGTTTTTACCTTTTTGAATTCCTGATACAGAATTAAGAATATAATTAACAACGAAATAAGAGAAGTTAAAATCAGAGTTTTTGATGCTTCAGCTTCGGCTTCAAATTGTCCACCATATTCGATATGATATTCTTCAGGTAGTTTTACTTCTTCATCAATGATTTTCTGAATATCAGCTACAACACTTTTTTGGTCACGGCCCGAAACATTGGCAGAAACCACCGTTTTACGTTGCACATTTTCACGATTTATCGTATTTGGACCAGACGTACTTACTACATCAGCAACGTAGTACAATGGAATTTTTTTACCATCGTGTGTATCAATCATCGCATTTTTGATGTTCTCGATTTTACCTTTATTAGCATCATCAAAACGAAGTATCAAATCGAAAGTTTTGTTTCCTTCATAAATTTCAGATACTTTTTCACCCGCAAAGGCAACATCAATAAAATCATTAAACTGACCAATTGTAATTCCGTATTGGTTCAACACATCACGTTTCGCTTTAATTTGAATTTGCGGAATTTCAACTTGTTGTTCCACACTCAAATCTACCAATCCTTCAATATTCTGAATTTTGGCTTTTATTTCATTAGAAAGTGTGAAAAGTTTATTCAAATCATTACCAAAAATTTTGATGGCAATATTGGCTCTAGTTCCTGATAGCATGTGATCAATTCGATGTCCAATAGGTTGTCCAATAGTAATATTTGCTCCCGAAACTCCTGCTAATTTTTCACGAACATCAGCCATAAAATCCTCTCGACTTCTTTCATCAAGAGTAAAAGGAGCATCAATTTCAGCAGCATTTACACCTTGTGCGTGTTCATCGAGTTCAGCTCTTCCAGTTCTTCGAGTGGTAATTTTAATTTCAGGTACAGAAAGCAATGCTTTTTCAACTTGTGTACCAATTTTGTTACTTTCCTCTAATGATATTCCGGGTAAACTCACAGCACTAATTACTAATGAACCTTCGTTAAATTCGGGTAAAAAACTTCTTCCTAATTGGCTCATTACAAATAAAGAAACCAAAAATAAACCACCTGCTATAATTAGCACAGCTTTTTTCATTTCCATAACTTTATTCAAAGCATTGCTGTAAATCCTTTGTAAATGTCCAACCAACCAACTTTCTTTATGCTGTTGTAGAAGCATTTTATCATTAGTCAACAAGTAACTTGCTAATACAGGTGTTAGTGTAATTGATACGATTAACGATGCAAACAACGCCACTATAAAAGCAATTCCAAGTGGAGCTAATAATTTTCCTTCCATTCCTGATAAAAAGAACAACGGTAAAAAGGCAACTATAATAATAAAAGTTGCATTAATAACAGAACTTCTAATTTCAAACGAACCATCAAAAATTACAGTTAATTTGTCTTTCTGTTCTGCTTTTGGTTTGAGTGCATTTTCTTTGAGTCGTTTAAAAACATTTTCTACATCAATAATGGCATCATCAACTAAATCTCCAATTGCAATTGCCATACCTCCTAAGCTCATGGTATTGATAGTAAAGCCAAGATATTTTAAAGTTAAGATTGCAACAATCAATGAAATAGGAATAGCCAATAAGGATATAAAAGTTGCTCTCCAATTCATCAAGAATAAAAACAGAATGATGATTACAAAAGCCGTTCCTTCCAATAAAGTCTTTTGAATATTACTGATAGAAGCATTAATAAAATCAGCTTGACGAAAGATTTTAGTATTAATATGTACATCTTTTGGTAAGTTCTTTTGGATATCTGCAATAGAAGCATCAATAGTTTCGGTAAGTTCTAAGGTGTTGGTTGATGGTTGTTTCATAACCGTCATAATCACAGCAGGTTCAACTTTTAACGAACCATCACCAATTTTGAGTGAAGATCCAATTTTAATTTCAGCAACATCTTCAATTTTTATGGTATTTCCATTAACTGTTTTGATAACTGATTTACCAATTTCTTTAATATCAGATGTTCTACCAATACCCTTAACAATATATTCGTTATTGTATTCATTCATAAAACCACCAGACGAATTACCATTAGCTTCTTCACTTGCATTAAGCAATTCATTGAGTGAAACATTGTAATAGTTCATTTTTTGAGGAGAAGCCAATATCTGATATTGTTTATATTCTCCACCAATAACTATCACTTGCGAAACACCACCAGTCGCTAACAATCTTGGTCTAATAGTCCAATCGGCAATGGTTCGCAAATCAATTTGAGAAGTTTTATCGGCTGTTACACTGACCAACATAATTTCTCCCATTATAGAAGATTGTGGTCCCATTGTAGGATTGCCAACGCCCTGTGGTAGTTTTTCAGCAACAGCAGTTATTTTTTCATTTACAATTTGTCTTGCTTTGTAAATATCAGTGTCCCATTCAAACTCAACCCACACAATAGAAATTCCTGCAGAGGAAGAAGAACGAACACGTCTGACATTTGTAGCACCATTTACTGAAGTTTCAATAGGAAATGTAACTAATTTTTCTACTTCTTCAGGAGCCATACCATGAGCTTCAGTAAGCACAACAACAGTTGGAGCAGTCAAGTCAGGAAATACATCTACTTCCATTTTTGAAGCAACAACGCTACCAAAAATTAGCAGTAAAACTGATGCTATCACTACAAAAAATCTATTGTGTAGTGAAAATTTAATTATTTTATTTAGCATAAGTTCGGTTTTAATGTTCGTGTCCGTGAGCAGGCAAAGCACCTGATGCACTAGATAATTTTATTTGATAACCACCTTTGGTAACCAATCTTTCATTTTCAACTATTCCTGATAGAACTTGTACATTTAAACCATCACTTGCACCTAGTTTTACTTCCCTTTTTTGGAAACTTTCGCCACCTGTTTGCACGTACACATAGAAAATTCCTTGTTCTTCAATTAAAGCAGAAACGGGAACTACTAAAGCATCAGCGATAGTTGACGATTTAAGATAAATTTCAATAATCGAACCCGAAACCAATTGACCTTCATTATCAATTTCAAAAGTCACCGGAATAAAAGGAGTGGATGCTGAGGCACTTTTACCATAAGAAACTATTCGACCATTTGAAGCAGTTGTGTTATACACTACATCGCTTTGAGGCGTTTTAAAATTAGCGGATGTAATACTTGATAACCTACTAAAGTAGTTTTGTGAAACATTAGCTTGAACCAATAATCTTTTGTTTTTTGAAATAGTGGCTAAAGGTGTTCCTGATGCAACAAATTGTCCTTCGGTAACCAAAATATTCTTAACAAAACCCGACATCGGTGCTAATACATTCTGACCTTTACCACTATAATTTTTTGAAACGGTGTTGTAGGCAGTTTGTGCATTTTCAAATTGTAATTTAACTTGTTGATGGTCTTTCTCTGAAACAATTTTATCAGCAACTAATGCTTTAGAACGTTCATAATCGGCTTTAGCTTTTAAATAATTGGCTTTAGCATCTTTTACAGAAGCATCAATATTGCTTTCTGTCATATCAGCTCCAGTAATGGTAAAAAATGAGTTGCCTGAATTTACGGCAGAACCTACAATAGTATTTTTACCAGAAAAAACAACTACACCACTAGCTTTAGCAGTGACAATCATTTCATCACCAGGAGCAGAAAGGATTTGTCCACTTGTTTTAATTACATCATTGAAAGTTTGTTTTTTAACTTCTTGATTGGCAAATTCCACTTTCCAAGCTTGTTCTTTTAAATAAGTTATATCGGTGCTTTCAGAATGTGGCGGTTGTTTGTCTAAGGCAGTTTTCATATCAGCATAAACCACAACATTTTTAATTATGATTTTATCTGTAAAATCTTTGGTAACGATGTCAAAAATTAATGTTCCTGTTCCTGCTGTTTTCGGATTTAAAGCCAAACGAAATATACCAGGAGAACTCGGGGCATCAACAGAATTTTTAATGCCTTTATCGCCAACAATCAAGCTAACAGTAATTTTAGCATCAGTCAAAGCTGTAAAGTTTTCTCCTAAAACGGTGAAGTGAGCTGCAAACTTTGAAGTTTCACTAACTATCAATGGCTTAAATTCAACAAATAGTTCTGAATTTTCAGTGTAAAGTGTGTAAGCTAGAGGTTCTAAATGAGCTTCGTGTTTAGCTTCTTCTTTGTTGTTGCAACTAGTGAATCCTGTAAAGAATAAACTAAGTAGCAGTATTTTATTTATTATTTTCATATAGTTTAAAAAGTAATTTGATGCCTATAATTTCAATCATTATAGACATCAAATTGATTAATGTTTGTGGTCTTCACCATTTTCATGTTGATGATCGTGAGCTTCTTTTGTCGCTGCACTATCTTTTCCAATGGTAAATTCTTCTTGCGTAGTAGTATCTGATTCATGTTCATGATGATGTTCTTCACCATCAGCGTGTTGGTGAGTTCCATCAGTGTGATCATGTCCGTGATCTTCGGATTTTTTACCATTACAAGCAGTAAACAGCAAACCTACAAGTGCAATAGAAAGCAATAATTTTTTCATCGATTTTGTTTTTAGAAATTAATATATATGAAAATAACTTATAGCCCGGATTAGGCAATAAGTGTCTTGTAATTCAAATAATGAATAGTTTAGCTAAAAAGTGTGGGCGGACCACGAAATTGTAAGGAGTGTAGATGTGGAGAAATAAAAATGAGCGGTTCTTTATTTCTAACCACTTCTTTTTTATTGTAAAAAGTAAGTGAGAGACTATAAATAGAATGATTGTCAAAAACCAATAAATCATTCGGTACTTTCTTGACTATTTTACTAACTTCTTCACTATGAGTAGTTGAAAAGGTGTCTGAAGAATGAGAAAAATGAGAAAAAAAATGCGACAGACCATTTTCATTAGAATGATCTTCATCATCGTGATGATGATGTGAGTTTCCATGATGATGATGATGTTCCGTTTCATGGGTATGCGGAATCAAGCTGTGTCCTAATTGTAGAAAACAAGCCAAAAAAAGAAAATAAATACAGATTTGCTTTTTTATCATCTATACAAAAGTAAGATATTTTTATTAAAACTATTTATAATAAACTTGAAACTCAGAATCTCAACATATAAATTCGGACATTTAATAGTTAGAAAAAAGATAGTTAAATAAATCTTCTTTGTTTTATAAAAGTATTTAAAATGTTGCTAAATAACTCAATTCTTTGTTCTCAGGATAAAATTATTAAACAAAACCATTTTTTTAGTATTACTTCAGAATTCATGTCATTAAAATAAACCATACCCAGCTTTATAGAAAAATAATACTTTTAAATATGTCTTACAACTTTATCACTATATGAAAGTTATCTAAAAAAAAGCCTAATAAAAACAAAGTTTTAATTAATTTTATAGACCATCGAAAAAGGATAAAATGGGAATCAAGTGTTCGATTAAAGTCCCTCCCACTCCACTAAAACAAATTCAAAACAGACTAAAAGCCTGTAAATCGTATGATTTACAGGCTTTTTTGTTTTTCGCATTAATTAATTTAAATAACATTTAATTCATCACAAATTAAGCTAACAATAGTTTTGATAAAACTACCATCCAAATACCTGTAATCAGGTATATTATTCGTTAATAATAATCACTAAGTTTGATTAAAAAGCTAAAATGAAATTAAGAATTATCATATATCTGTTATTTATTTTCACTTGTAATTCTCAAAATAGTGATTGGCATTCTAGTATCAAATTGAGTTCAGAAAAACTGTCTTCCTCAAAATCGTTGTCTTATCAAGCTGAATATAAAATTAAACATTTTGATAATTCTGATACAATAAACTTTCCAAAACTCAATTATTATATACTAAAAAAGCCTTCTGATTCAATCTTAAACTTTTTGGTAAAAATTAATTTAATTGATTATAAGCAAGAGAAAGTTTATGATGGAAATAATAATTTTTACACAATTTCACATAATGAAAAGGCTATAGAATATTTAAGTATAGAAAGTTTCGGAAAAAGTATCGTTAAAAATAACATATTCAGTGATGCAATTCCAAAATTCCTTACTAAAGGTTTTGAAAGCATGCTTAAACGAAAAGATATAGATGTAAGTATTAACGAGATAAAAGATGTAAATACTCTTGCATGGAAAATTGAATTTAACTTTCCAACAGATGATGAAATTACTTTATCTAAACAAATAATTTATATAGACCAAAAAACTAAATTACCATACAGGCTAGAGCGTTTTGCAAAATTCATGGGGTTACAAGATGAATATTCTTCATTAGAAATTTCAAACCTCAAATTAGACATTGGAATTGGTGAAGATTTTTTTCAATTAGGGGACAGTTTAAAAGAATATTCTAGAAAAATTATCACTAAAGAGTCAATGGCAAATGGTGTAAACAATAATAAAAAAAAATCAGCAGATTCAATTACAAATTTTATTGGTTTTGAAACAATAAACTCTATTGGAGAGAAAAACAAAATTGAAAGTACATTCTATAATGATAAGTTGGTTTTAATTGACTTTTGGCATCTTGCTTGTGCTCCTTGTTTAAAGGCAATGCCAAAATTAAATGAACTTTATAAAAAGTATTCAGGAAATGGCTTTATTGTTTTAGGTCTAAATCCAATTGATTTACCGGTTGAAAAAGAAAAAATTATTAACCAGTTTCTTGCAAAATTAAAAGTGGATTACACCAATATGTATGTAACCAAAAAAACAGCAGAAATATATAATGTTAGTTCATTTCCTTCTTTTTTCCTCTTTAAAAGTGGAAAATTAATTTATTCTAAAGTAGGATATGTTGAAAATGGATTTACAGAGTTAGAAAATATGATTAAGAACAATTTACAGTAATCCATTTTCTTTAATAAAATTTAGCAATTCAACTACATTTTTTACTTGAAATTTATTCAATAAATTTCTTCTATGGGTTTGAATGGTTAAATAACTCAAGTACAGTTCATCTGAAATCTCTTGTGTGGATTTTCCTTCTTTCAACAGGTTTAAAATTTCCTTCTCTCTAAGGGTTAGCCGTGGTATAGCCTGAAGATCGTCAATAGAAATTTTACGGATTATTTCTTTAACTTCATTACAAAAAGCTGGTTTGCCTTCTAAAGCATTTTTTATGCAATCTTTAAACTCTATTAAACTAGCACTTTTGAGTAAATATCCATTCGCTCCATTTTTAATCATTTGCATTACTATACTTCGCTCTGATTGACTACTAATGCCTAGAACAATCATTTTTGGATATAATTTTTTAAGTTTCAAACACAGATCAATTCCGTTATTATCACTTAGAAAAACATCCAAAAAAACTATATCAATTTTACTCAATTCAGAGTATCCAAATAGACTATTTCCTTTGTTAAAAGTTGCCTTAATCGTGAGAAAATCAATTTCTGCTAAAAGTCGTTTTAATCCTTCAATAACAATAGGATGATCGTCAATTATTATGACGTTATAATTTACTCTCATTTTCTGTTTGAACTTGTAATTCTATATTAAATATTGTTCCTCTATTTTGACTTGATGAATAGTCAATGTTTCCTCTTAATGAGTCCACTCTACTCTTTATATTTTTCAACCCTAGACCTGAAAAATTTTCTATACTTTTTGAAGAAAAACCAATACCATTGTCCTCCACTGTTATTAGGAAAAGCTGTTCGTTTTGACTGCAATCTACAATAATTTCTGTACAATTTGAATGTTTTAATGCATTGTTAATCAATTCTTGTACAATTCTAAAAATGGTTGTTTGGTGAGATGTAATGATATTGTTTTTTATATGGTTTGAGCTGAATAAAATGGTCACATTGGGATTATTCATGGAGAAGCATAAATCTTTTAACGCTAATTCTAAACCAAGCTTTGACAACGTTTCTGGAACTAAATTAAATGCAGTTCTTCTTAAGTCACTTATTGATTTTGACAAGCTTTCTGACAAGTCTTTGATTTCATCAATTGTGTTATTGTATTTTGATTCTATTCCATTGAGTTGCATTTTTAAAGATGACAACCTGCTACCTATCCCATCGTGTAAGTCTCGTGCAATTCTCTTTCGCTCTGATTCTTCGCCTGCGATCATGGCTTGCATGATTTCAATTTCTTTTTGATTGTTTATGTTTACTATATTTTGATAATTGTTCTTTTCGATTTCTTTAACCAATAACTTTTGGGATTTACTATTCTTCCAAAGAAAAATAATTATTAATATTAAGATAACTAGAACCAAACCAAGTAAAAGATAAGTCAATTTATAGCTTTTATGCCTCAATTCTGATTCTCTTTTTTCCATTTCCAGGTACCTTATTTTGTCTTGATTTTCTTTACTCCTGAATTTTACTTCTAAATCAGCAATCATTTTTTTAGTCTCAATTTCTGCCAAACTATCATTCAGTTTAGTAAAACTTTCAAAGAATACGATTGCTTTAGGAAAGTCATTTAACTTCTTTGACAAGTCGGCTAATTCTCTATAAATTTGAACTCTATCGGATGGAGTAGATTCACCAATTTCTAATACTTCAATGAGTAAATCTCTTGACTCTTTAAATCTATTTAGCTTGGTAAGTGTATTTGATTTTGTACTCTTTATGACAGCTATCAATTGGCTTTTTTGAGCCTTTTCAGCAAATTTTTGAGCTTTATCATAGTTTAATAAGGCCTCTTTATATTCTTCAAAATAATGATTTACATAGCCCCATTCTTTGTAATAATAACTTAGTAAGTAATTATCTTTTATCTCCTTCACAATTGGCTTGGCTTTAATTAAAATTTGCTTAGCTGCATTTTTTTTGTTGTTAATGGCCAAAATATGAGCATAATAAAGATACGTTTCAGCCAGTAATTTTTTATTTTGATTGGGAATCTTAGATAAAACTTCAATACTTTTCTTATAATAATCTTCTGCATTTTGATAATTTTGATTATTGAAACAGATTACACCAATAGAACTGTAAAGTGCTCCCAATACTAATAAATCATTACTCTTTTTTGCTAACGGAATTGCAGAATCCGTCAAAATTTTTAAAGCTAATTTTTCATTATTATCCACATGATAACAAACAGCTATGTTTCTATAAATCCTAGCTCTCAATGAATAAATTTCAGGAAAATTATACTTTTTTAAACGATTACTGGCTAGAATTAATTGACTCAAATATTTCTTATTATTACCTTTTAAATAAGAATCGATAGAATTATAAAAATAAGAAATGTCTTTTAAATATTGATTCCCATTAATGAGCTTATTAGCCTTTGATTTATACAACTCATGATTATCGTAATCACTCACCTTATAATAAGCATCAGAAAGCTTAAATAAAGTAATACCTCTCAAACTATCCGAAATTTTTGGCTTTGCAATGATGTTTTCTAAACTATCAATAAGAATTTTATCATTTCCTGAAATCACAATTTCTTGGGCAAATGAAAAAGAAAAAAACAATGTAAAAATATAAATAATAGATAGTTTCATAATTAGACCTCAAAGGTAAAGCTTAGTTACCAATGAATTTACTTTCCTTTTAAAATTACCTGATTTCAGGTAGTAAAAATTACCTAAAGGAAGGTATTCCAAAGTCATAAATTGAGTACTACATTTGATAAACCGCTGTGTTTTATAAAAAACATGATTTTTTTTCATCAATTCAGTTAAGTTAGTTACAATGATTACAGCGGTTTTTATTATAATAACTCTTTGCTGATTTCAGAGACATAATCGAATAAACTGAGGGATTATTAATTGATAATTTTAAATGAATCTTCATACCAATTTAAGAATATCTAAAAATTCTTTTATTGGATTAAAGAAATAAAATTAAATACGGTAGTATTCTTTTGTGTTTAAATGCAATAATTTTTCTACCAAAAACATAGATAATTTTGAATGCTACAATAGATACTGATCATGTAATAATTCAAGAGCAATAACATATTAAAATTACCTGATATCAGGTAATTTTATAGTTTTTACATCATTTAGCTTTGATTATTGGTAGGGGTAATTATAGAAAAAATGTTTTAGTACAAACATAAAAATACTCATCATGAAGAAAATTATTTACATTTTAACATTAATTATTTCATTAACTAGTTTTTCTCAATCTCCAACTTTTTCTTGGGGCAAAATTAATTTTTCAGGTTTAAATGATATTGGTAGAGGTGTTGCGCTTGACAATATAGGAAATGTTATTGAAATTGGTACAACAAGAGGATATGACGGTTTAGATTTCAATCTACAAGGAAATACTCTACCTCAATCACCACCAGCGGCTGAATATGGAAGTTATTCTCCAAGTTATGGTTGGTCGGATTCCTACATAGCAAAATACAGTCCTTCTGGAGCGTTATTATGGTTTTTAAAAACAACTGGAGGCTATTTTGAAATTATTGAATCAGTAGATACAGACAGTCAAAACAATATTATACTGGTAATTTCTACTAGATCTTATGATGCTATGCTAGGAACTACACCGCTTCCTCACCCAATAGGTCAATTCCCAAATAGAGCCAAAGGATTTGTGGTAAAATTAAATCCTGATGGACAACATATATGGACAAAACCTATAGATGTTAACTTAGGAAATTATCCGTTAGAAATTGGAGCAAATGGGATTTATATGCGTCAAGTTAAAGTTGATCATCTTGACAACATTTATTGTTTAGGTACTTTCTATGGTCAAAATATGTTTGTTGATAATTTTTCAGTCACTGGTAGTGGCGTTTTTAATACCAATCAGTACAAAGAAGATTATTTTATGCTAAAATTAAACCCAAGCGGAAATGTTGCTTGGTTATCAGGTTTAAAAAGCTATGACACAAAAAGCTATTCAAAATTTAACATAAATGAGAACAATGTCATTGCTATAGCAGGATCGGCGAAAGCACCCACGGTAAATATTGGAAATTTTACTTTCAATAATCCTATAAATCTTGAGCAACAACCCTACTTTTTAGCTAAAATTGATGCCAATACAGGAAATGGAACTTGGGCTACCACATTAAGCACTGATTCGGGAATTAATGTTGGAGGTGATTTCTATGTCTCGTTGATGACTAGCGAGTCATTAATTGATAATCAAGGAAATATTTACATTTGTGGAACCATACCTGGCTTAGGAGAAACAAATCAAAACTTCAGTTTAACCTTTGGTTCTTCTACCTTAAATGTACCTACACTTCCTTCTGCAACTACACCTCAAAATAATAAATATAGAAATGGATTTATGTTTTTAGCAAAATTTGATGCTCAAGGCAACAAGCTTTGGCTTAAATCGTCTATAGATTTATACAATTATAGTATTGGATTGAGAGACATCAAATTTGACTCCAATGGTGATATAATTGGATATGGCGAATATATTCAGCCCGTGGAAATTACCAACGGTACTATCTTACCTAATTCTGACTGTGGAAATCCTGAAACAAATATTTGTACGGAATACGAAAGATCACAAAAGTGTTTTTTAGTGAAGTTTGACACTACAACAAACAATTTCGTTTGGTCAAGACAGGCTGGTAATACTTTTAAAATGAATTGGGGTAACTCCACTGGTAATAATTTGATGGCTATTTCAAATACAAATGACATAGTAATTGGTGGTACTTTGACGCAAGATTCGATTAATTTTGACGGTACAATCGTCAATGGTTATCCAATAGTTGGTGGTTACACCGATGCATTTATTGCAAAATTTAATAATTCAACTCTTGGTTTGGAAAATAATAGTTTACCAGAAGTTGCTATTTATCCTAATCCCACAACTGGAATGATAAAACTCTTATCTGACTCCATTATTACAGAAATTAAAATCTATGAACTGACAGGTAAATTAGTAATAAGCGAGAAGAATGATGCCATAAATGAAGTGGATTTAAGCCATTTATCAAATGGACTTTACATTATAAGAATAACTGATAATGAGGATAAAATTAGTATAGAAAAATTAATAAAAAATTAGAGCCGAATAAGTTCCTAAAACATTTATAAAAATACTATTAAACTTACATTTAAAACAAAATTAGTAGGTTCAGCTCAACAAATTAAATCAACAAAAAAATAAAAAAATATACCCTAAAAGAGAAACCTCTCAGGGTATATTTTTAGGTGTAAATTATTAAAATAGTATAGAAACACCGAATGAGAAAATATAAACTTAGAACTCCTATTTTACCTGTAATCAGGTATTTCATATGACTATATTTGACTCTATATTTGAAAAAAAGAAAAATAAGGAATAGAATTTTAACTTATAAATTGCTACACATGCACCTCAACAATCTACAACCAATGAATTACCACTAATAAGAATCAACTGTAAAAGAATTTTTATAAAAAAAAATAAAAATATTTACTACAAATGAATTTAGGACTAACTGCCATGAATCATCTAATTATCAAAAAAACTATTCAATATGCAAGAGCCATCTCATTAAAAGTTAATTGAAATAACAAATGATGGTTAATTAATAAAGTTGAGTTAAATAAAAAATGAGTTATCAAAAATTAAACATAAGTATAAGAATAGCTATTATTCTATTCTTTTCAGTTACAACATATGCACAACAAATAACAATAAGTGGAACAATTAAAGACGAAGTATCAACGGAAACATTAATAGGTGTGAATATATACATACCTGAGCTAAATACTGGTACAACAACTAATGTTTATGGCTTTTATTCTCTAACAATTCTTCCTGGAAAATACACTTTTCATGTTAGTTATCTAGGGTTTCAATCTTATAATGAAAGGATTGATTTAACACAGAGTATAAAAAAAGACATTCTATTAAAGGAAGAAAATCAAAATCTGGAAGAAATTGTAATTACTGAAAATGATAAAAAAACAGCAATTAAAAACACAGAAATGAGTACCAATAAGTTAAGTGTACAAACTATAAAAAAAATGCCTGTAGTATTAGGTGAAGTAGATATAATTAAATCTATACTTCAACTTCCTGGAGTCTCAAATGCAGGTGAAGGACAATCTGGATTTAATGTAAGAGGTGGTGGTTCAGATCAAAATTTAGTTTTACTTGATGAAGCCACAATTTATAACCCTTCTCATTTTTTTGGATTTTTCTCTGTTTTCAATTCTGATGCCATTAAGGATTTAAAGCTTTATAAAGGAGGCATTCCTGCCAGATTTGGAGGAAGATTATCCTCTGTTCTAGATATTTATCAAAAAGAAGGAAATAAAGAAGACTATAAATTTTCTGGTGGTATTGGACTTATTTCAAGCAGATTCATGGCTGAAGGGCCAATAGTTAAAGAAAAAAGTTCCTTTCTATTAGCAGGTAGAGGTTCATATGGACATTTGTTTCTCAAGTTGGCTGATAATAATAACTCCGCTTATTTTTATGATCTTAACACCAAAACTAATTTTGAAATTAATGAGAACAATAATCTATTCTTATCAGGGTATTTTGGAAGAGATTTATTTGATTTAAACGGCGACTTTGTGAATGTTTATGGTAATACCTTCATCAATTTGAGATGGAATCACCTTTTTTCAGATAAATTATTCTCTAATCTATCCCTTATTTACAGTGATTATTACTATGGCTTAAAACTGAATTATCTCAAATTTAACTGGGATAGCGGTATTCAAAATTTTAACCTGAAATATGATTTCAAACATTATTTAGGAAACAATACAAAACTTACTTATGGTGTCAATACACAATATTATAATTTTAATCCTGGTAAAATAGCCCCAATCGGAAGTGATTCTGGAATTAACAGAGAACAATTAGATAAAAAATATGCTTTTGAGCCTGCAATTTATTTAGATGTAGATCAAAGATTAACCGAAAAAATTATGGTTAATTATGGATTGAGATACAGTGCTTTTTATAGATTGGGTAAGCAAGACGTAAACATATACGAAAACAATCAAGCTGTAGTGTATAATAGTGAATTTGAAATATATGAAAAGGGAATACCAATTGGCGTTAGAAGTTATGATAAAAATGAAGTAATTGCTAATTTCTCAAATTTAGAGCCTCGATTTGCTATTTCTTATGCAATTGATGACAATAAATCTGTGAAAGCGAGCTATAATAGAATGGCCCAGTATCTCCATTTAATTTCCAATACAAGCTCACCAACACCCTTGGATATTTGGTCTCCAAGTGACGATTTTTTTAAGCCACAACAGTTAGATCAATTGGCTATTGGTTATTTTCAAAACTTTAAAGACAATAAATATTCTTTAGAAGTTGAATCTTTTTATAAAAAATCAAATAATACTATAAATTATATTGACGGTGCACAACTAATTGCGAATAATGATTTAGAACAAGTAATTCTAAATGGTCGAAGTAGAGCTTATGGCATTGAATTTTTAGTCAAAAAAAATACTGGCAAATTAGACGGATGGATTTCTTACACTTTATCCCGTAGTGAACAACAAACACCAGGAAGAACAGCTAATGAACCTGGTATAAACAATGGAAATTGGTATAGAAGAGGTTATGACAAACTACATAACCTGTCTGCAACAGCAATGTATAAATTAACAGAAAAATGGAGTTTTGGATCAATTTTTACTTTGCAAACTGGTCAACCAACCACCTATCCCAATGGACAATATGAATATCAAGGCATTATAGTCCCAAACTTTGGTAATCGAAATGAAGACTCATTGCCTGCATATCACCGTTTAGATATTTCAGCTACTTACATTCCTAAACCCAAAAAACAAAAAGGCTGGCAAGGAGAATGGGTTTTTAGTATTTATAACTTATACAATAGACAAAACGCTTCATCCATTAATTTTAGACAAAATGAAGATACTGGAAACAATGAAGCTATTAAATTTTCAGTTTTTGGAATTGTACCTGGTGTAACATATAATTTTAAATTTTAAATCAAATGACTAAGAATATTCTATTATTTATTATACTTTTTTCTATTGTAAGTTGTGAAACAGTGGTGGATGTTGACTTATCAACAGCTCCTGAAAGATTAGTCATTGATGCTAATATTGATTGGGAAAAAGGAACAAATGGAAACATTCAAACTGTTATCCTATCTAAGACTACTGGCTACTACCAAAGCGTAATACCAAAAGTCTCTGGTGCAACAGTTTTTATCACAAATAATACTGGTGATATTTTTGATTTTATATATGAATCGAATGGAAAATATATTTGCAATAATTTTTTGCCTGAACTTGGAAAAACTTACACATTAACAGTAATCGTTGAAGGCAAAACATATACAGCTACCGAAAGTTTATTACCTACGCCTGACATAACTTACATAGAACAAGACAATGACTTAGGACTCAACAATGATGAAATTGGACTGCGAATTAATTTTAATGATATACCTAATCAAGATAATTATTATCTACTTAGAACAGATTCTAGCATCAGTTTATTTCCTTATTTCCAAGTAGTTGATGATCAGTTTAGTCAAGGCAACACTGTATCAGGATTATATTCTGACCCAGATTTAGTTTCTGGAAATAATGTGACCTTTAAGCTTTACAATGTTTCTTTGAGGTATTACAATTATATGAAATTGATAATAACAGCTAGTGATGGTGCAAATAATGGGCCTTTTCAGATGATTCCAACAATAGCCAGAGGAAATATTATAAATCAAACCAATCCTGATGATTTTGCCTTGGGATATTTCAGATTAAGTGAAACAGATACAAATACCTATACAGTCGAATAATTTTAATATGAAATACATAATGAATTAATAAAAAAAGCTAAAAATATGAAAACAAAAATTACAATTCTTGCTCTTGTTGCCTCATTTTTCACTAATGCAGCTGATTTAATCGTTCAAGAAAATGGGCCTTCAGGAACTTATCCTACCATTAGTCAAGCCATAACTGCAGCTGCTAATGGAGACCGAATAATTATTTATCCAAAAATTGGAGATAATCCTTACATTGAAGATCTAACCATTAATAAAACGTTAGAATTTGCATCTGCTCAAGATGCCGTTCGCTATAAAATTCAGGGAAATATAACACTTGTCCCTTTAAATAACCGCAGAATTACAATACTTGGAGCACATTTAACTTCAGGAAGTATTCTTGGAACTGGTTCTGGATGGAGAACAGATGTTAACATAATGAATTGTTTGCTTGAAGGAGGAAACATCAACTTAAGCAACCAATTTTATAGTAATATTGCTTCCAATATTTTGAATTCTGGTGACATTACAATTTCGCACGGAAGAATAATTGGAAACGATTTAATTTCTGATACGGAAAGTCTAATAGCTGTTTCTTCCTCAACTTCAATAAATAACGATACTGTAGAAATAATAGCCAATAAATGCACAAGAATTAGTTGTATATCTAATAATGTTTTTCTTAATGTTTATAATAATTTCATAAAGAAAATTAATGCTGACAGCAATTTTAATTCTTTTCTCTACAGTTTTCAGGACACTTCTACAACTAAAGTTAAGTTTTATAATAATACAGTATTGACCCCAAGAACCACTAGTGGCAGTATTTTTAATAGAAATTACTACATATCATGTGCGTCAAATGCTGACATTAAAAACAATATTTTTGTTAGAACAGCAAATGCGAACAATGCTAATCCACCTAGTCTTTTTATTGTAACTCCCAATTCAGCAAAAACCAATAATTATTATTATTTAACTGACAACAACGTGATTAACGGTTCATTAAACAGTGAAATTTTAGTAAATAATCCTGTATCTCAATCTACTGGCGAACTAATTCTCCCAACTCCTGTTCAAAATGGTGCTGAACCTAGTTTTGAATTTTATGATTTAGATTTAACTATTGGTGATGCAGGTTGTTACGGTGGTTCATATACTTTAAATAATTATTTCCCAATAACAGGTAGTTCGAGAGTATTTGCTGTTGATATGCCTTTTGGTATTATTAATAACGGATCACCATTACAAATCAAGGCAGAAGGATTTGATAGATAATATTCTTCCTTATAAATAATTTTAAAATGAAAAAATATTATTTACTAATAACTTTTTTTATTTCTTTCTTTGGGTTTAGTCAATCTATTGTCCAAGCGGAATATTTTTGGGATAATGATCCAGGTGCAGGCAATGGCATTGCGTTAGAGGCTTTAGACGGAAATCTGAATCAAGCCTTAGAGACAGTCTTTAAGAATACGTCAAATTTACCATCCAATGGCAATCATACTATTGGTATAAGAATTAAAGGACAAGATGGCAATTGGTCTGCGGCATTTAGAAAGGTATTTAAGATGCAGGAAAGTGTCAATACAAACATTCCTGTCAAAATTACACAAGCTGAATACTTTTGGGATAATGATCCTGGAGAAGGAAATGCTACTATTATGTTGGCATTTGACGGCAACTTTAATCAAGCTTTAGAAACTGTTTTTCAAAATAATGTAGTGCTTCCTAACAATGGAAATCACATCATAGGGATAAGAATTAAAACAAATGATAACAATTGGTCGCCTGTATTCAAAAAAGTTTTTAAGGTTTCTGATATTACCAATTCAAATAATTCAGTAAAAATTACTTTGGCTGAATATTATTGGAATAACGACCCAGGCCAAGGCAATGGTAATCCCATGCTTGCATTTGATAGTAATTTTGACCAAGCTTTAGAAACTGTTCTACAAAACAATGCCAATTTACCGCAAGAAGGGAATCATATTTTAGCTGTTAGAATCAAATCTTCAGACGGTAATTGGAGTCCAGATTTTAAAAAAGTATTTAGACTTTCTTTTGATACAAACACAAATGCTACTGCTAGAGTATTATCTGCGGAATATTTTTGGGATGATGACATAACCAATGGCGGAATGCTATTAGCTTTTGACGGTAATTACAATCAAGCTCTAGAAACTGTGTTTAATACAACCACAGCAATTCCTCAAGCAGGCATTCATAAAATTAGTGTTCGTGTTAAATCAGAAGATGAAACTTGGAGTCCAACCTACTCTAGAATAGTAGCAATCAATGTTATATATAATGAAACTATTACTTTAGTTTCTCCTGTTAATGGAGCTACAAATGTTGCTTTAAATGAAAACTTAGTTTGGAATACAATTAGTAATGTTTCTAATTATGAATATCAAGTTTCAACTAGTCCTATATTTGATAATCTCGTTGCAAGTGGCGTTTTGAATGGAAATACTGTTCAAATGAATAACCTGCAAACTAACACCTTATATTATTGGAGAGTTAGAGCTAATGAGAATGGAAATGTAAGTCTGTGGTCAGCAGTTTGGAGTTTTACTACAAGTACAACTTTAAACAATTCAGCTTTTGAAACTTCAAAGATGGTGGAACTTTATCCAAATCCAACCAGCGACTTCCTTTATTTAAAAACTAATGATGTTTCAGAAATAATCAGCTATTCTATTAATTCAATGGAAGGAAAAAAAATCATGGAAAACAACTTCAATGCTGAGCAACCAATTGATGTCAATAATTTGAGTGATGGGATGTACTTGATCAATTTTGTTAGTAAAAACACTACTCTATATAACGTTAAATTTTTAAAATTCTAAAATACAGATGCGACTTTTGTTATACTTTTTTGTTTCAAATTCATTATGTAATTTTTCATTTGCACAATCTGTAATTGAAAAACCTAAAATTTCATTCTCTTTTGATGATCCTACTTTGAAAGATTTAGCATCGTATAAGAATGAAGTTTGGGATAAAATGATTTTAAAGACATTAAAAAAACACAACATACAAAGTACACTTTATGTTTGTGGGATGAGAATTGATAGTCCTGAAGGGTTAAAGCTTCTAAAAAGTTGGGATGAAGGAGGACACAAAATAGCGAACCATTCCTATTATCATTATAATTTTAATTCCAAAAAAGAAACTAGTTCCCTTGAAAATTTTAAAAGTGATTTTTTTAAAACAGATTCTATTCTAAAGAACTTCAAAAATTATAGCAAGTATTACAGATTTCCTTATTTGAAAGAAGGAAATACCCAAGAAAAGATAGATGGATTTAGAAACTTTCTAAAAGAAAATGGATATAAACATGGTTATGTTTCTATTGATGCTTCTGATTGGTACATCAATAACCGAATGATAGATTCTTTAAAAATAAATCCAAATAAAGATTTAAATGGATATAAGGACTTTTACATTCAACATTTGTATGAAAGAGCTGTCTTTTATAATGAATTAGGTAAAGAATTAGGTAAAAATAATATTAGTCATGTGTTATTACTGCATCATAATTTAACCTCAGCTTTGTTTCTTGAAGATTTAATTAAACATTTTAAAAAAATGGGTTGGGAAATAATTTCAACTGAAGAAGCATACAAAGACACTATATATCAAGAGTTACCGAATATTGTTCCAGCTGGAGAGAGCATCATTTGGGCAAAAGCCAAAGAGAGTGGAAATTTTGAACATAAACTGAGATACCCTGCAGAAGATAGTATTTATGAAAAAGAAACTATGGATTCATTAGGGTTGTAAAAACTAAATTTTAAAAAAATGAAAAAAACTAAATTTTTAATTTCAAGAGCTTTAATGATTATTTCATTAATAAGCCTATTCTCATGCAGTAGTGATGATAATTCAACTGGAGACAATGGAAATTCTAACTACTACATCAAAGCTAAAATAAACGGAGAATTAACAGAATATAAATTTGAGGCAACTGCTAGTTTTCCACTAAATGACAATCGAATTTCAGGCTATGCAAAGGCAACTCCTAACCAACCCTTCCCTGCATTTGATTTTGAGATAATAGATCCAACAGGTATCAAAGTTAAGAACTACATAGAGCCTAATAATGACATGATTTTTAGATTGTCCATTGAAGGTATGGTTACTTATCATTCATTACAAGGCGATGTCGATGATTTCAACATTAACATCACAGAAATTACAAACAACCATGTGAAAGGAACCTTTGGTGGGAAAATATTTTTAGCTCAAAGTAATGATGGATCAAACTTCACAGTAACAGAAGGTGAATTTTTCTTAAAAAGAGATTTAGAATAATTAATACAAAAAACAATCTTTTAAAATTAAAAAAGCACATATTAAATTTAAAAATAGCTACGATTAGAATATTAACTTAAGCATTAAGTTGCTAAATGTTATCAAACAAAAATCAATAGATTTAAATCATTAGGTCTAAAAATATTGTAATTGAGATCGATGAATAAAACGGTAGCACTATTTGATTACATATGCTAAAAAAGGCCGAATAACTTTTTTAAATAAAGAAAAAATTATTGGAATCAAATGTTAAAATAACCGTAGAGAATTAGTTGGGAACAAAAAATGAATAATAAACTTTCTAAAAAATAAAATTATGAAAACATTCAAATCTTTACTTTTAAGTACGTTAGTGATTGCTTCATTGATAAGTATATTTTCATGTAGTAGTGATGACAACTCAAACTCTAATACAGGCTCATCCTATAAAATTACAGTGACCTTAAACGATGTAAATGCAACAGACGATTTTATCTCCATTGTAGCGGTTGGAAGTAATCAATCAGGTGTTAATAATTACCCTATGTGGAAACTAAATGGTGCAAATCAAGCGAATGTTCAAACAATTTCACTAGGAAAGAATGATTTTACAGGAACAACAAAAACATATGTTATGGAAACTGTTAATCCTATTGGAATATTCACTTCAGGAGTTCAAATCATCAATTATGGCAATCCGATGACTGGAATTTTTAAAATTGAAAAAAACGGCTCTATTTTAATCAATCAAACTATTAATCTTGTTGGAGATAATACTGATTTTACTCAAGATTATTCATACACCAACTAAACAACGTAAAAACATATCTTTTAATTGGATGAACCAATTGGAAAAAATTAATAAACTAAACTGAATACTGTATTTTAAAATTAAAACCAATGAAAACGTAATATTAATCCATAAAAAAATTGCACAATGAAGATACTTATAATCTTACTTGCACTATTTCAATTTATCAATTCCACTGGTCAAAACCAAACAAGAAAAGTTCTGTTTCTAGGAAACAGTTACACCTATGTGAATGATTTACCTCAAATTGTCTCAGATTTAGCTACAAATACTGGTGATGTTTTAATCTATGATAGTAATTTAATTGGTGGATACACGCTTCAAGATCACTATGCTAGCACAACCTCTCTCAATAAAATCTTATCAAACGATTGGGATTATGTAATATTACAAGAACAAAGCCAGCGACCAGCATTCCCAGTACCTTTAGCATTTCTTAATGGTTTCGGTGATTTAAAGAGTTATATCAATCAAAATAAACCCTGTGCACAAATCACATCTTTTATGACTTGGGGACATGAAAATGGCGATACACAAAATTGTCCAAACAATCCAGCAGTCTGTACTTATACTGGCATGCAAAATCTATTAACCAATAGATACATGGAGTTCTCTGATACACTTAACTCAGAAGTGACTCCAGTTGGTGTAGTTTGGAAATATATCAAAGAGAATCATCCCAACATTAACTTATACCAATCAGATGGTAGCCATCCCTCATTAGCAGGTTCTTATTTAGCTGCCTGTTGTTTCTATACATCTCTTTTCAGAAAAAATCCAACCTTAATTACAAACAACTATGGATTAGACGCTAATACTGCGTCAATCATCAGAAATGCTACAAAAACAATAATTTTCGATCAAATGTTGGATTGGTATATAGGAAAATATGTTCCAAATTCAAATTTCACTTATACAATAGGAAATGGAACAAACCAAATTGTGATTAACACAAATACATCAACATTATATGACTCATTGGTATGGAACTTTGGTGATGGTGCAACTTCTACTTCACTATTTCCTACTCACAGTTATGTAGTAGATGGTACTTACACCATTACACTTACCACAACAAAATGTTATTTGGGACAACCAACACTTGTATCAATCTTAGAAAAAACCGTTACTTTTTGCTCTCACACAAATACTGTTTTCCCTAATGATCTTCTTATTTGTCCCAATGAAACAGCAACTCTTTGGACACAAACAGCTGATAGCTATCAGTGGTTAGATCATACTGGTAATCCAATACTTGGAGAAACCAACCAATCCATTACAACAGGTTCAGGATCATATAGTGTAATAACAACTATAAATGGCTGCTCCGAGCAATCTGTTCCTGTTTTTATTGATGAATATGTACCAATAGGAAATGAACCTTGTACTTTAGGAATTGATAACCCTGACAAGAAAGATGAAATTCTTTTATTTCCAAATCCTGTGGAGAATATACTTACTATTGAATATGCTGAGTCAATCAATGAGATTACAGTTTTTGATATATTAGGAAATAAAATGATGACAACTAGAATTTCAAACTCAAGTATAGATGCATCTAACTTATCAAATGGAGTCTATTTTTTAGCTGTAAGTAGTGATGCTAAGAAAATAATTAAAAAATTTATTAAAAATTGAAAATATCAGAAAGAATATACTGAAGTTATGATCGATTTTTTTATCAATCAATAAAAATCTAATTAGTATTAATAATCATAAGAAAAATAAAATAAAAAAATGAAAAAATCACTACTGCTAATTTTATTATTAATCTTTCATTTTAAACAATCATTTGCACAAGATAAAAATTATGAAGAGTGGTATTTAACCACGAAGGATAGTGTTAAAATTTTTGTAAAAGAAATCAAATCTCGTAGTAAAGATACAGTAATTGTTGTTCACGGTGGTTTTGGTGCAAATCATGACTATATGTTAGATGCTATCAAGGGGCTTGAAAAAAAATTTCACTTTATTCTTTATGATCAAAGAGGTTCTTTATTATCACCAGCTCCAATTGAGAAATTAACATTCCAAAAAAATGTAAATGACCTATTTGAGTTAATTACTGAACTTAAACTAAAAAAGGTAAAACTACTTTGTCATTCAATGGGAACATTAGTAGGAATGGAATTTGCCAAACAACATCCAGAATTAATCTCAAATTTAATATTAACAGGCGCACTTATTTCAATTGCAAAAAGTTCAAAAGATGTTTTTTCAGATCAAGTAAACAAAAACTTAGCTTTTTTAGCAAATAGACCAGAAGTAAAAAATCTAAAAAAGTATTACAAAGAGAATAAGACAATTTTATCTGATAAAGAAAAAACAGAATATTGGAGAATAAATTTTGCAGAAGCAAATATATATGACATGTCAAAATGGAAATTATTAAAAGGCGGACAAATTTATTACAATCAAGAAGCATCAGTAATGGCTGAAACAGTAGATTGGAATTATGATTACAGAGGATTATTAGATAGCTTAAAAACTACTGTCATTCAAGGACAATTTGATTTTTTAGACTTCAATTTGTTAAATTATAAAAATCAGATAACAGAATTTAAAAACATTAAAATAAAAATGATTCCAAATGCAGGACATAATTCATGGATAGATAAACCTAAGTTGTACAAAAAGCATCTAAATAAAGCCCTGAATTAAAATTCAACAGAAGAGATAATTCATCTAATTGATATAGAAACATTTTTACCAAAAAAATCTCAAGAAATGTTCTCCATCATTAATTAAACTGAAATCAATTGTTGATGAATAGATTAAAACAATGCTTGAATTGGATGAAAAAGAATTACCGATAATAAAAAAATGTAGTTAATCTAAAAAAAACTTTTAATGGAATAATGAATCGCAATAATCAGATTTTTGATACAATTAATGAGTTTAGATCTTAAACTGCTATAACATCTATAGATAAACATCATTTTAATATTACCAAAATAATGAAAAAAATAATAAAAATCCTAAAATGGAGCATTATAATAACCGTATGCTATTTCATCATATCAACTCTTTATTTTGGTTACGATGATATCGATAGTGAAAAAGGAATTTATAAATTTTATTGGAGCGGTATTCGAGGCCTTTGGGAAGAGAACCGAGATTTTGGTTTTAAAATTGATAAAGAAGTAAAATTCAATTTAAATGGTGTTGATGGCCCATATTTAATAAACGACACACTGTTCTATGTTAATAGAAATAATCAGTTATTTAAAAAGTCACTAAATGGAAAAAGAAATGTAGTTGTAGAAACTAACTCAAATGTTTTGCCAAAGTTTACAGTTGAACTGAAAGATAGTGTTGCTTTAGAGAAATCTATTTATAAAATGCCGAAAAAGCTAATTGCAATCTCTGATATAGAAGGAAACTTTATAGGCTTTTACAGTTTTTTACTAGCAAATAAAATAATTGATAGAAATGGAAAATGGATTTTTGGTGATGGCCACTTGGTTATAAATGGTGACTTCTTCGATCGTGGTGATCAAGTATCACAGGTACTTTGGTTAATTTACTCCCTAGAACAACAGGCAGAACATCAAGGAGGTAAAGTGCATTTTATATTAGGTAACCATGAAATCATGAATCTATATGGAGATGTTTCATATAATGATTTTAAATACATAGAGGTCGCAAAGAGAATCAGCAAACTTGATAATTGGCAAATGGGATTAAGATATATATACTCCGAAAAATCTGAATTAGGTAAATGGTTAAGAAGTAAAAATGTAATTGAGAAAATAGGGAATAATATTTTTGTCCATGGTGGCCTTAATATTTATCATGTAAATGGAAAATACTCTGTTGAAGAGATGAATAAAATTGCAAGAAGATACTATGGTGTCTATCCTAAAGAAAATTCAATAAAAGCCAAAAGAGATCGGATCATGATTAGCTCAATAGATAGTCCATTTTGGGATAGAAGATTAAACTTTGACTGGAAATACAAAATAATGTTCAAGTTAAATGGAATTCATGAAGAGGCAACTACTCAAGAAGAACTTAATAAGATACTTGAGTTTTACAAAGCAAAGAAGATTATTATTGGTCATTCAATAGTAGATGACATTACAAGTGATTATATGAACTCAGTAATCAAAATTGATGTAAAGCATGGAAAAGAAATGAACTCAGGTAAAACAAGAGGACTATTAATAGAAGATAATTTGTATTTCAAAGTTAATGATAATTTCAACAAAGAAAGAATTTAATATAATTTAAGGGTGTTTCTATTTCAATTAGCAAAAATGTGTAATGCAAAAAATATAATTGAAATGAGAAATTTAGAAGGATATAATACAAAGATTAGACTCTTTTCTAACACTATTATCACTTGTAATGATAATGTTCAGGAATAAAGAAGGAGCAAACAATAATTCCAAAAGATAACCCTATGCTGGAAAAAATATACGCAAGAAATATTGCACTAAGAAAACTCGATGCTAAAACGGATACTTTAAATTTAGAAAAACACGAACAAATACATAGAGAACAAATCTTTCAACTATTGGCCCATAATAAAGCAATTACAAGTAAAGACAAATTAAGAGCTGCATCGGAGCTGCAACATACTGGAGTAAAATATTGTGACGGTGCATTAGCTAGCAAAAGCCCAGAAAAATTTTTATTGGCTTACAAACTATCATCAGTAGCTCTTTCTCTACTAAAAAAAGAAAACGATACATTAACAGTAAGCAAATGGAACGTTCCAAGAATAATAGCTTCAAATTATGATAGATACTTATTGTTTACCAAAGGATATCAAAAAATTGGAACACAATAGATATATGACGATAGCACAAATGAAATACTATTAGCTCCTGTAGATACAACGCTATCTGATGAGAAAGAAAGAAAGAAACACAACGTAAAGCCTTTAAATGTCTTAATAAACAAAATGAAGCAAATGCCCAAAAATAGTAATCAAAAAAACAATAAAAATGAGAACACTAATCAAACTATTGCCATTATTTTTAGTTGTACTAATCTTTTCATGCAAGAGCCATTTCAAGCCCATTGAATACAAAGCAACTTACAAATTCAATTCAGCCATTGAAGCTGATTTTAAAAATGATTCTACCCAACGCAAATACCAAATCGCTGCATCAGAATTTGCTCTTAAAGGAGATTATAAAAATGCATTGCAATATTGGGATGCAGGATGGAATTCTAGAGAGACCAATTGGGAACAAAAACAAATTGACTCAATAAACAATTTATACAAAAAGGAAGATGCTGTAGCATGCATTATCAACGAGTCAGAAAAACATGATATAATAATTATTAATGAAGCTCACCATAATTCATACCATAGGTTTTTTACTAAATCATTACTAAAAAAGTTATATGATAAAGGCTACCGAAACCTAGGTTTAGAAGCGTTATTTTATACGGATAATTTAGATAGTTTAAATCACATTAGAAAATATCCAATTCAAAAAACGGGTTATTATACGGCTGATCCACAATTTGGAAATCTAATCCGAGAAGCCATTCATTTAGGCTTTTATGTGTTTCCTTATGAAACAGAAAATGAAGGTTCAGACGGTTATCAAAGAGAAATAGATCAAGCCAAAAACATACAAACTTTTTTAGACAGCAAAAAAGGAAAAACTATTATCCATTGTGGTTATGATCATGCTATGGAAGGAAAACACAGTACTTGGGAAAAAGCAATGGCAGAAAGAGTTAAGGAATACACTAAAAAAGATCCTTTGACCATTAATCAAACTGTTTTTAGTGAAAAAAGCGAGCACAAGTATAATCATCCCATGTTAAAAGCAATCCAACCGGAAAAAGCTGTTGTTTTAATGGATCGTTTAGAAAAGTCATACTTATTAAAACGAAATGATTCCTATTACGATCTATCTGTCTTCCAAAAAAACACATCATATAGTCATAACAGGCCAGATTGGTTGTTTACAAACGGAAATAAAAAGGTAGAAATCCCATTAGACAATATCAATGTAAAATACCCAATAATGATTTTGGCTTATCATCATGATGAAAATATTAAAGAAGCTATACCTGTTGACATCACTGAAGTGCAAAATAACAACGAAAAATGTGTATTAGGATTAGATAAAGGCAAGTATAAAATTGTAATTACTGATGACACAAAATCATTTCTTTTGACTAAAAAAGTAAAATAACTATTTAAATAATAAAAATTATGAGAATAAAATTTATAGTACCAATATTACTACTTTATCCAATTTTTTCAATAGGACAAAATAGAATTAATGAAGAAATTAAAAGTTATAAAGAAGCTAACTCAAAATTTGAAAAAATTGATTTATTTTCAGAAAATAAAGAAGAAATCAATGAGGAAATCAATAAAACTGTCAAAGAAGCAACCTTGGCTTCTTTAAGTGAAATTGCCTTAGAAAAAATTATGGAAAATAATTACCAAACGATTGAGATTAAACTTCCTTATAAAAATAATATCATTACAATTGAACTTTATAAAGTAAATCCTTTTACAGAAGATTTTAAAATAAACACCGACAAATCAGAGAACATACCATATGCCAAAGGGAAACATTATAGAGGAGCAATTAAAGATGAGATAAATTCAGTAGCTTCATTTAATTTCTTTCAAAATGAAATGAACGGAATTGTCTCATCTTTAGAATTAGGTAATCTTAACATAGGAAAGCTTTTTAACAATTCTAAAAACAGCCCAGATTATATAATATATTCAGATTTAGATTTATTAATTCCTAATGAATTTAAATGCAATACTGCTGATGAATATATTCCTTCATCAACAACGAACAACCTTAATAGAATTGCATTTTCACCCAAATGTGTAAGTTCCTATTTTGAAATAGGATACCAAGCATTTCAAGCAAATGGAAGTAATCTTACAACAACAACAAATTGGATAACTTCTATTTTTAACAATTCGCAAACATTGTTTAATTTTGATGGAATTTCTATTTCATTGAAAACAATTTTTATTTGGACTAGCGATGATTACTATTCAACAAGTTCTAATTATATTCTGCCTGCTTTTACCAACATAAGACCATACTTTGATGGCGACATAGGTTTTATAGCAGATATAGATCCTGGACAACTAGGAGGTCAAGCATTTGGTATTGGAGGATTATGTACCGATAGAAAGTTTGCTTATGGTGATTTAGTTTTAAATTATAATCAAATACCAATATTTTCTCAGCCAGTGTATGTGATCACACACGAGTTGGGACATGTTTTAGGTTCACATCATACACATGCCTGTGTTTGGAATGGTAATAACACCGCATTGGATGGATGTGATCCTACTTATGGTGGTTGTCCAACACCAATTACTTATCCTGGCACACAAGGAACTATGATGAGCTATTGCTTTCCTAATTTTTCACTAGGATTTGGTCTGCAACCAGCAAATGCTATAATTGAACATATCAATAGTGCTGAATGCTTAAAAACCAATTGCTCAGATAGTTGTATTAATACAATTGGTTCTATAAATGTGCTAAACACAACTCAAACTAGTACAGATATCCAATGGATAGACTACAACAATACTAATACATCATGGGAAATATCCGTAGTACCTTACGGTAATTCGCCAATATGGACAACGGTGACAAATAATTTATACTCTTTAAGTAATTTGATTCCTGACACCTATTATGAAGTAATAATTAGGGGAAATTGCCCAGTAAATAATGCTATATACCCTAAACATTCTATTATTTTTGCTACACAAGCTAATAATTGTAATAATAGCATAATTTATGACACAGGTTTAAATTCAGCTGGATATGGTGGAAGGGAACATATTATCAGAACTTTAGTCCCTACCGTTCCGAATAAAAAAATTAAATTAACTTTTAACTCTTTAAATTTAGTTCCTTGGGAAGCGTGGATTTTTGTTTATGATGGTCTAAATAATAACGGCCCTCTATTAAATGTTCTTACAGGATCTTTTCCTTTTTTAGCTTATGGTTTTGGTAATAATTTTTATCCAGCTGGAAATACTTTTGAATCTCAAGATCCTTCTGGTGCATTAACACTTGAATTTTTTTCTAATGATCCATACCCAAGTCCATCTACTCCACAAAACAGTGGCTGGATTGCAACAGTGAGTTGTTTAAATACATTAGGGAATGAAGAATTTAATGATGGCTACATAGATTATACCTATTCTCCCAATCCAGTAAAGGATATCTTAAAAGTTAAATCTAAAGATGAAATTAAGAGATTATCCATTTTTACAATAGAAGGTAAAAAAATATTGACCATCGAATCCAACAAAACAGATGAAAATATTGATTTATCCTCTTTTGAAACAGGAACATATATCATCAAACTCGAAATAGACAAACATGCTACAGCATTCAAAATTGTTAAGGAATAGTTTCATGTTGCCAAAAAAACTAATGCTAAAATACTGAGAACTAGAACTGACTCGCTTTTGATCTATCTAATTTTAAAAATATGCTTAAAATAGCTTGTCATACAACCAAATATTTTTTTTTACGTCTATACTATTATAACTAAAAACAATAAAAACTAAAATTTCACAAGTCTTAACCCTTGTGAAGATTAATTATTTAAGTGTCTATTGATTTTCTTTTTCTAGGTTAAACATTAACAGTAACAACACTAGTTTAAAAAACTAAAAATTCGAGGTTAAATGATAGTGGATTCGTCAGAAATTAAAAGAGTATTAACTGTATGGAGATTGTGCTCAACCAATATTAAAATTCAATTAAAATGAAAAAAATAACAGTTTTAGCTTTGTTGTTTACTCTTTGTTTTATTCATGGACAGACGCCTCCACTAATGCGTTTGGATGATAAAATAAGAATAAAAGAAGCTATAAATATCTCAAATCAAGTTGGTGATAAAATTTGGAAAGGAATCAATGAAGTCCCATTTGTTGTTTTACTTGTAACAGACAGTATAGAATTTTTAATCAATCATCCTTATCCGTCAAACGATTTCAAAATTTCTGAACATGATACAATTTTAAATACTAAAATATATTATCGCACAAGACAATTCCAAAAATCATTTCTTGCAACATTTCCTGCCGTCAACGGGATAAATTGTGTGGTAGTTGGCACACCCGAAAACACCAAAAAGACCTCTACAGACTGGACGCTAACATTACTGCATGAACACTTTCACCAATTTCAATTTACTTACCCTGATTATTACAAAAGTGTTAATAATCTGGATTTATCTGGAGGTGATGAAACTGGGATGTGGCAACTAAATTATGATTTCCCCTATGAAAATGAGTCGATTATTAATCAATACAAAAAATATATTGAATCCTTATTCAAAGCAGTCTCAAGTATTGATAAGCAAACATTTAAAAAAGAAGTAAAAAAATATTTTAAAGAGCGAAGTAAATTTAAAACACTATTGAAGCCCACAGATTATAGTTACTTTTCTTTTCAAATTTGGCAGGAAGGTATTGCCAGATATACCGAATACAAGTTCTTGCAAATAATTGACAGTTATCAACCTTCTGAAGAAATGAAAGCCCTCAAAGATTTTATTTCTCTCGCAAAACACAAAGATTTTTTTTTACAAAGAGAGAGAAATAGTCTCTTGAATTTAAAATTAAATACCGATAAAAGAATTTGTTTTTACGCCATTGGTTTTTATGAAGGTCTTTTACTTGATAAGATAAACCCAAAGTGGCAAAATAAATATTTGACCGAAAAATTTTATATTGAAAACTATTTTAATGAATAAGAAAAATTAGTTAGAGAGCTATAAATCATCAAATCAAATAATAATTATACCCAATCATCAATCATGGAAAACAATCTAAAACAAGAATTAATTGAACTAAAAAAAGCACATGCAAGATTCAAAAGAGTAACCCTAAGCATAGCTATTATTTGTCTGGCAAGTTTACCAACATTATCTTTCACAAAAACCAATAAGTTTGATATCATTAGAGCCAAAGGCATTGTAATTGAAGATGCTAAAGGAAAAGATAGAATACTCATTGGTGCACCTATTCCTCATTCTAAAGACAGAGTTAGAACAGACACTACTAAAGTTAGAAAACATTGGGCTAGTCAATTTGACAATCCTGACCAATATATGGGTTGGTATAAGAAATATAAAAATTCATCCAATGGAATAGTATTTATGAATGAAGAAGGCTTTGATGAAGTTTTAGTGGGAGAAAAATTAGCTGACCCAAATGCAGGTGTACGAATGTTTGAAATGTCTGGTATTCTTTTCAACAATAAAAAAGGCTGGGAACGCGGAGGAGCAGGTGTTAATACACTTGAAAATGGAAAAACAAGGCAAGGTGTAGGATTTGATGATGACTCTGGCGAAGCAATGCACATGATGACTCTAGAAGATGGTAGTAAAGCTCTTATAATTTCTGATGAAAATGGTAATATACGTATAGGCATGGCAAAAAAATCAGGAGAACTCTTTCAAAACAAAGAAAAATTTACCGGAATTAAGTATTTCAATAACGAAGGAGAATTAGTTTGGGAACAACAAATGAATGACAAAAATTAATACGCTTATAAACCAATGAAGGCTATTATTTACTCAAAATATGGTCCACCTGAAGTTGCTAAATTAATGGAAGTTCCTACACCTTTGCCGAAAGACGATGAAATATTAATAAAAGTGTATTCTTCTACAGTAAACCGTACTGACTCAGGATTTCGCAGTGCTGAATATTTTATTTCACGATTCTGGACTGGTCTATTTCGGCCTAAACATCAAATACTTGGCTCTGAGTTTTCTGGTATCGTAGAAGAAATCGGAAAAAAAGTTACAACATTCAAAAAAGGAGATTGTGTATTTGGCTTCAATGATAAAACCTTTGGAGGACATGGTGAATACCTAGCAATTGCTGAAACCGCAGCAGTGACAAATATGCCAAACAATATAAACTTTGATGTAGCAGCAGCAATTACAGAAGGTGCCCATTATGCATTAATAAATATTCGTGCCGCAAAAGTAAAACAGGGACAGAAAGTGTTAGTCTATGGTGCAACTGGTGCCATTGGTTCGGCAGCTGTACAATTATTAAAACACTATGGTGCAATAGTAACAGCTGTGTGCAATACTAAAAATGTAAATCTAATAAAATCAATTGGTGCAGACATAGTAATAGATTATCAGACACAAGATTTTACAAAAACAAAAGACCGATTTTCTTTCATTCTTGATGCGGTTGGCAAGAGCTCTTTTGGTCAGTGTAAACCTTTACTAACTAAAAAAGGAATATACATATCAACAGAATTTGGGAAAAATGCAGAAAATTTATTTTTTGCAGTATTCACACCTCTTCTTGGAGGTAAAAGACTTTTGTTCCCTATTCCAACTATTACTAAACAAGAGGTAATATTCTTAAGTGAACTTGTTGAAAAAGGAAATTTCAAACCTATAATTGATAGATCTTTCACTTTGGATCAAATTGTACAAGCATACAAATATGTAGAATCAGGACAAAAAACTGGTAATGTCATTTTAAAGATACTTGATTGAAAATAAGAAAATTTGAAAATGATTACACGCTAGATTTGAATTTCCATTTAAGTCCCAATTTAAGTTTTTTAAATACCGATGCTTTTTGAACGAGCTATCTGAAATAGTTATTGGCCTGCCAACTTTATTCAACTTAGCTTCATTTTGGATTCAATTTTTAGTAAGAGGAATCTCCAATGATTTTCAAAATAAGCTTGCTAATATTAGTACTTTCAAAATACTTTACTCTTAAAAAGAAAACTTTACAAAAACATTAGGTGTAAAACCTAGAGAATAATAATCTAAAATCTTATACCTAGCATTAACTAAGTCATTGGCCGATTCGTACAATCTAGAAATCTCTTTGTTGATGATTACTCTGTGATTGTATAGATTATTAATTGACATACCTACTTTTAGATTATACGTTTTTTGGTTGACAACTGTACCCAAAAGCGAAAAATCCAAAGAATGAAAATCAGGTAGTTTTTTATCGTTTATTGAAATTAGAGAATTGTTTTCTCCTAAAGCACTGTATGGCCTTCCTGAATTCCAAAACCATCCAAGGGTGATAAAAAAAGACGAGAATTGATAGCGTGCACTTATGTTTGTGGAATGTGTAATGTTACTATTGGAACTGAAATAATTTCCGTTGTTAACACCTTCAATTTTATTCTTTGAATTTAAAAGGGAATAAGTGGTCCAAAATTTAAATTGTGAAATTTCTTTTTGAAAGGAAATATCAATTCCTTCACTGATATTAAAGCCATTAGTAAGTGAAACCAAACCATTTGAAAAATCGGCAGAAGAATAAACAACACCTTGGGAAAAACTTGTTATTCCTTTCGTTTTTTTTAAATAAAAATCTACATCAAATGCAAACTTGTTTTTTTTATACAAAAGTCCCAAACTAAAATGATTGGATAGTAATACTGGAATTGTCTCTTCATCGGAAAGTACCCAAATGTAATTTTCTAGACTAATATCACCTGCAGCATTCTCATTAACTTGTTGCAACAATTGACTTCTTCTTTCAAATGATACTATCGTCTGCAAATACTCACTTATATTGTACGAAAAGTTGAATCTTGGCTCTATTAAAAAAGAAACCATACTATTCATCGTAAACAAAGAACCTGCTTGAATCTCTGCTCTACCTTTTTTAAAAGTAGCCATACCACTAGCACTGTTTGATATTATTTTTCTTTTCCTTTCGGATAATGTAAATCCGAAATTTTCATTATTGTTGCTTATTTGATGTCCGATGGAATATGTGGAAAACTGATAACCTAACAAATAGTTCAATTCCTTGGAAACTCTATAGTTGAGAAATAAATCTGAACTTACATCCAAAATCTCATTTTGCTTTAAAAAATTATCGTTTTTTGACGACGCATTAATATCTCGTTGGTAATCGAAATTATATTGAGAAAATTGAACGGTAGAACGAAGCGATGTCTTTTCTGTTAAATCAGATGAAATATGAAGGCTTGATCCCAAATTTTCAATCTTCATTTTTTGATTTAACGGCTCAGAAGGTGAAGAATAACTTGTAAAATCTAAGTCATTATTTATAAAAATAGAGGAAACTGACAACTTAGTCTTATCACTAATCAAATAATCCAAAACCAAAGAGCCATCCCAAAAATCAAAATTATTTCGGTTGTTGTTGAGGGAAAAACTTGAATTTTGAAATACTTTTTGAGTATAACTTTCATAGGTAGGTGTAGTAAAAAAAGGAGCTAATGATTTTCTTATTGAATACCTAAGCCCTATTTTCTTGTCTTGGAAGGTACTTTTTTGTAACAAATCTGCATGAAGCATATCCATTCCCACTTGAAAAGTCTGATCTGATGATGTTATCGCATTAGACGTTAAATCAACAACAGAAGAAGCTCTAGAACCAAACTCAACAGGAATTGTTGTTGAATAAAAAACGGCTTCATCAACCATTTGCGGATTTACTGGAGATATCATGCCAAATAAATGTCCAGGATGATATATCTTTATTTTATTCCATAGAAGCAAGTTTTGATCAGGTACGCCTCCTTTAACATATAAACCACTAGCCGTTTGATTAGGACTCTTAACACCAGGCAAATGCTGAAAGGCTCTTAACACATCAAAATCACTTACACCAGGTAACACTTGATTATTGAAAGACTGCAAGGTGGTTTTTCTGGAATCTTTTACAATAGTATTAAGCAAATAGCCATTAACAATAACCTCAGTTAACAACAAAGTGCCATAAATATTAGCACTCTCAGAAAGTGCATACATATTATCACCAACATGAACTACATTTAAATCGTTTTCATTGGTCAAAACTGAATGAAATTCTGAGAGTGTAAGCTTATTTTTTTTTAATTCCAAATACCTGTCATGCAACAAACTATCAGCATATGAATAATAAACTCCAAAGGATAATTCAACTTGTTTAAGTACATCAATAATCTTGCCTTCCTTTAGGACTATAGTTTTTTGTGGTTCTTGTCCAAAGACAAAAAGCACTTGAAAAATTAATAAAAGTACAAATCTATTCTTTAAAAATGACATGTTTATTTTTGATCTCAAAGTCCAAATGAAATGAACTTGCAATTAAACCTAAAGATAATTTTAACTCATCATTGGATAAGGTTCCTGTAAATTTTTGATTCAAAATCCTTTTGGGAAAAATTACTTTTACATCATAGTTTTGCTCCAAAAAAGCCTTGACATCAACCATATTGACACTTTCAAACTTCTGATAAGATAATCTTTTATCAGCAATTGGCAAATCCTTTTCATCTAAAACTTGTACACTTGCAGTGTAGGAATTAAATTCATGTCCTGAACTAACAAAATAATCCAAACCTAAATAATTAACTTTTACTTTTCCTTCAAAACACTTAACCTCTAAAGCGTTATTGTTTGACTTAACTTTAAACTTTGTTCCTAAAACTTGAACATAACCATCAGCTGTTTTAATAGTAAAAGGTTGCCCCTTTTGAACTTCAAAATAAGCTTCTCCATAGTGTAATTCTATCTCTTTACCATTATACAAAGGTGCGTCTTGTGCTATTGAAGTATTTTGGTATAAAAGTATTGAAATATTTTTTCCAATATAAACCTGTTTTGATTGCGAACTCGTAACAAAATTATTAGCTCCAAAATATCCCAAATGATAGGTCATGATAGTTACAAAGAGTAGCATGACAGCAGCAGAAGCATAAATCATTCTTTTAAACTTGGTTGTTCTTGATACTAAAGATAAACTCAATGTCTTTTTGTGCTTAAGCTGACTATAAGCAGCTTCTACATCAGGAGATATTGATTGCATCTTAGAAATTACTTCTCTTAACAAAATGTACGAATCAAATTCATCTTCTGAAGCAAGACTTTTTAATTCAGCATCACCTAATGATCCAGAGATCCATTGGGCTAAATATGTTTCATTATTGACAGACTTTTTCATCTATTTTTATTTTTTTAAGGCTACCCTCAAATTCAACAATGCTCGTTGCATGCGCTTTTCAACAGACTTTACGGAGATCTTCAAAATTTCAGAAATATCTTGGTAAGTTTGATCTTCAAAACGATTCATCATAAAAACGACTCTCTGCTTTTCGGGCAAGGCTTTAATTGCAGCATAAATTTTTAAATTCAACTCATTCTCATCAAAAATTAAGTCAGGCTGAGAGGAATCAATATCTTCAATTAATAACTGTTTCTTGTGTTTACTATCTATTTTCACTTTCCGGTAATGATTTAACACTAATCGGTATGATGTAGTAAATAAAAATTTTTTTGCTTGTATAGGCTTAATTTTACCACAATTTTCCCATAAAACTAAAAAAGCATTTTGTGCATATTCTTCAGCTATTTCATAATCCTTAAACCTATAATTCAAATAGTTACTCAAAGCTTTATAATTAGTTTTAAAAATTAATTCATAATTTTTTTCTTCACATAGATTATCCTCTTTTTCTAATCTCATAAATGGGCTATTACTTTTTTAATAATTTTTTATAATAGATTTTATCATTAGTAACAATTTCTAAAATATAGATTCCACTCGTTAAAAAAGAAACATCGAATTGATTAGAAGAATTACCAGATAATTTGGTTACTCTTCTTCCCAAACTATCAATTATATTTACTTTTACTAAATCAGAAATTCCATCTATTGTTATGTCTGTAGATGAAGGATTAGGATAAATACTAACCGTATCCAACTCGTTATCATCCAAACCTAATGATTGTGAGCAGGATTGATTTTCATAATTTATAGGAATATCAACCGCATTTATTACTAAAGTATTAGATTGTAAATTAACTGTATTGAGAGCATCATTAGTTAATGGATAATAATTTATATCTTGATTTATGTTGCTTAAAGATATATTTCTGCTAGTTTCACCACAGGAAATTATATTTTTATCAGACTTGTGTAAGTAATTCAGTTTATATTCGCCATAAAAATCCCTTATCGATCCTACCGCATAAATAAAATTGTTTTCAATGAAAAATCTCTTTGCTTCAATGTGATTTATTGAATTCAAAAAACCATTTTTAATTTCTTTAGAAGAAGTTATTGTGCCATCAATTGGATTCATTTTACATAAAGCGGTATAATATTGAAAATTTTCTACATCAGTATTATTAGGGCCATAAGTTCCATCTGCATCACTGTAAAAACCACCTGCTATAAAATAAATATCTTCATTTGAGTCTTTTGAAAAGTTAAGTATAGCGTTGTAACTATCACTGAAAGGAAGACTTTCAAAATTTGGGATCATTTTTCCCCATAGCAAATTATTATTAGAATTTATAGATAAATAAATTGATTCTCCTCCAATTATCAAATTACCTGATGTACTTGCAATAACAGAATGTGCAAATAATGACCCTAAAGTAGAAGAATGAAATATTCCTCCATTGACAAAATTTAAATTTTCAGTTAATCTTATAACTGGTAAACCTGTATTAATTGGGCTGTTTGGATCGTTTGAAACATAATCTCCAACTAAAATAATATTGCCAAATGAATCTACTGCAATATCTCTAAAAGAGAGGGAAGAAGCTGATATTGAATTTATGATGTTCCCTTGTAAATCAAATTTCACCACTTTATTACCTAGAATTGCATATAAATTATTGTTGTGATAAATAATTTTAGCATTTAAATCAGCAAGTTGGTCATTAATTTTTTTTGATAAAATAACTTCACCATTCTCATTTACTTTCAAAAATATATAACCAGAATTTTGTGAGCCACTTAGAAAGGTACCAATTGCCACAAATTCATTTGAAGATGTTTTTATTTGTGATGAAATAAAAAATGAATCATATGCGTTGAAGTTTGCAGGCATATATCCTTTGTACCATAGTACATTTCCCTCTTTATTTATTTTAGATATTGTACCATAAAATGCAAGTTCAGGAAAGGTGTTTACATTTCTAAAAGTACCAGAAACGATTAGGTTCTGTTGGTCAAAATTAATTACACTTTGTAACTCTTGTTGATCAGTGTTTGTATTATCAAAAACTTTTCCAAAAGATTTTTGGTAATACTGAGAATGTAAAAATTGAGTAACTAGACAAACTATAATAACAGTAACATGATGGATCTTTTTCATATCTTTTTTTAATATTTTCTATTGTTTGAATTCAAAATAATATCCCTAAATTTTTCTTTTAATGTATTGTTTTAATCATCTATTTTGAATTCGTTTTTTCTGGATTCCTTCAATTTAACAGATTAAAACATTCGCACAACATATGCTGTGCGAATGGCTTTCAAAAAAATCAATTAATTATTCGCAACTGATAAAATCAGCTTCAGAATATCCTGCTTGAATTGCCCAACAAGGATTATCAAATTGAACAACACCATTTTGAGTCTGAACACATGTTGGATTAAAGTCAAAGGTACAATACCATCCATCAGGATTACAATCAACAACATTATAAAAATCCCAAATGTCTTGTACAGTGGTCACGCTTCCACCATATTGAACCTGAAAAGGATAAACAAAATCTGTCCAATAGTCATTTTCAGACATAGAACTTAGTAAATTCTGTAAAGCCTGCAAATTAGAAATAGTTACTGTATTTCCGTCATTATCTTTAACCGCTAAAGGAAAAATAAATTCAAAACAATTGTTTGCTGTAAAAAATTCATCTATTGTTGTAATACTGTCAATACTAAATAAAAGGGATTGAAACTGACTTTCATCATTAATGACCAACTCCTCATTAGTAGAAGTAAACTGAACAGAAAAAGGAAAGACAATATTGCTAATGTGAAGAGACGAGTTTTCATTGTAGATAGCTTCTTTTAATCCTTCCATGGAATTAATCCCTATTCTTGAGCCATTAGAGTAATTTACATCCAAAGGAAAAACCGGAATGAAACCTAAAGTAGTATTTGAACTTGAATTTGCATTTACAGTGCTTCCTGATCCAATCACTGCATTTAAAAAAATACGTGTAGCAAGACTTTGCTGTGCGTCATTTGAATTATTCTCATCATTGCTATTGCATGAAACTAAAACAAGAATAAAGGACAAAAAAATAAATTTAATTTTTTTCATAGTTAAAAATTTTAAGATTATAACTCTAAGACACATTTGTGCATATCTTACCCTACATCCACTTTAAAAAAAAATTAAAATATTGATTTTTATTAAGCTTTTTCTAAAGTATATAATACCTTAAACAAAATAACTTAAACTTACCAACAAATAAAATACCTGACATCAGGTATATCTTTTAGACATAGAAAATTTTAAATTTGATTGGTAAAAAGCCCTTCTTATATCTTTGATCAATAAAGCTATGAAAGATAAATTAATCGTTATCTATCTTCTCAAATAATCAACCCAAAAATTAATCATGAAACACTTAAAAAACAACTCGGTAACAATACTGCGTGTAACACTCGGTTTAATAATGTTTTCGCATGGTATAGCCAGAATAATTTATTCAACAGTAAATAATTTTGGTGCTTTTTTGAATTCCAAAGGGTTTTTATTTGGGATAATGACAGCATGGACTATCACACTGTTAGATATTTTTATGGGTATCTGTTTAATGTTGGGATATGGAATCAAATGGATTTCTTTATGGTTTACATTTGTATTGCTAATGGGTATAATTTTAGTACACTTCCAAAACGGATGGTTTGTTGTGGGACATGGTCAAGGCGGTGTAGAGTATAGCTCTCTGTTGATTATTTGCCTGATTATTTTGATAAATGAAAATTTAAACACAAAAAGTCAACATAAATAACGCTTTTCTATAGTTCACAATTAGGTATAAAACTTCAACATTTAAGATTTTATTCCAAAAACGGAGAACTAACTACAAATGGCTCTAATCGCTATTTAATTAATGATCACAATCTATTCCTGCTTTCAAAAAGATATCTTGTAATTCTTTCTCTATTGGAAATGGCTTTAAAGGAGGTACATTTGATCCACCAGGATTTCCAACTGGCACTTTACCTACAAATGAAAAAACTCCACCAAGAATTAATCTGGGAATTTGTCCCATTATTTCTTTAGTACTCTTTATTCTGAAACCAAACTGTAACATTTTCCAGTGGACATAACAATGAGAAAATGGATATCTCTGTCCTATTATATGAGCTCGCTCTAAATGCATCCATGCCTTATTTAAGTTCGAATTAGTGTATGCAACTTTATAATGATTAAGTTCAGCTCTAAAATAAGACTGAAGGCTTTGAGGCATTGTGGTATAAAATTTCATTTTCGTAAGATTTAAACAACTTAACTTAAAGCGACATAGGTATTATAAATTTAAAATGATTTTTTTTTCTTCTACTAAATAAAGTTTTTCATTTATCACTCACCAAAAAGATATCCCAATAATTTTAGCAAAACAATTATTAAGCTTCTAAATGATAAAGCTAACAACAAGTTATCTTAGCTCTAATTTTGTTCCAATATGAAGCTGTTTTGTGAACACTTGTGAGTACATGAATTATCGCTATTACAATGGCTCCTGGTAATAAATTCAAAGCCGTGGAATAAAAAAAATCATAATTCCTATTGCTGGTAAGATCATTAATTACCTTTACTCCTTCATTTGTAATACTTAACTTCAAAACAAGAAAAACTGCAATTAAAGCAAAGTGAAAACCATTTACGAATAAATGAAGAATATATTCCCAACGGGGCAAGCCTCCTCTATTTACCCTACTTTCCTTTTCCACAAAAGCATCTACCAAAAGAATTAAAACATCTAAAAAAACCAAGGAAACACCAATGTAAAAATTTATTAAACAATGCTGACTCATAAATAGAAAATAAACAATCAATGGGAACAATATTGCTCTGTATGTGTGCATTAAATGCTCCAGTTTACTCTCTTTATAATTGAAAAGTTGATACCTAAAAATATGAAGATAAAAACCGTCTATGACAGCCAAAACGGCAAATGCTAACAGAAAAATTGTTGCTAATAAAAACCCCATAAACAATACTTTTAAGTATTAACTTCAACCTGAACTTTTTGTTTAATTAAATTTAATTTACAGAAAAAACTCTTCCTATTTCTTATTCTTTTTTAGAATATTGTTCTAATACTACCTTCGCAATTTCTTGCGTCACTTTTGTTGGAGACAAACAATCACAATTTGTCATTCCGATTACGTAAATGTCTTTACTAGGAATATATACAGCCATAGTTTTGAAACCAAAAATACTTCCTCCATGCTCTCTAGATTCGATTCCATTTATTTCCCTAATGTGCCAACCATATCCATAGGCTATTTCTTCTCCGTTTCTCAATTTAGATTTGCTAAATGCCTTCTTTAGTGTTTCAGGTTTCAATAATGTATTTTGGGTTAAGGCATTTTGCCATTTTAACATATCGCTTAAGGAAGACATCAACGCTCCAGATGAATAAGGAACGCTGTAATTTATGATGGTTTTATTTACATAACCACTCTCCTTCTTTTGGTAACCATAAGCCCTATCTTTAATAATCTTTCTGTCAGATGCATAATCTGATTGATTCATCTCAATTTTCTTAAAAACATACTCTTCTACAAACTCTTCAAATGATACCCCAGAAGTTAATTCTATGATATAACCTAACAAAACATAGCCTGAATTATTGTATTCAAATTTTTCTCCAGGTGCAAAATCTACTGGCTCATCCTTAAAAAAATCAACCATCATTTTGGGCGACATTTCTTTTTGAGCTATATCCTTCAAAGACTTCATTTTGGTAAAATCCTTTATTCCAGAAGTATGAGTTAACAAATGATGAATCGTAATTTTATTCCCATTAGGATAATCTGGAATGTATTTTGAAATACTATCTTGCGTATTCAACTTACCTTGCTCTTCTAACATCAAAACTGATACAGCAGTAAACTGCTTAGTCATTGAAGCTAATTGAAATACATTATTTGTGGTCAAATCTATTCCTAATTCCAAGTTAGCTTTTCCAAAAGCTTTCTTGTAAATGGGTTTTCCTCCTTTTGCAACCATAAAAACCGCTCCAGGTCCATCACTGTAATTAAACTCGTTCGCAATTAATCCATCTATCTTTTTATCAATAGATTGTGCATGCGTTTTATTCATTAAAAGTATAGATATGATGGCTAAAAAAATATAATGCTTCATTCGATTTTTATGTTAAGATTGGAATTATAAATGATATATACTTATTTAATTTTTTATAATCTTTATGGTTTTACCTCCATTTTTAAATTCTAATCTTAGATAATAAATACCATTTTCAAATCCAGATAAATCTACTACATGGTTGGTAGCATTTACTACTTGCTTGGTTAGTATTTGACCAGTAGTTGCAAAAACGCTGACATTAATCATGTCAATTTTAGAGTTTAAATATACTAATCCTCTTGTAGGTGATGGATAGGCTACTAAAGCAACCTCTTCAAATGTATTTACTCCAAGAGTTACATTTACACTAACTTCGAAAGGTTCACTTGGACATCCGTTAACTACTAAAACCGCAAAATAATTCTCACCATTTTCAAGTATCGTTCCTAAAGACAATGGATTAGTTCCAGATAAAGCATCAAGTAGTGTTCCGTACCAAATAACATTTGATGGTTGTACAACCAAATTAGCAAGAGTTACATCATTCAAATTATCAACACTAAAACTTTGAATATTATCCCCAGTTGGAGTTGGAGTGGTATTCACAGTAATGGTCAAAGTAGTAATTGTTGCACACTGACCTACTGAAGGAGTAAACGTATATTCCGTAGTTGCTGTATTGTTTAAGGCAGGTGACCAAGTACCTGTAATGCCATTGTTTGAGGTTGTCGGTAAAGCACTCAACGTTTGCCCTGAACAAATAGGATTAACAGCCGTGAATGTTGGGGTAATGTTTGGATTCACAGTAATGGTCAACGTAGTAATTGTTGCACACTGACCTACTGAAGGAGTAAACGTATATTCCGTAGTTGCTGTATTGTTTAAGGCAGGTGACCAAGTACCTGTAATGCCATTGTTTGAGGTTGTCGGTAAAGCACTCAACGTTTGCCCTGAACAAATAGGATTAACAGCCGTGAATGTTGGGGTAATGTTTGGATTCACAGTAATGGTCAACGTAGTAATTGTTGCACACTGACCTA
>CAZXPF010000003.1:83616-129836 GCA_964643105.1 uncultured Flavobacterium sp. | reverse complement strand
GTAAAGCACTCAACGTTTGCCCTGAACAAATAGGATTAACAGCCGTGAATGTTGGAGTAATGTTTGGATTCACAGTAATGGTCAACGTAGTAATTGTTGCACACTGACCTACTGAAGGAGTAAACGTATATTCCGTAGTTGCTGTATTGTTTAAGGCAGGTGACCAAGTACCTGTAATGCCATTGTTTGAGGTTGTCGGTAAAGCACTCAACGTTTGCCCTGAACAAATAGGATTAACAGCCGTGAATGTTGGAGTAATGTTTGGATTCACAGTAATGGTTACTGTTCCGTTCATAATTGATGAACACCCACCAGCGGTTCTTGTTGCCGTTACAGAGTAAGTTCCAGCTGTAGTTTGATTCCCAAAATTTAGAGCTGTTCCGGTTCCATTAAGAGGTGACCCAATATTATTTCCATTATTTCTAAGTTGATAACTCACTCCAACCTCTGACCCTGATAATGAAATTGTTAATCCAGCTCCACCAACACAATAAGCTCCGCCTCCATCTACATTATAAACTACAGGTACTACGCATGGATTTTGAAATTCATAAGCTCCCAAATCAGGTTGACTATCTCTACTATTTCCTATTATATCAGTTGATGGTACACCGCTTCCTGTTATACCAAAATTTCTTGCTGGACTTGAGCTTTGAAGCATTAGACCGTCATCAAGAGTTCCCCACAAATTATCGACACCGTTACCATCTGAACTGTTACTAAAAAGAGGATTAGAAGTAATACAATTCGTTACAAATGCATTAGTAATAGCTAAAGGTGACCCAAGAGCATCTCTTATGATACAGTTAACAAACGTTGGCTGATTTGTGCTATTTGTCTCACTGCTAAAAATCTCATTTCGTCCATTTACACCACTAGAAGTTGGTGTATTATTCCAAAAAATGGAATTTCTAAAAGTTGCTTTTGAAAATCCTTGATATCCAGTTCCTGCAAATGATGAGGTATTGTTGGCAATAGTACAATTGGTAATGGTTGAAAGATTAGAACCTCCACCACCAAAAAAGAAAGCAGCTCCGTTTTGGCATGAGTTATTGAAGAAAATTGAATTCTCTATTGTTGTTGTGCCAACTAAATATAATGCTCCTCCTCGCGATGCATCTAAAAATCCTGAGCCACTAGAATTATTTGAAAACACACATTTAATAATGGTACAGCTCCCTCCATTTATAGCCATTCCAGCACCAAAAACACCAAAACTTCCTCCACCCACAAGAAATGAGTTATTATCAATAATACAGTTTGTAAATGTACAAGTAGAAATGAAATTATTCACTCCTGCTCCTACCGCATCATTGTCTGTATTAGTACAATCGGCACTGTTAAAAGAGAATGTACAGTTATTAAAATTTGTAGCAGAATATGAATTATAAACACCTCCACCGTGGAATCTTTCAATAGTTCTACCGCCTACAGTGATTGTAGAACTTCCTACAGCTGTGGCATATCCTCTTGTTACTGTAACACCATCTAGTAATGTTGTATTTCCTAAATTAACACCAAGTACTACATGGTAAGCGTTATCAGTTAATACATTGGGTGTTCCTAAATCTCCACTTAGTATGGTTATATTTGTTACCCAGTTTCTTTGATTCAACAACGTTTCTGTGCCTAAAAATCCACCATAAATTTTAACTCCATTTTTGAGGAGAAAAGTCTTATCACGGTTATTAGCGGGTGAAGAGTTCCCAAAAGGATCCTGTGTCGGCAAATATGTGCCTGCTTTGATCCAAATTTGATCACCTGACACTGCACTATTAATTGCCGCTTGCAAGTCTCTCTTAGCCGTATTCCATGAAGTTCCAGCTGAAGAATTGTCTGGTCTTGTTGCATCAACAAAAAATGTAGTTTGAGAAAAAGTAAGACTTGATGCAAATAGTAACACTAAAACAATAATGGTTTTTAAGTAGTTGTTTATCATTATATAGATATTAATTTAAATTTCAAATTTATTCCAATAAAACTCAAGAGGAAATACCTGATTACAGGTATTTTTGTTTGTAAAAACCTTTTCTTTTCTGAGTTGAGTTTATCGTCAATTTTTATTACTTTTATAATATAGTCGTTACTTCTTTCTAGAAGTAATATTTAATTTGCCTTGTACAAAAAAATATCTCCACTTTTTAGCCTATATTTCTACTAAACAACCAATTTTAAAGTTCAGAATTTTAGAATACACATAATTATAAGTCTTCTTTTTATACTTTTTAATACTTATTCATCAGAACTACTCTTTAATAAATTTTAGGATTTTTATACCATTATTCTCTCCTGTAATTTTCAAAATATAAAGTCCTTTTGCTAGATGTGAAACGTCAACGTTTGTAGTAGAAACTTGATTTATTTGTACTTGCTTACCCATCAAATCATATGCAGTGACCTTCTTTATCACTTGCTCTGATTTGAGGTTTACATTATTTTTTGTAGGATTTGGAAAAATGGTTACATTGAAGTCTTTGGTAAAATCAACCGTGTTCAAGCTACAAGGATCGTCATTTGGATCAACAACTACATAACTATCTACAAAAACTTGTGGTGACATTTCTATACAGCCGTTAATTGAAGTTAACACACTATAGGAACCAAAATATGATACTTGTATCGATTGATTGGTTTCTCCAATTATTGGGTTTCCTGAAAAATCAAGCCATTGATAGGTATCTGCTGGTTGAGTCGACAATACACCTATTTCATTGGGACACAAAATCAAATCATTAGGAAAAATAGTGTTCGTATGAGCACAAAAATTTACTGTTCTCGCAAAAACAGACTGCAAGTTTTGTCCCAAATAACATTTGCTTGTGGTAAGTGTGATGGTGTAAGTACCGTCTGATGTATAGCTATGCGTTGGCAATGCCGCTGTTGATGTTACTCCATCTCCAAAATTCCACAAATAAGAATCATGATACATGGATGTATTGGTATTGATAATTATTTCGTTTATTCCATTCCCAATATGGTAGGTAAAATGAGAACTTGGAACGTATTGGCCGATATACCAATTTTGCATTTGATCAAAAATAATTGTTTTTGCAGCATTTCTTAAAATAGAAGCTGTAGCTGCCTCAAGACCGTAATTATCTGTTATCAATGCTGGATTCTTTCTAAACAAAGAAGTATAGAAACAACAGGCTGCTAAATAAGAGCCTGCCATTGTAGGATGACTTCCATCAGATTGATACAAACTTATAGAAGGATGATTTTCTCTTATATATTTCCAAACTGCACCCACAGGTGTAACTTCTGAGTCATGGAGGCTTGAAGTATTCATATATCTATCAGTCAAAAGATTTTGCATTCCTTCGTAAGTACAAACGGCTGGATTTATTGGACAATTCTGAACATCACCATTCTCATGACCCCATGTAATAAATGAAGTAATTTGAGCACAAGGCCTATGTTGCTTGATAAGACTCTTTAAATTTAAGAATCCATTCATAAATGCAGAAGGAATTGGAAATGATGGACGCTGGCTTTGCTCTTGTAAAACAATATAATCCCAAGTATTGGATATGATTTTATTAAAAGAGGCTGTACTGGCATAATGATCTTCTAAAGTATATCCTCCAATTAAATTGCTATCATAAATTAAAACATCACCTGTATTGGTGGCTAATTGAGAAACTATTTGCGGCAAATCATTGGCATAAGTGTAACTATTGCCTAAAAACAGAACCTTTCTCGTTTGACTCTGTCCAGCCGCTTTTATCCCAAAAATTAATATTAAAACTAAAAATATATTTTTCATAATTCTTTATATTTAAATTGATACATTTTATTCATTTTTTGCTTGATGAAAATATTCAAAATGATTTTCATTGCTTTGATATTTTAAAAAACAAAAAGCGTTCTAATGGCTCTTTATAAAATGATAAATACTTACACTTACTTTATTTTGGAATCCTACTAATTCTAATATGTTGTTTTAGAGTTCATAATTTTCCTTAATATCTTGACTAGTCTGTCTCCTTTTCTGTTTTGGATAGTATTTCAAAATAGTTGTCAACGTTGCCTAAAACTTCTTCAATTTATATGTAGTTTTTTACTCGTGGAATATTAAAACTTGTTTAAAATAAACTACACCTTTTGGATTGTTGTATAGAACTTAAAAGTCTTTTCAAATTTAATACTAATTCTATGCTATCAGATTTGTAAAATTCACTATATAATTTTAAGTCAAACGGTTATAAATTATTTTTGAATATTCCGTTGCAAAATATTTAACGCAACTGTGTTTGCTTTTTGAACCAAATAATGATGCTATTCTATCCTATCTTTAGGTATCCGTTTCCGATTTCATGATGTGATTATCCTTTGTCGTAATTTCAAGGATTGTATCCATTTCTTTTTTGGGTGACTTTACATTTTTTATTATGAGCCTATAGTTTTATCTTATCTTTTAATCATAAGATGGTAAGCTTTTGGTATTTCATATCCACGAAAGCCATTCGTTGTGCCATATAGTATTAAGCCAGTGACAACTACTGAGACTGAAATGATACATACCAATTTCTTTTCTTTTGAAGTCACGATAAGAAAATTTTCATGCCTTTTAGCGAAAGCAATTGCTATATGACTGAAAGCAGAAAATATAGCCAAACCATAATAGGGCAAAAAAAACAGACATAATGGAAAAACATTTAGGCCTGCAACACCAAAGTAAAAATTTGTATCTACATTCAAGATATACCTTCCTATAAATACCGCAGAAAGATGAAAAATCATAAAAAATGCCAAGTAAAAACCAGTCCATGCTTGCAGTTTTTCGGACTTAGTTCTGATGTCTTTTCTTTTCTTTGAGAACAATTGTATTCCTGTAAAAATTTGTACCAAAACGGATAACAACAATATTGATTCTACGATTATGTTTCTATAAAAAACCCTTGTTTCGTTCATAAAAGCTATATGTTGAGCTACACCAATAACGCTAATGGCATGATTAAATAAGTGTAAAACAATAAAAAGGCTTACTAGTATTCCTGAAAAAAAATGTATTCTATTTGCAACCATCTTTCAACTTTTAAATTTGTAATGATACCAAAAAGTGTAATCTAATCTTATTAGGCTATTAAAACACTCCTCAATTCTTTAAAAACATAAATAAAGACTAATTGTAGGCGAGAAACTTTTTTCCTTGCTTTGCCATTGATTGGTGAGAATGCTCTTTTGAGAAGTATGGGACTTCAATAATGATTGTAAAATGCTTTTTAAGTAATTGTTTTTTCATAATTTTCTTCATAGTTTTTTTTTTGTAAATCTAGTCATCTGCTGAATAAAAGAAAATACCCAATTCGAGGTAATTTTATTGAATCACAAATATTTAATCACATAAAAGACTATTAATCGCAAATTCTTACAAGATTTCAATAAATTCTAAAGTAGGCAAAAAATACCTCGAATTGGGTATTTTAAAACTGTTAACATTTATCTTAATTTGCTTCCATTAAAAGCCACTAAAAAGGATGAATTAATTTACTTCGTCCTTACACTTCATTAATTTCCGTCTAATTCAAAAAAATCAAATTATGAAAAAATTAAACTTTAAAATTAACCCTTTTGTACTTTCAATCTTTATAGTATTGCTTTTTGTTGGTTGTTCCGATGATGACAATGGAGGTTCAGGTAGTCCAACACCATCAACTTTTGAGATCGTTTTCAAAGCTGAAGCTTCTGCAGGTTCTACGTTAAATACATGTACATTTGGGTATGATTCTACACTTACATCAGCTTCATCAATTGGAGGAACAACTTGGTCGAGCACGACTATTACTGCGCCTTCAAATGCCACTATTGCAACTGTTAGCATGAATGCAATAGGCAATAATTCTTCCTCAACATTGAAAGTACAAATTTATGTAAATGGTATTTTGAAAAAAGAAGCTTTTAGCACTGGAACTGCTTTAGCAGCAATTGCACAATACAATTTAAATTAATCTTTTTTTACGGTATGGAAGAATACATAAGTGGTTTACACTTCATACCGTAAAATATAAAAACTCACATTCTTGTCAATATATTTAAAGCTTGATCTTTAAGTAGTAATTTGCAATAATCGCATTTATTTTGGCTTACAATCAATTACTCAATCGCAAATTGAAAGCTTTAATATGTAAACTGTCTTTTCGCAACAGTAATTAGAAAAAACTTATACGATAAATTCATTTGTTTTAAGTTTAGTAATATTCCATTTGAAACCAACGCAAAGTTGCTAGACATCTTTTTTTAAACTCCGATTGGTATAAACATTTCTCTCAAGTACTGAAAATCACAGATCAAAATTAATGAGGTTGATTTGTTATTTTGATTATTTTTACAACTATGAAATTAAAGTTGGTCTATTTATTTTTTCTCACTTACACAGTCTGTTTTGCACAAGAAATCAGGACAATTGATAATTATTCGCATGTCATCGATAGTTTGAAGAATGTTTATAAATCTTCTAAAAACGATAGTATTAAATGCTTGACTTCGTTGAAGATTTCAGGCTTTTACAAAACTATTGGCAATGATGAAGAATATATGACCTATTACCAATTAGGCACAAAACATGCATTAAAATCTCCTTTTTTAATTGAATATTCAAAATATTATGCTTCTCTACGATACTTAAATGAGGATGATATAGTTACTTTTTTTAGTGAAATAAAAAAGATTCAAAAATCACTTAGAAAATTCAACAACAAAGAGAGTATTAGTTTACAATTGATTATAATTCAAAATTTAAGTACGTTTTATCTTAACAATCATGAGTATGATGAATCCATCAAGATATTAACTACTGAAGGATTGGGTTTGGCCAAAAAATCGAAGAGTAATACATTGCTTGCTATGTTTTATGAGAATATCGGTCGCTCTTTTTTTAACCTAAATCAATACAAAAAAGCTGATGCTTATTTTAAAGAGGCAATAAAAACCTATCTTCTCAAGATTATTAATAAAGAAGATCTTGCTTTGTGTTATGTATTTAGTGCAAACAATTTAATCAAGCTCAAGGCATTTGAAGAGGCTTACCAAAACTTGAACGCCGCAAAAAAGTACTTCAATTTAAATAAGAAATCTAATGTTGACCCTCATTATTACTATGTATTAGGCGAGTATTATTCTGAAAAAAACGATCATCAAAATGCTATCAATTTTTTTACTTTAGGAATTCAAAATTTAAAACCTACAAACAGCTTAAATACCGAACTAATTATAAAATTATCATTGTGTGAATCATTGATTGAATTAAATCAACCTAATTTAGCATATAACTATTTGAAGGAAATTGAACCTAAAATACCTCCTTTCTATGAATTAAGTTTTTTAAAGATTTATGCTAAAAATTTAGAGAAACTCAATCGTTATAAATTGGCATATACTGTCAATCAAAAATACATCAAAATAAAAGATAGTGTAGATAACCTCCAAAACAGAAAAGAGTTTATGGAATTAGAGGCTAAATACAATCGCATTGAAAATGAAAATAAGATTCTAAATCTTCAGCAAGAGAATCAACAAAAAGAATTAAGATTAAAGAACAATCAAATTCTCTACTCCATATTTGGTTTACTAATTCTTGTGGGTATAATCTCTTTCTACTTTTTATTGAAGAATTTGAGGAATCAAAGAAAAATTAATTCCCAAAAAGACATTATCCACAACCAAAATGTAATAGCTTTAAAAAAGCAAAAGGAAATAGAAAAAATTCAGGCTATGATCGAAGGTGAGGAAGCCGAAAGAAAAAGGATTGCAAGAGATTTACATGATGGCATTGGAAGTAGTTTAAGTTCAATTAAAATGCAATTAGAAAATAGTGCAGACTCCAAATCAAATATAATTACACTCGTTATTTTAGCTCTAACAAAATCAATTAAAGAACTCAGACAAATTGCTTATAATTTGGTCCCAGAAACTTTAAATAGATTGGGATTAGATGCGGCAATTCATGATTTATGCATGAGCAATTCCTTGAAAAATGTAACAATAGAGTACAATTCGTTTGAATTAAGTGACACCATTAAACCATCCCATCAAATAACAATTTACCGCATCGTACAAGAATTGGTTAACAATGCACTTAAGCATTCCAAAGCTACAGTGATTATAGTGCAATGCAGTCAAAACAATAATTTGTTTCTCATAACTGTGGAAGACAATGGCATAGGCATATCAGACGATAAAAACAAGAAAGGATTGGGACTGTCAAACATCAAAAAAAGGGTTGACGTCTTGGAAGGAAAATTTGAGATATTTTCAAACGAAACTTCCGGAACTACTGTAAATATAGAATTAACTATTGAAATGATTTCATGAAACAAAAACTTAACACCATTATTATCGATGATCACCCCATTTTGGCGGAAGGACTAAAAATGTTCTTAATTAATAATGAAAACATAAATTTCAAAGGTGTTTTTCACAATGGTTTAAGTATTTTAGGCTTTTCCGATTTGAATGAGATTGATTTAATTTTTTTAGATGTTTTTTTACCCGATATTAATGGTATTGACTTGTGTATTAAAATTAAAAAAGCTTACCCTAAAATTAAAGTTTTAGCTTTTAGCAGTCAATTTGAGCGAAGTCTTGTGTTACAAATGATGAAAGCTGGAGCTAATGGTTATTTTTTAAAAAGTGCCTCTCTGGAAGAGTTAAGTGAGGGAATAAATGAGGTGGCTGAAGACAGAATTGTTTTTTGCAAAGAAGTGGATGAAATGATGAATCATTTTAAGCTCAATGATGCAAATACTATTCCCAGACTAACCAAACGGGAAAAAGAAATACTTCTTCTTTTAAAACAAGGTAAAACCACACAGGAAATTTCTGATATTCTATTTTTAAGCTATTTAACCGTTCAAACGCACCGCAAAAATTTACTCAAAAAATTTGAAGTCAATAATCTTATGGAGTTGATTAATGCTGTAAGCCAATATGGTCTTATATAAAATGTAATTATGTTTTTAACGTCTTTTCTACTTTCTTTAGAAATTATTTATCTCTAAAGAAGTTTATCTTTTATTCTGTAAAAAGTATCACTGAAAAAAAATCACTTTAAAAACTAAGGTTTACTCGCTTTTTGTTTTCTTTCTATTTCAATATAAACTTTTGTGCCTTCGTTTATGTTGCTCACAATATCTATTTTCCCCTTAATTAATTTTATTCTTTCCTTGATGTTTTTCATTCCTATGCCTGTTGACTTCTTGGAAGTATCAAAACCTATTCCATCGTCAATTATGGTAATGACAATAAACTTTTCATTTGTAGTTATTTTAACACTGCAATATTCTGCTTTTGCATACTTATTTACATTGGAAAAAATCTCTTGTAAAATTCTATAAATGTTTATTTTAATTACAGAAGAATAATTATCCCAATTAATTTCTGGGTCAATAATGCATCTGAATTTTGTTGTCGAAACCTCGTCAATTGATTCCACTAAATTATTCAACAAATAACAATAATCTGCCTTATTAAAATCTGTTTCGTGATTTAAATCATGAGACAATTCTCTAATCTCTTTCTCAATTTTTTGTAATTCCGTAATATAAAGAAGTCGTTTCTCTTTTGACGTTTCATCATCAGAACTATTTAAAAAACCAAGATTCAATCTAACGCTGTAAATGCTATTCATTACTCCATCATGTAGTTCTTTAGCTATGGTATTTTGAACATTTTCTTTTAATTTAACCAATTGCACTTGATAATCCTTGATTAGTTCAAACAATTCAATATCAGCTGCTTTTCTTACCTCTAAAAATTCAATTTCTCGTTTTTGGGCTTTTCTATGTCTGAATCCTAAAATAATCAAAAAAGCTATGATTGAAAAAGATATAATGATGAAAAGGTAGAAATTTCTTTTGCTCAACAGCTCGTTTGCATCTTCTAATTTATTGGTCTCATATTCAATTCGAGCAAATTTATTACTACTTGCTCTTTGAGCCTTAATGATACTGTCACTTATTCGTATGTATTCATTTTTATAGAATGCACTATTCTCAGCGTCAACTTTGGATAAAAAATCTAATGATTTTAAAATTTCTTTTCCACTTTTAAATTGTTTAGAAAGGCTTAATGATTCTGAAAAATATGCCTTTGCTTTTTCTAAATCTCTAGTAATCAAATAATATTCTCCATAATTAATAATCTTATACAAATAGCTTTTGTCTTTATTGTTGTTTTTATCTAATTCAATTGCTTCTTCAAATAATTTTTTAGCTTCAACCAAATTTCCATTTTTCATTTTTGAATAAGCTAAGTTTCCGATAACCAATTTGTATAGACTAGGCCACTTTTCTTTTAGCTCTTTAGTTTTAATTTTATTTAATTCTACTATAGATTTTGTGTACTGTCCTTTTTTATCATAAATATTACACAGGTTGATTACATTGAGCACGTAGTAATCATAGGTTTCCGAATTATCATCGTCTGTTACATTAATATCGTAATAGGTTTCTTCTGCTAATTTAAAATAAGAAAGAGCCTTATCATATTCTTCAAGCTCGTTGTGAATAGATCCTTGAAGTGAATAACAAGAAAATTTTAGTTTAAAATTATCTGAATTGGTTAAATTTTGAAGTGCCTTAATGACTTCTATTTCACTTTCTGCATAATTACCTTCATAAAAAAGCAAATAAGCCTTGTTGAAATGTACTTTCGCTAATTTCTCTTTATTATTTAAAAGTCTGAAAATTTTCTCTGACTCTTTGTAATAATAATAAGCACTATCCTTGTAAGTAAGTTCAAAACAATCTCCCATATAATAGAGAGCTCGCCCCATTCCTATTGAGTCTGACTGTTTTTGTGATAGATCATATGCTTTTTTACTCAATCTAAAAGACATTTCATTGTCCTTTAAATAATAATATTCTGCAGAAACTTTGAATGCCAGTAGTTTCGTTAATGAATCCTCTGGCATTCCATCTATTTTTTTGGATACTGAATCTAAAAAAAATACTTTGTCTTTCGAAGAAGACAAAGCATATTTTTCTGAATCTATAAAGTTGATTAGATTGTTTTTATTCTCCTTTTTTTTACAAGCTATAAATAAGGATGAAAATAGTATAATGTAAAAAAAAATGTTTATTTGTTTCAATTTTCTTTTTTATCAAATATATAAAATCTAATTGAAACTATAAAAACTAGTCTTTATCTTTTTTAATGTATGGTTCTCCTTCAACTACTGTAGGGTTGTCATCAATATTTTCGTTTTGGATTGGTTCAATTGATTCTGTTTCAGCAGTACATGATACTAAAGATAAGCCTGTTGCCATAATTGCAATAAATAATAATTTTTTCATAATAGGTAATTTAAGATTTGTGTTTTGTTTTGTTTTGAAAATAAAAAATTAATTCATGAATCAATTTAATTATAAAAGCAGGGAAACCTTTATAACAATAATTAAAGAATTCCCTTTCTTTAATTACTATGGTAAAAATTCACTAATTAGTTTTTTTCTATGAGTCAAAATTAGAAAACCTGTCAAGAATGGCACTATGAAACAAGATAGAGTTAGTAAGTTGAAGAGTAGATTAAGTAATCGACAAACTATTGGATGTAACTGACAAAATAAAATTAACCAATTCTCCTGATAATAGTTTCAATATTCTCTTTATATGTTCTTGAGTAGGGCAGTTTATACTCATTATTGAACAAATAACAGTCTGATTTGCTGGTATTAATTCTAGTTACATAATTAATATTAACCACATAACTATTGTGAATTCTAAAAAAATAAAAAGGCAATTGCCCTTGAAAAAACTTCAATGTTTTGAACCCTGAAATTACTTTTCCGTTTTTAAGATAAAAGTCCGTAGTATTATTGTCAGCCATCAAATAAACGATATCCTCAAAAGGAATGAAATAATAATCACTATTGGTTTTGATGCACAAGTTTTCTTGTACTGTTCGTTTAGAAAACATTGTATATTTCATAAATGCTTTCTTAATTTCAATAGGTGTCAACGGCAACAAAATATAATCCATTACACCATATTTAATAGCTTTATAAGCGTTTTTATCTTCTTTATTTATTGCAACTACATAGGGCAAATCCTCTATATATCGTTGCAATTCCAATAAAAAGTGGAGTGGTATTTCTTCTGTAAAATGAAAAAAAATAATCTGTGGCTTCTTTTCAATTATAGCATTTATGGCATTGTCAAAATCCGTAAAAATTCCCAAACAAACAAAATCAACAAACTGCTGAAAATCAGCCATGTGTTTCTCAATTTCAGATGAAGCATCAATAATTATATAGGAATTTAGCACTATTTGATTAATTTTATACAAAATTAATAAGCTTGATTCGATATATTTTACGGTTTATTTGTTAAATACTTACGGTTTATGTCTCAAAAAATAAACATATTGGTGGTTGATGATCATCCTATGACAGCTGATGCTTACATCAACTTAATAACCATGAATAATAAAGGCGTTGATTTTAATTTTGATAAAGCATCAGATTGTGAATCCGCTTTTAGGTTTCTCACAAGGTATGAAAATGATTCCCGAAAAATAGATCTGGCTATAATTGATATTGGTTTACCCCCTTTCAAAAAAGAAAACATTACTTCAGGAGCAGATTTAGCTAAAATGATCAGAGAAAAAATTGATTCATGTAAAATCATAATTTTAACAATGCATCACGAAGGGCTCATCCTAAACGATATTTTTAAAAGTATTAAACCTGAAGGATTTCTTTCAAAAAATGATATTGATTTTGTTGTTTTTCCTTCAATATTTTCATCCATATTAAACAACAACAGATACATCAGTAAAACCATCTATGAAGCTCTGGTTACGTTGTACAAAAGGAACATTAACTGGGATGAATACGATAGCCAAATTATGGTGCTGCTGAAAAAAGGGATTAAAACAAAAGAATTACCTAAATATATAGACTTATCTTTGAGTACGATTGAAAAAAGAAAAGCCAACATCAAGCTTCAACTTTTAAACAAAAAAGGAACTGATAACGAACTTATTGAAGTGGCAAAAAACTTAAATTTAGTATAGATAATTTCACTATTTTTACCAATCCCAAATCCCAAATACTTTATGCCAAGAGTTTGTATATCCTGTCTTTTGTTCCTGTTTTCTTTTACTTGTTTTCAGGCTACATTTGCCCAAAGTGTATTGGATAATTTAATCATCAAGAAAACTCTTTCGCAAGATTGGGAATTGGATAGTATTGATAAAAAAGGAACTTTTAAACTTGTTTCTTACAAACCCATATATGTAACTGCTGGAAGATGGACTAACAAGCCCAACTCCTTGCCTTTTAGTGAAAATCCAACATATTCAGCCACAGAGATTGACGATTACAACAACTATGAAGCAAAATTTCAAATTAGCTTTAAAACAAAAATTCTTCAATCTGCATTTTTTGGATTAGGAGATGTTTGGATTGGTTACACACAAAAAGCACATTGGCAAGTATATAATAAAAATTTTTCTAGGGCTTTCAGAGAATTAAATTATGAACCCGAAATTATCTTTAATTTTCCAATGAAAACAAAATTCCTAACAGGAAGCATCAGAAATGTTGGTTTTGCCCTAAATCATCAATCCAATGGACAAGATTTGCCTAATTCTAGGAGTTGGAATAGAATAATCTTTAATATTGGATATGAAAGTGATGATTGGATAGTCAATTTTAAACCTTGGATCCGTTTAAGAGATGAAGACGATGAAAATCCTGCTATTACAAAATACATAGGCAATGCAGAAGTCTATGTAGGATATCACTACCTAAAGCATGAATTTTATAGTGTGATAACACATCCTTTTACATCGCTTAAAAGAGGTGGTATTCAGATGAATTATGTTTTTCCAATAAAAGGACATATTCGTGGTCATGCACAATTGTTTCATGGATATGGGGAAACTTTACTAGATTACAATCACAATCAAACTACATTAGGACTAGGTATCTCATTTGCAAATTGGTAATTAGACCTAACTAACCTTACGACATCCTAAAAAATATTTTTTGTATATTTAGATTCAATTTATCTAAACAAGTCGTCATTCCATAAAAACAAAACAAATGAAAATATATTATTTATATGAAAACAAGGTAAGCATTGGCCCATTTAGTATTGAAGAATTGAAAGACAGAAAAATCAACTCATTTACACCCATTTGGTGTGAAGGTTTTGAGACTTGGAAAACTGCTGGTGAAATTGAAGCTTTACAATCCATTGTGAATGAACTACCTACACCTATTGAAATCAACACAGAAGAAAAACACATTTATAAAAAAATCAATTCTCGTTTTTTGGGCTTTTATCGAAAAAATATGATGGCAATTATCATGGTGATGGTACTCGTCTTGGTTTCATTGCTTATCATGAATTATAAATCAAATAAGATTATTGACCTTGAAAAGACGAACAAAGAAATTCAGAAAGAAAACTATACTAAAAAAATTGAAGAGCAACAACAAAAACTAGAAGAGCAAACAAAAATTTTAACGGAAAAAGAACAACAAGAGAAAGCGCGTCTAAATTCTTCGAGAAGAAAAGCTGATGAAGAAACTTATAAAGACATTTTAACAGCCATTTCTAATGCTTATGATGAACTTGAAGAAGCCAAAGAAGAATTAGAAAGTGCCAAAGGATATAGATTATTTCGTTCGGCAAAGAAAAAAGAGCAACAAATCAATGAGGCTGAATATGCAATAGAAATTTGCAAACGCAAAATAGAACTTTTAAAGCTGGAAAAAAGGCAAATGGAAATTAATTTGACTTATTAAATACTGACATCACTTGTTATTTATATAGCTAATTGTATTTTTGCAGCATGAATGATAATTTCACAAATGAATTCTTTGGTATTGGAATTCAAAATGGAAAAACTCCTGAAAATTTAGGGGTTTTATGGCGTTCCGCTCAAAATTTAGGAGCCAGTTTTATTTTTACCATAGGTAATAGATATGCCAAGCAAGCTTCTGACACACACAATGCTGTAAAATCTATGCCTTATTTTCATTATGACAATTTTGATGATTTTTTTAAAAACTTACCCAAAGGAGCAAGATTAGTCGGTGTAGAATTAGATGACAAAGCCGAAGACTTAGAAACCTTTCATCATCCAAGACGATGCGTTTATCTTTTGGGTGCAGAAGATAATGGCTTATCAAAAGCTGCAATCGAAAAATGTCATTCTTTGGTAAAATTCAAATCTGAAAAAAGTTTGAATGTTTCTGTAGCTGGCAGTATTGTTTTATATGACAGAGGAATCAATAAACCTAGATCCTAAAAAAACCGAAAACTAATTTTCGGTTTTTTTTAAATCTATTTTTTGGCTTTAACCTTACAAGTATTGATGCCTAACAAGCTATAAAGTGGACAAATTTGCAAAGAAGAAGTTAACACCATCACAACGCCAACAGCTAATGCTATCCACATTAGAGTACCCTCAACTACATTGCCCATTACTAAAATTAAAGCAATAATACCTACCATTATTCGTAGAAATCTATCGCCATTTCCAACGTTTTTTTTCATAATATAAATCGATTTTGGTTAGTTCTCAATTGGTTTTTTGGCTTCTTCCCACCCAATAATTCCTCCATCTAAATCATATACATTTTTGAATCCCTTATCTTTTAGTATTGAAGCAGCTCTGGCACTTCTTCCACCAGATTTGCAATACACCATTACAGGTTTATCTTTGTCTAACGTCTCTATTTGTTGTTCAAAATCATCGGCTGTAACGTCCATATTGACAGCATTTGCAATGTGTCCAGCAGAAAACTCTTCGGGTGTCCTAACATCTACTATTTGACTTGAACTTTCTTTCATTTGTTGTTCAAAATTACTGGAGTCAACTACCGAAATTCCCTCTTGCTGTTTTGTACACGAGCAAACAACCCATGCCAATATACTTAAACTCAATACTATTTTTTTCATTTTGTTTTTTTTATAAAATTAAGAAAAAAAAATTAATTCTTGTATTGATTTATTATTTCTATCAATTGATTTTTACTTACCACACCCGATTGTCTCCAAAGCATTTTACCTTCTTTGAAAAGCATTAACGTGGGGACACCTCTAACCATAAACTCTGATGCCAAGCTTTGGTGTTGATCAACATTTATCTTTATGATTTTGACTTCATCTTTTACAACTGCTTTTGTTTCTTGTAAAATGGGTGACATCATTTTGCATGGCCCACACCAATCTGCATAAAAATCTATTAACACCAATTGATTTTGATTGATAATTTCATTAAATTTTGCGTTCATTTTTACCTTTTAAAATACAAAGTTACAAAGTTAAAAAAGGAAATTGTGTGTCATTTGTTACAAATCCTAAACATGATAATTATCATTTTATACTAGTTCATTCTCCTTTAAATTTGTGTAAATTATACATGGTATGCAACAATCACTTGTACAAAAATATAATGTTCCTGGACCAAGATATACCAGTTATCCTACTGTTCCCTATTGGGATGAAGACTTATTTTCAGTAGAAAAATGGGAAACGTCTTTTAAAAAATCATTTGAAGAATCCAACACAACAGAAGGCATTAGCTTGTATATTCATCTTCCCTTTTGCGAAAGTTTATGCACTTTTTGTGGTTGTAACAAGCGAATTACTAAACGTCACGATGTAGAACACCCATACATAGATGCTGTTTTGAAAGAATGGAAATTGTACTGTGACTTATTTTTAGATAAACCCATCATAAAAGAAATTCATTTGGGTGGTGGAACTCCAACTTTTTTCTCTCCTAAAAATTTAGAACGATTGATCCATGGAATTTTTCAACGGGCTAAGAAAGCACCTCAACACGAATTTAGTTTTGAAGGTCATCCGAATAATACTTCCAGACAACATCTTCAAACTTTGTATGACTTGGGTTTTAGAAGAGTAAGTTTTGGAGTACAAGATTATTCGGAAAAAGTGCAAAAAGCCATTCATAGAGTTCAACCGTTTCACAATGTGGCAAAGGTAACTTTTTGGGCAAAAGAAATTGGTTATACGTCAGTGGGACATGATTTGATCTTTGGATTGCCTTTTCAAACTTTAGATGATGTTTTGGATACGATTGACAAAACAAAATCGCTTTTACCTGACAGATTAGCTTTTTACAGCTATGCTCATGTGCCATGGATAAAAGGAAATGGTCAACGCGGTTTTAAAGAGGAAGATTTGCCTAAAAGTGATGAAAAAAGAGAACTGTATGAAAAAGGTAAAATTCAATTGGCTAAAAACAATTACATCGAAATTGGAATGGATCATTTTTCATTAAAAGAAGATAGTATGACTAAGTCTTTTGAACAAGGAAAACTACATCGCAATTTTATGGGGTATACTTCTTCAAAAACTCAACTGATGATTGGCTTGGGTGTTTCTTCCATAAGTGATAGCTGGTATGCTTTTGCTCAAAACGAAAAGAATTTAGAGGATTATTATCTAAAATTAGACAAAAATGAATTACCTGTTTTTAGAGGTCATGTTTTAACCGAAGAAGATTTAGTCATAAGAAAGCACATCTTAAATCTTATGTGTCAATTTTCAACTTCATGGGAAAACGATGCCATGAAATTTAAAGAAATTAATGACGTATTAGAACATCTTCAAGAAATGAAAGAAGATGGTTTACTTACCATGGCAGAAAATTCAATAAAAGTTACAGAAAAAGGAAAGCCATTTGTGAGAAATATTTGCATGGCTTTTGATTTAAGATTAATTCGAAAAGCTCCACAGACTCAATTGTTTTCAATGACAATTTAGATTTTCAGCCAGCTTCGTTTACTTCAAATTTTTGTCCGAAAATATGCAGTCTGATAATCTGAATATCCAGACTAATGGCAATTTGCTTCAGCTTGCACAAATAAACTCATGTTACTTGGTGACAAATAAGGAATATCCAATCCTAAACCTCTAACAATAAATAACATTCCAATAACAATTGTTAGAACAGGAATAGCTTTTTGAATGGTATTTCTAGTTTTAGGTGTGATGAAATTAGCTATGTAAACCACAGCACTCATCATAGGAATTGTTCCCAAGCCAAATAAAAACATATAAAATGTTCCTAATGGTAAACTTTGCATCGCAATAGCTCCAAATAAGGCTACATAAACCATTCCACAAGGCAAATAACCATTTAACAATCCAATCGAGAAAAGCGATTTATAAGTTCTATTTTTGAATTGCTTCCCTAGATTCGATTTTACTTTTGAAATGATTTTATAAATAGGTTTAGAGAAGTTATAACGGGCAAATACTTTTTCAGGAACAATGGCTACTAGTATCATTAATAATCCAACAACAATAGAAAGTTGTTGTTGAAATCCTGCAATAAACAATCCTTTTCCTATCAAGCCAAACAACAAGCCTAAACTGGAATAAGCGGTTAATCTTCCCAATTGATAGGTCAAGATTTGTGTGGTTTTTTTGGCAGGATTATTTCTATCAACAGGTAACATCATAGCAATTGGGCCACACATTCCTATGCAGTGAAAGCTACTTATTAATCCTAGTACAATTGCAGAATATAGCATGTGATTGAAATTATAAATAAACTAAAGAATAAAAAAAGATGCATGACTTAGATGATGGTTTAAAATAAAAACTAATAACCAATAAACTAATTAAGAATCGCCTATCACCTAAAATCACACATCTTAAACTTTAATAATAAATGGTTTCTTTATTGAGATAGCTAACACTATCGTATGTCCAATCTACAGTTATGTCCCAAAGACCGCCTTCCAAATTACTATTAGGTATGAGCAAATTTGAAGAAGATAATGAAATCGGAATTTCAAAATCTAGCTTTTGGCTTGACGGTCTATATAAGGACACTTTACCTTTTATCTTTTTAAAATCAAAGTTGGAAGGAAATTCAACTACAATTCCCTCAACCGATTTTTCAAATTTTAATTTATACTTCAATTGATTAGCACTTTTTTGCTTTTCAATATCATTCTGCACTAATGCTTCTTTTTTATAGTATTCTTCTGTTACCAATTCATTATCATAGGTAGAGTCAGATTGCACTTTGAACACAAAATATAATATGAATGTCATGAATAGTCCAAATGCTATTACAATTCCTGTTCCCCAATTTATTTTCATTTTTTTTCTTTTTTGTTGTTAAGTAAAAATGTCTTAATACTTAATGCTTTAACTAATTAAAACTCCTTGGCCCTAAAAAATTGGTCCTTGTAGTTTCAATCAGCTCATGTTTGTTGTAAATTTCAATTTTAACTTTAGTTTTATCTCCTTTTAAAAAGGCTGGATTTATTTCGATGAATAAAGTTCCTTGAGTTAATCCTTCTTTTTTCACTTTCACATAAGAATTACCCACTACTTTTATAATTCCTTTAGGATTTGCCAGTTTAAAATGAACACTGTCAAAATCTCTAACTGTTTTGTTGACAATTTTATAAGTGAATATATTGCTAATGTTATCCCCTTTGTGTTCAAACAATTGTCCAGGCAGTCTTAAAACGGTGGCTTCAACATCATTTCTCATAAACAATAAACCAATTAAAACTCCTGTAAGTAAGGTTAAAACTCCTATGTAACCCTTCATTCTAGTGGTTAACTTGAATTTTTCTTTGTTAACAATTTCGTCTTCACTGGCATAACGTATCAAACCTTTGGGTAAACCAACCTTTTCCATGATGGTATCACATTCGTCAATACAAGCGGTACAGTTAACACATTCTAACTGAGTACCGTTACGAATATCAATTCCTGTAGGACAAACTACTACACATTGATTACAGTCGATACAATCTCCCTTGCCTGTCTCAGCTCTATTTTCTCTTTTATCCCATTTTGCTCTCCCTGTTTGTCCTTCTCCCCTTACATGATCGTACGCCACATTGATGGATTTATTGTCTAAAAGTACACCTTGCATTCTTCCATATGGACAAGCAATAATACAAACCTGTTCTCTAAACCATGCAAATACAAAGTAAAATACACTTGTAAATATTAACAACGCAATTAATGTAGGAAAATTTTTAATTGGGCCATCGGTTATGTATTGAATCAATTTATCACTTCCTATCAAATATGCCAAAAAAACATTAGCTATAATAAAAGAAATAATAAAAAAGATACTCCACTTTGTAATACGCTTTCTAATCTTATCAGCATTCCATGCTTGTTTTGCTAGACGCATTTGTGCTCCTCTATCACCATCAATCCAATATTCAATTCGTCTAAAAACCAACTCTAAAAAAATAGTCTGCGGACAAAACCAACCACAAAATATCCTTCCAAAAGCTACTGTAAAGAGGGTTAATCCCACTACTCCAACAATCATTGACATTACAAACAAATGAAAGTCCTGTGGCCAAAAGGGAAATCCAAAAATGGAGAACCTTCTTTCTGATACATTAAACATCAAAAACTGATTCCCATTAACCTTAATGAAAGGGGCTGACAATAGAAAAGCTAGCAATGCATAACTTAGTATTTTCCTTTTGTCATAAAATTTTCCAGAAGGTTTTTTGGGATAAATAAAATTTCTTTTTCCCTCTGTAGTAATGGTTCCTATGGAATCTCTAAAACTTTCGTCTGGTAACTTCGACATAATTTTGGTGTTTTAAATACAAGTCTAAAACGAGTTTGAAAAAGGTTTTAAATCTAAATTTTAAAACCTTTTCTACATTTATTTTGTTGTTAAAGAATCTACAGCCGTTTCTGTTTTTGCAACCTGTGTTGTTGTAGTTTCTGCTTTGTATAGTATAGCCTCTGGCTCTGTTGGTTTAGGATCTTTTGGTTTTGTTCCTTGGAGTGAAAGTACATAACTTGCCACTTTTTGCATTTCAGTAGGCTTTAGTTGATCTTTCCAAGAAATCATTCCTTTTCCTGATCTACCACCTTCCATTAGCGTATTAAAAACATCTTTAATACCTCCTCCTAAAATCCAATATTCATCAGTTAGGTTGGGACCAATTGCACCACCACCATCAGCTCTATGACAGGCTACACAGTTTGTTGTAAAAAGAGTCTTACCTTCGGCTAGAGAAGTTGCATCTGTTAATAATGTAACACTTTCTTTATTCATCATATCTGGTGCCGTTTTCAAATATTCTTTAATTTCAACATCAGCTTGTGCCATTTCTGCTTCAAATTCTTCGGCTTGAGTATAATCACCATATACTTCAAAACGAACTAAATAAACGATAGCAAATACAATACAAGCATAGAATAAATATACCCACCATGGAGGCAATACATTGTCTAACTCTTTAATACCATCATAATCATGGTCTAACATTACATCTTGCTCTTGTTCAATTGCTTTAGAACGGGTTAGTTTTTTTACTAATCCTTGATAAAACTTGCCTTCAGTAAAAGGTAAGGCTTGAGCCTCTTTTAACTGTTGCTTTTGTTCTTCGGTTAATAAGTGATAGGTTACTTTATCTACGGCACTAACCACAATCTCTATTGCAATTAATAAAAATAGAAATACACCTAAGAACAGAGATACCATGGGGTATTTTAAAAACGCTGGTTTATCTCCTGAATCAATAAAGTATTCCATTGCTGCAAAAACAATTGCAAATAGTAACGGAACTCTTACATATGCTGGAATTATTTTTCTCATTTTAACTGGTTTTAATATTAGCTTTTTGCTTTTAATTGGTAAAAAGTACTTCTCCTTTTCAAAAAAGAATGAAGCAGCTTTAATTATTTTTCATCTTTAAAGGGTAACTCACTTAATTCTTTAATCTTATCTTTACTATAAGTCATTGCCCAAATGAAGAAGGAAACAAAAACGATAAAGAAAAGTACCAATGATATTATTGGATAAATATCAATCCCCATAATGGTTTCCATGTTGTGTTTTACAAATTTTAACATAATTATGAGTTTTAAATTATTCTGTTTTCTTTACTTTAATATCAGTTCCCAATCGTTGTAAATACGCAATAAGGGCTACAATTTCTCTGTCTTTCATAGGTGTAAATGTCTCACCTCTTGCTGCTGCTGCCTTTTTGCTAGCTTCATATGATTTTACAAAATCTGGGTCGTTGCTCAAGCTTTTTTCAATTTGAGCAGACTGAGTATCTATATTCTTTCTAGCATTTGCGATATCTTCTTTTGTGTATGGCACTCCCAATGTTACCATCACTTCCATCTTTTTCTCAATGTGTTGATGATCCATAGGTTTATTCTCATACATCCACTTGTATCCTGGCATAATAGAACCTGATGAAGTACTTTGAGGATCCCACATGTGGTTAAAATGCCAGTTATCGTTGTATTTTCCTCCTACTCTAAATAAATCTGGTCCTGTTCGTTTTGAACCCCACAAGAATGGATGATCATAAACATATTCTCCTGATTTAGAATATTCTCCATAACGTTTTACTTCTGAACGGAAAGGACGAATCATTTGAGAGTGACAATTGTTACATCCTTCACGAATGTATAAGTCTCTTCCTTCTAATTCCAATGGAGTATATGGTTTTACACTTGTAATTGTTGGGATATTGGACTTGACTACCAACATAGGAACAATTTGGACAATTCCTCCAATTGCAACTGCAACAGTAGTTAAGATGGTAAATTGAACGGGTTTTCTTTCCAACCAAGAGTGCCAAGATTCCCCTTTTAATTGTTTGTTTGATATTTTTACCAAAGCAGGTGCTTCAGCCAATTCGTCTTGCACTTTTGAACCAGCCATTACTGTTCTTACGATATTGTAAACTAAAACTAAAATTCCTATAAAATATAAGGTTCCCCCAATAGCTCTCATAGCATACATTGGCATAATCTCTGTAACGGTCTCTAAGAAATTTCCATATACTAATGAACCGTCTGGATTAAATTGTTTCCACATAGATGCTTGAGTAAATCCAGCAACATACATTGGCAACACATACAATATGATTCCTAATGTTCCAATCCAAAAGTGAAAATTAGCCAACCCTGTTGAAAACAATTTTGTCTTTGTCAATCTTGGAATTAACCAGTAGATCATACCAAAAGCCATAAATCCATTCCAAGCTAATGTACCAACATGAACGTGAGCTACAATCCAATCTGTAAAGTGAGCAATGGCATTTACATTTTTAAGTGATAGCATTGGCCCTTCAAAAGTTGACATTCCATATCCAGTAATGGCTACTACATAGAACTTTAAAACGGGCTCAGTTCTTACCTTGTCCCAAGCTCCTCGCAATGTTAATAAACCATTAATCATACCACCCCAAGATGGAGCAATTAACATTATTGAAAATACAACTCCTAAATTTTGAGCCCAATCTGGTAGAGCTGAATATAATAAATGATGTGGTCCAGCCCAAATGTAAATGAAGATTAGCGACCAAAAGTGAATGATAGATAATCTGTATGAATACACTGGACGATTAGCTGCTTTTGGCACAAAATAATACATTAAACCTAGAATTGGTGTTGTAAGGAAAAACGCTACTGCATTATGACCATACCACCATTGTACCAAAGCATCCTGAACACCAGCATAAACTGAATATGATTTAAAGGCTGAAACTGGAATTTCAATATTATTAAAAATATGAAGTAAGGCAACAGCAATGAATGTTGCTAAATAAAACCATATGGCCACATAAATATGTCTTTCTCTTCTTTTAATAATTGTTCCAATCATATTCACTCCAAATGCTACCCAAACTAAAGCAATTGCTATGTCAAAAGGCCATTCCAATTCAGCATACTCTTTTGAAGAGGTAAACCCAAGAGGTAATGTAATTGCTGCACCAAGAATAATTAACTGCCAACCCCAAAAATTAAATTGACTTAAAAAATTACTGTACATCCTAGTTTTCAAAAGTCGTTGCAAAGAATAGTAAGCTCCAGCAAAGACAGAGTTCCCCACAAAGGCAAAAATAACAGCATTTGTATGTAAAGGTCTTAACCTTCCATAGCCTAACCATGAAATTCCATCTGTCATGTTTGGGAATAAGTACATGAAGGCCACAATGAGACCCACCAACATTCCAATTACACCAAAAGCAATTGATGCATAAAGGAAGTTTCTCACAATTTTGTTGTCGTAATAAAATTGTTCTTTCTCCATAATTAATTGTTTTTTTTATCCGTTTTAGTTAATTTGTTTGTACTCTTAATTAGCTCATCGTCAAAAAGCATTCTGACTGATGGTGTATAATCGTCGTCATATTGTCCACTTTTAACGGCTTTAATGAAAGCAATTAAAAAAACAACCGCAACAACTATGCTTACTGTGATTAATATATAAATGACACTCATACCTCTAATTTGTGATAACAAAGTTACTTTGCCAATTTTGCTTAAAACATGACATTTATCATGCTTTAAAATTTTGTTAAAATTATTTTTCTGATGGTTAAAGCCAACAGCAACTCAACTAAACCTATTTTTTATTCCTTGCGAAAATATTAGTCATTATGGTTACAAAACTTACAATTGTAATTGTACTCAAAGGCATTATAATTGCTGCTACTATTGGCGAAAGAGTACCTTTAATTGCAAAACTCAATCCTACCACATTATAGAGCAAGGACAAACCAAAACTCATGTAAATGGTCCTCATTGCATTTTTAGAATAGCGCATAAAAAAATCAATTTGAGCAAATTTTGTAGCCTCTAAAATTCCATCACAGGCTGGTGAAAAAACATTAACATTTTCAGAAATTGAAATTCCAACATTACTCTGTGCTAGAGCACCTGAATCGTTCAAGCCATCACCAATCATCATTACATTTTTACCTTCTTTTTGAAGATTCTCTATGTATAATAATTTTTCTTCTGGCTTTTGATTGAAAACTAATTCTGTTTTTGTGGGAAGCATTTTTTCAAGAATTTTACGTTCTCCATCATTATCTCCTGATAATACCACCAAATTGTATTTTTGAGCTAGATTTTCAAATAATTGTTCTAAATTTTTTCGGTATTGGTTGTTGAAAATATAACTGCCTTTGTAAATCCCATTAATCTCAACATGAACTTTGGTTTTTTTATGGGTATTTTCACTCATGTGTTGCAAAAATTGAGACGAACCTAGTTTGATGGTCATTTCATTACAAGTTGCCAAAATCCCTTTCCCGATTACTTCTTCAAAATGAGTTACTTCCAGCTTGTCGCAATTGGGAATAATATCATACAATCTCCTACTTAATGGGTGATTAGATCCTCTTAAAGTGCTTTTCAAAACAGCTAATTCTTGTGCACTGAGTAAATCACCTTCATAAGTTATAGCTGTCTTTTTATTGGTAGTTATTGTTCCTGTTTTGTCAAAAACGATAGTATCCACTTTAGCCATCTGTTCAATTACTAAAGCATTTTTTAAATAAAACTTTCGTTTGCCTAAAATACGTAGTACATTTCCAAGTGTAAATGGAGCTGTCAATGCCAAAGCACAAGGGCAAGCTACAATTAAGATTGCCGTAAAAACATTAAAAGCTATAGTAACGTCAATAAAAATCCAATACAGAAAAGATGCTCCTGCAATTAGTAATAAAATGGGAGTAAAATACCTACTAATTTTATCTGTGATGGTTTTGTGCTTTTGCTCAACTCTTTTCTGAAATACATCATTACTCCACAATTGAGTTAAATAACTTTGAGAAACTGAAAACAAAACTTCCATCTCAATAACATTTCCAATCATTCTTCCTCCTGCATAAAGTTTATCGCCCGATTTCTTTTCAATAGGAACTGCTTCTCCTGTAACAAAGCTGTAATCAACAGACCCTTTTTCTGAAATCAAAATACCGTCAACTGGAATTAATTCTTGATTTCGAATCAACAACCTATCACCTTTTTCAATATCATATACTTGAACTGAAGTTTCCTCTCCAGAAGGCAATATTTTGGTAATTGCTATTGGAAAATACGATTTGTAATCGCGTTCAAATGAAAGAAAATCATAGGTTTTTTGCTGAAATAATTTTCCCAAGAGCATAAAAAAGATTAATCCTGTCATGCTATCGAAAAAACCTTGGCCAAAATCGAAAATAATATCAACGGTACTTCTTACAAACATTACAACAATGCCTAATGCAATAGGAATATCAATATTTAGAAGTCCAGCACGGATACTTTTCCAAGCAGAAACGTAGTACCCAGAAGCTGAATATACAAAAGAGGGTAATGCTAATGCAAAAATGAGCCAACGGAAGAATCCTCTATATTGATTGATCCAAAACTCTTCTACTTCAAAATACTCTGGAAATGAAAGTAACATGATGTTACCAAAACAGAAAAAAGCAATTCCAATTTTGTATATCAAACTTCTATCAACTTTTTTCTTTTCTGCATCAAAGTTTTCTAAACTGATGTAAGGTTCATATCCAATAGCACTCAAAAGAAGAACGATTTCTTTTAAAGTTACTTTTGAAGAATTATAAGTAACACGGACTTTCTTTTCGGGAAAATTAACTTGTGAGACTCTTATTCCGTCTTGAAGTTTCTGTAAATTTTCCAAAATCCAAATACACGAGCTACAGTGTATGTGAGGAATGTAAAGTGAAACAATAGCCGTTGAATCTTCTTGAAACTCCAAGAGTTTAGTAATAATTTTTTCATCATCTAAAAAATCATATTTTCCATTAATATCTTGTGGTGTTGCACCAGGTGCACTTTCAAAATCGTAATAACAAGACAAATCATTTTGACTAAAGATTTCATAAACTGTTTTGCAACCGTTACAACAGAACCCTTTATTGTCAAAAATAATTTCGTCTTTTTTTATAATTTCATTACCACAATGGAAACAGTTATTTGTGTCCATAAATTTGCTCTTTTACCTGTAACAAAGGTTGCAAATGTTGATAAGTTAAAATATGATATTTGTCATACTTTGAGTATATTTGTAAAATAAGTTAAATCAAAATTCATGAGTAAGTGCGAACAATGCATTGTTAGACAATTTAGCTCACTAAAAGCCCTGACAAAAGAGGAACTTATCAAAATGGCAGATTGTAAAACATCCTATACCATTAAAAAAGGAGAACCTATTTTTGAAGAGGGAGAAACCGTAAATGGTGTTTATTGTGTGAAAGAAGGGGTTTGCAAAATGACAAAATTAAGTGATAACGGTAAAGATCAAATTGTAAAACTTGCTAAACCAGGAGAACTTTTAGGCCAACGTTCGATGATTAGTGATGAAGCAGCAAATTTGAGTGCCATTGCACTTGAAGATATGCAAGTTTGTTTTATCCCGAAAGCAGAAATTATGGTGTTCTTCAATCAAAACAACCAATTTTCCATGAATATGATGAAAACAATTTGTGGTGATTTAAAAGAAGCTGACGATCATATGGTTGATATGGCTCAAAAAAGCGTAAAACAACGATTGGCTGAAACCTTACTCTATTTAGAAGAAAATTTTGGCATTAATGAAGATAAAACCTTAAAACTTCAACTTTCTAGAGAAGAATTAGCTGGAATGATAGGTACTGCAACTGAAAGCTGTATCCGATTATTATCAGAATTTAATAAATCTGGAATCATTGAATTAGCTGGTAAAAAAATAATCCTTAAAGACAAAGCCAAATTAAAAAGAGTATAGCTGAACTCGATTAAAACTTTTCCTAAACATTATTCAACAGGACCATCCCATTGAGATATTCCGCCTAGCAAGTTGTATGCGTTTTCAAAACCCAATTGATTCATAATTCCACAAGCTTGTGCACTTCTTCCTCCAGCTGCACAATATACATAGTAGTTCTTGGTCTTATCTAATTCCTCTAACTTGTAAATAAAACCTTGTCCCTTGTAAATATCTACATTCAATGCCCCAGGTATTTTTTGTGATGCAAACTCTTCATCTGTTCTAACATCAAGAATAACAGCATTTTCATCTGCTAAATAATTTTCCCACCACTCTTTTTGTTCTAAATTCATGTTGTTACAATTTTTGCCAAAGTTACAATCAAAAATACAATTTCAAAAATTTAACAAAATTTTAATCCACATTTGTATATACAATAAAAAATAATACTACATTTGTATTGTTAATATTTGTATATACAATTATGAAAATAGAAGATATCATCAAAAGCAAATTACCTTTAGCTATTGAAAAGAAAACTTTACTTAATATAATGTATTGTCACAATGTTATTGGTGAAAAGTTTAATGAAATATTAAAACCAGAGGATTTGTCTCCTGAACAATTCAATGTGCTTAGAATCCTAAGAGGTCAAAATGGAAAATCCGCAAATATGTGTGATATTCAAGAGCGAATGATAGCAAAGACAAGTAATACTACTCGTTTGGTAGATAAATTACTCTTGAAAAACTTAGTTACCAGAGAAATTTGCTCGGACAACCGACGAAAAATGGAAATCACAATTACACAAGAAGGATTGGACTTATTAAAGAAATTAGATCCCTTGGTTATTAATCATGAAAAGTCATTTGCCTCTAACCTAACCGAAGAAGAATTGACCACTTTAAACGAATTATTAGAAAAATTTAGAACTATATAATTTATGAATACATTTTTAGAAAACCAAAATTGGCGTTATGCCACAAAAAAATTTGATGCCACAAAAAAAATTTCATCGGCAGACTTACAAATTTTAAAAGAAGCTATTCAATTGAGTGCTTCTTCCTACGGATTGCAACCTTACAAGGTCTTAATCATTGAAAATCCAGCAATAAGAGAACAATTAAAACCTTTCTCTTGGAATCAATCCCAAATAACAGATGCTTCGCACTTGTTTGTTTTTACAAATTTTGTAAGTGTAAAAGAAGAGTACATTGACAATTATATCAATCATATGGCTCAAACAAGAGGATTGGACGTTGAAAATTTAAAAGGATATAGTGATTTTATGAAATCAAAATTAATTTCTTTACCAAGTGATATACAATCCAATTGGACTTCAAAACAGACTTATTTGGCCTTAGGAAATTTATTAAATGCTGCAGCAGAATTGAAAATAGATGTAACACCTATGGAAGGATTTGAACCAGAAAAATACAATGAAGTATTAGGGTTAGACAAATTAGGACTTAATGCCTCACTTGTTGCTACACTAGGTTATCGCCATGAAGAAGACACTACACAACACTATGCCAAAGTGAGAAAACCATTAGAAGAACTTTTCGTAACCTTATCATAAAAATTCATCTCATTTAAAATAAAACAATAACCCATAAATTAAAAAAAATGAAAAATTTAAAATCAATCGTATTAGCATTTGTTGCATTGGCAACAGTTTCAGCAACAGCTCAAAAAACAGTTAAAGTTGACGCTTCTAAAAGTACTATCAATTGGGTAGGAAAAAAAGTAACTGGTAAACACGAAGGAACTGTTAACCTGAAAGATGGAGCTTTAGTGTTTGACGGAAAAAAATTAGTTGGTGGAAATTTCACAGTGGATATGACATCAATTAATGTTACAGATTTAGAAGGTGGAATGAAAGGAAAATTAGAAGGTCACTTAAAAGCAGATGATTTTTTTGGCACTGAAAAATATCCTACCTCTAAATTAGTGTTCAAAAAAATCGCTACCAAAGAAAACAACACTTACACTATTTATGCAGATTTAACCATCAAAAACAAAACTAATGAAGTGGTTTTTGATATTGTTGTTAATGGAAAAACGGCTACTGCAGATGTTGTTATTGACAGAACAAAATATGGTATTGAATATGGTTCAGGAAGTATTTTTGATGGTTTAGGAGACAAAGCTATCAATGATGATTTTACTTTAAAAGTAGTTTTATCATTCTAAAAAAAGGGAAAAATTGCTATAAAAGGCTACTTACGATTTGTAAGTAGCCTTTCCTTTTAAAAATATTATTCTAAAAAAACTAATTTAACGATTTTATTTCTTCCAGCAGCAAAAGCGGTTTTTGAATCTAAAAATCTAATGGTGTACAAATCCTTATCTTCATTGAGTTGAATCCAAGAACTCCCAAAATTATCCGAATAGTGAATTCCATTTGCTCCAACAGCAACTAATGCTTTTCCTTTACTATTGGGTATAAATTGAACACAAGAACCATAGCCAAATCCTTGACCGTTAGAAACTAATTTCCATGTCTTTCCTCCATCAAAAGTTATAGCTTTATTATTAGCATTATCATTGGGTTTTTCATAATTTCCACCGGTAACAAAACCTATTTCATCATCATAAAAGTCAGCTGAGAAAATACCAGTCATGGCTTCACCTTGTACAATTGGTGTATCATGAACTTGCCAATTATTTCCAAAATCATCACTTACAAACAATCTGGATTTTTTTCCACCTGAAACCATAAATGTCTTCGTTTTCTTTAGCATTAAATTTGAATTGCTTGCCGCAAAAGCAGCTTCTCCTTCAACTACTTTGGGCAAATTATCACAACTAATTTTTCGCCAAGAAGTACCACCATCATTAGTAATTATAACGGATAAGCAATCTTCTGTAGGATCACCCATGGCCATTCCATTTAACTCATCTTTAAACTGCATACTATCATAAAAAACTTTTTCATTTATTTCAGAATATACAATTTGCTGTGAATTATCTTTCTTAGAAATCTTATAAATATGAGCTGGATTAGCTACTGGCAACAAAAAAATAAAATCTTTAGTTTGGGCGATACTCCTAATCTCATTTACCACAGTATCTGATTTAATTTTATAGGAAGTTATTTCATTGGTTTTCAAATTAATCTTACCATAATTGCCTTTATCAGCAGCATACCAAAGATAATTCTCATCCGTCAAGATAGCTCTTATGCTCAACTTTTCCTTCAAAAGAGATTGAACCTCTACCTGGGTATATTTGACATGCTTGATGTTTATTGACGAACAAGAAACCATAAAAAAAATAATAACAAAACTGGAAAAATAATGTAATGATTTCATCAGATACCTTTTTTAGGTAAAGCTATTAAAAAATATATTTATAATTTGATTTTTATTTATATATAAAATATTAAAAATTTGAATTTGAGACAGTTATATTAAAAAAATATTTTTGGCACAGAAATTGGTAATTGTAACATGAAAGAAAATTATAAGAACAATTAATCCTTTTAGATATGAAAAAATTATTCACCCTTGCCCTTTTATGTAGTGCTTCATTAATGAGTTTACTGGCACAAGATAAGACCACTGTTACAGCTACAAATTCTGAAATTAGCGATAATTTAGATTTAAGAGCAATTGCCACAATCTTTGGAGAGGCTTCCGATTTAGAAGATTTTGAAAAAAGAATCAACGATCCAAAAGCGCAAATCAGTAACTTGGATTTAAATGATGATAATTATGTAGATTATCTAAGAGTTATTGAGTCTGTTGAAGGCAACGACCATATCATTGTAATTCAATCAGTAATTGATAATGACTTGTATCAAGATGTAGCGTCCATTGAAGTACAAAGAGGAAAAAACAACAAAGTTCAGGTTCAGGTTGTTGGTGATGTATATATGTATGGTGAAAATTATATTTATGAGCCGGTTTATGTACACACACCTGTAATCTATAATACGTTTTGGGTAACAAACTACAGACCGTATTATTCAAGCTGGTATTGGGGATATTACCCTACTTATTATACCTTTTGGAATCCTTTCCCAATCTTTAGATACAGAAATCATATAAACGTATATATTGGTGGATATGGACATGTGTATAACTATGTAAATTACAGAAACTGTAGAGTTGCTTATAACTCTTACTATGGAAGAAGAGCAAATGCTTATGAAGTAAGATATCCTAATCGTTCTTTCTCACAACGAAATGCTTCTGTAGCAAACAGATATGAACTAGACAAAACCAGAGACGTCAGAACTGTTAACACCAGAGAAAGAGGAAATACTCAACCTAGAATTGAAGCATCAACAAGAAGTAACAACTCTTCAAGAGGTGAAGCTAGCACAAGAAGCAATAATTCAACACGAAGTGAAGCTTCAACCAGAGATTCAAATACCAGAGGTTCAATTTCGACTAGAGAAGAAAATGGAGCAACTACTGCAACAAGAAGTAATGCTTCAACAAGAGAAAATAGCATTTCTGTGGAATCACCAAGAAATTCTACTTCAACTAGAAGTGAAAGCCCAAGAAATACAACAGCTTCTCCAAGAAATAACAACTCAACGAGAAGCGAAAATAATAGAAATGCAACATCTTCACAAAGAAGTAATTCTTCTTCAGGAGTTAGTGCTCCATCAAGAAGTAATGCACCTGCCAAAGTTAGTGCTCCGTCACGCTCAAGTTCTTCATCCAATTCAGGTTCAAGAAGTTCTTCTACAGGTGGAAACTCATCAAGAGGAAATTCCTCAAGAGGCGGAAGAGGTTAAAAATAAAATATTTAAAAATAAAAGACTACAGCGATGTGGTCTTTTTTTATGCATAAATAATTCTAAAAACACATTATTAATACTATCTTTGCAAGCTGATTAAAAAAGAAATGAGATTACACAGAAATTTGGTATTTACAGTCATAGATTCTTTAATGGCTATCTTTAACGAAGGAGCTTACGCTGATAAAATGGTAGCACAAGCCTTGAAAAAAGATAAGCGTTGGGGAAGCAGTGATCGTAAATTTGTTGCAGAAACTATTTATGAAATTGTCCGTTGGAAAAGGTTATACACCGAAATTGCAGAAGTAAAAGATCCGTTTTCAAGAGATGATGTATGGAGAATTTTTGCAGTTTGGGCTGTACTTAGAGGTATAAAATTACCCGACTGGAAATATTTTGAAAACACACCTACACGAAAAATAAAAGGCCGTTTTGATGAATTGATCAAAATTAGAAAATTCAAAGAGGCTATCCCTGATTGGATGGACGAATTAGGATTAAAAGAATTAGGGAAAGAGGTTTGGGAAAAAGAATTAACGGCTCAAAACGAACAAGCTAAAGTAATTCTTAGGGTAAATACCTTAAAAACCACCAAAGAAAAACTGCGTTCCATTTTAATGGATTACAATATAGAAACAGAATACCTAAAAGACCAACCAGATGCGTTAGTTTTAAAGGAAAGAGCCAACGTTTTTATAATTCCCGCTTTCAAAGAAGGCTTGTTTGAAGTACAAGATGCTTCTTCGCAATTGGTCGCTTACTTTTTAGATGTGAAACCAGGTATGAGAGTTGTGGATACTTGCGCTGGTGCTGGTGGGAAAACATTACATTTAGCGTCTTTGATGCAAAATAAAGGCCAATTGATTGCTATGGATATTTATGAAAGTAAGTTGAAGCAATTAAAAATACGCGCTAAAAGAAATGGTGTTTTCAATGCTGAATTTAGAGTAATTGATACCACAAAAGTAATTAAGCGTTTACACGAAAAAGCAGACAGAGTGCTGATAGATGCGCCTTGCAGTGGCTTGGGTGTTCTAAAACGAAATCCAGACAGCAAATGGAAATTACAACCTGAATTCATCGAAAACATTAAAAAAGTTCAGGAAGAAGTACTTCATAACTACTCTAAAATTGTAAAACCAGGAGGAAAATTAGTATATGCTACCTGCTCAATACTACCTTCTGAAAATCAAGAACAAGTTCAAAAATTTCTAAAATCCGAAGAAGGAAAGAAATTCAAATTAATAAAAGATCAAAACATTTTTGCCCATCAGTCAGGTTTCGATGGGTTTTATATGGCATTGATGGAAAAGAATCTTAATTAAAAAAGCATGAAAAAGAATTACATCCTATTATTTTTATTGAGTTTAACCCTAGGTATAGCTCAAAACGGAGCTCCAGCTACTCCCTATTACAATGGTTTCAACTGGAATTTAACTGGTACAGCCTTAAAAAATGCCTTAGCCACAAAAATAACTACAACACACGTAAATGAATTAACATACAGCCAAGTATGGGAAGCCTTGAGAATTGTTGACTTAGACCCTTCAAATAGTGCTAATGTCCTACTGGTTTATGGTTGGGAAAACGGTTCTGATGGAGATGTGACTAACGACAGAACAAGAAATAAATTCAACAACGGTGGAGCTGTTGGCGAATGGAATAGAGAACACATTTTTGCTCAATCATTAGGTAATCCAGATTTAGGACAATCTGGCCCAGGAGCTGATGCACAAATGCTAAGAGCAAGTGACGTTCAAAGAAATGGTGCAAGAGGCAATAGAAAATTTGCAGCTGGTTCTGGTGTTCAATCAACAGCCGTTGGAGTAAATTGGTATCCAGGTGATGAATGGAAAGGAGATTGTGCTAGAATAATCATGTATATGTACTTGAGATATGGCAGCCAATGCTTACCAACATATGTTACTGCTGGTTCAACAAATGCAACAGACTCAAACATGGTTGATTTATTGTTACAATGGAACGCAGAAGATCCAGTTTCAGCCTACGAAGACACTAGAAATACTTATTTAGGTAACGCCAACAATACGTATGGACAAGGCAATAGAAATCCGTTTATTGATAATCCTTATTTAGCCACTGTTATTTGGGGTGGACCAGTAGCACAAAACAGATGGCCTTCTATCTTTTTATCTACTGAAGATTTTGCAAACTTAAATGAAGTTGCTGTTTATCCAAATCCTTCAAACAACCAAAAAATAAATATTGAAACTGAAATAAATATAGAAACCATTGAATTAGTAAATCTAAACGGACAGTTGGTTCAAAAAATAAATAAACCACAGTTTACTGGCAATACATACAGCTTAGAAAACTTACCACAAGGCTTATACCTATTAAGATTAAGTTCTGAAAACCAATCCATAACTAAAAAAGTTATTATCAATTAATACAACATTTTAATTTCTTTAACACCATAGCTTTTTATGGTATCATCTTCGAGTAAGACTTGCAATTGACCGTTTAAAGAAACACCTTTTATAATTCCCATAAATTTTTGCTGATTCAAATCTTCAAAAGTTGTGGGAATTTCTTTTTTAAACAGATTTACCAAATATTCACCCCAAAGTATATCACTTTTTTGCGTTCTAATTAGTGCACAATTTTGTTGCAGTTTCTCTAAAATACAATTCAATATATCATCTAAATCAAATTCTTTTTCATCAAGAAGTTTTAAGGAAGTCACGCTACTCAATCCTTCAAATTCAATTTGGTTCACATTCAAACCAATGCCAATTACAGAAAAAATCTCACCACTTTGTTGAATGGCATTTTCAATTAAAATTCCAGCCACTTTCTTATTATCTGCCATAATGTCGTTAGGCCATTTTATAGCACTTTTCTTCCTTGTCAGTACATTTAAAGCTTCCAAAACACTAATAGCAACGGCTACATTCAAGCTAAATAATTCAGAAGGAACAACAATCAAGTCTCGAATTAAAATACTAAATGTCAGGTTTTTACCTGATTCACTAACCCATTCTGATTCACGTTGACCTCTTCCCTTTTTCTGATCTTTAGCTACTACAACCGTAAAGTTTTCAACAAACTGCTTTCGCATTAAATCCTTCAAAAAATCATTAGTTGAGTTTATGGCATCCAGTTTGATAATATTCATGTGTAAAAATAATTTTGTAAACTTTTGTTAACATTCAAATGTAAAGACAAATTTTGGTAAATTTGCATAAAGTAAAAAATTTAAATGACTAAAAAGAAAGTAAGTAATGATGATTTAATAGCAAATATCATCAAAGGTATAGAAGATGTTAAAGGAAATGATATTGATATTCTTGATTTAAGAGAAATTGACAATACCGTGAGTGATTATTTTATTATTTGCAACGGAAATTCCAACACACAAGTTAATGCAATCGTTAACTCCATCCAAAAAGTAGTTTCTAAAGAATTAAAAGACAAGCCTTGGCATGTTGAAGGTGCTGAAAATGCTGAGTGGGTTCTTATGGATTATGTAAATGTTGTAGTTCATGTATTTCAAAAACACATTAGAGAATATTATAATATAGAAGGTTTGTGGGGAGATGCACAAATCATTTCATTAGAAAATAAAAATTAAATATGTCAAACGATAACAATAAGAAACCAGGCTTCAAATTTAGTCCTTGGTATATTTTTCTGTCAGTACTTGCCCTATTTTTCATTATTCAAGTGGCATCATCTGGAGTGGATTTAAGCAATCCGAAACCTACAACTATTTCAAAGTTTAATCAACTTTTGGATTCATCTCAAGTAGATAAAGTTGTGGTATTTAACGGAAAAACCGCCGAAATATTCCTAAAAAAAGAAGTACTTAACGATAAAAAGTATGAGGGTGTAAGCAAAGATGTTTTAGGCAAAATCAATGAAAAAGGACCTCATTATTTATTGGAAAACATTGGTAATGAAGAACTTTTTCAAAAAAAATTAGTAGAAGCCTCAGACAAAGGCTTAATTTCAAATTATGACTTCAAATCTACAGGTGATTGGACTGAAATTTTCTTATCCTTCTTACCTATTTTGATTTTAATTGGTCTTTGGATTTTCATGATGAGAAGAATGTCAGGTGGTGGAGCTGGAGGCGGTGGTCAAATCTTTAGCATTGGAAAATCTAAAGCTAAATTATTTGATGAAAAAACAGACGTAAAAACAACCTTTACCAATGTAGCAGGATTAGAAGGAGCAAAAGAGGAAGTACAGGAAATTGTTGAATTCCTAAAAACTCCTGAAAAATATACTTCACTTGGAGGAAAAATACCAAAAGGAGCCTTACTTGTTGGTCCTCCAGGAACTGGTAAAACATTATTAGCAAAGGCAGTAGCTGGAGAAGCTAAAGTACCTTTCTTCTCATTATCGGGTTCAGATTTTGTAGAAATGTTTGTAGGTGTTGGTGCATCACGTGTAAGAGACTTATTCAAGCAAGCTAAAGAAAAATCACCTTCAATTATTTTTATCGATGAAATTGATGCAGTTGGTAGAGCTAGAGGTAAAAACAATATGTCTGGAGGAAATGATGAAAGAGAAAATACCTTAAACCAACTCTTAACTGAAATGGATGGTTTTGGTACCAATACAAACGTAATTGTACTTGCTGCAACTAACAGAGCTGACGTATTAGACAAAGCTTTATTAAGAGCTGGACGTTTTGATCGACAAATTTATGTTGATTTACCGGACATTAGAGAACGTAAAGAGATTTTTGAAGTACATTTAAAACCTCTTAAAAAGGCTGAAGGTTTGGATACTGAATTTTTGGCGAAGCAAACGCCAGGTTTCTCAGGAGCAGATATCGCTAATGTTTGTAACGAAGCTGCATTAATTGCTGCCAGAAACAATAAAAAAGCGGTTGACAAACAAGATTTCTTAGATGCTGTGGATAGAATTATTGGGGGTTTAGAAAAGAAAAACAAAATCATCACCAAAGAAGAGAAAAGAGCCATTGCTGTTCACGAAGCTGGTCACGCAACAGTAAGTTGGATGTTAGAGCACGCTGCACCGTTAATTAAAGTAACTATTGTTCCTAGAGGACAAAGTTTAGGAGCTGCTTGGTATTTACCTGAAGAAAGACAAATTGTTAGACCAGAGCAAATGTTAGACGAAATGTGTGCTACAATGGGTGGACGAGCAGCTGAAAAAGTAGTCTTCAATAAAATTTCAACTGGAGCTTTAAGTGATTTGGAAAAAGTAACCAAACAAGCTAGAGCAATGGTTACAGTATATGGTTTGAACGAAAAACTTGGTAATGTAACATACTATGATTCATCAGGTCAAAGTGATTATAATTTTTCTAAACCTTATTCAGAAGAAACAGCTAAAGTTATTGATGATGAAATTTCAACTTTAATTGAAGGACAATACCAAAGAGCCATTAAATTACTAGAAGACAATAAAGACAAGCTAAATCAATTAGCAGATATCTTGATTGAAAAAGAAGTAATTTTTAAAGATGATTTAGAAGCTATTTTTGGTCATAGAAATTTCAACAATTTAGAGGAAATTACAAATCCAATCAACCAAGACACAGTCTAAGGTTATTAACAATTGTTTATTAATAAAAAATCTTAATTCATATTTAAATTGGATTAAGATTTTTTATCTTTGGTTAAATTCAAAAAATCCAGCCATAAATGAACATATTCAAAAAAATATTTGGCAACACTTCAGAAGATGATAAAGATTCACAAGGAAGTCCTTATGAACCTGAAATACACACTCCAATAGATGAAAAGTTTACTTTTAATTTCAAGAAAAATGGAGGCAAGTTTTTATATTGTGAAGATTTAAATGAATTAAGAGAACAATTTGAAAACATTTTAGAAGAAAATGATTGGTTTGAAAGCGAAGTTTTATGCCATGATGAAAAATTATTTTCCCTTTTAGACGAAAATAAATTAGACTATAAAGACGTCAAAAGACCTAAATTCTTTTTTACCATTTGCGAAGATTTGATTTCAGACGATGGATCCATCTTGTTTTCATCTAAACAATTTAAACAATACAAAGCCAATGAATTACCTTGTGATATGGTTGTTTTTGCCACAACAAGTCAAATCGTGGGCAACAAAAGCGATGGCTTGAGAAATATTAAAAAACGATACGACAAAGAATATCCTTCTAATATAACAACCATCAAATATTTTGAAAAAGCAAAAGAAGAAGACTTTCTTCACTATGGAAGCAGTCACAAAAACTTATACTTATTGCTATTAGAAGATTTATAAAATGAACGAAACTCTAACCAGATTATTATCAGGTGTAGTTTATATAGTTTTGTTACTGTTTGCTATTTCCTACTCTACCACTAGTTTTTTTTTACTATTTGGTGTGTTTATGATAATTGCAATTAATGAGTTTTGTAACTTGGTTCAATTGTCAAAAATAGCTCCCTTTTTAATTGGAATACTAATTTATTATTTTTTCACCTTTGGTAAAGCAAATGATGAGCTCCTAACAACGGTAACATTAGTCATTACCTTGCTTATTTCAATTAGAGCAATTATTTTTCTCTTTTCAAAGGAAAGTTTGCCTTGTTCAACATTTGACAAATACATCTATGTCTTAGGCTATATAATTCTATCATTCGTTTTTATCACAAAAATACCCTTTGGTGTAAAAGGTTATAATCCAAAAATCATTATAGGAATTTTTATCTTAATTTGGACAAACGATACATTTGCCTACATTGTTGGAAAATCCATAGGGAAAAACAAACTTTTTGAACGAATTTCTCCAAAAAAAACCATTGAAGGTTTTCTAGGTGGATTAGTATTTAGTATCTTAGCAAGCATTTTGATTTCAAAATATTTTATTGGTTCATCAAGTACAACAACACTATACATATGGATAGGAATTGCATTACTATCTAGCATCTTTGGCACTATTGGAGATTTAGTAGAATCTAAATTCAAAAGAATAGCTTCAGTTAAGGATAGTGGAACGATTATGCCTGGTCATGGTGGTGTGTTAGATAGATTAGATAGTATTATATTTGTAGCTCCATTTGTATATTTGTTTTATCAAATTTTAAATTATGTTTCATAAAGAAGGCGGAAAAATTATTTTATTTACAGTTATCATAACTGTTACCATGTTGTTATTGTCAGATGCCATTACTAGCAACTTTTGGATCCAAAAAATCATTCAACTGTTAGCCATTATCATCTTGATACTTGTGCTTCAATTTTTCAGAAATCCCAAAAGAGATGTTGACAATAGCGACAACCATGTGCTAGCTCCTGTGGATGGAAAAGTAGTAGTTATTGAAGAAGTATTTGAACCAGAATATTTTAACGATAAAAGACTAATGGTTTCCATCTTTATGTCACCCTTGAATGTTCATGTCACCCGATATGCACTAAATGGAATTGTAAAATACAGCAAATACCATCCTGGGAAATATTTAGTAGCTTGGCATCCTAAAGCAAGTGAAGAAAATGAGAGAACAACCGTTGTGATTGAAAGCAGAACATATGGAGAAATAATGTATCGACAAATTGCTGGTGCCTTGGCCAGAAGAATTGTAAACTATGCACAAGTTGGAATGAGAGTCGTTCAGGGCAAAGATGCTGGATTCATAAAATTTGGATCAAGAGTTGATTTATATTTTCCAATTGGAACTCCAATAGATGTTAAATTAGGCCAAAAAGCCATTGGAGGAATTACGGTAATAACCAAAAAATAATACCCTTGAATAGCGAAGCATTAAATATATTATTTGATGAAGCATTTGAAAATGCTAATAAAATTCCAAAAGAATCTGTTCCACCAAATGTGCAATTGGTCTTATATGGTTTGTATAAACATGCTACATCAACTCGACCATCGCTTAATATTGACTCTTCACAAGACGCAAACGATTTAAAAAATGCTTTTAAAATGAATGCTTGGATGCAAGTGAACCATTTAACCATTGACGAAGCTAAAGAACAATACATAGCGCTAATTAATGCTCTACTAAAAGAAAGAAAACTTTAATTTTAACAACTTAAACCCTATAGAAAATGAAAAATGTAGTATTATCAGGTTTGTTTTTAGTAACACTATTATCTTCTTGTAAAAAAGAAGAAGAACTAAAAGAAGTACAATTACCCGATCCAAACGCCGTTGAAGAGGTAACTTATGGAAATCCAGCAGATGTAAAAACTACTGAAGGCCCATTCAAAATGAACGGATTAGCATATCAATACAACGAATTAGAGCCTTACATTGATGCAAAAACAATGGAAGTACACTACTCAAAACACCATTTGGGATATGCCAACAAATTAAACACTGCACTGAAAGACTCTGATTTAAAAACAAAAACAATCGAAGAAATCTTAAATCAATTGGATTTAAACAATTCAGCCTTAAGAAATAACGCAGGTGGATATTACAACCACAACCTATTTTTTGAGGTTTTAAGTCCTAAAAAAGACACTAAACCTTCAAGCACTTTTGCGGAAGCAATCACAAGAGATTTTGGATCTTATGAAAATATGAAAGCTAAACTTACAGAAACAGCTTCTGGACTTTTTGGTTCAGGATGGGTTTGGTTGATTGTAGGTAAAGACGGAAAATTAAAAATAACTCAAACTAGCAATCAAGATAATCCATTGATGGCTAATGCAACTGAAAAAGGAACTCCTATTTTAGGTATTGACGTTTGGGAACACGCTTATTACTTAAAATACCAAAACAAAAGAGCAGATTATATTGACGGAATTTTCAACGTAATTAACTGGGAAACTGTTTCTAAAAAGTTTGAGAGCTCTACTGCAGTAGCACAATAATAAACCTTAAAAAATAGCCATGATACTGCATAATTTATTTATGAATATCATGGCTTTTTATTTGACTCAAAAACATAAGTATTTACTCATGAAAAAAGTATTCTTCCTACTTTATATATCATTATCACTGTTCTCTTGCAAAAAAGACAATCAAGCTGAACAAATTGCCGATGCCCAAAAAAGAAATCCTGAATGGCAAGATTTTGGTCTAAATGGAAATGTAAAATCAGTCTCAGAATATACTACTGCAGAGAATAGAACTACGGAAAACTCAACTGCAGTTCGTGCCTTTGAAAATCAATCTAAACCTGATATAGATTTGAAGTTTACCAAAAATGGAACATTAAGTCAAAAGACAATTTACTCTGAAAATGGAAATGTAGCAGAAGAAACTACTTATGACGGCAAGGACAAAATGCTTTCTCAAAAAAAGTTTACCAATGCTAAAGACTATGTGGAAACTAAATACTCTTGGGAAAATGATAAAAATACCATAATAAGTAGAAGAATTAATGGCTCACAATTACTGGACAAAGAAGTTTTTCAATACATACAAGGTAAAAAAATTGAAAAGTATAAATACAACAACAAAGAAAATCAAGTTGATAGAACCAGTTATACTTATGACGATCAAAAAAGAATTAAAGAAGAACACTATTATCAAGACAAACCTACCATACAAAACAAACTTGTCTTTGAATATGATGACAACGGTAATAAATTATCCGAAATATATTATGACCATGAAAGTCATGTAATTTGGAAAACATTCTCGCAATACAATGACAACAACCAGCTTGTTAAAGCACAAACTTACACAAGAAACAACAGCTTAGATGTTGAAATTTCTAAAACTTATGATGAGAAAAACCGTTTGATAACCACCGAAAGTTTTGAAGCTTTTGACAATTCTACCAATGGTGAAGCCTTTGAATATGATGCCCACGACAAAATCCTTTCCTGGAAAATTTTTCAAAATAAAAAACTGGTTTCAGCCACTTATTATCAATATGATGATAACAAAAACCTTACTGCTGAAGTCGTTAGCGGTCCAAACGGAAAGGAAATAAGTAGAAAAACCATTGAATATACTTATGATGGAAACAACAATTGGATTACCAAGAAAACCACGATTAATAACAACAAGGTTTTATTAACTTCAAGAAAAATTGAATATTACTAAACTTAATCGTCTAAATCCTCTATGTTTTTAGCGGAAGCATAAGTTCTCCATTTTTCAATACACTCTACCATATCTTGAGGAATTTCTGAATCAAAACGCATAAATTCTTTGGTAGTTGGATGCTCAAATCCTAAGGTTTTTGCGTGCAAAGCTTGTCTTGGCAACACTTTAAAGCAATTATCAACAAACTGCTTGTACTTGGTAAAAGTAGTTCCTTTTAAGATTAAATTGCCACCGTATCGTTCATCATTAAATAAAGTATGACCAATATGTTTCATGTGAACACGAATTTGGTGTGTGCGACCTGTTTCTAAGATGCATGAAACCAATGTTACATAGCCCAAACGTTCCAAAACTTTATAATGTGTAACGGCTGGTTTTCCTTTATCACTATTTACATCATAAACAGCCATTTGCATTCTATTGCTAACGTGCCTATCGATATTTCCTTCAATTGTGCCTTCATCTTCTTCGATATTGCCCCAAACTAGTGCAACGTATTCTCTTTCCGAAGTTTTATCCGCAAATTGCTTGGCTAAATAGGTCATCGCAAATTCCGTTTTAGCCACCACCATCAAACCTGACGTATCCTTATCAATTCGATGCACCAAACCAGGACGCTCAGAACTGTTCATAGGTAAGTTATCAAAATGATAAGCCAAAGCATTCACAAGAGTTCCCGTGTAATTTCCGTAACCAGGATGCACTACCAAACCAGCAGGTTTATTGATTACCAGCAATTGGTCATCTTCATAAACAATATCTAAAGGAATGTTTTCTGGAATGATTAAATTCTCAAAAGGTGGATATGCTAACAAAACACGAACCACATCAAAAGCCTTGACTTTGTAGTTCGACTTTACGGGAACATCATTGACATAGATATTGCCGTTTGCAGCTGCTTGTTGGATTTTATTTCGGGTAGCATTTTCAATATAATTCATTAAAAATTTATCCACTCGCAAAGGAGCTTGACCTTTTGTAGCTTCAAATTTATAATGTTCGTGCAAGGAATCATCATCTAACTCAATATCACTATTTCTCTCTTCTTCATTCATTATATACCATCTTCTGTGTTTGGAACATCCTCATCAACTTCTGGTTCAGGAACTGCTAGAGAATCAATAATTTCTAAATCAGAATCTTCAAACGTTCTTTTTCCATCGCCTAAATCCAAATCAATCACTGAATTTTTTAACACCTTATCTCCTTTTTTCAAAGTTTTACCATTAAGTCTAGCAGCTAAAACTAAATCTCTTGCTAAATTAGGCTTATAAGTAATTTCACCTTCTTGTAACCCTAGAGCTCTAAAGGTAGCTTGAATTTGTCTGTATGTTTTCTCTTCTAAATCAGGTAAGGTAACCATGGCATAACCACCAGCATTTATTTTCACATAAATTTTTCTTCCATCTTTCACCTTTTCTCCCACTTCTGGATCTTGTTCTACAATTGAAAAAGGAGGAAAATCTTTCTTGTAATCAACGGTATCAAGAACTAATGCTTCTACCCCTAAATCAGCTAATTTCTCTTCAGCAATTTCAAGTTTCATTTTCTTTAAATCTGGTACTTCAATTTCTTCACCGTGTCTGGTTCTAAAGTCTAAAAAATTAATCAGCAAAAATCCTAAACCAAGAACTATCACAATAGCTAATACTACTTGCTTGAAGAAAGCCCAACTTTTTAAAAATTCAAAAATTCTCATACATTTTAATTTTAGCAAAGATATAAATTTATACTTTGATTTCCCTATCAAATAATAACCTCAAAAATATCGAATTTATTATTTATAGCACGAATTTTAAATAAAACTTCGATTCCTTCCAACAAATAGATAAAATGTAATATTTTTGTAAGGAAGTATAAATTCAATTTTGCATGAACATAGCTGTTGTAATGGGTGGATATTCAGATGAATCTGTAATTTCACTTAGAAGTGGACAATTAATTCTTAAAAATTTAAGCAGAGAAAAATATAACATATACGAAATCCATATTTTGTTAGAAGGTTGGTATGCCATTGTGGAAGATGAAAAATTCCCGATCAATAAAGCCGATTTTTCATTTTTTGATGGCTTTTCAACCCTACATTTTGATGTAATTTTAAATACGGTTCATGGAACACCAGGTGAAGATGGTCATTTACAAGCTTATTGGGAATTATTAGAAATTCCTTATGCTGGTTGCAATTATTACCAATCTAGTTTGACATTTAACAAACGGGATACCTTATCTGTACTTTCTAAATTCAATATTCCTAGAGCTAAATCCATTTATGCTTCAGAAGGAAATATCGATTTCACTTATGAAGATATTATAAAGGAATTGGGTTCTCCTTTTTTTGTAAAACCCAATCAATCGGGCAGCAGTTTAGGAATTTCAAAAGTGCATTCTAAAGAAGAATATGAAAAAGCCTTGGTTTTTGCTTTTGCAGAAGACAGAGATATTTTAATTGAAAGCTTTTTGGAAGGCATGGAAGTTTCGGTTGGTGTGTTGAATTACAAAGGAAAAACAACTGTTTTAGGCATCACAGAAATTGTTTCACACAATGCATTCTTTGATTATGAAGCCAAATATTTAGGAAAATCTGAAGAGATAACACCAGCAAGAATTAGTGACGAAATGACTGAAAAAGTAAAAAAAACAGCTATAAAAGTCTATGATTCACTACATATGAAAGGCTTTTCAAGAGCTGAATATATCATCATGAATGATGAACCTCATTTTATTGAAATTAACACCAATCCTGGTTTGAGTCCACAAAGTATATTTCCACAACAAGCTGCTTATGCAAAAATTTCGATGAGTGATTTGCTTGATAGTGAAATTGAATTGGCTTTACAAAATAAACCCATTTGGAAGAAATAATATTAGTATGATAGTTTACATTGGAACAAATTCATATATACTTAAACAAGGACAATTAAATAATATTGTATGTCCGAATTGCGACATAAATTCTTCATTTGATTATCATGTTTATGGAAAATATTTACATTTTTTTTTGTTTCCTCTTTTCCCAGTTGAAAAAAAATATATTGTAGAATGTAATAATTGTAATAAAACATCAGAGTTTGGAAATTTTTCTGAACAAATAGTAAAGAAATTAAAAATTGAAAAAGAAAGAAATCCTGCTAAATACCCGATATGGTTTTACAGCGGTTTAATTTTAATTGGTTTATTCGTTGGACTAATTTTTTACGCACTCATAGAAGAAAATTTTAATAAGTGATTTGCTAAATAGCAAAATTGAATTAGCTTTACTTAACAAACCTATTTGGAAGAAATAAAAAGTTAATGGTTAATAGTTTATTGTTGATAGTTTTAACCCTAAACTATGAACTATAAACAACAAACTCAAAAAAATGAAAAAAGCAATTTTCCCAGGTTCATTCGACCCAATTACAAACGGACATTTTGATATCATTAAAAGAGGAATTTCTCTGTTTGATGAAGTCATTGTTGCCATTGGTGTCAATGCTGAAAAGAAATACATGTTTTCTTTAGAAGAGCGAAAACGCTTTATTGAAGAAGCTTTTAAAGACGAACCCAAAGTAAGAGTAATTACCTACACTGGTTTAACCATCGATTTATGCAAAAAAGAAAAAGCTGAATTCATCTTAAGAGGTTTGCGTAATCCAGCTGATTTTGAATTTGAAAAAGCCATTGCTCATGCCAACAGAACCATGTCAAAAATAGAAACTGTGTTCTTACTAACTGCAGCAAGAACTTCTTATATTTCATCAAGCATCGTACGAGATGTTTTAAGAAATGGTGGTGATGTTTCTAAAATGGTTCCAGATTCTGTACTTAAAAAATAAGATTTCGTAGCACAAAGTTTCAAGAAGCATTGCACAGCGTTACTCAAAGCCTTTTTTATTCTAATTTTTGTCAAGCTGAACTTGTTTCAGCTTCTCTCTTCACAGCACAAAGTTTCAAGAAGTATTGCACAGCGTTACTCAAAGCCTTTTTTATTCTAATTTTTGTCAAGCTGAACTT
>CAZXPF010000003.1:74665-83516 GCA_964643105.1 uncultured Flavobacterium sp. | reverse complement strand
GTTTCAGCTTCTCTTCTTCAAGTACTTTGATTAAAATAATCCTTTTAAAATTTATTTCTTCAATTCTAAAAAGTAAATTAATCTTTAGTTAACTTAATTACTTTGAATTCTTGTCAAGAAGACTTAGTTTTGCAACTTGTTATGAAAAAACATACTACTACATATAACTCGATAGGTTTCCCGCATTGATTTTTAACTAAAATCATTTCTTTAACTCTTGAATTATACTTTGAGAGTAATTTTAGTATAGCCCAAATTCATCAAACCTATTTTTCAGAACATTAGTTGATTTATCTAAAAAAGAATAAATCGGTAATTTCTCAAAACATTTTATTTTAAAAAATACATGAAACAAATATTAAATCTCTTCGACTTCAAACAAAAAGTAGATTATAAAACCGAAATCCTTGCTGGTTTAACCGTTGCCATGACTATGATTCCAGAATCGTTGTCATTTGCTATTTTAGCGGGTTTTCCTCCTTTAGTAGGCTTATATGGAGCCTTTATCATGGGATTAATAACCGCTATTTTTGGTGGTCGTCCAGGAATGGTTTCTGGTGGTGCTGGTGCCACCGTGATTGTTTTAATAGCTCTAATGAATTCTCACGGTTTAGAATATGTCTTTGCAGCTGTGGCTATGGCTGGAATTATTCAAATTGCAGTTGGTTTACTCAAATTAGGTAAATTCATCCGATTGGTACCTCAACCTGTAATGTTTGGTTTCGTAAATGGTTTAGCCGTAATCATTTTCATGTCGCAATTAGAGCAATTTAAAACCATTGTAAACGGACAAAGTGAATTGTTATCAGGTTCAGCCTTGTACATTATGGCTGGATTAGTGGCTTTGACTATTGCTATTATTCTTTTGTTTCCCAAACTTACTAAAGCTGTTCCAGCTTCGTTAGTCGCTATTATTGTGGTTTTTGCAGTTGTACTGATCTTTAATATTGATACTAAACAAGTTGTGGATATTGCTTCGGTTAGTGGAAGCTTTCCTCCTTTTCATATTCCTGAAATTCCTTTTACGTTTGAAACCTTTAAAATTATTTTGCCTTATGGATTGATTATGGCTGCTGTAGGTTTGACAGAAGGTTTGTTAACGTTGAATTTGGTAGACGAAATCACAGGCACAAAAGGAAACAGCAACCGCGAATGTTTAGCACAAGGAACAGCCAATATGGCCAACGGTTTTTTCTTTGGAATGGGTGGTTGCCCCATGATTGCCCAAACGTTAGTCAACTTATCTTCAGGTTCTAGAGCTAGATTATCTGGAATTGTGGCTGCTTTGACCATTTTAGCGATTATCTTATTTGGAGCACCAGTCATTGAATTATTACCTATGGCTGCTTTAACTGGAGTAATGATTATGGTTGCGATTGGAACATTCGAATGGGCTAGTTTTAAAGCGTTTACCAAAATGCCAAAATCTGATATTTTTGTGATGGTTGTGGTGACTTTGATTACGGTTTTCTTACACAATTTAGCCTTAGCGGTTTTGATTGGAGTGATTATTTCAGCTTTGGTTTTTGCTTGGGAAAATGCCAAACGAATTCGTGCGAGAAAGTATGTAGATGATAATGGTGTGAAACATTACGAGATTTTTGGCCCTTTATTTTTTGGTTCTACAACAGCATTTGCCGAAAAATTTGATGTACAAAACGACCCTAACGAAGTCATCATAGACTTTGCCGAAAGCCGAATTGCCGACATGAGTGCCATTGATGCGGTAAACAAAATAACCGAACGCTACGCTGCTGTAAACAAAGTAGTGCACTTAAAACACTTGAGTAACGATTGTGTAGAATTGCTTAAAAACGCAGAAGCGATTATAGATGTAAATATTTTAGAAGACCCTACTTATAAAGTTGTTCCTGGGAAATAATTCTTTCGTCAGTTCGAGTGTTCCGATTTTATCGGAATGTATCGAGAACCTTTTATTATTATACAAGAAAGCTAAAAGTTAGCACTAATTTTTAGCTTTTTTTGCTTTTATGCGAAAAACCGTAATAATTGTATTAACTGTTTTTAATATTTCTACGAATGATTGTAAACTATTATAAACACTTGTAAGTATTTGTTAATGGAATATATACATAAGTTATCAATAATGTTGAAAATCGTAACTAAAAAAGTAATTTTAATTATTTTTTTGTTGGTGGTATTGCCCATTCACCTGCTAAAACCATTAAAGCCCTAAACTCTAAATTATCAGGTTTATCTCCTATAATTATTGAATGTGCACGATTATTTGGTTCTCCATCTATTTCAGGATTGTTATATATAGGGTCGTGCTTAATGTCTTGTAAAGGTTTAACAATTTCTCTTAACTTTCCTATATTGAATTGCCAAATAGAAAATGAAAGAGGATTTTTATATTCTCCTTTAATATTTTTTTGCTTACCAATTAGCTCTCTTGATGATTCTGGAGTACAATGCTTACTCCAATCAGAAGATAGATTTGTTCCTGTTTTTGGAGTATTAGAAAAAGCTACAGCCCTTGGCTGTGAATCTCTACTTACATATCCTTCACCTACTCTAATGTAAAGAAAATCTTCATCTGGAAGATGGTTTTCAACTTCCCACATTAAATTAAATTTTGCATCCAAAAGGATAAGGTTCTATTTATAGAGTAGTTTTCTAAAACTCCTTTAATGACAGTTTTTGAGTTTAAATCATTTCCATAATATTCTATCTCTAATTTTTCAGAATTAACTATATTGAATAAAAATATCATATTATCATTTCTCCATTCTAAATCAATTGAGCCGTCCTTAGCAAGATTAATTTCTGGAGGAAAAATTACTGTATTATGATATTTTAGTACGTTTTGAGAATATTTTAAAAGAATGTTTATCGCTCTATCCAAAATCACTGGGTCACATCCAACAGCATCTTCACCATCCCAATCATCCAATAAATTAAGTAATGATTTTGATCCATTAATTTCATCTAAAATTAAATTTAATTTTGAATCAACATGAAAAATTCCTTCAGAAGTCTCAATTTGCAATGTTTGTGGTTGCAAGACTATGAAAGGTGTTTCACTAAGGCTGGAAATGTGTCTATAACCTTTAACTAAACGAGGAGCTTTAACAACTGTGAATTTTTCCCATTCCATCCTTTCATCTACTTCTGGCATAACCATCCAGCCTTTACTTTGTGGTGTAGAAGAATACATTTGAAAATAATCATTATCAAATGTTCTATCGACTTTTGCAGATTTATTTTTATAAGCAGTTAAATTTGACATAAATTTAGAATATGAAATTTAAAACATCTTTATAATCGTCTCTTAAAATTTGATCTTTTTGTATAGCGTTCTCAATTAAAACTTTTAACTTATTTAAATCTTTTATATCTAATGTTAAATATAACTCTTTAAAATCGTTACTATTACTATATTCTAAATTAAGTTTATGAATTATAATAGCAGATCTATCTTTATCCTCTATGTTATCTTTAAAAATCAAACGTAAATCAGTAATCATACTCAAATCAGAAAGATTGTTCTCATTTGATGAATATATTTCACGTGCATCGATAATTTGTTTAACAGAATTAAAATTTGACAGTATTAAATACAAATTATTTATTAAAACGATTTTATCTTTTTCACTCAGCTCATCACCACTTAAATCAATGTAAGAATTAGTAAGTCTTTCAGCTACTTTTTTATTTTCCTCATCATTATTTTCAATCAAGCTATTAAAACTCATTATAGTTTGAAGCAAATTCCTTCCAGTTTGAATATCTAATAATGTATCTAATTCTTCAGCTACAGTTGAAAATTCAATTTCAATAGGTAATAATGCAATATAATTTACCAACTTAGTAATATTTGCATCATCAAGACCTGAAATATATTTAATACCAGGAAGTACAGGAGTTGGAATCGAAATTCTTGACATAAGTTTATATTATATTTTTGTAAAAATAGTAAGTATTAAATTAAAAAACATTAATGTTATGCTAATTAAAACATAAAATTAAACAAATAAAACTAATAAAAAAACATTAGATTAGGTTTTATCACGTTGCGAATATAAAAAATTAAAATAAAAAAACACTACTGCCAAAAGTAGTTTTAAGAAATTGGTTTTTTGGGTTCAATTTAAGGTTTGTTTTGTACTTTTGAATTTGGGTACTTAATCGAAAGGTTTAAGTTTACAAATTCTATTCTGAGACAATCCGCGTAATGCTAAACCGTTCAAAAACAATAACCTTATCCAAAAACTCAACCTTCTCAAACCCAAGATTTTTTTGTATCCAATGCAAAGTCGCTTCTTGGTAAATAAAAATATGGGTTAAGTCATTTTTGTAATACCAATTTTCAAAAGGCGTTTGGTTGTTGTAAATTTCGGTTTTACAAATTAGTTTCCCTTTTGGTTTTAGCATTTTTTGCAATTGTTGAAACTCTTTCAACGGTTCTTTAAAATGTTCCATTACTTCGCAACATGTTATGTAGTTATACTTTTGTTGCAATAATTCGGGTTTATTTTCAAAATATAAATCGTAATTCTCCACTTGGTAGTTTTGTTCATGCAACAATTTGGCAATCACTGGTCCAGTGCCAGAACCAAAATCTAAGCCTTTATCTTCAGCAGAAAAGTTATCCAAAACAACTTTCACCACAGGAGAAACAAACTTTTGATAGCCTAAATCATTCACATCATTGTTGTGGTTTTCGTAATGTGCTTTTTCAGCAGTTGCATCTAAATGCGTATGTTTCGGTCTAAAAATGCCTTCACAAGTGTCACATTTGTAAAATAAATGATTGGGCTTTTCGCAAAAAACCGTAGCATTTCCGTTACATAAAGGACATTTATCCATAATAAAACAACCTGAAATTATTTAAAACAATTTGAAACAATCTGAAACAAAATTTATTCCTCTTCTTCTTTCTTAACCACCTTTCTCGCTACTTCAATCTTATACTTCTTCCCTTTCATCTTTTCGTCGCGAATGTTCTTCAAAAAGTCATTCACTTTATTGTATTTCACAGCAGCAAACGAAATAAAATCTTTGACTTCAATTAAACCCAAATCTCCTTTTTCCAATTTCCCTTTTTGCGAAAAGAAACCTACAATATCAAATTTATTCAACTTATTTTTCTTGCCACCACTGATATAAATCGTCTGAAATTGTGGTGGTCTTGGCAATCTTGTCGTTTCGGTAACTACTAATTTTTCTAAACTATAATCAAAATAATCCAACTTTTTTTCACTTTCATGAATCAAGGCATAAGCCGTTCCAGAAGCTTGCATACGAGCGGTACGACCATTCCGGTGTGTAAATTCGTCTTCTTTCAAAGGCAAATGATAATGAATCACGTGTTTCATTTCTGGAATATCCAAACCACGAGCCGCCAAATCGGTCGTAATCAAATAACTCATACTACCATTTCTAAACTGAATCAAAGCACGTTCACGTTCCTCTTGATCCATTCCACCATGATAAAACGTAGCGTAAATTCCTTTTTCATTCAATAGATCACTAATGCGTTCCACAGCATCACGATGGTTGCAAAACACAATCGCACTTTCTCCTTTTAAAGTACAAATCAACTGAAAAAGGGTATTTATCTTATCTTTTTCTTTCGAAATCACCAATTTTACATCTAAATTCGAGTTTTCTTCTTCTTCCACAATAAAATCCAAAACCGTTGGATTCACCACTCGTGTGTATTTCGGAATTTCAATACCAGCTGTAGCGGAAACTAAAACACGTTTGTTCAATTTCGGCAAACGACCAATGATAAAAGACATTTCTTCATGAAAACCCAGTTGTAAGGATTTGTCAAATTCGTCTAAAACCAAAGTCATGATATTGTCAACCTCAAACGATTTGCGTTCCAAATGGTCTTTAATTCTTCCTGGAGTTCCAATTAAAATCGCTGGTGGATTGCTTAAATTCTTAATTTCTGTATCCAATGAATGACCACCATAACAAATATTGACTTTGTAATTCGTTCCCATTTTCTTCCAAACTTGCTCAATTTGCAATCCCAATTCACGTGAAGGAACTAAGATTAAACATTGAACCGTATGGATATTTTCTTCCAAAAGTTGAAAAATAGGCATCAAAAAAGCCAAGGTTTTCCCTGAACCTGTTGGAGAAAGTAATAAAACGTTATTGTCTTGAAGAATGGTAGTTTGCGCTACTTCTTGCATTTCATTTAGGTTATCAATACCTAAATTGACCAATAAATTAGTCGAATGATGATTTGTATTCATGAGGCAAAGATAGGGTTTGAAATAGTAATTACGAATTATGAATTACGAATTATGATACATTCCGTCACTTCGAGTGATTTTTAAAAATGAAAACGCTAGTTTTTGTTTTTAAAAATTGTATCGAGAAGTCGTGAACTGAAATTCATTTTCATAACAAAAGTTCTCGATACATTTTTGCTTCATTACATTCCACAAAAACACTCGAACTGACGGTAAAAAGAACAACTGTCTTCATATAAGATAATAGCTTACAAATAAAAAAAGCTCTCCAAAACGTCACTTCGAGTGGTTTTTAAAAGGAAAAACGCTAGTTTTTGATTTTGAAATTGTATCGAGAAGTCGTGAACTGAAATTCATTTTCATAACAAAAGTTCTCGATACATTTTTGTTCCATTGCATTCCACAAAAACACTCGAACTAACGGTAAAAAGAACAATAGTCTTCATATAAGATAATAGCTTACAAATAAAAAAAGCCCTCCAAAACGTCACTTCGAGTGGTTTTTGAAAGGAAAAACGCTAGTTTTTGATTTTGAAAACTGTATCGAGAAGTCGTGCACTGAAATTCATTTTCATAACAAAAGTTCTCGATACATTTTTGCTCCATTGCATTCCACAAAAACACTCGAACTGACGGTAAAAAGAACAATTGTCTTCATATAAGATAATAGCCTACAAATAAAAAAAGCTCTTCAAAGCGTCACTTCGAGTGGTTTTTGAAAGGAAAAACGCTAGTTTTTGATGTTGAAAACTGTATCGAGAAGTCGTGAACTGAAAATGAATTCCATTTCATAAAAAATCCCTATTTTTGAACTAATAAACCAAATATCATGCGTTACATTATTCCACTATTACTTTTAACCTCATTTGTTTCCTTTTCCCAAGAAAAATATTTAACACCATTTGAAAACGGAAACGGCAATCAATCCACAACTTATGATGAATGTATTGCTTATTATCAAAAATTAGATAGTGCTTTTGAAACGATTTCGGTAAAAGAAATGGGCAAAACAGATAGTGGTGAACCTTTGCATATTGTGATTTTTAATCCAGATAAACAATTTAATTTTCCTCAAATCAATAAGGATAAAGCGGTAATTTTAGTCAACAATGGTATTCATCCAGGAGAACCAGACGGAATTGATGCAACGATGATGTTGCTACGTGATTTGGCTACCAAAAAAGTTTCCGTTCCAAAAAACACGATTTTAGTAGCAATTCCAGTTTATAATATTGGTGGTAGTTTGAACCGAAATTCACATTCCAGAGCCAATCAAAATGGTCCAGAGGAATATGGTTTTAGAGGTAATGCTAGAAACTATGATTTGAACCGTGATTTTATCAAAACAGATTCCAAAAATTCTAAAAGTTTTCAAGAGATTTTTCATTTGGTCAATCCAGATATGTTTATTGATAATCATGTGAGTAATGGTGCTGATTATCAATATACTTTTACGTGCATTGCCACACAACATCAACGTTTGGGTGGCAAATTAGGGGAATTTTATAAAACCGAAATGCATCCAGCAATTGTAAAAGATTTGAAGAAAAAAGACATTGAAAGTGTGCCTTATGTAAACATTCACGGTGACAAACCAGACGAAGGTTTTGCCCAATTTATGGATACACCAAGATATGCCACAGGCTACACTACGCTTTTCAATGCCATTGGTTCTGTGCCTGAAACACACATGCTGAAAGATTTTGCCAGTCGTGTAAAGGTGACGTATGAATACATGGTTTCAAGTTTGAATTATGTGGATAAAAATTACAAGAAAATAAAAGCTTTAAAAGCAGAAAATTTAGAGAATTATAAAGTTGGAAAGCTTTATCCTTTGCAATGGGAAATTGATTCTTCAAAAGTATCAACCATTGCTTTTCAAGGGTATGAAGGCGATTATAAACCAAGTGATGTTTCAGGAAAACCAAGATTATTTTATGACCGAGCAAAACCTTTTACCAAAAATATTCCGTTTTACAATGATTATAAAGCGACAAAAGAGGTTGTGATTCCAACTTATTATGTAGTTCCAAAATCACAATGGCCTATTTTAGAGTTACTAAAAATCAACCAAATAGAAATGACTGAAATCAAAAACGATACTGTTATTGAGGTGGAAAGTTATAAAATTGCGGATTACAAAACTGCTAAAAATCCGTATGAAGGACATTATGGTCACTATGATACTAAAGTCAGTGTATCGACAGAAAAACTAAAATTCAGAAAAGGAGATTTGTTAATCAAAACCCAACAAAAAGGGGTGAAATATTTACTCGAGACTCTAGAACCAGAAGCTGTTGATAGTTATTTCAATTGGAATTATTTTGATCCTATTTTACAACAAAAAGAGTATTTTTCGGCTTATGTTTTTGAAGATTTAGCCAAAGAAATTTTAGATAAAAATCCGACTTTAAAAAATGAATTTGAAGCTAAAAAGAAAAACGAAAAAAACTTTGCTCAAAACGGTGATTGGCAATTAGACTGGATTTACAAACATTCGCCTTATTACGAAAAAGCACATTTGCAGTATCCTGTTTATAGGATTGAGTAGTATTAAGATTGGAGTATTAAGATTGGAGTATTAAGATTGGAGTATTAAGATTGGAGTATTAAGATTG
>CAZXPF010000003.1:0-74565 GCA_964643105.1 uncultured Flavobacterium sp. | reverse complement strand
GAGTATTAAGTATTAAGACTAAATGGTTTCTGAATATTTTTTTAAAGAATTAATATAATCGGTATCAAACTCAATACTTCTAATTTTTTTGGACTTAAATGAAATTTATCCATCAAAAACACCTTTAGTAGTAAGAAATTTTATAAAAAAATCACAAAACCATCAATCACAAAATCCACTGGATTGTTTCTAAGTAAAATCCAATCATCATTAAAATCCAATAAAAATCCAGAAAAAGAGTTTTTGATATCCGTGAATTCTAGTATAACAAGTTGGTTTAAATAGTGTTTCATTATGATGTATTAACTAATTAAGCCTTCTTCTTTAAAAATTTTCAAAGCTTTTTCTGTTTCACTCTTGCCGTTAGAAAATGAACCTGGAAGCATGATTAATCTTTTCTTGGTGCTATTATTTTCATCAGTAAAATAGACTTCAAAATAAGCTTTGGTTAAGTAAGGTTTCGCTTTAATAAAAACAACTTCTTTTATTGAATTTCTATGAATTAGTGATGTTGTAGATGAATTTTTACTAGTTATCATACCATAAAGCAAATACAATCCTAAAAAAAGGAAAAATAATGAAAAAACATAGTCTTTCTCCATAAATATAGTATAAGACTTATAAAATAAAAAGATTAAAATCAATCCATAAATAATTAAAAGACTTTTAATGTTGTTATTGGGTTTAACTTTACTAATATTATTTATATTTATATCTCTTGACAAAACTATTTTATCAGTAAAAACATTGCAAAAACCAGTTTTAGTTTCAAAAAATTTATGTGATACTTGACTCATTTTTATGCTTATTTTAAAAACACAAATTTCACGAACTAACACGAATAATTTGTGCTAATTAGTGAAATTTGTGTAAAAATTCATTCTAAAATTAATGATTATGTCCTTCATGGTTTTCATGATCATGACCTTCAAGAGCGTCTTCCAAGGCTACTAAATCCATTTCGCAAACTGGACATTTCCCTGCTGCCTCATAGGTTTTTCCTTTTTCGCAGTCCATTGGACAAGCATAACTTGCCATGTGCATTTCTCCTTCTTTATGGTTGTGACCTGCATGTTCATCTGTAGCTTCTACATTTGTTGCTGGTGTTGTTTCTTCTTTTGCTTGTTCTTTACAAGACACAAATGACAATGTTGCCATTGCAAAAACGAACATTACAATTGATTTCTTCATTTTTATGGTTTTAAGATTACTATTTTATTCTTAGTTTTTCCAAAGTTAATCAAAAAACCACAATTTAATAGATAATGCCGTTACTGTAATGATTAAAAATAATTTAATTACTTTTTCATCTTTTTTTACTGACCAACGACTTCCTATCCATGCTCCTGAAATATTTCCAATAGATAAAACAGCTGCCAGCCCATAATCAATTTTGTCATTTATGGCAAAAACTACAACCGCACCTATGGTGTAAATAAACACTACAAATACTTTTGTGGCATTGGATTGTAAAAGATTCATCCCATTGACATAGGGTAAAACCAAAAGAATTAAAAAACCAATACCTGCATTTATAATTCCGCCATAAATACCCAAAAAAAAGAAAACTACAATGGAAATAACTAAAGGCATTCCCGTTAATTTTTCCGTTAAATTGGTTTTGCTTTTGTTGGGATTAAAAACGGTTAAAATCAAGACCATTATCATCACAACTGCCAACATTCTGTTGAAAGGTTTTCCTTCAAAGTCTAAAGCTAAATAAGCTCCAATTGTGGAACCCACTAAGGCAGAAATTCCTGTATATAAACTAAAGGGATATGTAGAAACTCCTTTACTTTTAAATCCAAGAACTGCTGTGAAAGTTTGCAATAAAATGGCAATTCTATTAGTTCCTTGTGCTAAAGGAGCTGGTAAACCCATGAAAATTAAAATAGGTAATGTCAATAGAGTTCCGCCGCCAGCAATTGTATTAAGAAATCCCGCAATAAAACCAAGGACGATTAATAAAACGTAAGGTAAATATTCTTGCATAAGAACTAAAAAATTGCTTGTGATTTTCTCTTCATTATAACTACATTAATTGCTTTCTATTCAAACAACAACTTAATGTTTTCATACGAATTTTCTAAAAGTATTGGAATATCTTTTGGGTTAACCCAAACCACTTTTTCAATGCCTTCTTCTGCTTGACCTTCAGGTATTCCTTCAAAAGTAGAATGCATTTCAAACCAAGTGGTTATTTTTAATTTATAACGACCATTTCTCTTAAAAACATGATAGGTCTTCTGTAGTTTATCTGTTATTGTTAAACCATTCACACCTGTTTCTTCTTCTACTTCTCGCATGGCCGTTTCTTCCATAGTCTCTTTTTTCTCTGTTCCACCCTTGGGTAAATCCCATTTTCCATTGCGATAAATGAATAAAATTTCTCCGCTTTTATTCTTAACCAATCCACCTCCTGCCTTAACTACAGGGATTTTTGACTTTAAGGTTTTTAGCAACAATGACTCGTCAGGATGATACAAAAATGCTTTTTGAATTTTATTTTGAAAAATTTTTACAATAAGTTTTTTAATATCAATACTTTCCAAAAGAAATAACTGAAAATCGGTTTCTTTCTCGATTTTATTTGTCAAAAAAAGTGGCTTATCGTTCACAAAAACTTTATACATTTGCAATATGATTTTTAATAACAACACAGCGCAAAAAACAGCCGAATTGCTTTTACAAATAAACGCAATTAAATTAAATACAAAAAATTATTTTACATGGGCTTCTGGCTGGAAGTCTCCCATTTATTGTGACAATCGTTTGATATTGTCTTTTCCTCCAATCCGAAATTATATTCGTGATGAATTTGCCAAACAAATTGAAGCCAAATTTGGTAAACCAGATGTTATTGCTGGTGTAGCTACAGGAGCCATTGGAATTGGAATTCTTGTTGCAGAAGAATTGGGACTCCCTTTTGTCTATGTAAGGCCTGAACCTAAAAAACACGGAAGACAAAATCAAGTAGAAGGTTTTTTACAAAAAGGACAAAACGTAGTTGTGGTGGAAGACTTAATCAGTACTGGTGGAAGTAGCTTATTGGCTGTGGAAGCTTTACGCAATGAAGGAGCAAACGTCAAAGGAATGGCTGCCATATTTACGTATGGATTTGATGTGTCTAAAGATAATTTTAAAAAAGCAAAAATTGATGTCTATACCTTAAGCGATTATAGCACACTTTTGGCTAAAGCAATTGAAAAACAATATGTATCTGAAAAAGAAATGGAATCTTTAGTAGAATGGGCCAAAAGTCCATCTACTTGGAATCAGTAAAAGATTTTAGAGTAAAGATTAACGATTGTTAATTTTAGAATTAAAAAAATAAAATAAAATACACTTTGAGCCTTTGTGGCATACAATTAAAACATGAATTTAGAAAGTCCAAAAGTTACCGTAGAAAAATCAGCTCAGTACTTGTTCGAACAATTATCTGACGTGAAAAATTTTGAGAAATTGATGCCTGAAAATATTGCAAAATTTGAAGTAATTGACGAAAATTGTTTCGAATTTGGCTTGAAAGGAATGCCTGAAATCAAATTGGTTAAAAAGGAATTCGTTCCCAACTCAAAAATCGTTTTAGGAGCAGCTTCTAGTAAATTGCCATTTACGTTGACTGGAAATTTAAATGAAATTGGAGCAGACAAAACAGAAGTTCAGTTGCAATTTGAAGGGGAATTTAACCCTATGATGGCTATGATGATCAAAGGACCTATTGGAAAATTTATTGAAACATTAGCTTCTAATATGGGGAAATTGTAAAAAGATTCAAAGCTCATCCAATAACTTTAAAATAAATAAACCCTATAAATTATAAACATTTATAGGGTTTTTTGTGAATTCACTTGAAATAAATTCTTAGTTAGGCTATCCATAAAAAGCACTAACCTTTTAAATATGTCTAATTTTCCTTTTTCTTAGAATCTATTATAGCTCCTGTTCCTGCACCAACTCCTGCACCTGCTAAACCACCAATTATAGCTCCTTCTCCTTTTTTCTTGCTGACAATAGCTCCTGTTGCTGCTCCTACTCCTGCACCAATTAAAGCTCCTTTTGCTGTACTACTCATTTTCTTTCTTTCTGTTTGAGTTGTTGGTTGTGGAGCTGTTTGATTGATTATTACAACTTCTTTTTCTTGCTTGATGTTGTTCATCGAATCAATGATTTTTTGCTTTGCAACAACCAATTCCATTGAATCAATTGTGGATTGTCTTGCTTCATCTAAACTTGATTTATCTGTATTCTTACAAGAAAACAAGACCAATGTGATTAACATAATACTTATCTTTTTCATAATGTTTGTTTTTATCAATTAATAACTTTACAAACATACGGTAGCGTTTTTACAAAGCATTTATAGAATTTTATCTAACTTTTATAGAATTTCAATTATTTTTTCGACGTTTGCTTATATTTTTTACTACATTTACTACTATAAAACATTAATAAATAACCAGTTAACTCCTAAAGTCTTGAATAAAAATACAACAAATGAGGTAAATACTTTTATCAATAATTTGGATCATCCTCTAAAAAATGAGTCCCTTGAATTGAGAAATATAATCGTGACCAATTTTCCCAAGTTGCATGAACATATCAAATGGAATGGGTTTAGTTTTCAACATCATGAAGAAGATTTCTTGACTTTTAATTTTTCAAATCGTGGAGTTATTAGGCTAATTCTTCACAGAGGAACGAAAAACATGATTGAACCCGAAGAAAAATTGATAAAAGAAAATTTTGTGTTATTGAAGTGGGCCTCTAATGATCGAGCTATTGTCACTTTTACATCTAAAGCAGAAATAAAAAACTATTCTGAAAGTTTGGTTGAAGTAATTCACAAGTGGATAAAAGCAATTTCTTGCGTATAAAGAAAGAGGTTTACATTACTGAAAACCTCTTTCTTTTATTTTACATCTTTTAAATTAGTCTCTGGCAAAATCAAAACTTTGACCGCCTACATTTAATTTAAATGATTTTTTATCTTCAGAGAATTTAATTTCAATGCCTTGAGATGATTCTGCAAAAGTACCATTTCCTTTATCTTCAAGTTCCATATCTTCTCCATTTGCACTGGCAATTAATTTATCTCCATCTTCATACATGGTAACTTTTATTGGAATTTGTTTACTAGAATATTCTCCAACATACGCTGCATTTTTGCCTGGTTTTGGAGCTTCATATCCTTCTGATTTCCATACATTATTATCATCATTTGAATCTGGTAAAAGATTTTCTGGGTCTATAGTTATCTTTTTAATTTCTTCTGTTGAATCATGATTAAATGACCAAGTAGTATTTCTTTGCCAAATTTCAACAGGTAATTTTACAATTTCTTTTTTGCCAGAAACTGTTTCTATTTCTAAAGTAATTGGCATAGCCATTTTCTCAAGATTTTCAATTGAAATTACGGCTCCATTTTTGGGGTCTTTTTTATTGTATTTTACTCCTGTAACCGCTTGGTCTAATCTCCAGTTGTTGATGATCCATCCTCTCCAAAACCATCCTAAATCTTCTCCTGTTACATTTTCAATAGTTCTAAAGAAATCATCAGGTGTTGGATGTTTGTATGCCCATCTTTCTACATAAGTTCTGAATGCATTATCAAAACGTTCTTTTCCTAGTACTTCATTGCGCAATAAATCTAAGGCTAATCCTGGTTTCATGTAAGCCAAAGTTCCCAAGTTTCTCTCTTTCATACCATCTGGTGCTGTGAAAACTGGCTCTAAACTTGGACTTGTTAGCATTTCAGCCATTCTATGCATATTGAATTTTCTGTCTTTATATTCTCCTGCGTTAAAATCTTCTGTACTTACACCATTAATAAATGTATTAAAACCTTCATCCATCCATGCAAATTGTCTTTCATTTGAACCAACAATCATTGGAAACCAAATGTGTCCAAACTCATGATCAGTAACACCCCATAAACTGGAGCCTTTTGAGGTATATCTACAAAATACAATACCTGGATATTCCATTCCTCCTTCATTTCCTGCTACATTTATAGCGGCTGGGTAAGGATATTCCATCCATCTTTTTGAGTATCCTTCTATACTTGCTTTAGTATATTCTGTTGAACGGCTCCATGCTTTTTGTCCTTCACTCTCTACTGGATAAGCAGAAACTGCCATGGCTTTTTTACCACTTGGTAAGTTAATACGAGCAGCATCAATAATAAAAGCTGCTGATGAAGCCCAAGCTACATCACGACTATTTGTCATTTTAAATTTCCAAGTTTTTGTTCCGTTTGCTGTCATTTTTGACAAATCATCTGATGAACGAACCATAACTGTTTTATCGCTTTCTTTTGCTTTTGACCAATTGGCCAATTCTGAAGATGTTAATACTTGTGAAGCATTAGTCATCTCTCCTGAACAAACCACAAAATGATTTGATGGCACGGTAATCGAAATATCAAAATCTCCATATTCACAATAAAACTCTCCTGCTCCTAAATAAGGCTGTGTGTTCCATCCTCTAACATCATCATAAACTGCCATTTTAGGATACCATTGAGCCATAGTATAAATTACACCATTTTTTGTTGGTAAATATCCCATTCTATCAGAGCCATATTCTGGTGAAATGAATGAAAAATTCATGCTAACTTTTATTTTTCCACCATTAGCTTTTAAGGGCTTATCTAACATGATTTTCATTCTGGTATCAGTAATCTCATATTTAACTGTTTTACCGTCAACGGATAAATTCGTTATTTTGTGACCTCCATCAAACTCTTCGCCTTTTGCTCCATTTCTAGAACCACTGACCGGAACCACAGCATTTCCACGAGAATCTTTAGCAAACAAATTTTGCTCTAGATACATCCAAATAAAATCTAAATCATCTGGACTATTATTAGTGTATGACAATTCAACTGATCCATTAACTGTTTTAGTTGCTTCAGTTAAACTCGCTGTTAATTTGTAATCAGCTCTGTTTTGCCAATATTTTGGTCCAGGCTTTCCACTTGCTGAGCGATATTCGTTTCCGTTTTTAGTATAAAAATTAGGGGCAAAAGCCTCTACATAACTGTATTTGTTTTCTTTTGTTTCTTGTGCTTGAATACCTGAAAACCCAATACAAAAAGCTAATAATACTATAGCTTTAGAGAAAAAATTTTTCATTGAAATGGTTTTTGTTAATATTATTTTGATTAATGATTAGCAAATTAACGAAATTTTTAAATAACAATTGTATTATTTAGTATATTCACATCTTAAAACGCTTTAATGTTAACTTTCAATTTTTTTCCTTTTCCAATACTGACATCAAGTCGTCTTCGATTTAGAAGATTAGATGATACTGATGCAAATGAAATTTATGCTTTAAGAAGTAACCCTGAAACTATGAAGTATATTCCAAGACCATTAGTTAAAAATCATGAAGATGCATTGGCACACATTAAGCTAATCAATGAAAAGATTGATGAAAACATTGACATCAACTGGGCAGTAACTGAAAAAGATAATGACAAGTGCATAGGAATTATGGGGTTTTATAGAACGCAACCCGAAAATTACAGAACCGAACTTGGCTATATGATTCTTCCAGAATACCAAAATAAAGGTTATGTTTCTGAAGCTGTTGCAACTTTACTCAATTATGCCTTTAATACCCTTAATTTTCATTCTATTGAAGCTGTCATTGATCCAAACAATAGAGCTTCCGAAAGGGTTTTACAGAAAAATGGCTTTGTAAAAGAAGCTCATCTAATTGAAAATCAATTTTACAATGGTAAGTTCATTGATACCATAATTTATTCACTACTCAAAAGCAATTACAATTTAAAAAAATGACACTATTTGAAAAACAGTTTCAAGAAGTAAAAGAACTTTTACACTTTGAAGATTATAACAAGGTTATAAAACGAGTTATTGATTTTACTTTGGATACAGAAAGTATTATGTTTTATGTAAAAACAAATTCTTTTTTAAATTGGCTAGATCTCAACGAATCTAACACTCATGAGATGAGAGAAAAATTAAATGCTCTTCTTGATGAACTTCATGCTTTTTTAAATCTCAAAATAATTCACCAACATCAAAGAATTATTTCAGTTAAAAACTTGGTAAAAACTTATGATGCGTTTTCGCTTGGCCCTATTGATTTAGAAATAAAAACAGGAGAAATTATTGGATTAGTCGGAGAAAATGGTAATGGAAAGACAACTTTGCTGAGAAGTTTGTGTGGCGAATTACAGCCAACATCGGGAACAATTTCATATAATTTTGAGTATAAAGACGCTTTTGATTTGAGAACAAAATTGGTTTATATTGCACAGCGAACTGAGACTTGGAGAGGTTCTATGTATGAAAATTTAGAGTTCACGGCTAGCTCATATGGTTATTTACCTGAGGAAAATAATTTAATAGTAGATTTAATTATTACTCGATTAGGATTGAGAAAATTTAGAAATCACAGCTGGAATAACCTATCATCTGGCTATAAAATGCGTTTTGAATTGGCTAGAATGTTACTTAGAAAACCAAAAATTCTTTTGATTGACGAACCCTTAGCTAACTTAGATATTTTAGCGCAACAGACTATTTTAGATGATTTCAGAAATATTGCTAATTCTTCTTTTAGACCCATAGCCATAGTTCTGAGTTCCCAACAGCTTTATGAAGTTGAAAAAACATCAAATCAAGTAGTTTTCTTGAAAAATGGTACACAGAAAAATCTAGCAATTGGTTCTGAAAATGAAGAGAAACATCTAGTCATAGAATTTGAAAGCGTACAATCTTTAAGTGAATTAAAAACTGCATTCGCAGCTTTAAACCTTCAAAGTATCGAACAAAATGGAGGAACATTAATTGCCTCTTTCCCTGACAATGTTACCGTTGTAGATTTTATGAAAACTGTTATTAACCAAAACATTACCTTTAGTTATATGCGAAATATTTCTAATTCAACACGTCGTTTTTTTATAAACTAATTGTATTATGATTAAAGATATTCAAAAAAAAATATTACTAAAGTATCCTCTAATTTGGAATACTAAATTTGTTCCGATGTTGGTAATCGGAATATTTTTTAATTGTCTGTATTTTGGAATTGGTTTTCTCAATGGAAATATAGATTTTTCTGGAAGAAGAAATTATGATGGTGAAACAACTGCTGTTATGTTTGGTATTTTGTTATCTATTTTAACAGCAATTGTTTGGTTGATTTTTTATTTCAAAAACAACGCATTAAAATCATTTTACAGTAAAAGTAAAAATGCTTTATTTTATGAATGGCTTCAAATTTTCATTATAAGCTTTCTATTGATTTCTTTTTATATTCCTTTTAGTATTGGAAAACAAATCCATGAACGCAATTATTTTTCTAAAAGTGAAGCAACCAAAAGATGTGAGACCATTGCGCTAGCTGATATATTCATTGATGGTTATTTTGCCCCTACAGAAGTTGATTCAACAACATCCATTTTAAAAGATACTGTTATAAATGGTGAATATAGATATGCACAATTGTTCTACAAAGATTCAATGAAATTTCAAGGAAAAAAATATGCTCAATATTCGCTTATGAACAGAAGAGCTTATGAATTTAGTTTAATTTCCAAACAAGAAGATTCTTTAAAGACAATTGAAGTAAAAAATTGGCTAGTGGATAATCAGCAGTATAAAGTCAAAAATTTAATGAGTGACTATTTGAAAATAGTTGAAGAACATAACCTAAAGAACAATTTAACTCTTGAAAAATGGTTTGGAGAAGTTTATAACTATCCAAATTTTACCAATTTCTCATACATTAGACCTTATTTTGAAGAATTTGAAGCAGAAAAATCATATAATAATTACGAAAACGACTATGTAGTGACTTCTCCAAAATATGGTAATCAAAATAAATATTCCAGCTTATTTGTACAACAAGATATTTTGAAATCTAAATATGATATCGTAAGTAAAGCTCATACACATCCATTTTTAGAATATGAGGTACTATTGACATTTCTATGCTCAGCATTGGGTTTATCTATTTTAATATTTTCATTTAGAGTTACTTCTGGTAAGAGTTGGTTGATATCTGTTGTAACAGTTGGTGTTTTAAATATCTTATTTGGCATTGTAACCATTTTACTTTCTTTTGATTCCACCTATTTCTATTTGGTTTTATGTACCTTTGCAGTGTTCATCTTATATTTTATTAAAATTTACTTAGATAAAAAAAGATTGGGCTTTTCTAGGGTAGTATTGAATATTCTAATCTGGAGTTTTCCGTTTATGATACCTATTATATATGGATTAATCATGCAGTATTATCAATCATATGAATACTCTCGTGGAATACATTATGTATCTGAAGAATATCGTTGGTTAAGAGATAATTTCATAACTATGTTAACTTTCAATTTTATAATTTGTATTGTCGTATTATTTATAATGAGTAGAATAATTAGAAGCTGGAAAGCTATAGCAGAAGATTAATGAAAATTACAATCAAAGACAAAAATCATTCAGCAACAATAAATTCATTTGGTGCAGAGTTAGAATCTTTTTACAAAGATGATATTAATTACATCTGGACTATTGATGAGCACTATTGGAACAGAACTTCACCTGTTTTATTTCCTATTGTGGGTCGTTTAAAAAATGACACATACACAGTGGATGGAAAAAAATACAATTTACCAAGACATGGTTTTGCAAGAAATTATGAATTCAATGTAATTGCATACTCCGATAATTCAGTATTATTTTCTTTGAAATCTAATGAAGAAACTTTAAAAATTTATCCCTTTGAATTTGAATTGCAGTTACACTATAGTTTAAACCAAAATGAATTGATGGCTGGTTACAAAGTAATAAACCATTCCAATCAAAAAATGCCTTTTAACATTGGTGCTCATCCGGCTTTTTCAATTCCTACTGATTTTGAGGAATACAGCTTGCAGTTCAATCAGAATGATTTATTTACAACATATCATCTTGAAAACGAATTATTCAATGGGAAAAGCACTTTAATTGAGAACACTGATAACACAATTCGCTTAGAATATGCTTTGTTTGAAAAAGACGCATTGGTTTTTAAAAATTTACACTCCACATCAGTTAGTATTCTAAAAAACAATAAAAGCTACATCACAGTTAACTATGAAGATTTTCCATATTTGGGTATATGGACGAAAGTAAACGCTCCTTTTTTGTGTATTGAGCCTTGGATGGGTCATGCCGATAATACGACTGCTAATGGATTTATTTTTGAAAAAGAGTCAATTCAAATTTTATATCCCAACAAAACTTTTGAGTGCAATTTTAGAATAAAAATAAATTAGTCTTAGAGTTCATCTCTTTTATCTGGCAAAATAATTCCGCCTTTATCAATCATTTGAATACTTGGTTGTATGGTATCTGTTTTAATATCTTCCGAAATTTTCTCTTCTTTACTGACACAAGATTCCGATAATATTACTACTAACAATAAAACAAAAACATTCCTCATTGATGATTTTTTCTTAAAAATTTCATCTAAACTTAATAAGTTTTATGTTAAAAATCATTTTTCTACCTTCCAAATTGGATTAATTGATGAAAAAAATCGATTAACGTTAAATTTATCCGATTAAAACAAAAAATTTAGCTACTGCTAATTTCAAAACTACATGATATTATATTGCTTAAAAACGTTCTTATTGCATTTATTACAGGTAAAAAAATGCTCCAAAAAATATTTTTGGAGCATTTTTTAATTGAATTTAGAAAAGAAATTTAACGCCAACTTGAAGGCTACCAAAAGTTCTGTCCGCAACAGAATTCATTGGATTAGCATTAAAATTAAACTCTGTAGTTTTATCCCCAACTTTTGGAGTTGTAGTTGTTGAGTTAACATTTAATATTGTAAAAGATGTTTCAACAGTTAACCATTTGTTGATAATGTAATCAAATCCTGGAGAAACTTCTAGTCCAAAAGAAGATGTTTTGTCATCTGTTATTTTGTCTTTACCAAACATTACTGGTAACGCAGCTTGTCCATAAAAATAAAGATTCCCTGTAACATTCCAGTATTTTCTAACTAAGGGTTTAACCACAAAAGTGTTACTTTCAGCAGTCGTTAATGAACCATTTTCCGTTTTATTTGAAATGTTTCCCACTCCTAGACCTACTGTTACTGTTGGTGCGGCAAAATACCCAACTATAGGTAAAATCATGTTTGATGTTGATTTCAAATCTCCTGTTTTCTCTGAACCAAAAGATACTTGACCAGCTGCCCACCAAGTCCCTTGTAAACCTTCTTGTGCAAATGATGAAATACTAAATAATGAAACTACTGCAATTAAAATTAATTTTTTCATTTTGTTTATATTTTAAATTTATAACGCAAATTTATAAACATGAAAAAGGTTAATTGATGACAAAAATCATTGTTTAAAAAATATTTTAAGCCTCTAAATAATTGCATTTTTAATGTTTTAGCTTACATTTGCATTCCTATGCAAAAAACCATAAACATACTAAACAAAAGAGCAAAATTTGACTATGAAATTATAGACAAGTATAATGCTGGCATTGTTTTAACTGGTACGGAAATAAAATCTATTCGTTTAGGAAAAGCGTCTATTGCTGAAAGTTTCTGTGAATTCCACAACAACGAACTTTTTATAATTAATTCTCATATTGAGGAATATCAATATGGAACACATTACAATCACAAATCTAAAAGTGAACGCAAACTTCTTTTAAATAGAAAAGAGTTGAAAAAGCTTGAAAAAGATAGCCAAAACAAAGGATTAACAATAGTGCCACTAAAATTATATACCAACGATAAAGGTTTGGCCAAATTGGAAATCGCACTGGCAAGAGGAAAGAAAAATTATGATAAAAGAGAATCTTTAAAAGAGCAAGACTCTAAAAGAGACATTGATCGAATAAAAAAATCATTTTAGTTTTTTTTACTTAAAAAAATGACTAAATTTGTCATGAAATTTTTTGTCATTAAATTTATGAATACATTACTAAAAAATGCTAGAGAGCAAAAAAATCTTAAAACTCGTGAGTTAGCACAACTTATTGGTATAGATCAAGCTTTGATAAGTAAATTTGAAAAAGGTACAAGAAAGCCAACCAAAGAGCAAATCAAAAAGCTAGCTGAAATTTTAGAAATTGATTATGAAACATTACTTATTGAATGGATAAAAGCAAGAATTTTATATGAGATTAAAGATGAAGAATTAGGCCTAAAAGCATTACAATTAGCAGAAGCAGAAACCATTTATAATGCTGCTTTCAAAAGAAAGCCTATTTCCAAAAACCTACAATCCGTATTATTAGAAATTGATACCTTAAAAAAGGAATTAGATAATTTTCGGCAATTTGATAGTTATAGAATTGCTCAAGCCTTGGAATTAGAGTACACCTTTGAAAGTAACAGAATTGAGGGAAACACATTAACACTCAGAGAAACTGATTTAGTAGTAAATGAAGGACTAACTGTTTCAGGTAAAAGCATGAGAGAGCATCTTGAAGCTATAAATCATCAAGAAGCAATCAGTTATATTAAACAATTACTCGAACGTAATTTTTCATTAAATGAAAGAGAGTTATTATCCATTCATAATTTAATTTTGAGAGGAATTATTCCAGAAGATGCGGGTAAATATAGAAAGGTTCAAGTAATGATAAAAGGCAGTTCACATATGCCTCCACAGCCTTATTTAATTCCAAAAGCTATGGAAGATTATTTTATTTGGTTTTTAGAACATAAAAACAAAATACATCCTATAATTTTAGCTGCAGAAATGCATGAACGATTGGTTACTATCCATCCATTTATCGATGGTAATGGAAGAACTTCTCGTCTAATCATGAATCTAATTCTCTTGCAACACGGCTATGTAATTGCAAATATTAAAGGAGATTATGATACACGAATGGAATATTACAAAGCATTAGAAATTGCTCAAACATCAAATAATAAAGAAGATTTTTTGATGTTTATTGCACAAACAGAAAAAGAAAATTTAGAACGATATATTTCTATCATAAAACAATAATTTAAAGCGAATTCATTTACCTGAATTCGCTTTTTTAGTTTTTATTTTCTAACAAGGGAACAAACCTAAACTCTCCAAATTCGTGTTTTTCAAATTGGGTTTCATTTTTTCGAATTAACATCGTCATAATTTGATGTTCTTCACCTAAAGGAATAACCAACTTTCCTCCTATTTTCAATTGAGCCATTAAAGGCTGAGGAATAATTGGTGCACCAGCCGTTACTATAATGCTATCAAATGGAGCAAACTCAGGCAAACCCTTGTAGCCATCACCAAAAATTACTTTTTTAGGTCTAATCCCTAATTTTGGCAATAAAAGTGACGTTTTCTTAAACAATTCATTTTGTCTTTCAATGGTATAAACTGTTGCTCCCATTGTACATAAAACAGCTGTTTGATAGCCACTTCCTGTGCCAATTTCCAAAATTTTATCTTCTTTTTTTACTTCTAAAAGCTGACTTTGAAAAGCTACTGTGTAGGGTTGGGAAATAGTTTGATCTGCACCGATGGGAAAAGCTTTATCTTGGTAAGCAAAGTCTTCAAAACTAGAATCTAAAAATAAATGTCTCGGAATCGTTTTTATGGCTTCCAAAACTCTTTTGTCGGTAATTCCTTTTTCTTCAAGTAGTTTGGCTAACTGGTTTCTTAGTCCTTGGTGTTTGGCTGTATTTTTCAATTTAGGGTAAAATTTGAAGGGTAAAAATACCTTTAATAAATTAATTTTCAAATTGAATTTTACGAAACTTTTAAACCCATAAACTTTTAAACTTTAAACTAAAATAGTACTTTTGATAAAATTTAATTTTTATGATAAAAGTTGGCGTTTTAGGTGCTGGTCATCTTGGAAAAATACATTTGCGATTATTACAACAATCTGAAAAATATGAATTAGTTGGTTTTTATGATGAAAATCAAGAAAATGGAAAAAAAGTTGCTGCTGAATTTGGATACAAACAATTTGACACTATTGCTAAATTAATTCATGCTGTTGATGTAGTTGATATCGTAACTCCTACTCTTTCACATTATAAATGTGCTAAAGTTTCAATCAAATCGGGTAAACATGTTTTTATTGAAAAACCTATTTCGACAACACTTGAAGAAGCAGAAGAAATTATTGCTTTAGCCAAAGAATATAATGTCAAAGGTCAGGTTGGACATGTGGAACGATTTAATCCTGCGTTCATAGCTGTAAAAAATCAGATTGAAAATCCCATGTTTATTGAAACGCATCGTTTAGCTGAATTCAATCCAAGAGGTACAGATGTTCCTGTAGTGCTAGATTTGATGATTCACGATATTGATGCTATTTTGAGTGTAGTCAAATCAAAAGTAAAAGCTGTTCATGCCAGTGGTGTTTCTGTTTTAAGTCAATCTCCAGACATTGCCAATGCTCGTGTTGAGTTTGAAAATGGATGCGTGGCCAATATTACTTCAAGTAGAATTTCCATGAAGAACATGCGTAAATCACGTTTCTTTCAAAAAGATGCTTATATTTCTGTAGATTATCTTGATAAGATATGTGAGGTTGTAAAAATGAAAGAAGCTCCAGAAGTTCCTGGTGATTTCGATATGATTTTACAAAATGCTGAAGGTGAGAAAAAACAAATCTATTTTGATAATCCAGAAGTGTCTCCTAACAATGCGATTTTAGACGAATTAGAATCTTTTGCTGATGCAATAAACAATAACTCAACTCCAATTGTAACATTAGAAGATGGAACAGAAGCATTAAGAGTAGCTTATATGATTATTGATTCGATGAATGAAAAATAATAAGTTTTAGATAATTATCTGAAACAAATAAAACTAAAAAAACAAAACATAAATAATGAAACAAATAGCTGTAATTGGAGCTGGAACAATGGGTAACGGAATTGCTCACACCTTTGCTCAATCAGGATTTACTGTAAAATTAATCGATATTTCAGAGAAATCTTTAGAAAAAGGAATGGCAACTATTGCCAATAACTTGGATAGAATGGTTTCAAAAGGAACAATATCAGAAGAAGACAAACACAAAACTATTGGAAATATCATAACTTACACTGATATCAAAGACGGTGTTGTGGGTTGTGATTTAGTGGTAGAAGCTGCTACTGAAAATGTGGGTTTAAAAATGAACATCTTTAAGCAATTGAGTGATACTTGTGATCATAATGTGATTTTGGCATCAAACACTTCTTCAATTTCTATTACGCAAATTGCTGCACAGGTAGTTCATCCAGAAAGAGTTATTGGCATGCATTTTATGAATCCAGTGCCGATTATGAAATTGGTGGAGATTATTCGTGGTTACAATACTTCTGATGAAGTGACAAAAATCATCATGGATTTATCAGTAAAATTAGGAAAAACACCTACAGAAGTTAATGATTATCCAGGATTTGTAGCTAATAGAATTCTAATGCCAATGATTAATGAAGCTGTTGAAACACTTTACAATGGTGTTGCTGGTGTAGAAGAAATTGATACCGTTATGAAATTAGGAATGGCTCATCCAATGGGACCATTACAGTTAGCTGATTTTATTGGTCTTGACGTTTGCCTTTCTATTCTGAATGTTATGTACGATGGTTTCAAAAACCCAAAATATGCGCCTTGCCCACTTTTAGTAAATATGGTTATGGCTGGAAAATTAGGTGTAAAATCTGGTGAAGGTTTTTATGATTATGCCGAAAGTAAAAAAGCAGAGAAAGTTTCTAAACAATTTAGTAAATAAAGTGATTGGTGATCAGTAATTAGTGAATAGCTAGTTACTAATCACTACTTACTAATCACTCAAAAATGAGTAAAATAATCCCATTTAAAGCTGTTCGTCCTGCTCCTGATAAAGTTGGATTAGTTTCCTGTAGAAATTACGATGATTATAGTGCTGCTGAGCTTGCTGCTTGGTTGAACTTTAATCCTTATTCGTTTTTACATGTGATTAATCCTGCATTTGCTAACGTACAAAAAATTAGTTTGGATAAACGTTTTAAAGGAGTAGCCTTAAAATACCAAGATTTTAAAGACGAACATATTTTTGAACAAGAAGAGAAACCTGTCTTTTATGTTTATGAAATTGAAAACAAGTCACAAAAATTTACGGGTATCATAGCTGGAACTTCAGTTGAAGATTATAAAAATAATGTAATCAAAAAACACGAAGATACGTTACAATATCGTGTGGAATTGTTCAAAGATTATTTGCATCAAACCCAATTTAACACGGAACCTGTTTTAATCACTTATCCTGATAGCGTAGAACTGAATACATGGATTTTATTAAAAAAGCAGAGTGAACCTTTATACAGATTTTCAACTACAAATAAAGAAAAACACACCCTTTGGAAAATTGATACTAACAGTGATATTAATTGGTTGACAACACATTTTGAAGCAATTCCGAATTTATATATTGCGGATGGACATCATCGTTCTGCTTCTGCTGAATTGTTATATGATGAAGACAAACATTTGAAAAATGACAATTTAAGTTATTTCATGAGTTTTTTAATTCCAGAAAGTAATGTGAAAATTTATGAATTTAATCGAATTGTTCGCGACTTGAATGGAAATTCTAAAGAAGCATTTATTTCAAAATTAGAAGAACATTTCATCATCAAAAACAAGGAACAAGAATTGTGGAAACCGCAAGATAAGTTTGAATTTGGCATGTATTTAGATGGCAATTTCTATGCTCTTTTTTACAAGAAAAGTAATGATGAAACAAGTATTTTGGAAAATCTTGATGCTCAGATTTTATATGATAAAGTATTAAATCCAATATTAGGTATTGAAGATTTAAGAAATGACGAACGCATTGATTACATTTCAGGAAAACAATCCATCACTGCTATAAAACAAGTAATTGATGAAGGAGAATATGAAGTTGGTTTTACATTATTTCCTTCAAATATCAATGAAATTAAAGCCTTCGCAGATAACAATTTAATTATGCCACCAAAAAGTACGTATATTGAACCGAAATTTAGAAGTGGTTTGGTGGTTTATGAATTGTAATAAAGTATTAAGATTGAAGAATTAAGTATTAAGACTTTGAAAAACAAAAAAAAGGAACACAGATTTAAGAAATTATAAAAATTTTTGAAATTTCTTAAATCTGTGTTCCAAAAAAACAAAAAAATGTCAATAGCTAACAACCTAAAAATCATAAAATCTCAACTTCCAAATCACGTAACATTGGTAGCTGTTTCTAAAACAAAACCTGTTGCTGATTTGATGGAAGCTTATAACGCTGGTCAACGCATTTTTGGAGAAAACAAAATCCAAGAAATGACCGAAAAATGGGAACAAATGCCCAAAGACATTCAATGGCACATGATTGGTCATGTTCAGACTAATAAGGTCAAATATATGGCTGAATATGTAAGTTTGATTCATGGTGTTGATAGTTTTAAATTACTGAAAGAAATCAACAAACAAGCCAAAAAACACGATAGAGTCATTGAGGTTTTATTGCAAATGCATATTGCTGAGGAAGAAACAAAATTTGGTTTGGATGATGACGAATTAAATGAGATTTTGAATCAAGTTCAGAATGACAATAAATCATTTGAAAATATAAAAATTATAGGCTTAATGGGAATGGCAACTTTCACTGAAAATCAAAACCAAATTAAGAAAGAATTTCTTCATTTAAAATCAATTTTTGACAAACTTCAAACTTCAAACTCCAACCTTCAAACTCTCTCCATGGGAATGTCTGGTGATTACCAATTAGCCATAGAATGTGGCAGTACGATGGTTCGAATTGGAAGTAGTATTTTTGGTTCAAGATAATTGAAAAAGAAAATTTAAAAAAGATAGTATAAATACTTTCCGCTTTGTAACTTTGTTTCCTTGCAACATTAAAGAAAAAGAAAAATTTACGCAATTCTCGACATAGAAACCACTGGTGGTCAATTTAATGAAGAAGGAATTACAGAAATTGCTATTTATAAATACAATGGACATGAAGTAATTGACCAATTCATAAGTCTTGTTAATCCCGAAAAACCAATTCAACCTTTTGTGGTAAAATTGACTGGTATTAACAATGCTATGTTACGCTCTGCACCAAAGTTTTATGAAGTTGCCAAAAGAATTATTGAAATTACAGAAGGTTGCATCATAGTAGCTCACAATTCGTCTTTTGATTATAGAATTTTACGAACAGAATTTGACCGATTGGGATACAAATTTGTTCGTCCAACAATTTGTACCGTTGAATTATCCAAAAAACTAATTCCAGAGCAACCTTCTTATAGTTTAGGAAAGTTGGTTCGTTCTCTTGGAATTCCTGTTACCGATAGGCATAGAGCCAGTGGTGATGCGTTGGCAACCGTGAAACTTTTCAAACTTTTATTATCTAAAGATTCTACCAAAGAAATTGTAAAAGAATATATTAAAACTGAAGTCAAACCAGGAATGGCTCCAAAACTTTTGGATATTGTTGAGAGCCTACCTAATAAAATTGGTATTTACTATATCCATAATGAAAAAGGAGATTTAATTTATATTGGAAAGAGTAAAAACATCAAGAATAGAATCAATCAGCATTTTACTGGAAAAACTTCAAAATGTTTGAAAATTCAATCACAAGTTTATGCCGTAACTTATGAAGAAACAGGTTCTGAGCTTATTGCTTTGTTGAAAGAAAGTGAAGAAATTAAAGTAAATAAACCTATCTATAATAGAGCTCAACGCAAAACATTGTTCAATTGGGCACTCTATAAAGAAAAAACAAAAGAAGGTTATCTTGCGTTAAGATTAGAAAAAACTGATGGAAGAAAAAAGGAAATAACCTCATTTACCTCAATTCAAGAAGGTAAAAATGCTTTGTTTAAAATTACTGAAAAATACAATCTTTGTCAAAAAATCAATGGTATATACGACACCAAAAAAAGTTGCTTTCAATATGACATTAAACAATGTTTTGGAGCCTGTATTGGTAAAGAAAAACCTGAAGAATACAATAAAAGAGTAAAGCATTTTATTGAAAATAACTCGTTTGAAAATAACAATATGGTTATTATTGACAAAGGCAGAACTTATGATGAACGAAGTGCCATTCTAATAGAACATGGCGTGTATAAAGGTTATTGTTTTTATGATTTGAATTATCAAATCAATAATATTGAAATTCTAAAAAATTTAATTATTCCTATGCAAAGTAATAGAGATACGCTTTCTATTATAAAATCATACCTCAGAAAAAATAAGAATTTAAAAATTATAAAATTTTAGTGGTATATTTACTTATGCGAAAAATTAAATCTAAATACGAAAAATTTTTACAGAAAGTACATATCATTATTTATGGCACGAATACTTTTGCGGGTAAACTTTTCGATTTAATTCTATTGGGTTTAATTCTATTAAGTGTATTGTTAGTTATGCTTGAAACGGTAAAAGGTTTTGATCAAAAACACCATACCTTTTTAATCATTTGTGAATGGATTATTACGATTTTCTTCACTGTTGAATATGTCTTCAGAATATTAACCATTAAAAAAAAGACAAGTTACATTTTTAGCTTTTATGGCATCATTGATTTAATTTCAATCTTGCCCATGTATTTATCTTTTTTCATTACTGGCACAAGTGTTTTTGCCATTGTGAGAGCTTTGCGACTTTTACGTCTTTTCAAAATACTCAATCATCCGCAATTCAATCATCAATCTACACATTTAAAAGAATCGCTAATTGCCAGCAGAAGTAAGATTATGATTTTTATGTATTTTGTATTAGTAAGTACTATTTTGATTGGTTCAACCATGTATGTCGTGGAAGGAGATGCTGGCGGTTTTACCAGTATTCCAGTATCAATTTACTGGGCTATTGTTACCTTAACGACTGTAGGTTATGGCGATATTTCACCCATCACTCCTTTGGGACAATTTATAGCTTCATTTGTAATGATTTTGGGATATGGTATTATTGCGGTTCCCACAGGCATAGTAACCGCTGAATTTGCTAAACAAAAAAATACTGCTTCTGATAATAAAAGTAAAACTAAAGTATGTCAAAATTGTGGCAATCACGATCATTTAAAAGAAGCTAAATTTTGCCAGAATTGTGGAATTGAACTAGATACAGCATTATAATTTATTAAATCAAAAACCCATGATTAAAAAGAATCTGTTACTTCTAATTGTGACTTTAATTTTGTTTACCTCTTGTAAATTAGGTCGATTTGTAGTTTATAATTTTGCTGACATCAACGATCATAAAAAGTTTCCCAAAAGAGACATTGAAAAATCGGATGTGCCTTTTAAATTCCACTATAACTTAAGAGATCAAATTGCGAAAACCATTACCTTAAATGTGAACGGAAAGGAAAAAGCCTTTTCTTTTGATGAGTATTTAGAATTAAATAAAACGGTTGCTTTTGTTGTTATTAGAAAAGATACTGTTATCTATGAAAGATATTTTAATGGTTATGATAAAGAAAAAATTGTGCCTTCATTTTCTATGGCAAAATCTGTAATTTCGATGTTAATTGGCTGTGCCATTGATGATGGTCTAATTCAATCAGTAGATGAACCTATTACCAATTATCTTCCTGAATTAAAGAAAAATGGATTTGATAAAGTAACCATCAGTCACTTATTGAACATGACTTCTGGTATAGATTTTAATGAAAGCTATTACAATCCTTTTGGAAATGCAGCAAGTGTTTATTATGGCAGAAATCTAAAAAAAGAAATTTCAAAATTGAAGTTGGAAAAAAATCACAGCCATTCTTTCAGTTACAGCAGTGGTGATTCTCAAATTCTGGGTTTGATTTTAGAATCCAGTTTGAAAGGCAAAAAAATTAGTGAATACCTTGAAGAGAAAATCTGGAAACCTTTAGGTATGGAATACAATGCGAGTTGGAGTTTAGACAAAAAAGAAGGTGTAGAAAAAACGTTTTGTTGCTTAAATTCAGTAGCTCTTGATTATGCCAAATTAGGACGTTTATTCTTGAATAACGGAAATTGGAATGGCAAACAAATCATTTCAAAAGAATGGGTTGAAAAAACAACAAAATCTGAAAATAACTTGAGTGGTGTTTGGTATTACCAAAATCATTGGTGGATTTCTAACAAGGAAGACATGAGTTTCAGAGCAGAAGGAATCTTAGGACAATACATCTATGTCAATCCAAAAACGGAAACCATAATAGTTAGATTAGGAAAAAATTATGGAAAATATAGCAGCTGGAATACTGTTTTTGAAACTCTTGCAAAAGTAAAATAAAATTGAAAAACTATCTCGTCATTATTGTTGGTCCAACAGCTATTGGGAAAACTGCCTTAAGTATAAAATTAGCTCAATATTTTGGTTGTGACATCCTTTCGTGCGATAGCCGTCAGTTTTTCAAAGAACTAAAAATTGGCACAGCTGTTCCTAATGAAGATGAATTAATAGCTGCAAAACATCATTTTATACAAAATAAATCCATTTTTGAACATTATACAGTAGGTGATTTTGAAAAGGAAGCTATAGCTAAATTAGACGAATTATTCCAAAGCAATAACATTCAAATTGTAGTTGGTGGTTCTGGTTTATATGTGAATGCCATTTTACAAGGTTTTGATGATTTCCCAAATATACCGGATGAAATTCGAGAAAACGTTAGAAATCAATATGAAGAAAAAGGGCTGCCTTTTTTACAACAAAAGCTTCAAGAACTGGATTTAAACTACTATTCTACGCTCTCCAAAGAAAATCCGCAAACACTCCAAAATCCGCAAAGAATGATGCGTTTTGTGGAAGTTTGTTTGGCCTCTAATTTACCATATTCCTCCTTTTTGAATCAGAAAAAAATGCAACGTAACTTTATACCAATTGTCATTGGATTAGAAGCAGAAAGAGAAATCATGTATGATAGAATCAACCAAAGAGTTGACATTATGATGAACGAAGGTTTACTAAAAGAAGCAAAAAGTGTTTATCCTGACAAAGAATTAAATGCACTTCAAACGGTTGGTTATAGAGAATTGTTTGATTATTTTGATGGAAAAACAACATTAGATTTTGCTGTTGATCAAATAAAAATGAATACCCGAAGATTTGCTAAACGACAATTGACTTGGTTTAAACGAAATGAAGATACCATTTGGTTTAATTTTCAAACGGAAACTTCTACGATTATAAATACAATTTCAGAAAAAATACAGCATGCAGATTAATCCTAATTTTACCTCAATATACGAACAAGAATTTGAACTTTCCTTTTTAAACTGTTATCCAAATGGCTTACTAAAATACACTGATTTATGTAATTTTATTCAAATAACAGCTGGAAATCATGCCGATTTGGGAGGAATCAGTTATTCTGATTTACAAAGACATGATCAAGCCTGGGTTTTGAGTAGAATGCGTGTTGAAATTACAGAGCTTCCAAAATGGCGTGATAAAATTGTAATGAAAACTTGGATAAAATCATTAGAAAATTCTCGTTCTACTCGTTGTTTAGAAATGTATTTGAATGGAAAGAAGATTGTAGGTTGTGAAACGTATTGGGTTGTAATCAATACCAAAACGAGAAGACCAGATGCACTCGCGTTAAGCCACAATCATTTTGAAAGATTTGACATTAATGCTACTATAAAACCAACTGAAAAAATAAATACCAACGAATTATTTGAAAGCCTTGGTCATAAAAAAGTAGTTTTCTCGGATTTGGATATAGTCAATCATGCTAACAATGTAAAGTATTTAGAATGGTGTTTGGATTATGAATCTCCTAAACAACTTTTACAAAGTAAAGTTATTGCTTTTGATATGAATTTTATGCGAGAATTAAATCTAAATGATGAAGCTGTGATTAGTAAAACTTCCACTGATAAGATAAGTATTTTTACCCTTTCTAAAGACGACAAAATAGCTTATGCATTGAAGATTGAATGGAAGTAAGAATATATAACAGCATCGTAACGCAACCATTTTCTATTCTTTATATCTTTATCATATAAATTATTTTATGAAAAAAAGCTTATTTATTATTGCAATTCTATCGCTACTCCATTCGTGTACTATTCCTTATGATTTGGAAACTAGGTATATTATAGAGACTAAATTAGTTGATTTTAATGGAAATCCCATATCAAATGAAAAACTAGAGGTTTATGTGAATACTGAATTTAATGGTGAGACTATTTCAAGCTCATTTTCAGACGAAAACGGCTTTACTAGAATTGTTTTTCCAAAGCCTGATTTAACGAATTTTTCCTTTAATATATCCACTAACAACAATTCTAGCACTGGTTATTTGAGCAAACAAATCAATAATATAAAACCTGAAAATTTTGAAGATTATAAATTGGTATTCAACCATATAACATTAGTAAAACATGAAGACATCTCCAATTTAAACATTGAATTAAATCGAATTAACCAAAATAAAGAGTTGAGAAAAATTGAAATCATTGGCCAAGTTTATAATCAATTTGAATATTTTAATCCGATAATAAATCCTGAAAACTATTATCCTTTGCCAACTTATTTTTTATTGATAAAAAATCAGGATTTTGTTCTTAAATACGCTGTTTACAACTACACAACAATGCTTTTAGAAGAGAATATAGTAAATTTAAGTATTGCTGAACAGCCAATCAATTACACTTTAACTTATTAAAGTTTAGCTATGAAAAAAATTGTATTTTTAGTTGTAGTCTTAATTAGTCCTTTTTTTTATAGTCAAGAAAAAAAGCAAGTTAAAAAAATTGATTTTGAGCCTTTTTTTAGGCTTAATTTAATTCTTCCAATACAAACGGGCAATCACTCTTTAGCAAATGATTTTGATGCTGAATTGGGCTTTAATACAAATTTGTCATTGATTTCTTATGATGAATTTAGTTTCAATATTGGTTATCAATTCTCAAAATATAAGGTAACTAACCTTTCAAACATTGGCAATATTAATCACCTTAATTTTGCGGTTATTTATGGTGAAATAGATTATGATATAGTTATTTATGATAACCTGAAAATAATTCCAACTATTGGTTATGGATATGTAAGTAATAAATACAAATCTAATAGCAGAAAGTTTGGAATTCAAGAAGGAACTGAGCTAAGATTAGGTTCTATGTTAAATTATAATTTCAACCAAACATTTTCAACATTTATAGGGTTTAACTATGTCTTTACACATCTTAATATAAATACAAATAAAGATTTTGAAGATTATTTTGGAAAAGCAAATAGATTTCAAATAAGCTTAGGTATAAAATTTGAATAAATTGCATAAAAAAAGCCCTAATTACTTAGAGCTTTCAATATTCTGTGTCGTTATTATTTCTTAACTACTAATCTAAAGCCTTCCCCATGAATGTTTAAGATCTCTACGTTTTCATCAGGTTTTAAATATTTACGAAGTTTAGCAATGTAAACGTCCATACTTCTAGAAGTAAAGTAATTGTCATCTCTCCATATTTTTGTTAAAGCTAATTCTCTAGGCATTACATCATCTTCATGCAAAGCTAACATTTTCAACAGTTCACATTCTTTTGGAGATAATTTAATAGGTTCTTCTCCGTTATATGATAACTGTCTTAATTTTGAATTTAAATGAAACTTACCAATGGTGAATTCAAAAACTGTAGAATCGGGTTTCGTTTCAGCACTTTTTCTTTGGATGATGGCTTTAATTTTCATCAATAATACTTCGCTGTCAAAAGGCTTATTCAAATAATCATCAGCACCCACTTTGTATCCTTTCAACACATCTTCTTTCATAGATTTTGCTGTTAAAAAAACAATAGGCACATCTTGATTTTTCTCACGAATTTCTCTAGCCAGTGTATAACCGTCTTTGTAAGGCATCATCACATCTAAAATACACAAATCATAAGTGTCTTTTTTAAATTTTTCAAACCCTTCCATTCCGTTTTTAGCATGTGTTACTTCAAAATCATTTAACATTAAATAATCTTTTAGTATAGCTCCAAAGTTTGGATCATCTTCTACTAATAATATTTTTTTTGCTGTTTCCATAGTATCTTTTATTTTTCTTTTAATTAATAATTGGCATTTTTATGGTAAATGTGCTTCCTTTTCCTTTTTCACTTTCAACGGATATATAACCGTTGTGGTCATCAATAATTTGTTTTACATAAGACAAACCTAATCCATGACCTTTTACATTGTGAACATCTCCTGTGTGTTCCCTAAAGAATTTATCAAAAGCTTTCTTCTGAGCCACTTTACTCATTCCTATTCCGTTATCTTTGACTTTTATCAAAATAAAATCCCTTAAATTCTCTGTATGAATATGAATTATTGGTCTATCCACAGAATACTTTATGGCATTGTCTAATATGTTCACAATCACATTTGTAAAATGAGAGTCATTCAACAAAGCTGTAGTTCTTGTAGCTTCAAAATTCGTAGTAACTTCTCCTTCTCTATCTTCAACAATTAAACTAATATGTTCTACTGCATCTTCAATAATTTCATGAACATTGTGTGGTTCTTTGTTTATGTCTAACTCTTTCTTTTCTAATTTTGAAATTCGAAGCACGTTTTCTACTTGTGCATGCATTCTTTTATTCTCATCTTTAATCATGTGGAGATAGCGCTGCACTTTTTCCTTATCATCAATAATTTTGGGGTTTTTAATGGCATCTAATGCAAGATTTATAGTAGCAATAGGCGTTTTAAACTCATGGGTCATGTTGTTGATAAAATCTGACTTAATCTCAGAGATTTGCTTTTGAGTTATCAATTGTTTTAGTGCACTTACATACGTTAAAATAATAATTAAAGTCAATAATAACGATAGCGCTATTACCCAAAAAATCGAAGACAATACATATTTGCTCTTTTGTGGAAAAGTAACTAAAAGTTGGTACCTACTGTTTCCTTCAATATCTTGAAAAATAGGAACTCCATAGGTATTTTCTTTATCGTAATTGAAATTTTCTGACTTTAATTTTGTGGCCAATCCATTGTTATAAACACTAAACTCAAAAGGTGTTTTAACTTCGTATTTGTTTAACTCATTGTACAAAATTCGCTCTAAATCATCTTTCGACAAACGCTCATACAATGATTTCTGAGCCATTATATCTTTGAAAGTAATTTCATATTGTGCTCTATCAAGAATGTCTAAATTTCCTTTATTCTCAATAGTTACATCAGGTGTATTTCTAAGCCCAATGGATGAATTATCAATTCCATTTGTGTTGTATATCTCTGTCTTTCGCTCAGCTATATAGGACTTTACTGATGCTGAATCTGCTTTTTTATCAAAGAACGATCGTTTAATATCAAAATCTTGAGGAATTATTGAATTGTAATAAATTATGGTTTCTTTAGTATTATTATTCTCTGAGATGTAATAAAACTTTCTAATATCACTTTGTTTAGGGGTTTTGCCTAGGCTATCAGCCATTTCGTTAAACTTTTGATAAAATGTATAAAACTCTCTATCATAAATTTTTTGTGATACATTTCCTATAACTTGTTGAACGTGTTGCTTAAATTGTTCATTATTTTTTTGAAGCAACAGGTTTATCCAATAAAACTTAATTAATATTAGTCCTATTAGCGAAACACTCATAAAAAAAACTAATATTCTAAATCTTGCTTTGTTCATCAATACAAATTTAGTATTTTAACAGAATCAATGAATATACATTAACCAAACATTAACAAAATGCTTCTATTTTATGTTATTTTAATTTTTTTAACAATTCATCTATTTGATGATGAGTATCTTTTAACAAAACATTTTGAATTACGTAATCACTTTTTTTAACTTTCTCTTCCTCAGAAATTTGATTGTTGACTCGCTGTAAAACGCTCTCTCTGTCTATCTTGTCGCGTTCCATTGTTCTGGCAATTCTTATTTCCAAAGGTGCTGTAACTACAATAACAGCATCACAATCTTTATAAGAACCTGATTCAAACAAAATAGCTGATTCTTTAATTACGTATTTAAAGGCTGATTTGGTTTTTAACCATTTTTGAAAGTGTTTCTTTACTTCTGGATGAATAATAGCGTTAAGCTGAGCTAATTTTTCTTTATCCTTAAAAACAATATTGGCTAAAACCGCTCTATTCACTTTTTTATTTTCAACAACTTGACTACCAAAAACTTTCTCGATTTTATCCATTACTCTTTGGGAATCTGTTATTTTTTTAGCTTCATCATCTGCAATATACACAGGAATATTCTTCGCCATAAAATAGTGCGCTACTGTAGTTTTCCCGCTACCAATTCCTCCTGTTAACCCAATAATTTTGGTCATATCATTTAAAAAATAATTCTGGAAATGCTTTTGAAGGCTCTTTCTTTAAAACAGCAATTTTAACCGTTGAAATTAAAAAACCGATGCCGTATCCATAAAATTGAATCCCAGTTGCTATGATGGATAAAAAACCTACTTGAACGCTTTTATTTTTTAATGTGCTATCTACAAAGACCATCACAAAATATAAAAAAAACAGAGAAAGAGGCAAATAATAATGCAGAAAAGCATTCATAACAGACAACACAAAAACCACTAAAAACAAAGTTGGAAACCAAAAGGTAAGCTTTGAATATTCTGGATACCACAAATTTAAAATGGGTCTAGCTTTTCCAAATTTATTCACTTGAATATAAAACTTTTTCCAATCAATTCTCCTTTTGTGATAGACAGAAGCATTTCTTATCAATGCTGTTTTATATCCTTTTCTCCATAGCTTCATGGATAAGTCAGGATCTTCGCCTGGATGGATATTTCCAAATCCTTTGGTATCTTCGTAAGCGTTTCTGGATAATCCCATGTTAAAACTTCTAGGCTGAAATTTTTCAATTTTCTCACTTCCACCTCTAATTCCTCCAGTAGTAAAAAAAGAAGTCATTGCATAATTAATAGCTTTTTGTGTATCTGAAAAACTATCTAAAGCCTTATCTGGTCCACCAAAACAATCCACAAAATCAAGCTTTAATGCATTTTTTACGCTTTCAAAATAAGTTGGAGGAAGTATGCAATCTGAATCTAAAATGATAAAATAATCACCTGTAGCTTTTTGCATTCCGTAGTTCCTAGAATCTCCTGGTCCAGAATTGGGTTTGAAATAATACAAAATATTTAAAACCGATGTAAATGATTTTACTATTTCCTCAGAAGTATCTTTTGAACCATCCTCAATAATTACCACTTCAAAATCTGAGTCTGTTTGAGTTGTAAAACTTTCTAAAAGTTCCTTGATTTCGTCAGGACGATTATAAACAGGTATGATAAATGAAAATTTCATTTGACAAAGATACTTTAATTCTAAAAAAAACACTTCAAAAAGTGATTTATAAAATTATTGTTTTACGATTTTAATCGTTTTAACAGATTCTCCTATTTGAAGTGTGACAATATAATTTCCTGCTTTCAAATTGGATAAATCTAAATTTGTTTCTTTACTGTTTATTTTCTCATTGAAAACTTCTTGTCCTAAAACATTGATAATTTTTACAGAAGAAATTACTGAAGAATAACTCAACTTTAAATAATCTTTAACTGGGTTTGGAAAAATATACAAATCATTTTTATCAAAACGATCTGTATTTAATGTTGCGTCATAAGTTGAAATTCTGAACAATGAAAAATCATTTCCTCCAAAATCCCAAACTCTAATATAAATTTCTTCACCAGGTGTTCTCCCAGTTAAAACCACTTTTGCATGAAGTGGATCTATACCACTATCATTATCGCATTGCAAGAAGCTCAAATTAGAACAATTGCCAGCATATACGGCTATACCTGTATCATTTAGTCCTCCTGGCTCTTGCTTTGTTTCTATGGTAATACTCCCTGATGAAGGCACTATAACCTTATACCATACATCTAAAAACACCGAACCTGTACAACCTGGATTGGCTACTGATGAAGCTAGAGCTCCAAAATTTGCTGACGTAATTTCATTTTGTTCAAATGTTCCTCCTGGAATTAAATTGATTGCCCCATTACATTCATCATTGTTGGGTGGACAACTTGATTGTGTTAAAAATGGACTAACCAATGTACAAGACGCATCTTGATTATTAGTTACTGACACTAATACTGATGTGGCGTTTTGAAATGGTCCTAATTGTACATTTCCTAAGGCACTAATATTTATCGGCGGGCTTCCTACATTATCGGAAACACTTACAGAAGTCGCAGAACCAAAACTAGTTACGTTTGTATTTATAAAAAATTGAGTGTTCCCATTAGAACAGTCAGGAATTATGGTATATGTTGCTGTTGGATTAGTACAAGTTGCTAATTCTATATTCAAACTATATGCTATAGATTGAGGAGATGGATAAGATGAAATCACAATATAATAGGACTCACCATTAGTGATTGGAAACTGTGAAATGCTTCTAACATTTGCCGTGCCATTTGCCACACCTGTTAAACAGTTGATTCCAATATCTGAGCAACTTCCATAAATAAAAATTCCAGAATATATATCAGCACTACTCGTAGGTGTTAATGTAATATTTATAAATCCAGATGTACTTGCTGTATATTTATACACTACATCATCACCATCTAAATAAAATTGCGTATTACTGCCACAATTTGCTCCTTGTCCTCCTGAATAATCATCAGCATAATTTGAAGTATTATCTGTTGAATTATATGGCAATGAAGAAACTACAATTGGGTTTTCACAGACATTTCCTATTGGTGGAGCTGTATTTGTTGTAAATGAATATTCCATACAACCTGTAGCATTACCATTTGCATTATATGGTATTATTGTAACATAGTAAGTTGTCGAATATGACAAGACAGGCAAATCGTAAAAGGTTACATTACCTACATCTTCATTATTTACAATTTGAGTTCCACCAGTTGTAGTTCCAACATTTAATAAATACCCTGTGGGAAATCCTGATGCTGGCAACCAATTTAAATTTATAGTTTCACTAACATTTGTTGCTAAATTAGAAGGTGATGTTAAAGAGGCATTACAAAGAGGGACTGAATTGGTTTGTGAAGCATTAATATTATCCAAATAAAAATAATAATCTCCAGCTGCCCATGTTGATAAAAATCTTAATTTAAAATTTGAGCCATTGGGAACAGAAGTTGAAGGAATGGTAAAAGATTTATTAGCACATGTATTGCTTATGACATGATTTGAATCATTTATTGTAAATTGTGTAATCCAAGTTACTCCATTATCTTGAGAGATTTGAACCTGTAGATTTCCCCATCCAGATGTTGTAGCAACTGTTGCGGAAGAAAAATCAACAACTTTATAATCAAAAGTTACAACTACATTTTGCCCATTAGAAGCAGCCACATAATTAGGTGAAGATAACCATCCTGAAGAGGAAGTTGTACCAGCATATAAACTACTTCTAAATGAATTTCCGTTACATGCTTGTATTGTTGTACTAGAATACCTATTAGATGTCCAACCTACAGGTAAAGAGGTTGAAGCATTAAAATTTTCTGATATTGAAATTTGCGAATGTATATTTACTGATAACAAGTAAACTATCAGTAGCGTAATTTTTTTCATAGACACCTCTTTTCCAGTTCAAATATATTAAAAAAAACAATAAAAAAACTGCTCCCTTTCAGGAGCAGTTATACATTCAATAATAAAATATTTTATTATTATCGTTTAATCACTTTGATTGTTTTAACAGCGTCTCCAATTGTAACATTTACAATGTAAGCACCCGCTTGAAGTGAAGACATATCAATTTGAGTTGAAGTTGTTCCAACATTTCTTGATATCACTTCTTGACCTAATAAATTAATTACTTTAACAGAAGAGATCTCTGATGAGTAAGATAAATTTAACACATCATTAACTGGGTTTGGATAAGCTGAGAAGCTAGCGTTGTCAAAAGTATCATTTGATAAAACAGCAGTCATATTAACTGTAAATGGTCCTTCTGCACTATCTCCAAATGCACTGTAGTGTCCAATATTGATGTAGTATGTTGTTCCTGCTACTGATGAAGAAATAGTGTAAGTTTCTCCTCCGCCAGTACCATTATCATCCATACTACCCACACAAACGAATGTTCCGCATGAACCGGTATAAACTCCTATTTCAGGATCCCATCCAGTTACTGCACTAAGTGCAATAGTTACATCACTTCCATCACCTAATATAGTGTACCATACACCATCATTCATACCATCACAAGTAGAAATTACAGGCCCTGAAGCTGTTGTTGCATCTTGCGTATTTGTGTAAGGGAAAGCCGTAACAGCAATAGCATTTGCACAATCATCATTTGCTGGTGGTGTTGCTGGTGTTGTGAAAGAAACTGTTGTCCATGTACTTCCACAATCCGATCTAACATGGAAATAATATGTTGTAGATGGAGTTAATGAAGTAGCATTGTAAGTAGTAGCGTTTATTGTTGTTCCTGAACCTGTTGGAGGTGTAGCATCATTATTTAAAACATATTCATAATTTGCTGTTGTACCTGTCCAAGCGAAATTAGCTGTTTGGCTTGTAATATTTGATACCGTAAGCCCAGTAGGAGCAGGACATGCTGGTGTTACATCAATTCGGATATCGTCTAAAGAGATGTACCAAGGAGAACTGTTCATGAATCCTTTGATTCCTACGTAATATACACCAGATGTTGCTGGCGTAAATGTACCAGTGATTTGTTGGTAAGCTCCGTTTACAATTCCAGTAGCTGGAACAATAGCATTGGTCATGGCTGCTGCTGTTGCACTAGAACCATAACTGATTAACATATTAGAGTTTGCTGCTGTTGCTCCATCTTGACGAGCATATAATTCAACGGTATAGTTAGTTCCTCCAACCAATTGAACTGGAATGTATAACCAATCTTCATTCGACCATCTTAGGAAAGCATTCCAAGCTCCAGTTCTTGGAGATCTGTTGTAATCTGTTAAAGTATTATTTGCAGTCCACACTTCTGTACCAGTTACAGAAGATTGTGATAAACAACCTCCAACAGCAGTATTGTGAGTGTATCCAGATTCAAACCCTTCAAAATAAGGGATTGCATAAGGGTCACATAAGGTAGTAAAGTTGAATGGTCCAGACCAAGTACTCTCACCATTAGCACCACCACAGTTAGCTCTTACATAGAAACTATAAGCGGTGTTAGCTGCTAATCCTGTTAAGTTATGACCGTTAGTTGTTGCTGGAATGTTTGGTGTTCCTGTTGGTGTGAAACCATTAGTTCCCCATTCAATATCCCAAACTGTTGCAGTTCCATTTTCTGTCCAACCTAAAGTAGCTGAAGCATTTGTGATGTTTGTAGCTGTTAAAGCAGAAGGAGGAATACATGTTGGTGCAGGTACTATAGTAACATTAAAATCTAATGTCACACCATATGCTCCTGAATAACATGGATCAGCAGTTGTAAGAAAATCTGCTGTTACAATTCTCATTCTGTGTGTGCCTAAAGCAGCTGTTGCAGGCATTAAGAATGATGCATTAAGAGTTGTTGGATTTGTAACTAGTGATTCACCTGTGAATACAATTTCTGAAGTTTCAAAAGTCAAGTTATCATTAAAGTCAATCCATACATAAGTGTTATAAGTATAACCTGTAGCAAATGAAATTTGTAGGTTAGCGTTAACACTTTGAGGAAGAGTAACTGCTGTTGCTGTATGGTCAAAATAAGTTACATCAGTAGTTGGGAAATTAGTTGAGCCTAATTGTACGTTTGTAATTCCAGAAGCATCATTAGAAGTAGGATTAGAAGTACAATAACAACCTGTAGCAAAAGTTGAAAAACTTTGTTCAGGACAACTAACTGCATTTCCCACCACATTGTAAGGAGTTATAGTGTAATAATATGTAGTATTGAAGTTACCTACATACGAATAAGTAGTAACATTCCCTAAATCAACATTGTTTAGGATATCGTTACCACCAGCTGTAGTTCCCATAGTAATTCTGTATCCGTCAGCTCCCACAGTAGCGTCCCAAGCAAATGAAGTTGCAAAGTTACCACATGTAGGATTCGGAGTAACTACAATGTTAGCAGCACATGGTGGAACAGTTGTAGGAACTGGTTCCCATACAACGTTATCAATCTTTATCGTTTGATATGAAGCCATTGATCCGTGTTTAAACGCTATGTAGTTATTTGAAGTTGTTACAGAAGAAAAATCAACTATATACTCTGCAAATGAACCAGAAAGCTGAAGAGGCTCAATAGCAAGAAAAGTACTAGCATCAGCTGGGTCAGACATTATTCCAACTTCAAGAACATAACCTGTTGCACCACTAGCTCTAAACTTAAGTCTGTGTGTTCCAAGTGGTAAATCTGTTAAATTAGGAGTTACTAACAATAATTCAGCATTAACATCTCCTGAATTATATAATTCAGCACTATTAGGTTCAGTAAAAGCTAAATTATCTTCTATTGAAACTCTTGCGAAACCGTCTGTTGAGTTTACTATTCTATTCCAACAATTTGTTAAACCTCCATCAGGTGTTGAATCAAAATTCTCAACAAAACTACCAAAAGGCAAACAAGCAGTAGTGAAAGTAAAAGGTCCACTCCATAAACTTGTACTTGAAGTACAATCTGCCTGAACATAAAAACTGTAAACTGTGTTTGCTGTTAAACCACTCAATAAATAAGGATTTGTGACTCCAGAAACTAATGTACCTGTTCCAGGAGTAAATCCTGATGGTCCATATTCTATGTTCCAAAGAGTAGCTGTTCCCATTTCAGTCCATCCTAATTCTGCAGAATCTGTTCCAATTGAACCTGCTGTAAGAGTTATAGGCTCTGGACAAGATGGCGTTTGTCTAACTTGAAAGTTATCAACAAAGAATTCAATATCAGCATTTCCATCATCTGAACCTTGAACCATTCTGTAAGAAAAACGAATCGTTTGACCAGCATATGCATCTAAATCAATTGTAATGATAGAACCTGAGTTCAATGGAGGATTATTTCCATCAAAAGTATATAATACACTCCAGTTTGTTGTACCAGTCGAAACCAGAACTTCAATAAAATCATCGGCTTCCCATGGAGTAGTTGGAGCAGCAGAACTATTGTATTGAGTAGCGGCTGCATCAAATTTAAGTTCATAACCAGTAGCTGGAATTACGTATTGTGGAGAAATTAACCAATCATTAGTATCAGCAGTGTAAAAATTATATCTTGCTGACCCAGTGAATCCCACATTTGCAAAACCATCTGAAGTCCAACCTCCAGAATTAGGAGTTAATGGTCCTGCTGTTAAATCACCTCCACTTGCTCTAGACCAACAAGGTGGTAAAAAGGTAGTAAATGTTTCAAGTGATGGAAGAGTAAATGGAACACAGCCTGTTGTGAAAGTTCCAGAAGCTGACCAAGAAGAAGATTCAGTTCCACAGTTTGATCTTACCCAGTAATAGTATTGAGTAGCTGGATTTAAACCTGACAAGTTAGCAGTTGTACCAGAAGCAACGTTACCATTAGGTGTAGTAGTCGCAGTTGGTGCTGTGCTTGAAGTTGAATAGTAATAATCATATCCATTAGAAGGTATGTTAACTGGTGCAGTCCAAGAAATATCTGCTCCAACTGTAGTAACATTAGCTGAACTTAATCCTGAAGGAACAATACAACTTGTTATAAGTAAAACAGTAGTATTGTGACAAGTTGATGAACCTGCACATGAAGCATTATCAGAAAGGTGAATTCTCACACCTGTCACGGCAATATTTGTTACTGTTTGAGGAGACACACCATGTTGAATTACTGTATTTGAAGCATCAGTAATTGTAACATAAACATGAGTCCCTAATCCGAACTCTGTACCCGTTTGACCGGTAAAAACGTAATCTTCGCCTAACGTAAGTCCAGTAACAGTTGAGTACTCTGTTGAACTGTAGGCACATGTAGTAATACCCTGTTGAAGACCTGAGTTATTAGAAACAACGTTTCCAAAAGCATTTGGTCTAATACACTGGGCATTAAGGGAAACAAATGTAGTTGAGAAAAATCCGAAAAGAATCATCAACGGCAACATTTGTTTAAATGTAATTTTTTTCATGAATTGGTTATTAATTAGTTAAACATTAGCGAATTTAAATAAAAAATAACAATAATAACAAATTATTCAAAAAAAAAACTGCTCCCTAATTGAGGAGCAGTTATAATACAAGGCTTTACAGATTATTGTTTGATTATTTTAATTGATTTTTCAACATCTCCAATTGTTAGATTTATTATGTAAGCACCTGCACTTAAATTCGTCATATCTAATTGAGTAGAATTTGTTCCTACTGTTTTAAACATTACTTCTTGACCTAATAAATTGAGAACTCTAACAGTTGATATTTCAGATGAATTGGATAAATTCAACACATCATTGACTGGATTTGGATAAGCAACAAAATCATCATTATCAAAAGTATTGGAATTTAAAAACACATCAACATTAATATTATCTACATATAAATTGAACTGATTTGCTGCTGAATAGACATTAAAACCAAAATAATACACACCACTTGTTGTTGGAGTAAACTGTGTTGAGCTATTGATAGGTGTATTATTAGAAATATTCGGCAAATCAACAATTAGATTTGTCATCGATGTTGCATCAGCTGATGTTCCATAAGCTACTTTTAACTTTTCTGTATAATTTATCGAGTTAGAACCGTAATCAAAAGCAATAGCATATGTTGTACCTGCAACCAAATTAACACCTTGGGTATAAAACCAAACTTTTGCTGCATTTGAAAGACTGTATTGGTATTGTAACGTTTTTGTTGTAAATCCAAAACCTGGATTGTTCGCCACTGTCCACAAATTACCTGTACCTAAATTTTGCAAAGAAGTACAATTAGGTAAAGCTGGAACTATTGCTGCCTCAAAATTCATAGTATAAGGAATATTAGCAACACCACAAGCCGTAACAAAACTAAATGGACCTACCCAAGAACTTTCCCCATCAGTACCACCACAATTTGCTCTAACATAAAAACTATAAAATGTATTTTCAGTTAATCCAGATATTCCTTGTGGATTTGTTGTAGTAGCTGCAATATTTGGTATTCCTGTTGGTGTAAATCCAGAAACTCCCCATTCTACATCCCAAACGGTTGCTGTACCATTTTCTATCCATCCCAAATCAGCTGTTGTTGTGGTAATATTTGTTACGGTTAATCCTGATGGTGAGAGACATGTTGGCTCTTCAATAACAAAGAAATCATCAACTCCTAAGTCGTTGTAAAAATAATTAGCAGTTGTTCCAAGTGGATTAGCAATTGCATAAATACGAAATTTAGTAATTGAAGGCACCGTTGAGGGTACTGTTGCTGCTACTTCAACCCATGTGCTAAAATTCCCTGTTTCAGTTGCTAAGTTTAACCAATTTGTTCCGTCCCATACATCCAGAGCTATTGTATGGTTAATCGCATTATCTACATTATTTGAAGCAAACCAAAAACCAACATATGGATTAGTTAATGCACTAATATCTATTAGAGGAGAAACCATCTCATTGGATAAAATATCTGTTGAAGAGTCAATCCACATATAATTTGAATTGCCCGTAGTGTGATCTCCTAAATTCGGCAAATATGTATGACCTGTATTAATCAAATCATTTGTAACATCCCAAAAATCTGGTCCAGTCTGTGGTTGCCAACAATTTGGTAGTGCTGTATAAGGAGACACCAAAGCTAAACCATCAAAATTTTCAGTAAATGGCGCTACAATAGGCAAACAAAGTGTTGTAAAACTATAAGGTCCAACCCAAGAAGTTGTTCCAGGTACACCACTACAATTTGATTGTACATAAAAATCATAAGTTGTATCAGGATTTAATGAAGTTAACAAATATGGATTTGTTGTTACCCCTGACAACAACGTGCCACCAGTTCCTTGGGTATAACCAGTAGGACCGTATTCAATATTCCATGTTGTAGCAGAGCCCATTTCAATCCAATTCAAATCAGCCGATGTTGTACCTATATTGGACGCCGTTGGAAAAGTTGGATCTGGACAAGCAGGAATTGGCTCCCAAACAACATCATCAATGTAAGCAACCGTTGTACCTGCTGCACTACCAGAATTTCTAATTGCCAAATTTTTAACTCCCGCAGGAACTCCATTGGGAGAAACTATAAATTCTTGAGCAGTTGCTGCTGTTGTACTAGGAAGAGAAATTTCTTGTAATTCTACATAACTAGACAAATCTGATGAGTCGGTTAAATATCCTACTGATATAACTTTGTCTGCTGTTGTAGCATAGGCTTTAAACTTTAACCAATGTGAATTTGCTTGCAAATTTGATACTGGTGGCAAAACAGCACACGCTACGGTAGGCGTAGTCCCACTTGCACTCATGTATAGCCTTTTGGTTGGGGACATTGGAGCCACTGAACCTGTTGTAATATAAGTTGAACCATTACCCAATCTACCCCAACAATCTGGCATTGGTGTAGTTGTACCAGTTGCATAAGGCTCAAAAACTTCTATGAAGTCAGTTACATCATTACATTGCGTGTTGAATGAGAATGGCCCTGACCATGAGCTATTCTCTGGCCCCGTGCAGATACCTCTTACATAAAATTCATAGGATGTATTAGCTATTAAGCCAGATAAAAAATATGAATTAGTTGTCAATGCACTAACAATTGTGCCAGAACCTAATGTAAAACCTGCTAAACCATATTGAATATCCCAAACCGTTTCTGGTCCACCAGCTGTCCACCCTAAAGAGGCACTTTCATTTGTAATCATAGATGCTGTCAATTCAGAAGGCTCCACACACAATGAATTAATTTCCCACTTCACATCATCAATATACATAGTTGTTGTAGCTCCTGATTGCACGTTAAATACCAGTTGATTAACGCCTGCTGGAATGCCTGTTGGAATAATCGTAAACTCTTGTGTAGAAGCTAAATTTGTGCTTGGCATTTGGATTGGCTCAATCTCAAAAAATGAAGTTTCATCTCCTGGAATAGTAAAATATCCTACCCTTAAAACTTTATTTGTGGTTGTTGCATACCCTTTGAACCTTAAACGATGGGTATTTGCTTGCAAATTAGAAACAGGAGGTAATACTGCATAAGCTGTTGATGTAGTTGAAATGTTCATATACAATCTATTAGCAGGCGACATTGGAATATTTGATCCTGTATTAACATAAACATTATCAGAAGTTCCTAATTTGCTCCAACAAACTGGTAAATTTCCAGAGCCCGTTGCTGTTGTATCAAAATTTTCCACAAAAGAGACTACTTCAACACATTCCGTTGTAAATGTGTAAGGACCAACCCATGTACTGACGCCACTTGTACCTCCACAATCAGCTTGTACATAATAATCATAAGTTGTTGCAGGAGACAAACCATTTAATACATATGGATTTGAAGCAACCCCTGAAACAACAGTACCAGTACCTTGCGTATAACCAACAGGTCCATATTCGATGTTCCAAGTTGAAGCTGTACCCATTTCTAACCAACTCAATTCTGCAGAATCAGAAGTTATTGTTCCTGAAGAAAGTGTTATTGGCTCAACACATGATGGGATAGCTTCCCATATAACATCATCAATATATACGGTCGTAGTGGTTCCAGGAGTTAGAGTAAACACTAATTGATTAACTCCTGCAGGAATACCGGTTGGAATAATCAAAAACTCCTCTGTTGAAGCTAAAGTAGCACTTGGCAACTGTAGTGCTTCGATCTCAATAAAAGTATTAACATCACCAGGTGTTAAAAAATAACCAACACTAAGCGTTTTATTAGTTGCTGTTGCATAGGCTTTAAATTTTAAACGATGTGTATTTGCTTGTAATGTAGTTACTGGTGGCAATAAAGCAAAAGCAGTATTTGAAGCAGTTATATTCATATATAACCTATTAGCTGGAGACATTGGTGCATTTGCACCTGTATTGGTATATACGTTATTAGAAGTTCCCAATTTACTCCAACAAGGAGGCAAGTTCCCTGCTCCAGTAGGGGAAGTATCAAAATTTTCTGAAAATGAAGCTACTTCAATACAGTTTGTTGTATATGTAAGAGGACCTAACCAAATACTTTTATCGGTAGCTCCACAATTTCCTCTAACCCAAAAATAATAAATCGTACCAGGAGTAAGTGATGACAAAGAAACCGAAGTTACTCCAGTTGAAGTCACACCTGTAGGAGTTTGAGATGATAACGGAGGCACACTAGTTGTTGCATTGTAATATTCATAACCATCTTGGGGTTGAACTGAGTTCTCCGTCCAAGCTATATCAATTGAATTCGTAGTTAAATTTGAAGAGGTTAAGGAGTTTGGTGCATTACATGTAACATTAAAATCAAAACCTATCAAAGGTCTTCTGTAATTAGATGTAGCTAGTGAAGCGGGTAAAGTTCCTGTTGTATTATTTGAATATTTCCCTGTATTGCTATTTGATGTTGTGATACATGGTCCAGTAAACTCGTAAGCCCAACCAATATTAGCGGATGCACTACTGTTTGTATATTCTGTAAAAACAGCTAAATTTTGTGCTCCTGTATATGTAAATGAAGTTAGCATTGGAAAGCTTTTCCATCCTGATGATGCACCAACAGATGTACTGGGATTAGAATCATAAACTAGTGTTGCCGTTGCAATTTCTGTTGCCCAATCTAAAGCACCACTCCCATAATCTGATATTGAAACTTCTTTCATGTAAACTTTGAAGTTCGGTGTTCCTGACATTGAACCTGTTGCCGTTATTCTTTTGTAATACAAATTGTTCAATGTTTGTCCTGCAATTCCCGTCAGTTGTGAGGCAGGATACAAGGCCGCAGACCTATTTGTAGAACCTGCATTTGCTGTACTGTACATTGGTCCATAAATATTTGAATCAACTGTAGCCAGACACTCCGTTATTGTCCATAATTGCGCATTCACTTGGGTGACGGCAAAAAGGGCAAAAATCCATAATGTAATTTTTCTCATGCTGTTTGTTATTGGTTAATAAAATTAGTTTCAAGCCAAAATACTAAACTTATTAAAGGGAAGCAAAATCGAAAAGTTAAAAAATACATTATAATTAATAAAATAACATATTTTTTAATAATTGTTATAAAAAAAAGCCTATAATTTAAATTATAGGCTTTTTTTGTAAGATTTTTGAGTTTTCCTTATTCTATACTTTTTACATTTACCATTTCATTTGTATCTGCTAAATAATCCACTCCTTGAAATCCAAATCCAAATAAGTTTAGAAAATCTTGCTTATATCCCGCTAAATCACCAATCTCAGCTAAATTCTCTGTAGTTGCTTTTTCCCAGAGAATTGCTATTCTTTCTTGGATATCATCTCGCATTTCCCAATCATCAATTCTAATTCTTCCTTCATCATCTAACGGAATATCTTTTCCTGTAAAAATCCTGTCTGCATATAAACGTTGGATTTGCTCTATACATCCTTCATGTATTCCTTCTTCTTTCATTAATTTATACAATAATGAAATATACAATGGTATAACAGGAATTGCGGAACTTGCTTGTGTTACTAAGGCTTTGTTAACCGAAACGTAAGCTTTCCCATTAAGCTCTTTCAAATTGTCTGTAATTTCAAAAGCTGTGGCTTCTAAATGATCTTTAGCTCTTCCGATAGTTCCTTTTCTGTAAACAGGCTCTGTCAATGAAGGTCCTATATACGAATAAGCAATTGTTGTTGCTCCATCAGCTAAAAGATTTTCTTTTTTTAAAGCATCAATCCACATGGACCAATCTTCACCACCCATTACTGTTACTGTATTCTGAATATCTTCTTCATTAGCTGGTTCAATTGAAACTTGAGTAACATTTCCTGTGTGAAAATCTACTGTTTTATTTGTAAAAGTATTTCCAATTGGCTTTAAGGTTGAACGATGTAATACCCCTGTTTTTGGGTGCAGTCTCACTGGTGAAGCCAAACTGTAAATTACTAAGTCTACCTGTCCTAAATCTTTTCTTATCAAATCTAAGGTTTGCTTTTTTACTTCATCTGAAAACGCATCACCGTTAATACTTTTTGCATACAATCCTGCATTTAGGGCTTCTTGTTCAAAAGCAGCCGAATTATACCATCCTGGTGAAGCAGTTTTTCCTTCTTGAGGTGGTTTTTCAAAAAATACTCCTATTGTTGAAGCATCAGAACCAAAAGCGCTTGCAATTCTTGAAGCCAACCCAAATCCTGTTGAAGCTCCAATCACTAATACTTTTTTTGCACCATCAATTTTACCTTTAGATTTAACATATTCTATTTGATTTTTTACATTTTGTTCGCAACCCTTTGGATGAGCTGTCAAACAAATAAATCCTCTCATTCTTGGTTCTATTATCATTTTTCTTTATTTAAATTTTATTTTTAACTTTTCAAAAATAGACATTTTATCGTAAACTCTTTTATTATTGATATTCATATTCTCAATAAATTGAGGATTGAATGCATGCTTTTTGGAAAGTGAATAATTTTTGTAAGCTGAAGTGTAATCGAACTCTAACTCCGCAATTCTTCCCAACTCACTATAAAAGGTGGCATAATCTATATTCTCTAGGGTCTTAAACGCTTTATCAATATGCTCTTTTGCTTCTTTATACCTTCCTATATCTACTAAAACGTAGGTATAATTAATATAGGGTGCTGTGTATTTGGGATCGAATTTTATAGCTAGTTTATAATGTAAAATTGCTTTATCATAATCACTTAGTTTATTGTAATATATCCAACCTATATGATTATGAGCTTTCCCAAAATCTGGACATTGTTCTAGTATTTCTTCTAATATTTCTTTTGCTTCAGAAATCTTCCCATCAGCTATTAAACTGTCTGCCCTAATAAACTGATTTTCATAAAATGTTAAATCTTCCATTTCCTTTTTAATTCAATAATGCTTTAGCGTGGTTCATCGCTGACTCAGAAATATTTTTGCCCGATAACATTTCTGCAATCTCCACTACTCTTTCAGGGTCACTTAATAATTTAATCTCTGACACCGTATCCGTTGGTGTTGTAACCTTAAATACTTTATAATGTTGATTCCCTTTTGAAGCAATTTGAGGCAAATGTGTAATGGCAAAAACTTGCATCTTATCACTCATCTTCTTCATAATTTCAGCCATTTTCAAGGCAATTTCACCCGAAACTCCTGTGTCTATTTCATCAAAAATAATGGTAGGTAATTTTGAATAATCTGTTAAAACTGCTTTTACTGACAACATAATTCTTGACATCTCTCCACCAGATGCAACTTTTTTAATCGCTTCTGGTTTTGAACCTTTATTAGCAGAAAACAATAAATTAATCTGATCTTTACCAAATTTTGTGTAGGTTTCCGTGGGGGTTATTTCAAATTCAAATTGTGTATCTGGCATTCCTAACTGAGTAATAATTTTAGTAATTTCAGTTACAAATGCTTTGGACGCTTTCTTTCTGGTTTCCGTTAAAACCATAGTTTGATTATCCAGTATTTCTTTTGAAACATTGATTTGATTCTCTATTTTCCTTAGGGTATCATCAATATCGTCAAATTTTATAACTTTCTGTTCTAAGTCTTCTTTAATTTGTAATAACTCATCTACCGAATTTACTTGATGTTTCTTCTGTAAATCATATATCAATTGAAGCTTGCTGTTGACCAACTCTGTTCGACTTGGATCATCAATCAACTTTTCTGCGATTGATTCGTTTTCAGCCACAATATCCTCTATTTCAATTAATGCTACTGCAATTCTTTCATGCAAATCATTAAACTCTGGTGCAATAGAAGCTACCTTTTGCAAACATAGCTTTACTTCTTTCAAATTAGCCACAAGACCTACTTCCTCTTGATTGGATATTGCAATTACTTTGCTAATGTTCTCTTTCAAAAACTCAACATTGTTTAACTTTTCAGCTTCAATTTCTAAGTCTTCTTGCTCTCCTAGCTTTAGTTTTGCTTTTTCCAATTCTTCAAACAAAAACAAATTGTACTCTTGTTCTTTACCTAAAGTTTCCTTTTCGGCTAGTACTTTTTTCAGCTCTGACTGAAAAGATTTATATTTCTTTAGTTCAGCTTGATAATCTTGTAATACCTTTTCATTATTTGCTACTTTGTCTAACAAATCTATTTGATATTCTTCTGTAATTATATTTCGGGTTTGAAATTGCGAATGAATGTCAATCAAATAATTTCCTAATTCTTGAAGTTCTTGCAGATTAACTGGACTGTCATTTACAAATGCTCTGGATTTCCCTGAAGGTAAAATTTCTCTTCTAATGATTGTATCATCATCATAATCCAAGCCTAAAGTTTCAAAAAGTTGCTTGAGGTTATAATTTGAGACAGAAAAATGAGCCTCTATTACACACTTTTGTTCTTTATCTTTCAAGGCAGACAAATCAGCTCTATTGCCTAAAACCAAACCTAAAGCACCTAGTAATATTGATTTTCCAGCACCCGTTTCTCCTGTAATAATAGAAAAATTAGTAGAAAAATTAATCTCTAATGATTCTATAAGTGCATAATTTTTTATGTATAATGATTGAAGCATGTAGTTTTATAATAAGCTTCAAATTTAAGGAAAAAGATAAAACTTAAAAAAGCTTATCTTATTTTATTCCATTTACTTGAATTAAGAGGAGAAATTCTGTTTAAAATCTCTAACAATTCAGCGTTAGACATAGTTGGACCTCCAGAAAAAATACTAACAATTTCATCAGACTTTGCATCAAAAAAAGTTCTTGTAAGTAAGGCATTTGGTCTAACTTTATTGATTTCAGCAATAGTTTTTATAGCTTCCAGTACTTTTTGTTTACCTACTTTTTGGTCCTCACTCATTATATCTAAACCTTTTAAATGATACTCATACATTGCTTTTCTGTAAGGAGCAAAAGTACTTGATAAAATATCTGTAATTATGTAATATCTGTTGTTGTATTTAGCATCAGCTTGACTCCAACCACCATATCCACTGGATTGAGCTAAACTCATTATGTTTGAAGCCATTTCTAGTTCTTTAGAGCCACTCATTTCGGCAAAAGAATCTTTATCTAACCCAATAATGATATTTGCATAATATGATAAAATTGAAATTAAATTAGAAGTATAACTATTGGGATCGTAGATGAAATTTTCATATTCTATGTATCGAAAACTTACATCATTATCATTAAAATTAACAATTGGTGAGGAATAACTAGAATTATAAATAGGTCTGGAAGATTGTAATTGAAGTGTAGCCGCAAAATTATTGGAATCAAAAGACGAAATATTTAAAAAAAAAGAACATTCTATTTTTTCATTTTGCTCATAAACATCACTTGTAAATTTAGTATTATTCATGAACTCTGTCATCTGCGTTTGCAACGTTTTAAATATCTGCGTATTAGCATTTGTTACTCTGTCATAATTTATAGTAACCGTACATTTTAGTTCTTGTGCATTGACCGACGAAATTATTACTAAAAAAGCAACTATAAATGTTAATTTCTTCATTATATATATATTTATTTTTTAAAATAATTTACAACTTTTACAATGATATCTTGTGCTACTTCCTCCTTTGATTTTAATACTATAGGCTCTATTGAAAAATTTTTATCAATAAATGTTACTTTATTGGTAGGTTTTCCAAAACCTGCACCTTCATCGTTTAAGGAATTCAAAACAATCAAATCTAAGTTTTTTTTCTGAATTTTCAATTTTGCATGATCAATCTCATTTTCAGTTTCCAAAGCAAAACCTATTAAAAACTGATTTTTCTTGTGTACTCCTAATGAAGCTAAAATATCTTTTGTTTTTTCTAACTCTATGGTAAACGTAGAATCGTTCTTTTTTATTTTTTGAAGTGCCACATTTTTGGGTCTATAATCCGCAACTGCTGCTGCTGCAATAGCTACATCAACTGTTGCATAGTATTGATGACATGCCTCATACATTTCTTCTGCAGATGTAACCTTGATCAGTTGCACCAAATGATGGCTTACTTTCTGATTGGAAGGCCCAGAAACCAAAATGACATTGGCACCAAGCTGAGCAGCTTCTTTGGCTATATCATATCCCATTTTACCAGAGGAATGATTACCTATGAATCGAACTGGATCAATGGCTTCATAAGTAGGACCAGCCGTAACAAGAATTGTTTTCCCTTTCAGCGGCAATTTACTTTCAATATCTTTTTCTAGGAAAGTGACAATGTTTTCTGGCTCAGCCATTCGACCTTCTCCAGACAATCCGCTAGCTAACTCACCACTCTCCGCAGGAATAATAGTATTTTCAAAACTGGTTAGCTTTTCAAAACTGGCTAAAGTTGAAGGATGCTTGTACATGTCTAAATCCATTGCAGGTGCCACATAAACTGGACATTTTGCGGATAAATAAGTGGCCAACAATAGATTATCGCAAGTTCCATTAGCCATCTTGGATAAGGTATTAGCTGTTGCTGGAGCGATAACCATGTAATCTGCCCAAAGACCTAATTCAACATGATTGTTCCAAATTGCATTAGCATCATCTTCTTTATAAAAACTGGAATAAACTGGATTTTTTGATAGCGTAGATAGTGTTAAAGGAGTAACAAAATCTTTGGAAGCAGGTGTCATTACAACTTGTACTTGAGCACCTGCTTTTATAAAGAGTCTAACTAATGATGCTGTTTTATATGCTGCTATTCCACCAGAAATGCCTAGTAAAATTTTTTTACCGCTTAAAACAGACATCTTGTTATTGATTTTTTGAATCTCTGTAATATATTTTACCATCTAACCATTCTTGAACAGCTAGTGCGTGGGCTTTTGGTAATTTCTCATAGAATTTAGATACTTCTATTTGCTCCTTATTTTCAAATATTTCTTCTAAACTATCGTTATAAGTAGCAAATTCTTCTAATTTTTCAATTAACTCTTTCTTGATGTCTGTATTTATCTGATTCGCTCTTTTAGAGATAATTGTTATCGCTTCATACACATTTCCTGTTGGAGCTTCGATTTCACTTTTATTATAAGTGATTGTGTTTACTGGAGCATTTGTCTTTTTTAAATCCATTTTAATTATTTGAATATTGCGTTAATTCTCTTTCAATTTCTGCTATGTGCTTGTTAGCAATCTCTATATACTTTGTATCGCTTTTGAACTTAACCAACGTTTCGTAAGCGGCTTTTGCTTCCATTAAACGCTCTTGTTTTTTTGCTTCAACACTGTTCAGAGCATATTGATACAAGGTATCAAACTTATAATACAATGCATCTTCCTTATATTTTGTTCCTGGATAATCTGCTAAAAAATTATCAAAAACCTTTATTGGGGCAGAAAAATCTCTATAATATTCCGCTGTTGTATTGTACTGTTTTGCTATTTCAAAAGCTTTTTTCTCCAACTTATCAGTCAACTCTTTTACTAGAACATTCGCCATAGGCATGTAATCTGAGTTGGGATACGTATCTATAAAACTCTGCAATTTTTCAAGTGCTTTGTAGGTATCTGTTTGGTCTAAACTATAATTTGGTGAAATGGTGTAAAAGCATTTTGCTCCAAGAAAAGCCGCTTCTTCTCTTTTTTCACTTTTGGGATAGTTTGAAGCAAAACTTTCAAAAGCATAACCCGCCAAGTAAAACTGATTGGTTTCATAATATGACTTTGAAAGTGTGTAAAATATTTTTTCAGCACTCGGTTTTCCTTTAAGAGAAGGTGTCACTTGTTCCAATAGAGCAATTGTCTTTTTATACTTTCCTTTTTCAAAATATTCATTAGCCAATTTAGTTTTGACCGCTAAATCATCTGATTTTAATGCTTTTTGATATTCACTACATGAACAGACCGTAAATGCAACTAAGAGTATGTAAATTATTTTATTCATTAGTGTTTTTTTAACTTGTTAAGTTCTAAATTGATAGACCCTAAAAAGCAGTTGGCAAATTTAGGGAATATTTATCTAGTATGAAAATCTTTTTTTAGGCTAATTTTTTGGTAAAATTCTCTAATCGCTTGGCTAAATTTTCATCAACATTTACCAAAGGTAGTCGCACCGTATTTTCTGACAAAGCTCTAGCTTTAAACACTTCTTTTATTCCTGCTGGATTTCCTTGTTCAAAAATCATATCAATTGAATCGGCTAGTTTATAATGCAATGCATAAGCTTCATTGACTTTTCGTTGCAATCCCAATCGAACCATTTCGGAAAATTCTTTTGGAAATCCTTCTCCTATAACAGAAATCACTCCTGCTCCACCTGCTAGAACCATTGGAAGTGTAATCATATCATCACCAGAAATAACCAAAAAATCTTTAGGAGCTTGTTGGATAAGTTTCATTGCTTGAACAATATCTCCAGCAGCTTCCTTAATGGCTATGATGTTTTTGAAATCATTTGCTAATCTAACTACTGTTGAAGGCAACATATTGCTTGCTGTTCTACCGGGTACATTGTACAAAATGATTGGTAGAGGTGATGCTTCAGATACCTTTTTAAAATGTTGGTAAATCCCTTCTTGTGTTGGTTTATTGTAATAAGGGGAAACAGATAAAATAGCTGAAAACCCTGTTAAATCTCTAGTTTGAAGTTCTTCAACAATCTCCATTGTATTATTTCCTCCAACACCAAGTACCAAAGGCAATCTGCCTGCATTGGCAGTTTTGATGGTTTGGATTACCAGTTCTTTTTCTTCTTTTGACAGAGTAGCTGATTCCGCAGTTGTACCTAAAACCACAAGGTATTCAACACCTCCATCCGTTACAAAATTTACTATCCTAGTTAGAGCTTCTGTATCAACTGAAAAATCTTTTTTGAAGGGCGTAATTAATGCTACACCTGTTCCCACAAACATTTGCATATTATATTTTTTTTAAAATTTTTAAATAATCGAATAAAACTTGAGTAAAATCCACATACTGCTCAACATATGTATTGATAAAAAAATGATTTAGCTCTTTATTTGTTGAGGCAAATCCTACTTTAAACTTTGCTTTTGATACAGCTGTGATAAGCTCTAAATTTGGATTATTCTCATCGTAGTAACTGATCAATAAATCAAACGGAAACTGTACAAAATTTTCAATTTCTCCTTTTTTTAAACTAGCATCAAATCCAACGTCTTTTCTCGTAAAATAAGGATATTCAATATTTTCTTCTTTTTTGGCTTTTTTTCTGTAAACGAGAAGGTTTATTTTAAATTGTCCGTTAGCATGCTTTTTAAACTCGTTGATTAATTTTTCTTTGTCGGTAAAATTAATACCATCTAATAATAGACCTATTGTTTTGATTGGTTCATTGTTAACTGCAGCTAATCCTAAACCTAACGATTTCTTAATGTGTTTTTTTATCCAAAAATTTTTAATAGTTTTATAAAACATAGTATTTTTACCAACTACAAATTTAAATTATTCATCTCATATTATGATGGTAAAAGTAAAAAAGATAAACTCATTTTTAGCTTATTTTGTTATATTATTAACATTTTCAAACGTAGTTTCTTGTAAATCAAAAAGCTATTATAATTATGAGATAAAAGGAACAAAAATAAACGTCAATGAAGATTTTGAACCTAAGAAATCTATTGAGCAATTTGTAGCTCCTTACAAAACTCACATCAATAAAGATTTAGACAGTATTCTAGCTTTTTGCCCTGAAACTTTAGACAAAAGCAAAGGAAAATGGGAAACAAATATTGGTCTTTTTATGGCAAATGTTACGTATAAATTAGCCAATCCAATTTTTTTAAAAAAAACACAAAAGGCCATTGATATTTGTTTGCTAAATCACGGTGGTATTCGCTCTATAATTCCTGAAGGACATATTACAACTAGAACTGCTTTTAATGTAATGCCTTTTGAAAATAGTGTTATTGTTGTTGAATTATCCGGTGAAAAGATTAAAGAATTAGCGGAATATATCATAAAAGAAAAAAAACCTCATCCGCTTTATGGTTTAAAAATTTATTTAGACAAGGAACTTGCAATTAAAAAAATTGAAGTCAACAATAAACCTTTGGATTTAAATAGAAAATATTATGTAGCAACTTCAGATTATCTTTCAAATGGCGGTGACAGCATGACTTTTTTTGTAAATCAAAGCAAACATGACTTAGATTATAAATTGAGAAATTTATTGATTGATTATTTCAAACAGGTTGACACTGTTGAATTGTTTTCTGAAAAAATTGTAATTGAAGAGTGAGATGAAAAGAAGAGATTTTATAAAAAATACTGCTGCTAGTTCAAGTTTATTAACGCTTGGCGGATTATCTTTAAGCAGTTTTAATTCGGTTGAAAATAGAAAAAAAATAACCATCTTACACACTAATGACACCCATAGTCACATAGATGCTTTTCCTGCTGATGATCCAAGAAATCCCAACCAAGGCGGTGCAGCAAAAAGAGCTTCAATCATTGATGCCATCAGACGCGAAGAAGAAAATGTAATTCTATTAGATGCAGGTGATATTTTTCAAGGAACTCCATATTTTAATTATTATGGTGGTGAATTGGAGTTTAAATTAATGAGCATGGTGCAGTATGACATAGCAACTCTAGGGAATCATGATTTTGATAACGGAATTGATGGTTTTTATGCACAATTACCTCATGCTAAATTTGATTTTGTTTCTGCAAATTATGATTTTAAAAATACCGTTTTAGATGGAATTGTGAAGCCTTATAAAATTTTAAAAAAATCTGGCTTAAAAGTTGGTGTTTTTGGCTTAGGGGTTGAACTAGAGGGCTTAGTAGATAAAAAACTCTATAAAGAAACTATCTACAATGATCCCATTGATGTTGCTAAAGATATTGTAAGTACGCTAAAGGAAAGAGAAAAATGCGACTTAATCATTTGTCTTTCACACCTTGGGTTTAAATATAAAAACGAACCTGAAAAAGTTTGCGATATCATCTTAGCTCAACAAACTAAGGATATTGATTTAATCATTGGCGGACATACTCATACTTTTCTCGATCAACCTGTCATTGAAAAAAATAGTATTGGAAAAGAGGTACTGATTAACCAAGTTGGATGTTATGGAATTAATCTTGGTAGAATTGATTTTTATTTCTCAAATGATGCAAAGTACTTCAACGAAGCCAAAAACATTCTTATTTAATTTCAAATATTTTATTTCTGTTTAATTCATATTTCAAAAGGAAATAGTACACTCCAATTTGAGGAATTAAAAACAAATATTTAAACATGATTATATCAGCATAAATTATACTGATCAGATAAAACAAATCACTAACAATAAAACAAGCAATAGAAATTTGAAGACTTGTATTACTCAAATTAGGTTTTATGATGTATTTAACTGTAATCAAAACACACATAAAAAACATCAATAAAGCATAAATTACAAATATCAAATAATTCTCTACCTCTTGTTCAATCAGTATAGCATTGACTACAAAAAGTATATATGCATATAAAAAAATAACCAGTACAAGAGATACATAAAAAATAATATCTAAGTCTTTTAATTTTTTAAATTCCATTTCTTTTAAGGTAAAGAAAATCAAAATACTGTAAGCAATAGAATTTAAATAGACACAAAATAAATTATTGATATCTAAATCAACAATTAAATGAAACAAGTCGGTTAAATACAACATACTTAACAGCAGAATGAAGCACCATTTATAATTAAGTTTGACAATTTTAAAATAAAGAAACAAAATTAAAGGTGCGGCCAGAATATTAGATATAGTGTGCAAGAAGTCCAGATTGAAAAGTAATGAAGCTATTTCCATTACTATCAAACTAAAATAAAGATTCAAAAGTCTTGCGTTATCCATCTACTAATTGTTTGAAATCAATTTCTGAGATTATTGGTATATTCAACTGATTTGCTTTTTCTAATTTTGATGGTCCCATATTATCTCCTGCGATAACATAATCCGTTTTAGAAGATATCGAACTTCCTACTTTTCCTCCGTTGTCTTCTATTGCTTTTTTGAGTTCATCACGTGAATATAGTTCAAAAACACCAGAAACTACAAACGTCTTTCCTTTCAATTTATCGGAAACAGTTGTATCATTTGATGCATTTATTTCAAGTTGAACACCATAATTTTTCAACCTTTCTACAAGAATTCTATTTTCCTTATTTTCAAAGAATGACAGTACGCTTTGAGCTATTTTCTCTCCTATTTCATCCACTAAAATCAAATCTAATAAAGTGGCTTTTGCTATAGCATCAATATTTTTGTAATGTTTTGCTAATTTTTTAGCAACGGTTTCTCCCACATATCGAATTCCTAAAGCATACAAAACGCGTTCAAAAGGCACTTTTTTTGAATCTTGAACTCCTTTCACAAGATTTTCTGCTGATTTTTCTGCCATACGCTCCAGTGGAACAATTTGCTCCTTCTGCAACTCATAAAGATCCGCATAATTTGAAACTAAACCTGCATTATATAATAAAGCTACTGTTTCTCCACCAAGTCCTTCAATGTCCATCGCTTTGCGAGAAATGAAATGTTGTATCCTTCCAATAATTTGCGGTGGACAACCATAAAAGTTAGGACAATAATGATTGGCTTCTCCTTCTATTCTAACTAATTCAGTATGGCACTCTGGACAATCTGACACATAGTCAATTGGTAAAGCACTCGAACTTCTTTGAGACAAATCTACAGCAATAATTTTTGGAATAATTTCACCTCCTTTTTCTACAAAAACGGTATCTCCAATTCTAATATCTAACTTTTCAATTTGATCTGCATTATGTAATGAGGCTCTTTTTACAATGGTTCCTGCTAGCTGAACTGGCTCTAAATTAGCAACAGGTGTAATGGCTCCTGTTCGACCCACTTGATAAGAAATTGAATTTAAAACTGTGCTTACTTGCTCAGATTTGAACTTATAAGCCATTGCCCATCGTGGCGACTTTGCCGTATAGCCCAATTCCTCTTGGTATTGAATCAAATTTACTTTTACAACCACTCCATCAGTCTCATAAGGTAACTCATGTCGGTGAACATCCCAATAGTCAATAAATTGAAAAACTTCGTCTAAATTTTTAGCTAATTTGGATTGACTAGGCACTTTAAATCCCCAATCTCTTGCTTTTTGTAGAACTTCGTTTTGAGTTTGTACATTCAGATTATTTCCTATTATAGAATATAACAAACAGTCTAATGGTCGTTTGGCTACTTCAGCACTGTTTTGCAATTTTAAACTTCCAGAAGCTGTATTTCTTGGATTAGAATAAGGTGTTTCACCAATTTCAATTAACTCTTGATTCATTTTTTCGAATCCTGCAAAAGGGAGAATAATTTCACCACGAATATCAAACTTATTTGGAAAGTCTCCTTTCAATCTGATAGGAACTGCTTTTATAGTTTTTACGTTGCTTGTCACATCATCTCCTTGAAAACCATCACCTCTAGTAACGGCTCTTTTCAGTACTCCATTTTCATAACTAATACTTATAGAAGCACCGTCATATTTTAATTCACAAGTGTATTCTATTGATACATCTCCAACAATTTTTTTACAACGGTTTTCCCAATCCAGCAAATCTTCTTTAGAATATGAATTATCTAAGGAATACATTCTGTGCTCATGATAAACGGTTTCAAAATTCTTAGTAATGGTTCCTCCTACTCTAAGCGTAGGTGAATTTTCATCATAAAACTCTGGGTATTTGCTTTCTAAATCCTGTAATTCTTTAAGTTTCATATCAAACTCAAAATCAGAAATTGTGGGATTATCCAACACATAATAATTATAATTATGCTGATTTAATTCGGCACGAAGCTTTGTAATTGCATCTAAAACGTTCATAAAACTAATGATTAATAAGATGTTCTAATTTGGAAAACAATTCCCCTTTACTTATAATTCCGCCTTCTTTAATGATTTTAAATAGAGCTTGATTTCTATCTTGTGAAATATCTTTTTTCCCCTTTTGAATTTCAACGCTATCAGAAAACATATTTTCGCTCAACCAATTGATACCTTCTTTAGTCAAAAAATCTACTTTTTTGTTGTCTGTATTGATAACTAACGAATAAATCATGGTGTCTAAACACTTAAACAAAAAAATATAATTAGTTGAAAAATGGTCTATAAATTTAACATTTGTTAGTGCTCTTTCCCAAATCAAATCGGAAAAAACATCCACTTCTTGCAATGCAACTTGAGGTTTATTTTCTTTAATATCATCCCATTCTTTTTTATCGATTGATTGGGTAGCTAAAAAATTAATAAACTCGGGATGCAGTTCTTCTAATTGCTCTTTTGTAAGTCTTGCGTATTTCATTTAGTAAGATAAAAGTCGTGTAAAGATAAAAAAAGCGTTCCAATAAGGAAGGCTTGTAATAGATATTTCTAAAAATCTATTTGCCAACTAAAATAGATTCTAATCCTCTGTTTTCAAAACTTTTCAGTTTTGATAAAATAAACACTCAAATAAACAACCTTACAAGATGTACCAAAAATTAAACTTTACGCTATTTTAAAGTTTCACGTCACACTTTTACTTTTTTTGTATTCAATTCTAGTCATCTTTTTTCTATAAAAACTTTAAGAGTCTTTTTTATTAATCTTTCAAAAAAATAATCTACTTTTGACTTGTAAATAGGATTATCTGATGATTCTTTTATGACACACTAAAATATTGTAAGGCAATTTTTCAAAAAAAGATGCTTTTAAAATGCGGTTACACATTTGTGTAGCTACACTTTTTTTTCGTTTTTCCTCTTAAAGTTGAAATTACGAATGGTTTTGTTTTTTTTATATCTAACCATTATAAAATTACTATATATTTTGCGAATATGCGAAAAAATAATTCTCAAAATGCGAATTTAATTTTAAAAAAATTAAAGAAAAAGCTGAAAGTAACTACAGACATTGAGCTTTCAAAAATTTTAAATGTTAAACCAAACACTATTTCATCATGGAAAAAGAGAGATACTGTTGATTACAATACTATAATCTCTATTTGCGAATTATATGAGATCGATTTAAATGAGATTTTCATAAGCACTAAACCTAAAAATTCAATAGATTATACTTCATGCAAAACTCCTCTTGTATCGAGTGAGTTACAATTTCAATATTGTTTAGAAAAAGATAGCTTGATTGAAAGTTTACCTGTTTACCATTTTCCTTTTATTAAAAGCAGCCATACTATGGTCTTTCAAGTCTCAAGCAACAATATGTATCCTCTGATAAAATTAAATTCCTATGTTGTTTGCGAATCTATAGATTTAAATGACGTTAAGGATAATTCACTTGTAGTAATCATTAGCAAAACAAAAGGCTTTTTCCTGAATAGGATTTTAACGAATAAAATCAATGATGATATTTTGATTTTAAATAATGAAAATACTTTCTTTAGCAATATTGAATTTGAAAAAACCGCCATTAATGAACTTTGGGTTGTTAAAGGAGTTTTATCTTATGAATTAGCAGAAGATTCTACTTCTAAAGAAGAAGTTATCACTACATCAACAAAGAAATAATTAAATAAAAAAACCTTACTAAAAAATAGTAAGGTTTTAAAAATCTTATCAAATATTGAATATTAAGCTTTTTCAGCTATAATTTCATATGGTAAGTCAATAATTACATTTCTGTGTAATCTTACAGTTGCAGAATACTTTCCTACACGCTTAACAATACCACTGGTAATGAATTTTTTATCTATTGAATGACCATTGCCTTCTAAAGCTTCAGCAATGTTAGCATTAGTTACAGATCCAAATAATTTATCGCCACCAGCTTTTGCAGAAATTTTAATTTCAAGTGCTTTAAGTGCTTCAGCTAATTTATTAGCATCATCAACCAATTTTTGCTCTTTGTGCGCTTTTTGTTTTAAATTTTCAGCTAAAACTTTTTTAGCTGAAGGAGTAGCTAAGATAGCAAATCCTTGAGGAATTAAGTAATTACGACCATAACCATTTTTAACAGTTACTACATCGTCTTTAAATCCTAAATTTTGAACATCTTGTTTTAAAATAAGTTCCATGTTGTTGTCCTTTATTAGTAGAAGTTAGCTCCGAGAACTCGGAGCAACAACTATATTTTTAAATATTATTTTAACAAATCCGCCACATAAGGCATGATTGCGATGTGACGTGCTCTTTTAACTGCAACTGACACTTTTCTTTGGTATTTTAATGAAGTACCTGTTAATCTTCTTGGTAAAATTTTACCTTGTTCGTTCACAAACTTTAATAAAAAATCGGCATCTTTATAATCTACATACTTGATTCCTGATTTTTTAAAACGACAATATTTCTTTTGTTTGTTTGTATCTATATTCAAAGGAGTTAGATATCTAATATCTCCCTCTTTTTTACCTTTTGCTGATTGCTCTAAAGATGCCATAATTAGTTTGATTTAGCTTTTAATTTTTCTCTTCTTCTTTCTGCCCAAGATATTGCATGTTTGTCTAATGATACAGTTAAAAAACGCATAACTCTCTCGTCACGTCTAAATTCTGTTTCATATGCAATGATTACATCTGCATTTGCTTCAAATTGAAATAAGTGATAAAAACCACTTTTCTTGTGTTGAATTTCGTAAGCTAATTTTTTTAAGCCCCAATCTTCTTTGGCTACCATCTTTGCTCCTTTAGAAGTAAGAAAATCTTCAAACTTGCTAACTGTTTCCTTTATCTGTTGTTCAGACAAAACGGGATTCAAGATGAAAACAGTTTCATAATGATTCATACTAAATAATTTATTTTGTTATAAAATTGGGTGCAAAAGTAATTCTTTTATCTTTATCAAACAAATTTTTCGAAAAATTTTACCTCAACAAATTAATCCTTATTTTTTGATATAAACTTGCGTATTATAATGATTAGCAATATATTTACAACGTAATAACACATGAATTTGATAAATGAAATTAAATTGTATTGTTGTAGATGATAGTGCATTGCAGCGTATTACTGTAACCAAACTCGTAAATGAAAATCAATTTTTACATCTTGTAGGAGAGTTCTCTAATGCAACAGATGCCAAAAATTGTATTTCAACAAAAAATATAGATTTGGTTTTTTTAGATATTGAAATGCCTGTAATAAATGGTTTTGATTTTTTAGATGGATTGAAAGTTAAGCCTCAAATTGTCTTCATTACTATAAAAGCGGAGTATGCGCTCAAAGCTTTTGATTACAACGCAACAGATTACTTACACAAACCTTTAACAAAAGAACGTTTTAACCTTGCTGTCAATAAAGCTTGTAACCTATACCATCTAAAAAAAGAAATAAATGATGAAGATGAAGAATATATATTTATAAAGAGTAACTTAAAAAAACTAAAAATATATACCTCAAAAATTAGATGGGTGGAAGCCTTTGGTGATTATGTAAAAGTAATCACGGAAGATGACAGTCATTTGGTATTATCAACCATGAAAGCCTTTGAAAAAGATTTACCTGATGACAAGTTCATTAGAGTCCATAAATCATATATAGTTAACATTCATAAAATAGAAACATTCAACAGTAAATATGCCGAAATTGATACGTTCAAAATTCCTTTAAGCAGAAGTAAAAAAGACTATCTAATGGAAGCTTTAAAGAAATCCTCCTAATAATTATCTACGTTTATTGTAACCTTTATGGCTCTATAAAACGAAACCGCTTCAAAACTATTCATTATCTTATGAATAGTTTTTTTTGTTAATGCTAATTTTTTTTCTTTGGGTATTTTAATTAGGATGGTTCGGATGTACTCATTTCTTATTCTACTGATAGCAGGCTCTTCTGGTCCAAGAATTGGCATTGGAAGATTCTGAGACAACACACTATACAACCACATTGAACCCTCTTTCAACTTGTCGTAATCTCTATGTTTCAATGTAAGTTTGATTAATTTATAAAATGGTGGATATTTAAAATTTTGCCTTTCATAAATCTGTTCCTTAAACATTGACAAATAATCATTGTTCAGAACTTGCTGTATGGTATTATGAAACACATTATAAGTTTGAATCATAACCAATCCTTTTTTTTCCATTCTACCTGCTCTACCTGCCACTTGCGTCATCATTTGAAAAGCTCGTTCATAAGCTCTAAAATCGGGTTGATTTAATAAATTATCTGCATTTAGAATTCCAACTAAAGTTACATTATCAAAATGCAACCCTTTGGCCAACATTTGTGTTCCTACTAATATATCTACTTCCCTGTTTTTGAAAGAATCAATAATTTTTTCATACCCAAATTTACCTCTTGTGGTATCTTGATCCATTCGACCTATGTTTTTATTAGGAAAAATGGTTTTCAACTCTAATTCTATTTGTTCTGTTCCAAAACCTTTAGTTGTAAGTTCAACAGATTGACAAGCGTGACAATGGGTTGGATTGGCAATAGAATATCCACAATAATGACAACGTAATTGGTTTTTGTATTTGTAATAAGTTAAACTCACATCGCAACTTGGACAATTAGGCACATGACCACAAGTAATACATTCTACATAGGGTGAAAATCCTCTCCTGTTTTGAAATAAAATGACTTGTTCGCCTAAATCTAATGCAGTAGAAATTCCCTCTATCAATTCATCCGAAAAATGACCATTCATTCTTTTTCGAAAATATTTATCTTTTAAATCGATAAGTTTTATTTCAGGTAAGACTACATTTCCATAACGTTCGGTCAATTCAACTAACTTATATTTATTGGTCTTTACATTATAATAAGTCTCTAAACTTGGAGTAGCACTTCCTAGCAAAATCTTAGCTTGATGTTGTTTGGCTAAAACTACTGCACAATCTCTAGCATGATATCTTGGAGCAGGTGCTTCTTGTTTATAGGTTTGTTCGTGTTCTTCATCCACAACAATTAATCCTAAATTAGAAAAAGGTAAAAATAAAGCACTTCGAACACCAATTACGACTTTTGCTTTTTCAGAATTCTCTAAAACTTGGTTCCAAACCTCAATGCGTTCATTATTTGAATATTTAGAGTGAAAAACCGCCACTTGATTGCCAAAATAAGCAACTAATCTTTGTACCAATTGAGTTGTTAAGGCAATTTCAGGTAACAGAAACAGCACTTGTTTGTCTTTTTTGATTTGTTCTTCTATGAGTTTGATGTAAATCTCCGTTTTTCCAGAAGCGGTTACACCATGCAATAATGTTATATCATCATCATGAAAGCTCTCTCCTATTTGATTAAAAGCTTTTTGTTGGGGTGCACTTAACGTGAAATGACTATCATCTTCTTTCTCAAAGACTACCCTATCATGATGGATAAAATATTCTACAAAAATCTCTTTTTCAATTAAGGACCGAATAGTAGCTAAGGAAGCACCCGAAAATTCAATCAATTGTTTCACTGGTATTGGTTTCTTTTCTTGGGCTTGCAACTGAAAAAAAGACAGAACCAGTTCACGTTGCTTTTTAGCTCGTGATAAATTTTCTAGCAATAAAGCTAGATTCTGTTGATGGGTAAATTCATCGTGCAACTTTATATAACGAACCTGCTTGGGTTTGTATTGTTCTGCTATTTCTTCTTGCAATTGCAAAGCTCCCTTTTCGAGCAATCGGTTTAAAACTGGGAATATGGTTTTCTTTCCCAAAATCTTTACTACATCATTTACTGTAATAGAGGATTGCAATTTTAAAGCCTCAAAAATGAGATATTCGTCATCTTTGAGCTCTTCTTCATTTACTTCAATGTCTTTTCTTGCGGTTATTATAGTTTCACTTTCTAAGATATAACCAGAAGGCAAAGCACTTTTAAAAACTTCACCCAAAGAACACATATAATAAGTTGCAATCCAATTCCAATGGGCTAACTGAATTTCATTTACAATGGGTTTCTCATCAATAATTTGATGAATTTCCTTGGCTGTGTATAATTGTGGCGGATTATGGTGTTTGGCAATAACTAAAGAAGTGTACACTTTACTTTTTCCAAAAGGTACCGCTATTCGCATTCCTATGGAAATGTAATGAAATTCAGCTTCTGAAACCTGATAAGTAAAGGTTTTATTTACGGCTAGTGGTAAAACTACTTCTATAAAAAACTGCATGTAGCAAATGTAAAAAAAAGTGTTCAGTGTTTAGTAAATAGTTTACTGTAATCTTATACAAAAAAGCACTTCCAAATTGAAAGTGCTCTTCTTTTATTTTTGTGCTAAAATTTATTTTCCCAACATGTCGTCTTTCAAATCATCATCAGCTGGTTTTTTCCCCAACCAAATTCCTAACAACGCTTTTTTAAAGTCATGACCTTCAATTGATCCTTTTTTTGCTCCATTTTTATACACGTTAACTTCGTTACCGTCATACATAATGATAAAAACATCTCCTTTTACAATCTTTTCTTTAAAGAAACCTTTAAATTTATCAATCTTTGATTTTAAAGGTGCCGTGTTTTTGTTAGTTGCATTTTCAAATCCTTCATTTATAGCTGAAATCATCTTGTCTGAAGTAATCATCCCTGAAACAATATTCAATTTGATGGCAGTAGCTTCTTTACTATCTATTATATCTTGTGCATTTGTTGTCTTTTTGGTCACATAAAGGGATCCAACATATAAATCCATAAAAAATTTCTCTCTTGTTCCGGCACCATTAAGCGATAAACTTTTCCCTTCCAATGAAAGTTTATCATCCACTTTAACTCCAGAAACAGTCTTCTGAGCATTCATAGATAATGCGGTGAATGCTATTAAACACAAAGCAATAATTTGTTTTTTCATAATAATTTGGTTTTAATTTTGTTAAAGATATAAATTTTTTCTTTTCAATTTATTGATGGTAGCATTTAATTCGAAACCTAGTAAAAGTACCATACAATTTATCCATATATAAAACATTAATACAAGAAGTGTACCAATAGAACCGTATAGTTCGTTGTATGTAGCAAATTTTTCTACATAAATTCCAAAAACGTATGATGAGACTATAATTAGAATGGTCGTAAAAATTGAGCCAGAACTGATAAATTTAATTTTTGTAGTTTCCTTTGTTCCGTATTTATAGAGTATTGATGTGGTTACTAAAATCATCAAAACAACAAATATATACCTTCCCCATTCTATCAAGGAGATATTATCAGAAAAGAAATTCTGAATTTTAATTTTTTGAATAAAAACTTCAAATACAATAATTGCAGCTACTGTTATCAGCAATAATAGAGAAAGAATAAGGGAAAGTGCTAGTGCAATTAAATACTGCCTAAAATATCCTCTAGTTAGCGTAATGTGTTCGCTCATTTCAAATCCTCCCAAAATGGCATTGACTCCATTAGTCATCAAAAAAATGGATAAAATAAAACCTGTGGACAACAAACCTTTGTAACTATTATTTAAAATATCCATTATGATTTTATTGATAGCTTCAAAGGTATTTGGCGGAACATTTTGAGCAATAAAATTGATGAAATCCACTTGAAAATTCTTTATAGGAATGTAAGGAATTAAATTCAGAATAAAAAGAGCAAATGGAAACAAGGCCATGAAAAAGCTGAATGCTATGGCACTGGCTCTATATGAAAATGCACCTTTAAAAATTCCTAAAATATACATCTCCAACAAATCATAAAGTGACAACCCTTCAGCTAAAGATTTAAACTTTATACTTTTAGTAAACGGCACTAAATGCTTTATAATTGGCAGTTTATTTAATTTTTTCTCTATAACTTCTGACATATTGATGCTTTATAAAGCCTTTAAACTCAAATCCATATTATGAACCGAATGCGTTAGAGCTCCAGATGAAATATAATTAACTCCACACAATGCATATTCCCGAATGGTTTTTTCATTGATGTTTCCAGAAGATTCTGTCAAACATTTGTCACCGATAAAAACCACCGCCTTCTTAGTAGCTTCAAAATCAAAATTGTCAAGCAAAATACGATAAACACCGCCAGCATTTATAATTTGTTCTACTTCATTCATATTTCTTGCTTCTACGATAATTTTTAAATCTTTGTTGTTGTCTTTTAGATACTGTTTCGTTTTTTCAATAGCTTGCGGAATACCGCCTGCAAAATCAATATGGTTGTCTTTTAGCATAATCATATCGTATAATGCAAAACGATGATTTTCGCCACCACCAATTTTTACAGCCCATTTTTCAATAGCACGAATTCCAGGAGTTGTTTTTCTGGTATCTAATATTTTGGCTTTGGCATCTCCAATTAAATCTACAAACATTTTAGTTTTTGTAGCAATAGCACTCATTCGTTGCATAGCATTTAAAACCAAACGTTCAGCTTTTAAAATCGATTGTGAACTTCCTGAAACATGAAAAACAACATCACCATATTTGACTTTTTCTCCATCTGAAATAAACGCCTCAACTTTCATATCAGAATCCACGTAATTGAAAATCATTTTGGCAAATTCAACCCCAGCAATAATGCCTTCATCTTTCACTAAAAGCTTAGCTTTTCCTTGAGCTTCTTTAGGAATACAAGCTAGAGAACTATGATCTCCATCTCCAACATCTTCTCTAATGGCATTTGAAATTATTATGTCTAATTCGGCTTTAAATTGTGCTTCTGAAATCATTTTTAAATTTTTAATAGTGCTAAAATAAGCAAAAGTTTTTCTACTGAAATAAAAAACCACGCAAAATGCATGGCTCTTTACTTAATTTTTTATGCTAATTACACTTAAGCTTTGATGGAACAACCAATTGCTTTAGTAGTTTTAACTTCTACTTCTTTTCCTTTCAAAAGGGAATTAACAGCATCTTCTACATAGTTTACTTTTACTGCTTTTTCATCTTCATAATTATCATCAATGGCTCCTATATATTTCACAATATTACCTTTAGCTGTTTTCTCTAAAATGTAAACATGAGGCGTTTTCGTTGCTCCATATTGAGGATATATTTTTTGACCCTCGTCAAACAAATAAGGAAACGTAAATCCTTTTTCTTTAGCTCTAACGATCATTTTATCAAAACTATCGTCTTTATTTTTCTCTGGATTATTTGGATTGATAGCAATCACAGGATAGCCTAATTTTTTATATTTTTTATCCAAAGCAACAATTCTATCTTCATAAGCAACAGCATAAGGGCAATGGTTACAGGTAAAAATCACAATAAAACCTTTGGCATCTTTATAATCTTTTAGAGAAACCATTTTATTATCAATGTTTTTCAAAGAAAAATCTGTGGCAACATCGCCAATCTCATACCCTGAGACAGTATCTTTTGTGGTAAAAGCAACAATAAATACACCTATTAATCCTAACAGAGCAATTCTAAATCTTTTCATTTTTTTTAATTTTAATTTATAAACGGGTTTACTTCTTTTTCTAACGTTTCATAATCAAACGATTGTTCAAAAAACTTCCTCTTTTCATTTTTGACAATCAAAGTTGCTGGAATAGCTCCAGACCAATCCTTATCTATTTTTTCAATCCAACTATTTGCATCTGGATCATTCAAAAGAATGACTTCAACATCCATTTTTTTCTTTTCTAAAAAAGGCATCAAACTTTTTTCAACAGATTTTGGAAAGTCTAAACTGACCAAAACTAATTTAAAAGGTTTGTCTTTGTAAGTCTCTTGTAACTGCAAGAAAACAGGTAATTCTTTTACACAAGGAGCACACCAAGTAGCCCAAAAATTATAAACATAAGTGGTGTCACTCTCCATCTTCATGTAAGCTTCCAAACCTGCATAATCGTATGATTTGACTTCATAATTAGTACTTTTTATTATTCTCAACGGCTTAGGTGATTTGTTTTCCTGAGCTACAGCTGTAACCCCAAAAATAACAAAAAACAAAATTGGAACAATTGAAAATTTAGACTTCATACTTTGATTATTTAAATTCAAATTTAATCAAATGAATTTCTAAAATTTGCTATTTTAACATAACTTTATTGTTCCTTTTTGGTTGTATTTTACTTATTTTTACCAAAATTATTAAAATGAGCGATTATAGTATTGGAAAAAAATTTGAAGGTAAAACTTTTGAAGAAACTGACATAAAATACAAAGAGTTTGAAGATTGTCAATTCATAAATTGTGATTTTACAAGCTGTACTTTTCAAAACGAAACCTTTGTAGATTGCACTTTTACAGAATGTAATTTCAAAAGTACTAAAATCAATTATGTTTCACTTCGCGATGTTTTATTCATAAAATGCAATTTCACTAGCGTAAATTTTGCCATGACTGACCAAGTGTTGTATCACTTTAATTTTCAAGATTGTATTTTAGACTATGCGCAATTTTACAAACTGAAACTCAAAAAAATGCGTTTTGATAATTGCAGTATGGTTGCCGTAGATTTTATGGAAACCGATTTAACCGAAAGTGTTTTTAATAATTGTGATTTAAGAAGAGCTGTTTTTATTAATACAATTGCTAATAAAGCTGACTTTTATTCCAGTTACAACTATGCAATCGATCCTGAAATTAACAAACTTAAAAAAGCTCAATTTTCTAAAGATGGGTTAAAAGGTTTGTTGGAAAAATATGATTTAGTGGTAAGAGATTAATAGAAAATTTGTTTTTTACAAAATAGTTTCTATATCTTTGTATCAGAAATAAAAAAATGAATAGATTTTTAAATACTAATTGGTGGTGGAGTAACTTACGTCAAACGTCGTGAGCAAAACCTGCTATAGTATAATCTAATATAAATACATAGAAAAGGCTTGTCAATCACGACAAGCCTTTTTTTATTGCCTATTTTAAAATATAATTAATGAAAACCTATAAATTAAATACAACCTTCAAACAAATTTTAGCAGATACTATTACACCTGTTAGTATTTATTTGAAAATAAGAGATAAATTCCCTAACAGCATTTTATTAGAAAGTTCAGATTATCATGGCAATGATAATAGTTTTTCTTATGTGTGTTTCAATCCAATTGCTTCCATAAAAGTGGAAGATCAAAAAATTGAAACTAATTTTCCTGATGGATTTTCTGAAATTATTCCTATTGACAATCAGGTGAATGTTGCCAATGAAATCGAACAATTTTCTAAGCAATTCATTTCAGATAAAAACAATTTTAAATTTATCAATCAAGGCCTATTTGGTTTCATCGCTTATGATGCCATTCAACATTTTGAGAATTTAAAAATTACTCAAAAATCATCTGAAAATGCAATACCTGAAATTTATTATGCCGTTTACCAAAATATTATTGCCATAAACCATTTTAAAAATGAAGCTTATATTTTCTGTCATTCTTATCAAAAGGAAAACAATATAGCTGAAATCCAACAATTGTTGCAAGCAAAAAATTTTGCTTCTTTTAACTTTACAAGAAATGGTGAAGTAGCTTCAAACTTAACCGATTCTGATTTTAAAAAATACGTAGCTTTAGCTAAAAAACATTGCCAACGAGGAGATGTATTCCAATTGGTTTTATCCAGAAGATTTTCTCAAAATTTTAAAGGTGACGAGTTTAACGTATATCGTGCTTTGAGAAGTATCAACCCTTCGCCTTATTTATTTTATTTTGATTATGGAAATTTCAAGATATTTGGGTCTTCACCAGAAGCACAATTAGTCATCAAAAATAATCATGCAGAAATTCATCCTATTGCAGGAACTTTTAAACGAACAGGAAATGATGAGGAGGATACTCTTTTAGCTAAAAAATTAAACGAAGACAAGAAAGAAAACAGCGAACACGTTATGTTGGTCGATTTAGCCAGAAACGATTTGAGCAGAAGTTGTAACGAAGTGAAAGTGGAGAAATATAAAGAAGTCCAGTTTTTTTCTCACGTCATTCATTTGGTTTCTAAAGTCACTGGAAAATTAAAACCTAACCATCCTTTTATAGAATTGGTTGCTAAAACCTTTCCAGCAGGAACTTTAACAGGTGCACCAAAATACAAAGCCATGGAACTAATTGAATCTATTGAAAAAACAAATCGAAGTTTTTATGGTGGAGCCATTGGTTTTATGGATTTTCAAGGTAATTTTAATCACGCAATTATGATAAGAAGTTTTTTAAGTAAAAATCATACCTTACACTTTCAAGCTGGAGCAGGAATTGTAGCTGATTCATCAGAAGAAAAAGAAACACAAGAAGTCTATAACAAATTAGGTGCTTTACAAAAAGCACTAGATATAGCGGAAAATATTTAATATCAAGAACATGAAAATAGTAGTCATAGATAATTACGATAGTTTTACATATAATTTAGTGCATTATTTAGAAGATTTGAACGCTAATGTAACCGTTTATAGAAACGATGAATTTGAATTGGACGAACTAGAACAATTCGATAAAATTTTACTTTCTCCTGGACCAGGAATTCCGGATGAAGCTGGTTTATTGAAAGATGTGATAAAAAAATATGCATCAACCAAAAGTATATTTGGGGTTTGTCTTGGCTTGCAAGCTATTGGAGAAGTTTTTGGAGCCAAACTAACTAATCTTGAAAAAGTCTATCATGGTGTAGCGACTAAAGTGACCCAAATTGAAGATGATTTCATTTTTAATAATTTACCCAAAGAAACAGAAGTCGGAAGATATCATTCTTGGGTAGTTGCTAAAGAAAACCTCCCAGAAAATTTAATCGTAACTAGCCTTGATGAAAACGGACAAATCATGTCAATGAAACATGCAAAATATGATGTTCGTGGTGTACAGTATCATCCAGAAAGTGTTTTAACTCCTGATGGAAAGAAAATTCTAGAAAATTGGCTTAACAACTAGTATTCAGTGACCAGTCCCTAAAATTAGCATAATAAATGAAAACCATATTAAATAGATTAATCAACCACGAAATACTTTCTAAAGCAGAAGCCAAAGATGTATTAGTCAACATATCCTCAGGAAATTATAATCCAAGTCAAATTTCGGCTTTCCTAACTGTTTACATGATGCGAAGCATTACTATTGAAGAATTATCTGGTTTCCGTGAAGCGTTATTGGAATTGTGCATTCCTGTAGATTTTTCAGCTTATAATACTATTGATTTGTGCGGAACAGGTGGTGATGGAAAAGATACTTTTAACATCTCTACTTTAGCTTCATTCATAGTGGCTGGAGCTGGAATTAAAGTGGCCAAACATGGAAATTATGGCGTTTCTTCCATTTCTGGTTCCAGTAATGTGATGGAAAAATTGGGCGTTAAATTCACTAATGATATCGGCTTTTTAACTCAATCCATTGAGGAAACAAACATCGCCATTCTTCATGCTCCTTTATTTCATCCAGCCATGAAAAATGTAGGTCCAATCCGAAAAGAATTAGGTGTAAAAACCTTTTTCAATATGTTAGGTCCAATGGTAAATCCTTCCTTTCCAAAAAATCAAATGGTTGGTGTTTTTAGTTTAGAGTTGGCTCGAATGTATGCTTATTTGTACCAAAATACTACAACCAATTACTCTATTCTTCATGGATTAAGTGGTTTTGATGAAGTTTCGTTGACTGATGAGGTAAAAATAATTTCAAATCATTCAGAGAAAATTTTAAAACCCATTGATTTTAATTTTCCAAGCATCAAATTAGAAAGTATTAAAGGTGGAAAAACAATCGATGAAGCAGCCAAAATTTTCCATAATGTAATTTCTGGAAAAGGTTCAATTGAACAAAATAATGTGGTTTGTGTTAATGCAGCTATTGCGATTCAGACTATAGAAAAATCAAGTTATGAAGATGCTTTAGCCAAAGCTCAAGAGAGTTTGATTTCTGGAAATGCTTTTGAAAAATTGAATCAGTTAATCGCTTTAAGTAAGTAAGATGAATATTTTAGATAAAATCATAACGGACAAAAGACGAGAAGTTGCTTTAAAGAAAAGTATCCTTCCTGTTTCGCAATTAGAAGCTTCTGTTTTATTTAATTGTAGCACAAATTCTATGGCAAAATTGCTAAAAAACAGTTTATCAGGAATTATTGCCGAACACAAACGACGTTCTCCTTCGAAGTCAGTAATTAATAACAATCATTCGGTTGAAGATGTGGTTTTGGGTTATCAAAATGCTGGTGCTTGTGGCATTTCAATTTTAACCGATGGAAAATATTTTGGAGGAAGCTTAGATGATTTATTGTTAGCAAAAGCTACAGTTGATATTCCTTTATTGCGAAAAGAATTTGTTATTAATGAATATCAAATACTGGAAGCCAAAGCCAATGGTGCTGACGTAATTCTATTAATTGCAGCTGTTTTAACACGAGAAGAAATCAAAAAATTATCTGAATTCGCTAAAAGTCTAGCCTTAGAAGTTTTGTTAGAAGTACATAATCTAGAAGAATTAGAAAAATCGATTATGCCAAGTTTAGATATGATTGGCGTGAACAATAGAAATCTAAAAACCTTTGAAGTAAATTTAAATTACAGCAAAGAATTAGCCATTCAAATTCCAACTGATTTTGTAAAAGTTTCAGAAAGTGGGATTAGTACTGTTGAAGCAGTAAAAGAATTACAACAACATAGTTATCAAGGTTTTTTAATGGGAGAACATTTTATGAAAACTGATAATCCTGGTGCATCAGCAAGTGAATTTATCCGAAAAGTATCTTTGAAATGAAAAAAATAAAGTTGAAAATATGTGGCATGAAATATCCTGAAAACATTCAGGAAATCGCTGCTTTAAAACCTGATTATTTAGGCTTCATTTTTTGGTATAAATCAAATCGAAAGTTTGATTTACAAGAACTACCAAAATTAGATTCAGACATAAAAAAAGTGGGAGTTTTTGTGGATGCTACTTTGGAAGAAATTCAACAAAAAATTAAAAATTTTCAATTAGATGCTATTCAATTGCATGGAAAAGAATCAGTAGCGTTTTGTTCGGATTTAAAGAAAGAAAAAATTAAAATCATAAAAGCGTTTTCAATAGATAGTGAGTTTGATTTCAGTCAATTAAAAGCTTACGAAAGTGTTGTGGATCAGTTTCTTTTTGATACCAAAGGAAAATTACCTGGTGGAAATGGAACTACATTTGATTGGCAAATTTTAAAAAATTACAACTTGCAAAAATCTTTCTTTTTAAGTGGAGGCATTGGTTTAACCGAAATAGACAAAATACAAGAATTCCTAGATTCTGATTTATCAAAATACTGTTATGCCATTGATGTAAACAGTCGTTTTGAAACAGCAGCAGGATTAAAAAATAAAATTGATGTAGAAAAATTTAAAAAAATGCTAAATGAAAACGAAATATAAAGTTGACGAAAACGGCTTTTATGGCCAATTTGGTGGTGCTTTCATTCCAGAAATGTTATATCCTAATGTAGAAGAACTAAAAGAAAATTACTTAAAAATAATGGCTGAACCTTCTTTTCAGGAAGAGTTTAATGATTTATTGAAGCACTATGTTGGTCGTCCAACTCCTCTCTATTTTGCCCAACGTTTATCCGAAAAACACAATACAAAAATCTATCTGAAACGAGAAGATTTATGCCATACTGGAGCACATAAAGTTAACAACACCATCGGACAAATTTTAATGGCAAAACGCTTGGGCAAAACCCGAATCATTGCCGAAACTGGTGCAGGTCAACATGGTGTAGCTACTGCAACAGTTTGTGCTTTAATGGGTTTAGAATGCATTGTTTACATGGGTGAAGTGGATATCCAACGTCAAGCGCCAAATGTGGCTCGTATGAAAATGTTGGGTGCAACGGTTCGTCCTGCAACTTCAGGTTCAAAAACTTTGAAAGATGCTACTAATGAAGCGATTCGTGATTGGATTAATAATCCTGTAGATACGTTTTACATCATTGGTTCTGTCGTTGGACCTCATCCTTATCCAGATATGGTTGCTAGATTTCAAAGTGTGATTTCTAAAGAGATTAAAGCACAATTGCAAGAACAAGAAGGCCAAGAAAATCCAGATTATGTAATTGCTTGTATTGGTGGTGGAAGTAACGCTGCTGGAGCTTTTTACGAATTTTTAGAAGATGAATCAGTGAAATTAATCGCTGTGGAAGCTGCTGGTCATGGAGTGGATTCTGGGGAAAGTGCCGCAACATCTGTTTTAGGAAAAATTGGAATTATTCATGGCAGTAAAACCCTATTGATGCAAACAGAAGACGGACAAATCACTGAACCTTATTCTATTTCTGCAGGTTTAGATTATCCTGGTGTTGGCCCTTTACATGCTCATTTACATGATTCCAATCGTGCTGAATTTATCGCTATTACAGACAAAGAAGCCATGCAATCAGGTTTGGAAATTTCAAAAATGGAAGGCATAATTCCTGCTATTGAAACGGCTCATGCTTTTTCGGTTTTGGATAAAAAACAATTTAAACCAACTGATATTGTAGTAATTAATTTATCAGGAAGAGGTGATAAAGATTTAAATACATATATCGAATATTTTAATTTTTAGTGAATAGTCAAAAGTAATTAGTGATTAGTAAAGAGTAATTAGCATGAAAATGAACCGAATAAATAAAAAACTTCAAGAAGACAAAAAACTGCTTTCTATCTATTTTACAGCAGGTTATCCTAACATAAACGATACAATTTCCATTATTCAAGCATTGGAAAAAAATGGGGTTGATATGATTGAAATTGGATTGCCTTTTTCTGATCCTTTGGCAGATGGCCCAACCATTCAAGAAAGTTCGACTATAGCTATTGAAAACGGAATGACGACTTCGCTCCTATTTGAACAACTGAAAGACATTCGCAAAACAGCTCAAATTCCTTTAGTCATAATGGGTTATTTCAATCCAATGATGCAATTTGGAATAGAAAAATTTTGTCAAAAATGTGCAGAAGTTGGTATTGATGGTTTAATTATTCCTGATTTGCCTTTAAACGTTTATGAAAATGAATACAAAACTATTTTCGAAAAATATAATTTGAAAAACATTTTCTTAATAACACCTCAAACTTCAAAAGAGAGAATTACTCAAATTGATGCTATTTCTGATAGTTTCATTTATATGGTTAGTTCAGCTGCTGTTACTGGAAGTCAATCGGGTTTTGGTGACGAACAAATGAATTATTTTAAGAAAATTGCTGATTTAAACCTAAAAAACCCTCAAATTGTTGGCTTTGGAATCAAAGACCATGAGACTTTCACTCAAGCTACAATGCATCAAAAAGGAGCTATTATTGGTAGTGCTTTTATTAAGTTTTTGAATACTAATCCAATTGAAAACATTAAAATCTTCATTAATGAAATTAAAAGCAGATGATGTAATAATCTTTGGAACGCAGATTTAAGAAATTAGAGAAATTGATTCTGACTTTTCTCTTATCTTTGCGATTCAATATTAAGTATGAGTCCTACCCTACTTTCATCACCGTTACAAGGTTTTACCGATTTCCGATTTCGAAATGCATTTCACCACTATTTTGGTGGTATTGATACTTTTTATGCGCCTTACATTCGTTTGGATGGAAAATTGGTGATTAAAAATTCGTACCAACGTGATTTACAACCTGAAAACAACACTGTCTCAGAGTTGATTCCACAAGTGATGACTAATGATGCTGATGAGTTTTTGTTTGTCGTAAAATACATTCAAGAATTGGGTTACAAAGAACTGAATTGGAATTTAGGTTGCCCTTATCCTATGGTGACGAAAAAAGGAATGGGTTCTGGGTTGATTTGCGAACCTACCAAGATTGACCACATTTTAAATCGTGTACACCATGAAACTGATGTAATTGTCTCTATGAAAATGCGAATGGGTTACGAACATCCAGAAGAAATTTTAGATGTTTTTCCAATTTTAGATAAATATCCGTTGAAAAATATTGCCATTCACGCTCGTATTGGCAAACAATTGTATGCTGGTGGTGTTAATTTAGAAGCGTTTCAACGTTGTACCGAGAACACCAAACACAAATTATATTATAACGGTGATATTACTTCTGTGGCCAAGTATAAAGAAATGCAAGAACGTTTTCCACATATCGATCATTTTATGATTGGTCGCGGCTTAATTGCTGATCCTTTTTTACCCAACATGATTAAAAACAATACCACTGAATATCCAAAAGATAGATGGAAAATCTTCAACGAATTCCACGATACGATTTACCAAGAATACGATGCTGCTCTTTCTGGACCAACTCCTATAAAAATGAAAATGTTAGGCTTTTGGGAATACTTTTCAAACTCCTTTTCCAATCCGCAAAAAACGTTTAAGAAAATTAAAAAAGCCCAAAATCCAAAAGCCTATCAAGTGGCTGTGAAAGAGATTTTTACTAGTGAAAAGTAGTTTGCAAATTTTTACTTTTAATTTTTATACCTGCAAAAGCTACAACACTAACAACCATCGAACTTAATACTCAATTTTCCATCAACAAAAGAAAGAATAAAAGGCACTTTCTCCAATGTACATCGTGGTTCAATAGTGAATTGCAAATAACCATAAGCTTCAAAATTCTCAGTAGATAGCAGTTTTAAAGTTTGTTTATAGGTAGTGTTTTCACGAACAAAATTAACCATACCATTGTGTTTTTCTTGTTCTGCTTTTGACAATGGTGTTTCAATAAGTATTCCGTTAGTTTGAATTTTGCTCGGCTCGGCAAGGACAATTGTAAATTTTCCAGAAAAATCTCCTTTGGCATTTGGTGAAACAAAATAGGCATCCTTTTTCAACTGCATGTCAATAGTCATTAAGTACTCATCATTATCTTGCTTATCTACTCGAATAATGGAAGTATAAAGTTCATCAACTTTTACCAAATCATCTTTAAAATGTGTTGGCATTACATAAACACTATCTTGCGATGTTACATTAGCAATAGTTTCTTGAGAATTCACATTTGTACAATTGTAATGGAAAGCTAGGATGATTAATCCATAAAATAAATGGTTGTTCATGACTTATGTTTTTTAAATTTCAATGTAAAACTAGCCTAATCAATGCGTTAAAATGTCAAAAAAATGTAAAAGAAGTGTCAACAGTTTTTAAAAATGACAAAATTGCTTTTTCTTTGTACCCCTTATGAATAAAAAAATAATTTATTGCTTCAGCAGTATTGGCTTAGCACTTGTTGCCATTCTATTTCTTTTAAATTCAAATAAAGAAGATGAAAATTTTGAAGAATTGGTCAAGATTTCCTTACGTGATGTGGGTAACAAACTCTTACTTTCCAATCAAGATAGTACATCGCTGATACTTCCTGTTGTGAAAATGGAAGACTCAAAATACCAACTTGCCTTTCAAAAACGACTTGCCATTCATCCTGATACTTTAGTGACAATAGTTGACCAAAGCTTTCAAAAAGCAAATCTTTCTCCTGAATATCGTATTGAAGTAAAACAGTGTCTGGATTTAGAAGTAGCCTACAGTTATCAAAAAAACGAAAACATAGAAAAAAGCATTGTTCCTTGTAATGGCAGATTTTTACCTCAAAATTGTTACACCATTGAAGTACGATTTTTAGAAAAAGTAGTTCATTCCTCCAGCAAAACGATTTGGATAATAATTTTATTGGGAAGCTTAATCTCAAGTGTTGTTTTCTTTCCAAAACGAAGAAAACCAATTAAATCCAATTTAACTACAACAGAAAATAGCATCGCACTTGGCAAATTTCAATTCTATCCAGACGAAAATAAATTAATGTATGAAGCTACAGAAATTAGTCTTTCCAAAAAAGAAGTAGAACTTTTATCGCTATTTGTGGCCAACCCAAATAAAATCATCAAACGAGAAGAACTTTCTAAAAAAGTGTGGGAAGACCATGGTGTTTTTGTAGGTCGAAGTCTAGATACCTATATTTCTAAACTACGCAAAAAATTAAGCGAAGACGAAACCCTCAAATTAACCAATATCCATGGTATTGGCTATGTGCTTGAGGTGAAATAAGGATTGGGGAAACTAAACTTCAAAAGTTTATAAATAAGATTTTTGGAATTAATAAGTTGTTTGTGAGATTTCCCATTAGGGTTTGGTTATTTTTATTATATTTGATAAAATAAGTTATGATTTCACACTATTATTTCTATTTTATAACATTAAATTTTAAGTATGATTTTTTCTGCTGCTACAATAACTTTTAGTACTTGGCTTTTAGATAAAATAAAAGACAAAGGCTTTGAATCATTAGTGTCAAAACTTACAAAATCAGATGAAATAAATGATCAGTTTATAAATGCTGTAAATACTGTATCGACAAAATTAAATAATAAATATCCAGGAATTTTAGGAGGTAGAATTGAATATTTCTTTAAAACAGATATTGTATTTAAAGAACTTATCAAATTAATATTTATAAACTCCGTCGTTGATATTGATACAATTTCAAATAATTTTGATACTGATACACTACCTCCTAACTTTATTTTAGAATTTATCATTGAATTGAAAATTGAATTGAAAAAAAATCGTCAATTAGAGAAAATTATTTCGGATAAAGAGTTGTTCATTTTAATTTATGGCATTAGTAATGATATTCAAATAATTGCAGAAAATTCTAATCTAAAATTAGAAGAAATTAAATCAATTAAAGAATTACTCGAACAAAGAATTGGTAACAAATTTTTATTCGATGATTTTTTACGAAAATATTCTGAAAATGCAATTAACAATTTATCACAAGTCAATTTTATAGGGCTAGGAGTTGGTGTTGATATTTCAAAAAAAATTAATCGTAAAAATCTAGATGATATCTTTATCAAACCAAATTTCAAATTAAATGATAATAAATTTCTTAAATGTCAAAAAAATTATGACGATTTAATAGAAGAGGAAGATTTTGATATTAAATATAGTCAACTCTTTAATTATTCTGATAAATCAGTAATTTTAGGAAATCCTGGTGCTGGTAAATCAATTCTAGTTAAATCTATAATATGTAATATACTTAATAAAAACT
>CAZXPF010000002.1:0-213815 GCA_964643105.1 uncultured Flavobacterium sp. | reverse complement strand
TATAATCGCAACTTAATAAATCATTCGGAGAATCATTAATCACAAAATCAGCCTGATACTCAACCGTAATACAGTCTATTTGAGTACATGCACTTCCAACAAATCCATTAGATGTGGTCACACAATAAATACCGGGACTATCGACAGTATAGGATGGCCCTGTTTCTCCAGCAATAACTTGAGCTCCAGAACCCGTATCAACCGTCCATTCAAAATCAAAATCATTAGGATCTAGACCTGTTTCTAAAATTCTCACATCATCTGGACATGGCGCTAAGCCATTTGCAATTGTCATATCAGATTCTTGAATTCCAACTGTACCACTTCCTGCTTCATAAGTTATATTTACAGAACCAAATCCTGAATAAAAACTTGCAAATCCAATGGTACCAGAATATCCAAAAACTCCAACAGCTGTTGATCCAGTGGATTCAACTTTTACATTTCCAGAATATCCTGCAATTCTATATGTAACCCAGTTTGGATTACCAAGAACGGGCTGAGGCATAGCTGTTGTAGGCGTTCCATTTATAGAAATAACAGATCCTGCGACAGCTAATAAAATTATATTAGATTGAAATGTACTAACAGAACCTATTGAATTTATACTGGGTATTAAATCAACAACCTTAGGATATGAACAACTTAATGGTGGAATAAAATTTAACCCTGTGGTATATGTTTGAGTGTCTCCTGCAAGTACTTGATACAGATAAACAGGTTTGTTAGTTTCGATATATATATTTTGATTAAATGCTCCTTGATAAAATGAAAATGGAACTATATAATAATCTCCTGCGTTTATTGTGGTAATAGGAGTGGCAATACCATTTATAAATACTTGGGTATTATCTTCTGTTGCTATAACTATAGGTAACTCCGTTGTAGAAATACCATTTCCTTTAACAACTACGTACTCCATACCAACGCGCTCAATAGGTACAATCTGATCTAAACAGATATCGTTCCCACCAGTAGTAGGATTAGTAGTTATATTCCCTGTAGTTACAGCAACTGGCTTTGTTGAAGTTAAACGAGCTCCAATGAATCCATTTAAATTTGCAGGTACATTTGAATATCCTGACAAAACAACGGACTGCCCTGCCTGTAAGGTAAATGATTGAGTACCATTCGAGTTAGTTGCTGTTGGAGTCGTAAAGGTAACACCCGTAGCATAATCTGATACAGTAACTACTGTATTGTTCTCTGTGGCCATAAAACTAGCTACAAAATTTCTACTGGAATCGTCTGAATCTTGTGGCACACTACCGAGTCTAAAATCTTTTCCTAAACCAGCTCTTCCTTTTGAAACAAAAACTTCCCCATGTGCACTAGATCTAAGCTTAAAAGTTACATAAAATTGACCTGTCCCAGTTAATATTAAACCATCATCTCCAGAAACCGTATGTAAACCAGCCTGAGTAACAAACATATCTGATGGTTGATCATTTCCAACAGTAAACTGAGCTGGATTACCAGAAGAAATGGTGTATGTTCCTAAAGCAAGTCCATTTCCATTTGTAACTGACACTTGAAAAGGGACCGTTTCTGGCGTTGACAAATAAACAACATGTTCTCCTACATTTGATGCACTTCTAGAATGTAAAGGTGGCAACCAGTGTTTATCACTAAGTTGACCAAACATAAAGGATGTAAATAAAAAAGCAAATAGTAGATATAGCCTCATTTTAATATATTTTTAAGAAAGTAAAAATAAATAAAAAAATGAAGTTAAGGATATAAGAATGCGTTTTTTATGAAAATTCAGTAAATTTTTTCTGATTTTTATTGCTTTTTCACATTAAAAAGACAGATTGTAACAAAATAATCATTTTTTTGTAAAAATATAACATCTTTAATTTACAAAAAAAATAATTAATAACTAAACAAAGTCTAAAATTTTTGAAAAATTATATCCTTGAAAAACTACACTACAAATCAAACCCAAGCTTAACTTCTAATTTTGAAGCTATGATTTTGGTAATTCTTTGTTTTAATTCGGGGATTTTAATACTTTCAATTGCCTCATTACAAAAAGCAAACATTAAAAGTGCTCGTGCTTCTTTTCTTGGAATTCCTCTTTGCTGCATATAAAACATAGCACTTTCATCCAATTGACCTATGGTACAACCATGAGAACATTTTACATCATCAGCAAAAATTTCCAATTGTGGTTTAGCGTTTATAGTAGCCTTTTCACTAACTAATATATTATTATTTTGTTGGAATGCATTGGTCTTTTGAGCTTCCTTTTCCACATAAATTTTTCCATTAAAAACACCTGTAGCACTGTCACCAATTATAGTCTTATAATTTTGATGACTTTCACAATTTGGTGTAGAATGTTGCACTAAAGTATAATGGTCAACATGTTGTTTCTCTCCAATAATAGTAATTCCCTTTAAAGTGCTATCTATATGCTCACCAAAATGATAGAAATTCAAATTGTTTCTGGTTAAATTTCCTCCAAAAGAAAACGTATGAACTGAAGCTCTACTTTCTTGTTTTTGAGAAATATAAGTATTATCTATTAAATTTGCTGTTAAATTATCATTCTGAATTTTATAATAATCTACTATAGCTCTTTTTTGTGCAAAAATTTCAGTAACTGAATTTGTTAAAACTGGATTATTATTTAGACTTTGATGTCTTTCAATAATTTGAACATGAGCATTTTCACCCACAATTACCAAATTTCTTGGCTGAACCATTAAAGCATCTTCTATTCCTGTTGAAAAATATATAATTTCTATGGGTTTATCTGCAATTTTACTTTTTGGAATATTGATATAAGCTCCCTCTTCTGCAAAGGCAGTATTCAAAGAGGTTAACGTTTCATCTTTACTGGCAATTTCATTAAAATATTCATCAATAACCAGTTTATATTTAGGTTTTGTTAGTGCCGAAGACATCAGACAAACATCAATACCTTCATGCGTTGTTGCAGATAAAAACGAACTAAATTTCCCGTCTATAAAAACAACTTTATGTGTATCAACCTCATGTAAAAAATACTTTTTAACCTCAGCAAAATCAACGGAATTCTCTCTCTTTGGAAAAACAGAGAAATCATTTTTAAGAATTGAGTTTAGTGATGTATATTTCCAAGCTTCTTCTTTTTTTGAAGGAAAGCCTTTATTTTCAAAGTTTTTTATAGCGTTTGTTCGTACATCATGTAAATCGGAAAAAGTATCCACTTTTTCTTCGAAAGCCATAAATGAAGAAACTAATTTTTCTTTTAAATCCATTTTTTTAGTTATGAGTTGTAAGTTATGAGTTATGAGTTGGTAAAACTGCTAACTGAAAACTGCCTACTGAATTTCTGCTTTAATCCAATCGTATCCTTTTTCTTCCAATTCTAAAGCTAGTTCTTTCCCACCAGACTTTACAATTTTCCCATTCATTAATACGTGTACAAAATCAGGAACGATATAATCTAATAATCTTTGGTAATGAGTGATTACAACTACTGCATTATCTTTACTTTTCAATTTGTTTACCCCATTGGCCACAATCCTCAAAGCATCAATATCTAAGCCGGAATCTGTTTCATCCAAAATAGCTAATTTTGGTTCTAACATAGCCATCTGAAAGATTTCGTTTCGTTTTTTTTCTCCACCAGAAAACCCTTCGTTAAGAGAACGGGATAAAAATTTACGATCAATTTCTAAAAGTTCCGACTTTTCACGAATTAATTTTAGCATTTCATTGGCAGGCATATCCTCTAACCCTTTTGCTTTTCGCGATTCGTTAATAGCTGTTTTCATGAAATTAGTAACTGAAACTCCTGGTATTTCAACAGGGTACTGAAATGATAGAAACACTCCTTTGTGTGCTCTCTCTTCTGGTGCTAATTCAGAAATATCTTCACCATCTAATTCAATTGTTCCTTCAGAAACTTCATAATTCTCATTCCCAGCAACAATGGAAGCAAATGTACTTTTTCCAGCTCCATTTGGACCCATTATAGCATGTACTTCTCCTGCTTTAATTTCAAGGTTTAATCCTTTTAATATGTCTTTATCTTCTACAGAAGCGTGTAAATTTTTTATTGATAACATTTTATGAATGTATTTTTTGTTCTTGTTAATTTTAGATTATCCTACAGAACCTTCTAATGAAATTTCTAGTAATTTTTGGGCTTCCACAGCAAACTCCATGGGTAGTTTATTTAATACTTCTTTACTGAACCCATTTACAATCAAAGCAATGGCTTTCTCTGTTGGAATTCCGCGTTGGTTGCAATAGAAAACTTGGTCTTCTCCTATTTTTGAAGTAGTGGCTTCATGTTCAATTATTGAAGACGTATTTTTACTTTCGATATAAGGAAAAGTGTGAGCTCCACATTCATTTCCCATCAAAAGACTATCACATTGAGAGAAATTACGTGCATTTTCTGCTCTAGCTGAAATTTGAACTAAACCTCTGTAACTATTGTTAGATTTTCCGGCTGATATACCTTTTGAGATAATGGTTGACTTGGTATTTTTACCTAAATGAATCATTTTGGTACCTGTATCTGCCTGTTGGAAATTATTAGTTACTGCAATCGAATAAAACTCTCCAATAGAATTATCTCCTTTTAATACACAAGAAGGATATTTCCATGTTACAGCAGAACCCGTTTCTACTTGTGTCCAAGAGATTTTTGCATTTTTCTCACACAATCCTCTTTTCGTTACGAAATTATAAACTCCACCTTTTCCTTCTTTGTTTCCAGGAAACCAGTTTTGAACGGTTGAATATTTTATTTCAGCATCATCAAGAGCAATTAATTCAACAACAGCCGCGTGCAATTGATTTTCATCACGGCTTGGTGCTGTACAGCCTTCTAGATAGGAGACATAACTTCCTTCATCTGCAATTACAAGAGTTCTTTCAAATTGACCTGTTCCCGCTTGATTAATTCTAAAATAAGTGGAAAGTTCCATCGGACATTTAACGCCTTTTGGAATGTAACAGAAACTACCATCTGAAAAAACCGCCGAATTTAAAGCTGCATAAAAATTATCCTTTTGTGGTACAACGGTACCTAAATATTTACGAACTAATTCTGGATGTTCTTTGATAGCTTCTGATATACTCATGAAAATAATTCCTTTTTCACCTAACGTTTTCTTAAATGTAGTAGCTACTGAAACGCTATCAATCACAATATCCATAGCTACATTATTCATTCTTTTTTGTTCATCCACAGAAATTCCTAACTTTTTGTACATAGCTAACAATTCGGGATCAACATCGTCTAAGGTTTTATTGGGATCTGCTTTTTTTGGAGCTGAATAATACGAAATAGCTTGAAAATTAGGTTTTGCATAATGCACATTAGCCCATTCAGGCTCAATCATTTCTTCCCAAGCACGAAAAGCCTCTAGCCTCCACTCTGTCATCCATTCTGGCTCTTCCTTTTTCATAGAAATTGCCCTAACGATGTCTTCATTGAGACCAACAGGGAAAGTTTCTGAATCTAATTCAGTATAAAATCCGTATTCGTATTCTTTATTCTCTAATTCGACTTTTAAATCGTCTTCTGTATATTTTGACATAACTTTGTTTTATTTTTACAGAGAAAAACTTTCTCCGCACCCACAAGTTCTTTGTGCATTTGGATTGTTAAACACAAAACCTTTACCGTTTAATCCTCCTGAATATTCTAAAATAGTGCCTGCTAAATAAAGAAAACTCTTTTTTTCAACGGCTATTCTTACGTTATTATCTTCAAAAACCTTGTCATTTTCTCCAAGTTCCTTATCAAACTTTAATTCATAAGATAAACCTGAGCAACCACCACTTTTAACACCTACTCGAACAAAATCTTGAGTAGTATCAAAACCGTCTTCTTCCATCATGGCAACGATTTTTTTGCTTGCTGTATCAGAAACTCTAATCATTTTATTTTGATTTTGTCTAAATTAACCGCAAAGATAAGGCATAATTTACTTTTTACCATATTTTGTAACATTTTTATAACTTATGGTTTTATAAAGAACATTTATGATACCTTTCACAGTTCTAAAAGTAGTTTTTTTGTAACTTAGCGGTCAAATTTTTTTATATGAAACTTTATCCTATCGAGGCTGGAAATTTCAAACTAGACGGCGGTGCCATGTTTGGGGTTGTGCCAAAAACCCTTTGGAATAGAACTAATCCAGCAGATGAAGATAATTTAATTGACATTGCGGCTCGTTGTCTGTTACTTGAAGATGGTAAAAGATTAATTTTGATTGACACGGGGATGGGAGATAAACAATCGGATAAATTTTTTGGTTATTATTCCCTTTGGGGCAGTCATTCTATTGATAAATCATTGGCAAAATATGGTTTTCACAGAGATGATATCACCGATGTTTTCATGACTCATTTGCATTTTGACCATTGTGGTGGAAGTGTAATTTGGAATAAAGAAAGAACTGGTTATGAAGTTGCTTTTAAAAATGCCAAATATTGGACTAATGAAAATCATTGGGAATGGGCCACAAAACCCAATGCAAGGGAAAAAGCTTCTTTCTTACATGAAAATATCATTCCAATGCAAGAAAGCGGTCATTTAAATTTTATCAAAAGACCTGAAAATGCTCTATTGGAAAAATCAGAATTAGGTTTTGGAATATTTTTTGCGGATGGACACACTGAAAAACAAATGATTCCTATAATTCATTACAATGGGGAAACTTTTTGTTTTATGGCAGATTTGTTACCAACAGCTGGCCATGTTCCTTTACCCTATGTTATGGGTTACGATACAAGACCATTACTAACGCTAAATGAAAAACAATTTTTTCTAGAGATGGCTGCTGAAAAAAATTTAAAACTGATTTTAGAACACGATGCACACAACGAAATCATAACAGTACAAAAATCAGAAAAAGGCATTCGTTTACATGAAATTTTAACTTGCGATGAACTTTTTAACTTATAAACTGTAACTTTTTAACTAAATACTTCACTAACAATAATAAACAAATTCGTATAATGAGAACATTTAAACCCTTTTATGTATCTGCTGCTCTTGCTCTTGTTTTGGCAAGTTGTAGTAGTACTTCTAAAATAGTATCAACTCCAGTTGAAAATATTGATGCTATTAAAACCAAAACAACAAAATTAAGTGAGAACGATTTAAAACGTTGGAGTCACTTGGATTTAGTGAAAGATTCTGTTCCGGGAATGAGCGTTGATAAAGCTTATGCTGAATTACTTCAAGGAAAAAAAGGAAAAAAAGTAATTGTAGGTATTGTTGATTCTGGTGTAGATATCAATCATGAAGATTTAAAAGCTGTGATTTGGACTAATCCAAAAGAGATTCCAAACAATGGTAAAGATGATGATAAAAATGGATATATTGATGACATGCATGGTTGGAACTTTTTAGGTGATGCCGTTAATGAACAATTAGAAATGACTAGAATTGTTAAGCAAGGGCCTTCTGCTCCTGAATATGCAAAAGCAAAAGCAGCTTTAGATGCAGAATTAGAAGGATTAAACGGTCAAAAAAATCAAATTGACATGATTCTAAAAGCTGAAAAAGCATTGGAAAATCACTTAAAAAATCCAAACTTTACACTAGCTGATGTTAAAGCAATGACTACTACAGACGAAACATTACTTCAATATAAAGCCATGTTTACTCAAATCTTAGCACGTCAGGACAAAGCTACATTTGATGAAAGAATAAAAGGGGGTGTTAAACAAGTTAATGACCAATTGAACTACAACTATAATGTTAATTTTGATGGTCGTTCAATCGTTGGTGACAACCCAAATGACATCAATGACACAAAATACGGAAACAACAATGTGGTTGGTCCAGATCCAGAAGAAGCTTTACATGGAACACATGTTGCTGGAATTGTTGCTCAAGTAAGAAACAACAACTTAGGTGGTGATGGTGTTGCAAACATGGTTGAAATTATGGCTGTAAGAGCTGTTCCTAATGGCGATGAGTACGACAAAGATATTGCTTTAGGAATTCGCTATGCTGTTGACAATGGCGCAAAAGTAATCAACGGTTCTTTCGGAAAATATTTTTCTCCTCACAAAGAATGGGTTCAAGATGCATTAAAATATGCTGCTAAAAAAGATGTTTTAGTAATTTTTGCTGCTGGAAATGATGCTAAAGACTTAGATGTTCACAATAAATATCCAAGTGATTCTTATGATGGTGCTCCAGAAATTTCAGACAATGTATTAATCATTGGTGCCTTAAATGCTACTTATAGCACAAACACCGTTGCTCCTTTCTCTAATTACGGTAAAAATAACGTAGATGTTTTTGCGCCTGGAATGCAAATTTATGCTACAACACCAAATAACAACTACAGATATTTACAAGGAACTTCTATGGCTTCACCAAACGTAGCTGGAGTTGCTGCTCTAATTCGTTCTTACTATCCAAAATTATCTGCCGCTCAGGTTAAACAAATCATCATGGCTAGTGGAACTCCATTAAAAAACACTGTTTTAGTTGATGAAGATCAACATGAAGCTAACTTTGCTGAAATTTCAAAATCTGGAAGAATAGTTAATGCTTACAATGCATTACTTATGGCTTCAAAAATGTAATATCAATTTTTAAAATTTACATAAAAACCACAAAGCCTATTTATATGACTTTGTGGTTTTTTTAAATAAATGACCCATGAAAAAAACACTTTTAATTACTCTTATTTCATTTGTTGGAATAGCACAGAACAATCCAAATCCTGGCTATTGGCAACAACACGTTGATTATAAAATGGATGTGAAAATGGATGTGAAAAAATTTCAATATGTTGGAAATCAGGAATTAATATACACCAATAATTCAGCAGATACTTTGCGAAAAGTGTACTATCACCTCTATCCAAACGCCTTTCAACCAGGTAGTGAAATGGATATTCGTTTACAAACTATTTCCGATCCAGATAAACGAATGGTAAAAAAATTCAAAGTTGCCGATAAAGAAATAACCGAAAGTAGAATTAAAAGTTTAAAACCCAATGAAATTGGTTATTTAAATATTGCTAACTTCAAACAAAATGGCAAAAACGCTAGTACAAAGGTTGTAGGTACCATTTTAGAAGTTACTTTGAATGAACCTATTTTACCCAAATCAAAAACAACATTCACACTAAGCTTTGAAGGACAAGTACCTCTTCAAGTTCGTCGTTCAGGAAGAAATTCTGAGGAAAATGTGGCACTATCCATGACACAATGGTATCCGAAAATGGCAGAATATGATTTTGAAGGATGGCATGCTGATCCTTACATAGGAAGAGAATTTCATGGTGTTTGGGGTAATTTTGATGTAAAATTAACTATTGACAAAGAATATACAGTAGGTGGAACAGGATATCTTCAAAACAAAAATGAAATTGGTCACGGATACCAAGACAAAGGTGTAGAAGTTAAATATCCTAAGAAAACTAAAGAATTAACTTGGCATTTTATAGCTCCAAACGTTCATGACTTCACATGGGCAGCTGATAATGAATATATACATGATGTATTAATTGGAGAAAATAATGTAGAATTACATTTCTTATACAAAAACAATAAAGATTACATTGAAAACTGGAAAAAATTACAACCTAAAACAGCAGAGTTATTAGCTTTTTTTAATAAAAATGTAGGGCCTTATCCATACAAACAATATTCTGTAATTCAAGGTGGTGATGGAGGAATGGAGTATGGAATGTGCACTTTGATTACTGGAAATAGAAGTTATGGAAGCTTAGTAGGTGTAACAGCTCACGAATTTGCTCACTCTTGGTTTCAATTTATATTAGCTTCAAATGAATCTAAACATGAATGGATGGATGAAGGATTTACTTCTTTTATCTCTGATTTAGCAATGAATGAAATTATGCCTCCAAAAGAAAAACAAGATAATATCTTTGAAGATGCTTACAGAGGCTATATTTATTTAGCTAATTCAGGAAAAGAACAACCTCTTTCTACACATGCTGATCGTTATGATTACAATATGTCTTATAGTATTGGTGCCTATAGTAAAGGAGAAGTTTTCTTAGCACAATTAGGCTATATCATTGGAACCGATAATTTAATGAAAACTTTAAAACGCTATTATTACGATTATAAATTCACGCATCCAACTCCAAATGATATCAAAAGAACTGCTGAAAAAATCTCTGGTGCAAATTTAGATTGGTATCTAGTAGATTGGACACAAACCACCAATACCATTGATTATGCTATTCAAAATGTCGAAAGTGCAACAGATGGTGTACAAAGAACAGGTATTACTCTAGAACGAAAAGGAAGAATGCCAATGCCAATTGATTTACTGGTAGTATATGAAGATGGTTCTAACGAATCTTTTTACATTCCAAATACTCTTTTACGATTTGAAAAAGAAAATCCTTATGAGGGCATTAAAAGAACTGTTCTGAAAGGTTGGGATTGGGCTTATCCAACCTACTTTTTTGAAATTCCTAAATCAAAATCTACTATAAAAGCAATAGTTATTGATCCAAGTGGTCTTATGGCAGATGTAAATAGAGACAATAATACATTCGAAAAGAAGTAAATAAAATTTAAAAAAACTAAAAAGCGAACCTCATCAGTTCGCTTTTTTTAATTCATTGAATTTATTCTTATACTAGCTTTAACTAAAGCCAAGGCTCTAATTTTACTGATCTCAACCTCTTTATCTTGATGATGCTTGTTTTGACTTACAAGTTTTACATAATTTGGCGTATCAGACTTTTGAATATATTTTACCAACACGAACTCTTCTCCGCTCATTTCTACACTTAATAAATACATTTCTCCCCAAAAAATTTCATTCTTAAAATCATTTATTGTTTTATAAAGTACAATATCTCCACTCTTCAATAAAGGATACATACTGTCACCGGTAACATAGATAGCTCCATCACACTTAGGTAAATTAGGAATAGTTATATAATCCAAAGGAACGTTCTTATCTGAATCAGCAAATAATGGAACTAAACCGGCAGTTGCTTCAATATTATATAAAGGAATTTGCTGATTGTACAAGGAATGATCTGACTTTAGAGGGTAAGCGTCTATAGATTTGTTTACAAGAAAATTTTCATCAGACTTCAACATTTGTCCCTCTCCTGTAAGCAACCATGTTGGATTTAAGTCTGTGTACAGATTTAGAATAGTTTCTAATGTATTTGAACCAATATTCTTGCCTTCTTTTACTGCTTTAGAAATACTACCTCTACCTGCATTTAAAGTATTTTCAATCGCATAAAAGCTAATGCCTTTAGCTTCTAAAAATTGTCCTAATCGTTCTGAAACCATGATATAATATTTTTAAGTTAGCACAAACTTACGATTTTATTCTAACAAAACAAGACTATTTGCTTTTAAAATCAGCAATTTATCAAAAAAAATGAAAATAGAATGAAAATTTTCGTATTATTGTTTGTTTGTTAGATTATTTTCTTTTATATTTGCATTGTAATTAATTATAAGAAGAATATAATCTTTTGTTGAATGATTAGCGCAAATCCTCAACGCCACAAACAATTTAAAATTTAAAAAAATGAGTACCGAAATTAAAAACACGCTCTTCCGATTTGTATCGATGCGAGCACCTCAGTTGTCAGACGAAAAGCAACAAAATGAAAAATTTATCCATAGAGACGAAAATATTCCATTAGGTGTATTTGATACGGTAGTTGATAAAACCAATAAATGGCAAGAACTACAAACTATTGCAAATGATTTTATTCCGTTAACTTTAAAACAAATCAAAGACGTAGATGAAAAGCTTCTTCAACTATCCATTTGGATTGCAAAAAACCGTAACTCTTTTAAAAAAGAAGATTTAATTAAACAAATAGAAGGATTAGAAGCTGTAAACGACACTAAAATTTTAGGTAAATTATGGGATAATCTTTTTTATCAAACCGTAACACAAAAAGATTTTTACGCCAAAGAAACATTAATTCAGCTTCTAATAGCTAATAACTTTTTACAAAAAAATAAGACAGACAACTTAGTGTTGACTAAAAATCTTTTGAGTGCTAAGGTCGTTTTACCCAAAACTCTTTTTGTAGAAGAAAATAACCTTACTGCTTTGAACACTAGCAACAGAATTGCTGTCGCTCAAAATAAAGTCACTAAATCTTATCCAGATGGAGAAATGCAGAAGCAACAATTAATTGCACAAGCAGAACTACACAATGAAAAACTTCAAAATTTAGGAAAAGAATTAAAAACAATTGAAAAAGCATTTAAAAAGGAGTATAGTGATGCTTATACATTGGCCGAAAAAGATCATCAAAAAAGAATTAAGCCAATTCTAGATCAATATAAAAGAGATTTAGATGAAGCCAAACAAAACTGGTGTGAAATAAAAGATACAAGCATTGAATTCAACCCAAATGATCCTTGCAATCAACCGCCAACCATTCCTACTCCAGAAATTCCTGAATTTGAATTTACATTTAGAGATGAATTAGACATTAAGGAACTAGAAGCAAAATTAACTAGAGAGAGTTTTGAAACCCTTTTAGAATTAACAGGACATTTTACAGAATCAGAAGACACTCTTGCACAGAGAACCATTCAACCCTCAATCACTACATTGTCAAATGATTTCAACAACTTAGAAGATGTTGTCAGTCATATTACAGGTAATATAAACACTAACAATGAAGTAATTATCAGCAACACTACGCCAACAGAGAATACACTGGTTAGTATTGGAGGGATGCTTGTTCCTATAGTTATTCCTTCTCCAATAACATTATTTGGATATCAGTTATGTTCAAAGCGGGTAAGAAAAGGGTTTTTAGGTTTAGCTTCTACAGGATACAATTCAGATTTATCCATTAATGTGCCAGACGCTTCATGGAATGTTGCCAATTTTGATTATACCCTTGAGCGAACAGATGGAAATTACAGCAATAATGGCTTAAACAGCTATTTGGTTTCAAGAGTTGGAAATACAATTTTCTTAAAGAACATCAATATTGGTTTACCAAAATTAACCGATGAACCGCAATTGGTGTCATTCTCAGGAAAAATCACTTTCACCAATGGTGTTGAGAAAACCTTTGTAATTCCAGAGTTTAAATTGAGTCAATGCTCCTCTGGACAATTAAATAACGTTGTAACAGAAGAAGAAGATCCAGAAGTAATAGTGATACCTGGTACAGTCAATGGAAACCAAGCAGCTTTTATTCCAAGTGGATTTGGTGTAAAACAATTGGGAATTGCCGACTACAAAAAAGTAGAACAAACTACGCAGTGTTACGTAGAAGGTGACGTTGCTCACATTGAAAACATTATGGCTCGTGAATACAAAGAAAAATCCACTAGAAGATTACGTAGAAGTGAAAACACTACAACAACTTCTTCAGAAACAGAGAAAGAGCATCTTACAGACAGCAGCACAACTTCTCGTTTTGATATGCAAAGCGAAGTAGCTAAAGTAATTCAAGAAAGTAGAGATTTTTCTGCTGGAGCAAGTTTTTCAGCAAATTGGGGTTCAGGGATTGCAAAGTTCGGATTAGGAGCAAACGCAAATTATGCAACACACAACTCAAAAGAAGAAAGTACTCGTCAAGCCGTTACTCAAGCTAAGGAAATTACAGAAAGTGCTTTAGATCGAATTGTAAGTAAAGTAAAAGAAGAACGTATTGAAAAAATCATTGAAGAGTTTGAAGAAAACAATAAACATGGTTTTGACAACACAAAAGGAGATAAACATGTAGTAGGGGTTTTTCGCTGGGTAGATAAATTGTATAAAAATCAAATTGTTAACTATGGCAAAAGATTGATGTTTGAGTTTATGATCCCTCAACCTGCAAAGTTACACATACTTGCTATGAGTGAAAACCAGCAACAAACTTCAACAATTATTGAACCTATTGATCCAAGAAAAGCCACGACAAACAAGTTAGATGATTTTTCTAAAATTAATGATACAACGTTAAAATTCTGGGCAAGTAAATTTAATGTTGAAATAGAGCCATGTCCACAACAAAGCTTTTCAGTATCTAAAGGTTTTAACGGGAATTATAACTCTACTGGGTATTTTACAACAGGAAGTGATGAAATAATTATTCCTGAAGGATATGAAGTTAATTCTGCATCAGCAAGTGTAGCATTTGATTTTCATCCAAGTGGAATGGAAGGTTCAGGTGTATCAATAAATGTCGGTAACAAATTTTATAATAAACAATGGTTCAAACATTTTAACGAACAAACTATTCAATTCAACAACCTTGGAGGAATTCAACAGAAATTAGGAGTTGCATTCAAGGCATTCGATTGTGGAACATTTAGTATGAGTGTAGTAGCAAAATGTGAATTAACCAACGAAACCAAACAAAAATGGCAACAAGAAGCATTCAAAGCCATTATTGACGCCTATGAAGACGCTTTAGTAGAATATAATGACAAAATAGCAACCGAAAAAGCAGTAGCTATCGAAATTAAAGGTACAAATCCTGGCTTTTACCGTGAATTTGAGAACAAGATTTTACGTAAAAACTGTATTTCTTATTTAGTTGATCAAAATCCAAGTGCAAAAAACACTTACGGGAAAAGCAATTTATTCAAAATCATGGGAAGCGACACAATTCAAAGATTTAGCAATACAGAGGTTAATATCGGTCAAGAATTAGATGACTACGCTGCTTTTGTAAAATTCATGGAACAAGCCTTTGAATGGGAAATTATGTCCTATAATCTTTATCCATACTATTGGGGCAATAGAGCAGATTGGGCTAGTTTATATCAATATGACGATTCAAATGATCCCTTGTTTAGAAACTTCATGCAAGCTGGTATGGCAAGAGTGGTTGTAACTGTTCGTCCAGGTTTTGAAGAAGCCGTTCGTTACTACATGCAAACTGGACAAATCTGGAACGGTGGCGAAGTGCCTGTTATCGAAGACGAATTATTTATGTCAATTGTTGACGAATTACGTGAACCAGAAGGGCAAAAAGAAGGAAAAGCATGGATTACAAGAGTACCAACAGCTTTAACAATTCTTCAAGCAGATAGTATTGGTCTTAAAGTAGAAAAAGCATTGCCATGCAATTGTGAAGATGTGAACGAAGATACTTTTGAAAATCCTGAAGAAGTGCCTTGCAACACTAATTTTGAAATAACTGGTTCTCAGTTAAGTGGAGGAACAGCAGAAGAATTAATAGAAAAAGTAGAAAAGATAGAAACCCGAATGATTGAAAATGTTGACATTGAAAACGGTTATTTAAAACTTACTACAGACACTAGTCCTCGACAAGTTGTAGCACAAATATCTGTAGAAGCTATTAAACAAGCTATGCAGTAATTTTTAACCAAAAAGGAAGAAGATTAATTTCTTCTTCCTTTTTTAAACTAAAAAAGTATGACAACAAATATATTTGAAGCGTTTGATGAACAAAGTCAAACAACTTTATCTTATCTAGATCAAAACAACAATTTTTTAGAGCTTAATAAAGGATTCAAAAACAATAACCCATTTGAAAATATAACATCTAGAAGAAGTTTTGAAGAGATTACATTTGACAATAAATTTGGTAATCAAATAGAAAAGTGCGGTGCATATAATAATGACTTTTACATAGGAGCATTAAACATTAGAAGCTTAATAGATGTTTTAAAAACAAATGCAGATACAAATTCTTTTTTCTTTCATTATCTTCAATATACTGAAAATTTACCTATTGAGAAAATGATTCTCACAAATCCATATTCAACACCAACTAGTATTGATGTTAAAAAAACTATTCCTTTTGAATATATTGATTCAAGTAATAAAAATAAAATTGCGAAATTAGTTGTAAAACTTAATACAAGAGCCTGTCATGTTAACCTCAAAAATCCAGGATTTGTTTGGAACTTAAATACAAAAGAAAAAGAATTTTATACAACTTTACACTTTGCATATAGTGATGCAGTTAACAAAAGAGACTATGATATAACTCCAAAAATTGATAATGATTTTACACTGGAAGAAAAATATGAAGGAATAATTATCAAAACAGAAAATTTTGAAGATCTTCTTGCCGTTGCTAAAGCAATAAACAAAGAAGCATATGTCAATAATAAAATCAGAGAATTATTTATAAATCTCATCAATACAACCAAAGATAATTCAGAATTAGTTTATTTGTATGAAATTATACCTAATTTTATTATAAATGACTTACAAAAAGGAATAGAAATTAAACAAGAACTTCTATTTGAACATTTAAATAAAATAACTGATTATGATGATATAGGTTTTTTTAGTGGATTTAAAGATAGTAGCTCTGCTTTTATTAATATTTTAAAATTAATTGGCAATTCTAAATACCTATACTCTAAATTAGTTGATAATCCTGTTTTCTTAAAAAGAATTTATAAAAATCTTGACGGATATTCATTATATGAAGGACAAAACATTAGCAACAAAATTATTTTTAGTCAACTGCTTGCTGCTCTCTGTGCTACAAACGGAAACAAAGGTTTAAATCAAAGAGAGGAAACTTTTTATTACGGACAAGGGTATAAATTTAATGCAGATGTTATCTCTCTATTTAGTAATGAAAAAGATGACGAGTTTTACCTACAACAGTTAAAAGAAGTCTCAAAAATTGTAAGAAAAACATATCCAGATGATTTACCAAGATATTCTGAACGGATAGAAGTTGAAGAAAAATCCTTTGAATCAGTTGATAAAGGAGCAATGTATCATCCTTTAGATTTAGTTTATCTAGTAGACACAAGTGTTTCCGACAAAATAAGCTTTCCTATACCTGCTATAGTGATTAAAGCGCTTTCCGATGAAAAGGAAATACAAGAAATAGAAAAAGGTATCCGAATCGGTTTTGATATTTTAGCCATTGTCATTGGTGCAGTTGTCGTAGCAACAACTGGTAATCCACTTATTACAACATTAGCAATTGCAGATATTGCTCTTGCTACAACAGATATTGGTGTTTTAGCCATTCGAGAACAATTATTAAATACCGAAGGAGGAAAAGAGTTTTTAGAGTCTTGGGAAAAAATTTACATTGCGGGAAGTATAGTTACTGCTGGTCCAGCTATATTTAATACCTTGTTTAAAGTAGGAAATGGCATCTTAAAAGGAGGAACAGTGCTTTTAGAAGGTGGTTACAAATTAGCGTTAGTTGCTACAAAAAACGCTAACATTGCAAATTTTGTAAGAAGTTGTATGCTAAAAGTACTACTTGAAATAAATATTGCTAATTTTACAAAAAACACAGTCAAAGATATTCTTTTTGCAGAAGAGGCTCTTGCAGGCAATAGTATAAAATTTGACCTTGCTGGAGTTTCAAGATTACAAAGTGAAGGTGTGATTTTTATAAAAGGCATAGGTTTTGATAACAAATCAATAGGATTAGCAGTAATATACAAAGGAGAAGCAATAGCCAGCGGAACAGCAAAAGAAGTAAGAACAACATTAAAAGAAGTTTGGACAGCTAAAAGTGCTAAGCTGATAGAGATTTTAGAGGAAATGTTTAAACTAAAACATATTCCTGATGATGTAATTAAACATGCAAATATTGGGGATTTTGCATTACCTGGAAATCCAAAAAAAAGTACTCTTCCTGGTAAAATGAGAGGTGGTGGTCATGGGCAAGCTAATATAGATTACTTAGAGCAAATAGGTAGGAAATATAAAATAGAACACACATACAAAAACGGTGTAAGAATTGGTGCGGTTGATGGGCATGACAGTAACTTCAAGCGTTTATTAAATGATAAAATTACCACAGGTCAATCTTGGTTTCCCAAATCATGGGATACAAAAAAAATAAAAGAAGCAGGTCGTTTTGTTATTGAAAACAATTATGAAAAATTTAAAATTGCAAAAGATGGCATTCAACCTATTTTTGATAATTTTGAAGGAGTTAGAGTTGGAGTGATGAAAACTAATGGTAAGCCTGCCACTATTTTTCCAGATAATGCTAAACAATTACTGCCAAATAGTAACAAAATTGAGTTTAACCCCTTTTAAAGAAAAAAAATGAAAGCAAAAGTATTAGAATTATTAGATAGAATAAAAAAGAAACATTTAAATGACCCGACATTATCAAATGATAAAGACATAGTAGTTGAACTTTTTTTTCAAGACATTAAAGAAACTATTAACATTATTAATGACTTAGATGAGATTTCTTTAGAATGGTTGTCTTCTCGATTTGAAGAATTGTCATATAAATTTCAAAATAAAGAATTTATAGACTGTTTAAAAAGACTTCTAATAAAGTTTCCAAATAGTTTAATTCTTAAACAAGACATTCAAGAAGCAATAGAAGCATATTACCCTGAAAACGAATAATTAACTTCTAAAAACTTCCGTCCACAAAATAGGAGTTTTTAGAAAAAATAAATTTTGTCGAAAGCCAAACAGGCATTTATATAATTCTACAAAATGTAAAAACTATAAAAGCTCATAGCAAAATAAAATAAATAAATTTATACTACCCTAAATGTTGACGGAAGGATTAAACTTAATTTATGATATAACTTAAACATTTATTAAGTAATATAAAACAACCAAATTCAAAACGACAACTTTCTTAGTTGTCGTTTTTTTTATATTTTTAATAAAAAAATCCCCAATACGATTCTCTAATCTTAAAAAAACTACTTATTTAAACTTCATAACTTTTAGCTCAACTTTAAAGCCAAGAATAAACAATGTATAACAGAAAATAATCTTATTTTCATTTGTTTTTAAGAAAATAATCTGCTATATTTGTGTTGATAAATTAAAACCCTCAAATCATGGACAAATACACAGAACAGCGAATCAACAAATTGCATCCAAGCGTTAGAGAAGAAGTACACAAAATCATTGAAGAATGCGACAAAGCCTTAACAGGAAAAGCAAAAATTAGAGTAACACAAGCCTTGCGAACCTTCAAAGAACAAGATGATTTATATGCCATTGGCCGAACGAAACCAGGAAAAAAAGTTACCAATGCTCGTGGTGGACAATCCATTCACAACTATGGTTTTGCTGTAGATATATGCTTAATAATTGAAGGTAAAACAGCTTCATGGGACACCGCAAAAGACTGGGATAACGACCAAGTGGCTGATTGGTATGAATGCGTGAAAATTTTTGCAAAATACGGTTGGGATTGGGGTGGCAATTGGAAAAAATTTAAAGACTTACCTCATTTCGATAAAAAAGGCTACAATAATTGGAGAAAACTTATCAAACTCAAGAAGGATAAACAAGGATATGTAATTTTAGAATAAGAATAAAATCTAACACAAATACTATAAAAACATGAAAACACTCAAAATCAAATGGATCTTGTTATTGGTTGCAATAACCATGCTGACAACTGCATGTAATTCCATTAAAACGACCATTTTTGATCAATATTCCTATCAAAAAACAACGGAATTAAAAGTAGAAACTTCTAATCTAATGGACAAGGCTATAAATCCCTACAAAGACCATCAGGAAGAAGTTGACAAACTACTTTTAGAGATTCAAAAGCTTATGGAATATGAAAAAAACAAGCCTAATAACGAAATTACATTTGCTATGTGGCAACTTTTAAACGATAAAGAAAAAAATCTTTTAGCAGGATTTTTCAAACGTTGGGAAGAAAAAGAAACACTGTCACCTGTTTTCCTACAAGAATCTAAAAATCAGGTTTTGGAAGCACTCGATTTACTGATTCAATATGAAATCAAAAAAGACAAACAATCAAAAGAATCATTACTAGAAATCATCACTAATACTTAAAAAATGGATATAGATAAAATCATAAAAGAACTTAAAACACAACTTTTAACTGTTTTAAGCAAAAAATACAATGAATTTAAACCCGAAATTCAAAAAGACATCAATACTTTTTTCAAAAATTCGCAAGAGAAACTAGAACGATGGACAATATTATTGGCCGACAAAGCCATCACACCCGAAGAGTTTGAATGGCTTTTAAAAAGTCAGAAAGATTTAACCGTTTTACAAGCCTTACAAACCGCTGGAGTTTCTAAAATTCGATTAAACAATATAAAAAACAACATCATAAAAACAGTTTTTGATGTAATTACAAAAGCTGTATTAATATAAGCATTATCATGGCAAAAAAAATCAGAATACTCAGCTTAGATGGCGGTGGAATACGAGGTATTATCACCTGTGTGATTCTGCGCTATATTGAGGAGCAATTGCAAAAACATGACCATCCCAACGCAAAAATTGGTGATTATTTTGATTTAATTGCTGGAAGTAGTACAGGTGGTTTGTTAACTGGGATTTTACTATTTCCAGACAACAGTAAAAACGCAAAATTTTCCATTGAAACCGCATTAGATCTATATGCCAAAAAAGGAGATTCTATCTTCAATGTTTCCTTTTGGAAAGAAATTATCAATCCTTTTGGCCTATTTAATGAAAAAATATCACAACGAAATTTAGAGCGTCAATTAGAAGAAGTCTTTGGAAATCTACAACTAAAAGAATTAATCAAACCTTGTTTAATAACATCTTATGATATTACGCAAAGAAAAGCCAAGTTCTTTTGTAGTCATGAAGCTTATTCTCCATTGGAAAACTTTTATGTTAAAGATGTTTGTAGAGCTACTAGTGCTGCACCAACTTATTTTGAACCGGCAAAGATAAAATCACTATACGATCAGGAATTTACACTTATTGACGGTGGTGTTTTTGCTAATAATCCTGCTTTGTGTGCTTATGCAGAAGCTCGAAAAATTGCGTTCTCAAACGTATTGAATGATAGTGAAAAAGTAGATTATCCCGAAATTAAAGATATGCTCCTAATTTCAATAGGAACAGGTGAAGTTTTAAAACCATACACTTATGAAAAATTTGAAAATGCTGGTAAAATAAAATGGATTAGTCCTTTAATTGATATTCTATTGTCAGCCAATGCAGAAACCGTGAATTATCTTTTAACCAAAATGTATGGAACGTTAGGCACTAGAAATCAAAAAAATTATTACCGCTTGATGCCTCAATTGCGAAAGGCTTCTTCAGATATGGATGATACCTCAGCTAAAAATATTTTCGAATTAATACAAGCAGGTTTATACTACATAGACCAAAACAGAAAAAGCTTAGACGAAATTGCTAAAAAATTGATTAAGTATAAATAAAAGCTGTCCATTTTACGACAGCTTTTTTCATACCTTTGCTCCATGGCATTTACTTACCCAAAAAACGAAAAACTTAAAAGCAAAAGAACCATAGATTTACTCTTCAGTGAGGGAAAATCTGTGTCAAAGTATCCATTGCGATTGGTTTTTGTAGAAAATCCTTCTGAAGAAAAAGAATTGATTAAAATGGGTGTTTCGGTTTCTAAAAAATATTTTAAACATGCTGTGGACAGAAACTATTTTAAACGTGTCTTGCGCGAATGTTATCGGTTAAACAAACATATCTTGATTGAAAATATTGAAAAACCTTATGCTTTCATGTTTTTTTATCAATCCAAAGATCGTTTGACTTATCATGAAATTAACGATAAAACCATTCAACTTTTTAAAAAATTTGTTGAAAATGTTAAGTAAAACCTAACTTTGGTTTACTTTTTGCTCAATTATAATTACTTTCGTAATTCATTTATTTAATTCTATCCTCATGAAATCTCTTTTTAGCAAAAGAATCATTCTTCCCATTATAGCCATTTCGTTCCTTTTTATTGGAGCAAGTTTCAAAGGTGATTTCTTTGAATTGGCCAAACAAATTGAAATTTTTACCAACTTGTTCAAAACAGTTAATCAAAATTATGTGGATGAGACCAATCCGGGTGATTTAATGGACAAAGGCATCAAAAGCATGTTGAAAGAACTAGATCCTTACACCGTTTTCTTCAACGAACAAGATGTTATTAAATTTAAGATTAATAACACAGGAGAATACACTGGAATCGGAGCTATGATTACCCGAAAAGAAGACAAAGTAATTCTGAAAGAAGTTTATAAAAATTTTCCAGCAGATAAAGCCGGTTTAAAAGCAGGTGATGAAATCATTCAAATAGATGATGTACTCTTAAAAGATTTTAAAGAAGATGCTTCCCAATTGCTAAAAGGAGTCAAGAATACAAAAGTAAATGTTGTTTATTTCCGTCAAGGCAAAAAAAATAATGGTACTATAATTTTGGATGAGGTAGATTTAAGAGCTGTACCCTATTACAAATTACTGGAAGACAATATTGGTTACATTGTTTTATCGAAATTTACGGAAAAAGCCTCTGCTGAAACTAAAGCAGCGCTATTGGATTTAAAAAAACAAGGAGCTAACAAAATTATTCTAGATTTGAGAGGAAATCCTGGTGGACTATTAGGTGAAGCGGTAAATATTTGTAATTTATTTGTTTCGAAAAACGAAATTATTGTTACCACAAAATCAAAAGTAGAAAAACATAACAGCACCTATAAAACAAGAAACGAACCTGTAGATTTAGCTATTCCTTTAGCTATAATGGTCAACGGAAAAAGTGCTTCCGCTTCTGAGATTGTAGCTGGTGCTTTGCAAGATTTAGACAGAGCAGTAGTTGTTGGAAACAGAAGTTTTGGAAAAGGATTGGTTCAAAGGCCTTTAAATTTATCGTATGGAACACAAGTAAAAGTTACTATTTCTAAATATTATACGCCATCGGGAAGATGTATTCAAGCTTTGGATTATTCACATAAAGATGAAAACGGTAAAGCCATTCGCACCGATGAAAAAAACTACACCGCTTTCAAAACCAAAAAAGGGAGAACAGTTTATGATGGTGGCGGAATTATGCCAGATGTTGAAGTACTGGAAACTAAACCTTCAACCATTTCAAAAGCTTTAACCGCTAACGATGCTATTTTTAATTTTGCCACAGAGTTTTACTATAAAAATCAAAACAATCCTTCAGCAGAATTAACTAATGCCGATTTTGAAAGTTTCAAGCAATTCATCAAAAAGAAAGAGTACAAAATGAATACCGAAACCGAAATGGCTTTAGAAAAAACGCTAGAAACGGCCAAAAAAGAAAGTATTGACAGCAATATTCAAACTGAATATAATCTGTTGAAAGCGGCAATTGAAAAAAGTAATGAAAAAGAATTGGACAAAAATAAAGCTGAAATTATGATGCTTTTGAAAGATGAAATCATTACTCGTTTTCAATACAAAGAAGGCCTTTATGATTACGAAACTAAAAACAGTGTGGAAATCAACAAGGCAAAATCTGTTCTGAAAAACACTAGTGAATACAACAAAATATTAAAAAAATAATGCACTTTTTGAAATACCTTTTCCTATTTATTTTTATGACTTCAGTTGCTCAAGAAGATGAAGTAATTCAATCTATTTACTTTGATTTTGACAAATATGAAATTAGAGCTGACCAACAAAAAGAATTGCAAAAATTTATCAAAACAATTGATTCTTCGAGGGTTGAATCTATTCAAATATCCGGCTATTGTGATGATAGAGGAAAAGATGCATACAATTATGAATTATCAACCAAAAGAGCCAATACTATAAAAGATTCTTTGTTAGTAAAAGGAATTAAAAACCAAATCATCGTTTCTATCCAAGGCAAAGGCAGCATCATGATTGACGAAGATTTGGAATCCAATATTCCAGAAGTTCGATCAAAAAACAGACGTGTAGATGTGGTAGTCAACTTCAAACCGCCTGTAATAAAAAGAACAAAACCCGAAAAATACAACGTTTTAAGAAAAGACGTAATCGTGGGTGACAAAATTACTTTAGACAAAGTTTTTTTTGACAGAGGAAGCAGTAGATTAGGTACCTCTGCCAAAAAAGAATTGGATAAAATTGCTATAAAAATGCACCGTTTCCCAAAGATTGAACTCGAAGTACAAGGCCATATTTGCTGCACTCCTTCGTTTCAAAAAGAAGCTATTGACAAAGATACCAAAAAACGGGAACTATCCGTGAATAGAGCAAAAGCTGTTTATAAATATCTTATTTCTAGAAGAGTAAATGAAAAACGATTGACTTACAATGGGTATGGAAACACACAACCTCTTGGTGGAAGTACTGACCAAGATAGAAGAGTGGAATTGGTGATTACTAAGGTGGACTAATCTAATAAAATTTTAAATAAATTAATAAATTCTACAAACCTCTCTTCATCTCAATATGAGGAATATCATCTTCTAAATACATTTCACTGGTTTGTTGAAACTGATGGGTCTCGTAGAATTTTTTTAAATATTCTTGTGCAGAAATTGTAATTTGTTTGGTCTTAAATTCGGTTTCAATGGTTTCAATGGAAACTTTCATCAGATCGTGACCCCATTTTTTAGCTCTTACTTTGGGGCTAACCACTACTCTACCTATTGAGGCTTCTTCAAAATAATACCCTTTGTCGAATAATCTGGTGTAAGCTACAATTTCGTTTTCATAAAACCCTAAAACATGTAATGCTTTCTCATCTTTACCATCAATGTCCTGATAAACGCAATTTTGCTCCACTACAAACACTTCACTTCTCAATTGTAATACTCTGTATAGTTCTACTAAAGAAAGTTCGTTAAATCGCTTTATTTTGAATGTTAACATAATTTGGTTAAAGAATAAAAAAAGAGCAAAAAACTAATTTTAAAAATAAGTTGCTTTGCTCCAGAAGTTGTTGTTTTGTGTGATTTTATTTTATAATCCTTGCTGAATTAATTATAGCTTCTAATTCAAACACATGATCTCTTTTTGCTTTTGAAGGCAAATAAGTAAATCCTTCTATAATCAAATAACGGTTGTTTTTAGAATCTTTTATGGCATAATTTACAAAAGGACCAGCCATAAAATCATTCTTTAATTCCCAAGTTCCTTTAGTTAAGTAGGTAAACTTATTGTCCAATGTAACTTGAAATAAATAAGGTGCATAAGCCGCTTCCGTTATCATCCAAGTATTATCCAAAGTACCATGAATGTTTGCTTTTCCTATTGAATCTCTTAGGCTTGTAATGTTTTCTACAATTGTCCCATTTTTTTCAATTCGAGAAATTGGTGCTTCGTAAATTAAAATACTATTATAACCTGATTGAAACTCTTTTCGCAACCAGATGAATTTCTCTCTTTCCATGTCATAGTTATAGCCATAGCCTATGTTCATCTTTACCCCAAACATGTCTTGAATCTTTTTATCATTGACCAAAGACTTTTTCATTCTTCTTTGATTTTCGATAATTTCGCCTTTTCTGATTACGCTTATTATTTCAGGGGATTTTGACTCAATATTGTTAATTAATTCTTCAGAAGTGGTGCCTGAAATAAAAAATACATTTTGAGGAGCTGCATACAAATCTTTTTTTGAAGCAAAACCGCTTTTATCAGATTTTTGAACCACAATAATGTTTCTCCCTTTTTTTACAAAACCATCAAAAATAGTAGTAGGATATTGGTTGATGTTGAACAAGGGTTCTTCTTGTGGCAAACCGTCCACTGGAGCAGCAAATTTTTTTCGCAAAGAATCTCCTACTTCTCCATTCCAAAGCGGTTCATCAATGAAAATGGATACATTATTAATATTTCCAGAGGACTCAGATAGTCTTTTTGAGTTTGTGGGTTCTTCTTTACATGAAAAAAACAAAAAAGAGACAAACACTAGTAAAATACATTTTTTCATTTGAGGTTGATTTAATAAAATTTTACCCGTTGGTTTTTAATTTCATTCCGGGTCTAATATTATTACCACTAATACCGTTCCATTTTTTTAAATCTTCAGCAGAAACTCCAGGAAATTTTTTTGCAATAGTGTAAAGTGAGTCTCCACTTCTAACTGTATAAACACTTTGACTAGATTTTGAAGGCTTGTAAGTTTCTTCTTTTGTACTGTAAACTTTCAGCTTTTTACCAGCAGTGATTGTTGATGATTTTAAATTATTCCATCTTTTTAATTCTGTAACAGTAACATCATATTTTTGAGCAATTAAGCCTAAACTCTCTCCTCTTCTAACAGAATGATAAGCTATTTTGCTTTTTGTTTTAGTCTCCTCATACACCACAACCTTTGTTTCTTCTGGTGTATTGCTTTCTGCTATAGCAACTTCCTCTGTTTTTTCTCCTCCATTCTTCACATAATCTATATAGGCATATACTGCTTCTTCGTTTGAAACAAATAAGCCTATTTTATCTTTTGGTAGTCTCAAATAATGTGGCTTCTCCTCGTTGTATGGTATAATATTTAATTTGTAAATAGGATTTAAAAATTCTACTTGTTCTTGTGGAATATCAAATAATTCAGATACTTGTTTAAAAGTCATTTCTCTCTTTATTCTTATGGTATCCGTTTCAAAATATGTTATTTGTGCTTTTTTTGGAACTATTCCCAACTCTTTCTTGTATTCATAAATATACATAGTGGCTAAAAAAGCGGGTACATAATTGGCTGTTTCTCTAGGTAAATTTTTCCTGATGTTCCAGTAATTTTGACTTCCTCCAGAACGTCTAATTGCTTTTGATACATTGCCTGGGCCAGCGTTATAAGAGGCCAAAACTAAACTCCAGTCACCAAAAATTTTATATAAACTGGATAAATATTGACAAGCGGCTTCAGTTGCTTTTAAAGGATCAAACCTTTCATCTACATATGAATTTACTTCTAAGTTAAATTGTTTTCCTGTTGGATACATAAACTGCCATAATCCTGAAGCTCCTACTCTACTTTTTGCTCTTGGATTCAAAGCTGATTCTACAATGGCTAAATATTTAATCTCCAAAGGCACATCATATTTAGCTAAATGCTCCTCAAACATGGGGAAATAATATTCAGAAATGGCCATTAATCGCTCAAAACTAGATTTTCTATTTTTTAAAAATGATTTTATTACATTTTCGAGCGAAGCATTGTATTCAATATTAAAAGGAGATTTATTATCCATTTTTTTTAACCTCTTGATAAGTACTTCTGTTGACATTTCATAATTAACGGTTTCGTCTATATTCAATTCAGAAACATCACTAAACATATCTTCAAATAGTTCTTGATTGGATAACTCTTCCATCCATCTGTTATCTATACAAGTACTTGTGCTGTGGTTAACAAATGATGCTTTAAGAGAATCTAAATAGGATAATTTAGGAACATTTTCTTCCATTAAACTCACTTCAGCACTCTCTTGAGCAAGAGAAATAAATGGGATTAGTATTAATAAAAAATTTCTGATTTTCATCATGCAGGTATTTGTAATTTTTAAATGTGTAATAATTTATAGTAACTCCAAAAAGCCAAAAATAGTATTATTATTGAATAATTGCCTGAATTCCAGGTAAATTTTTTCCTTCTAGCATTTCTAACATGGCTCCTCCACCAGTAGAAACATAACTTACTTGGTCTTCAAAACCAAATTGTTTAACCGCTGAAACGGAATCACCACCACCAACAAGAGAGAATGCTCCATTTTTTGTGGCTGCTGCAATAAATTCTCCTACTTTTATAGTTCCATTGGCAAAACTAGGCATTTCAAAAACTCCTACTGGACCATTCCAAAGAATTGTATTTGATTTTAAAATTACTTCTTCAAAAAGAGCCAAAGATTTTGGTCCTGCATCTAGCCCTTGCCATCCATTTGGAATTTTTGTTACGTCTATTATTTGTGTGTTGGCATCATTTGAAAATGCATCGGCGGCCACAACGTCAACTGGTAAATGAATTTGTACTCCTTTTTCTTTAGCTTGTTTTAATATTTCCAAAGCTAACTCCATCTTATCATCCTCACAAATAGAGTCTCCAACATTTCCACCTAAAGCTTTAATGAAAGTAAATGTCATTCCACCTCCAATAATCATATGGTCAATTTTGTCTAAAATATTTTCAATAATTGTAATTTTAGAAGATACTTTTGAACCTCCCAGTATAGCCGTTACAGGTTTAACAGATTCATTCAACACTTTATTAATACTTTCTATTTCTTTGGCCAATAACAAACCAAAGCATTTATGCTCTGGAAAATAATTGGCAATAATAGTTGTAGAGGCATGTGCTCTATGTGCTGTTCCAAAAGCATCATTAACATAAATATCTCCTAGGGAAGCTAATTTTTTTGCAAAGTCAACGTCTCCAGCTTCTTCTTCAGCATAAAATCTAAGGTTTTCTAGTAGAAGTATCTGATTTGGTTGTAGATTGACTGCTTTTGAATGTGTTTCATCCCCTATACAATCTTCAGCAAAAAGAATTTCTTTTCCTAAAACCGCCGAAACTTTCTCAATGATATGCTTCAAAGAATATTTTTCTTCTTTACCTTTTGGTCTTCCTAAATGTGACATTAGAATTACACTTCCTCCATCTTTAAGAATTTTATCAATCGTTGGTTTTGCTGCTTCAATTCGAGTAGCATCTGTCACTTTAAAATTTTCATCTAAAGGGACATTAAAGTCAACTCTTATTATTGCTTTTTTATCTTTAAAGTCAAAAGAATGGATTGTTTTCATAGGAAATTGTGAGTTATTTTGGATTTAAAAAAATTAATTAATCTACAAAAATAAAAAAGACTCACAAATGAGCCTTTTTTTAATACTAATTTAACGTTTACACGAGTTCTTCTTCTTTAATTCTCGTGACAACCATTTTTTGTTGGGGACAAAAAGGGTTTTTATAATCTACATCTTGCTCATTACTTACTAATTGGTCTGGAGTAGTATTCACTAACATTATCCATGTATCTCCATAATACCTACCATTCACATTTGAATAGTAAAGATTCAATGCACTTGACCATGAGTCATGTTTGCTGACAAAAACATATCTGTAATTATTTTTGGGGTTTATGAAGAAATTTGCATCAATTCCCAGACTTCTTAATTTTGCTACAAATCTTGTGGCATTTCTGTGAACTGCAAAAACATTAGCGATTACATAAAAACCTCTTTGTTGGTTAGCTATTTCAACCATTGGACCTGGAATAGCTGTAATTTTTTGTTTTTGACCGTTTTGTTTTTGTGCTACTTGACTTAATTTCTCGCTAATTAAAACTGGATCAATCATTGAATTGTTTGAACTAGCGTTATCATTTGTTTCATTTTTAACTTTTGGATGATTAACTACAACTTCTTTTTTAGGAGCTAAAACTACCGAATTGGTTTTCTCTTTTGGTGTTGAATCCACTTTTGCAACAACCACTTCTTCTTTTTTGATAGGTTTGTCAACTATTTTATCATTTTTAATTGGAGTTGTAGGTTTGGAGTTATCAACAAGAACCGTTTCCTTTTTTTCAGGAGTTGTTACCATTTCTGATGCCTCAATCTGTTCATTTGAAACAATCATATCTGGCTCTTTATCAAGCTCTTGAACCTCTACATTGAAAGCATTGAAGAACATAAAATATCGATCACCAACTGTTTTCAATTTTAAAGTAACATTATCTGTATTATTTTGAATAACAGAGTTATCTGGATTTGCTATGGTTATAAGACTAGTATCGTAACCCAAAGTATTTTTGCTATTTGGATTTCTATCTGTAAAATATTGATCGTTAATGATAATATTACTGTTAAAGAAATTATTCTCTATTTTTAATGGACTACTTATCAATGTAAAAATTTCACTGGCTTGAGATTTAATTTGCAGTTGATCTCCGGTCAAATTATTATCTCCTTCTAAACCTGCACAAGCTAATTTTGCAGTTACTTTTCCTTCAGGTAATGTTTTAAAACCAGTAAATAAAATATCTGTAGGTTTGTCTGTTACTCCTGCAAAACCATCATAAGAAGTTATAAATTTAGCTGTTTCATTTTCATCTTCATATACAAAAAACATTGTCCATCCACCAGAAACGCCACCTTCAACAACTCCTTGAGTTGCTTTTATATTAGCGACAGTATATTCACCTGTTGCACTACCTAGTTGCTTTACTAATTCTGTAACATCTGCATAAACCGCATAAGGAGCACTTTCGTCAAAACCCTTTTGGTTTAATCCGTCAAAAATTACTGTTCCTTTTACATCAACGTATTTATTTTCTCCTGGAAGTTTTAATTTAATTTGATCAAAACTTTCTCTATTTTTATCAAATGCTTTAAATTTGTTGCGTTTGTTTTTGACACCACTAGTATATTTGTATGTTGCTGACCAATAAAGTCCGGCATAAACTATTTTTTTGTTTTGTTCATTTTCCAAGTATAATGTTGCTGCACTGGAGCTGAAAGTTGACATATCACTGTCAATATCAACGTAAAACATTTCAAACTCATCATTAAGCTTGGCTGTTTTGGTAGCATTCATGTAAGGCATATTTGGGGTATTTCCATAGTCCTTTCTGTTAACAATATTATTCGCAATTACAGTCATATCGCCTTTAACATAGGATTGATATCTAACCTTAAAAGGAACAGGTAGTTGACCATAAGAAAAACAGTTTGCAAAAAGTATTGCAAACAATAGGCTCAATTTTTTGGATTTGCTTAACATAATAGTAGTTTTTACAATAATTATACTATGGATTCATTAACAACATTTTTTATGTACTTTTACTTTTTTTGTTAGTAAGTGCATCAAAATTGGTGACAAAAAGAGTTGTTTTAAATCATATACTAAACTATTAAGAAATATAATTAGTTTATTCACAATCAAAAACGACTTATTAACAAATTTTATTGTGTTATTAACAATGTTTAATTTTTTAATAAAATACTGTGTTTGAAAATATAATTGGAAATAAAAAAACCATTGATTACTTGCTTTCAAGTGTTGACAGTGGTAGGCTTGCTCATGCTCAGCTGTTTGTTGGTCCTGAGGGAATTGGGCTGTTACAAATTGCTATCGCTTACGCGAAATACATTCTATGTAAAGATAAAAATGTTGAAAACTTTGATTGTGAAAAGTGCCAAAATAAGGTCAATCAGCTGTCACATCCTGATATTCACTATGTTTTTCCTGTTACTTCTACCGAAAATGTAAAAAGTCACCCAATTAGTGATAATTTTTTGAGAGAGTGGAAAGAATTTGTCAGTTTACATCCTTACGGTAGTCTTCAAGATTGGTATTCGCATCTTGGTGTAGAGAAGAAACAAGGGCAAATCGGTGTAGATGAAGCCTTAGAAATTGTAAAAAAGCTTTCTTTGAAAGCGTACGAAGGTGGTTATAAGGTAATGATTATTTGGATGGCTGATAAAATGAATACAGCAACTTCAAACAAAATACTCAAAATTTTAGAGGAACCGCCTCAAAAAACCATCTTTTTACTTCTAACAGAAAATAGTGAAGACCTAATTGACACGATTAAATCTCGTTGTCAAATTATAACATTTTCTAAACCAGATGCATATGATATTGAAAAACTATTGAGATCAAAAGGGTTATCAGAATCGTTGTCAAAAAAATATGCTCATTTGGCACAAGGAGATCTTAATAAAGCCATGAAACTAATCCACAATGAAAAGGATGAAAAAATTTATGAAGAGTGGTTTATAAAATGGGTTCGTTTTGCTTTTAAAGCCAAGGGAAATGCTGCTTCCATACTAGATTTAATCAATTGGAGTGAGGAAGTATCTGGTCATGGGAGAGAGGTGCAGAAACAATTTTTACATTATTGTATTCAATTTTTCAGACAAGCTTTATTGGAGAATTACTCTGCTACAGATTTGGTATATTTGGACGAAGAACTTGAAGGATTTGAGCTTAAAAAGTTTGCTCCGTTTGTAAATGGAGAAAATATTGCTGAAATTTTTAATGAAATTTCAAATGCTATTTATCATATTGAGCGAAATGGTAACGGAAAAATCATCTTAACTGACTTATCTATAAAACTAACACGACTTATTCATAAAAAATAATAAAATATTGATTTTTAGATTTTTGGTATTATTTATTTCAAGTAATCATTTTAAATATGCTTTGTATAATTTTAATTCTTCCCATGAAAATTTTTCACCTACTGTTTCTTTTAACTCAGATAGGCTTTCTCCTTTGAAATACTTAAATAATACCTCAAGTTGCTTAATTTTATCTTGAGGTAGCACTTCTTCAATTTCGATGAGTCTTTGCTGAATTAATTTCTCAAAATGACCATAAATAGTATTTTCTGTTAATTTTCTGCTAGCGGCTATCTCAGCAATAGTATGTTTTTCTTTCCAAAAATCTAATGTTATTTCAATGGTAGGTTTCTTGTTTTCTTTTGGTTTTTTCACTTTAGGTTCATAATAAGAGACATCTGGATCAATATCAAAAACACCTGGTTTTACTACATTTAATTCACGTATCTGCTTAATTTTATTAGTTTTATAAGACAGTATTTCGTCATTTATGAGGTTTTCCTTTGAGATTTCCTTACCTTGAGTAACCATTTCTACCAGTAATTTTGCTTTCATTAGACGCTGAATAGTTTTGGTTTGAGAATCTTCTAAATCATTTAATTCATCATAGAATGTTTTGACTTTTTTGATTTGCTTGATTTCATCTATTTTTAACAACAATTCGTAAACAAAATTATCTAAGTCCTTGTAAAAATAATTGTAGGCGGCTTGAAAACGTTGGTTAATAAATTGACTATCAAAATGTTGAACATGAAACAAATTTTTTAATTGTTTGATGAAATTTTGAGCTGGAACGACCAAACTATCCATTTTATGAGATTGGTTTTCAGCCCATTTAGCATATTTTGATTTAGGTGATTTTGGAGCTTCTTCTTTATAACTAAACCTATGATTTCGCCATTCCTGAGCCAGATCTTGCCAATCAAAAGTAGCTTTTAAATATTTGAATAAATAATCTTTTGTTTCCTGTTCTAATGACTTTTGAATATATTCTTCTGAAGCCTTTTGTTGAGCATAAAGCATAACATCATTATCATTTGAAAGACCATTCATTTGAATAGGTGCTAACAAAACCAGTCCTTTTAGTGATCTAAGTCTAGACAATGCTACATAGGCTTGTCCTGGTTGAAACACTCTAGAAACGTCTAATGCGGCTTTATCAAATGTTAATCCTTGGCTTTTATGTACTGTAATGGCCCAAGCTAGTTTTATTGGATAATGGGTAAATGTACCTAAAACTTCTTCTTTGATTTCCTTAGTATTTTCATTGACTTTATATCTAATGTTTTGCCACTCATAACGTTCTACCTCAATGGTTTTTTTTTCTTCGGGAAATTCTACAAATATTTCATTTTGAGAAAGTTGCTTTACAATTCCCATTTTGCCGTTGTAATAATTTTTTTCAAAGGAAAGATCATTTTTAACGAACATAATTTGTGAACCGACCTTTAGTTCTAAGCTTTCTTCTAACGGATATATTTTATCAGGAAAGTCATCTATAATTTGTGCTTTATATTTAAAAGTTTTACCTTCTAACTCATTTAAAGCTTCGCTATTAATAGCATCAGCTTTGTGGTTGTGTGTGGTTAAAGTTATATAACCTTTATTCTTTTTTAAATCAAAATTGGGTTTAACAAATCTATTGAGTAAGGAAACATCAGATTCGGTGATGGTATTGTTTCTCAGGTTATTAAGAACATTAATAAATTCTGCATCTGTTTGGCGGTAAATCTTATCCAATTCAATGTATAATGGCAGATTTTGTTGCACAACATGGGCATGAAAAAAAAATTTTCCTTGATAATACTTTCGTAGAATCTCCCATTCTTCAGGCTTAACAATAGGAGGTAATTGTAATAAATCTCCTATAAAAAGAACTTGAGCTCCACCAAAAGGTTCTTTATTTCTTCTAACAGATTGCATCATAAAATCAATCGCATCTAAAAGATCGGCTCTTAACATACTAACTTCATCAATTACTAGTAGCTCAATATTTCTGATTACATTTCGCTTGGAGGCACTCATTTTAAAGTGTCTGGAAAGTGTACTTTTAGACTCAAATTTAATTGCGTTTGATATATGAGGAGCAATGGTATCAGGAATGAAACCACCAAAAGGCAATTGAAACAAAGAATGGATCGTAACACCACCAGCGTTAAGGGCTGCAATTCCTGTGGGAGCAACGACTGCAGTATTTTTATGAGTAGTTTTGATTATTTCCTTGAGAAGTGTAGTTTTACCAGTTCCTGCTTTTCCAGTAAGGAATACGGACTTATTCGTCTGGTTGATAAACTTCAAGGTGTAATTGGCAACGGCTGATAATGAATTCATTGGCTTGTATTTAAAGCATAAAAATAACAAAAAAATAAAAACAAAAAGGCCTCATTAACATTTAATGAGGCCTTAGGTGAAAATAAATAATATTTTACTTCTTAACTTCTTCTTTTTCAGAAGAATTTGATTTTTTATTTGAAGCGTATTTTTCATTGAGTAGCTTAATCAACTCATCTGTAACATCATAAGAGTCCTTAGCATATAAGATACTTGGTGTTGTTAAACCGGTTCCATAGACATAATCATAATTGTTTTTCTTACCATAATCTTTTATGTAAAGTTTTATTTCTTTAACTAGAGAATCCAATTCACCATTACTTGCGTTTTGAATTTCTTCGTACATTGATTGTTGCTTGATATTCAATTTCTGCTCTCTTTGTTGTAATTCAGCCGCTTTTTGCTGAGCCCATTGTGGTCCTTTTGCTTGTGCTTGACTTAAAGCACTTTGATAATCTGCTTGAAATTGTTTTGCTTCGGTTTCTAACTCACGACCCATTTCTTCAGACTTCATTTTATATTTATTTTCAATATCAATAGCTTGTTGATGTTCTTTCATCAACTTTTCTGTATCTACATAAGCTGTTTTGAAGCTAGTTGTTGCTTCTTGTTTGTTACAAGATACTATTGCAAGTCCTAATGCAATACACAATAATTTTTTCATATTCGTTATTTCTAAATTTTGGTAAAAGTACACAATTGCAAATACTAATGCAAGCACTAATTTTTATGTTATAAGGAAAAATTATTATTAATAAAAAAATAATAAGGAATCATTATCAAAAAAGACGCTTTTATTTTGCTTTTAAGAAACTTAATAAAAATGATTAGCAAAAGAGTTGGCAATTCACTGAAAAGCGTCTTAAATCGATTAAAAATAAGTTTTTAGCTATTTTTTATGATATAAATGTGTGAAGAATATTGCTTTTTATAAATTCCTGAACAATTTGATAAAAAACCATAGAAGAATCCTTTGACAAAATTCATTTTACCAGTTTTATATTTTTCGGAAAGCAAACAAACATAAAAACTATCAAACCACATAGGTTGCACTTTTTTTAACTTCAAATTTTCTTTGCTGAACAATTTATCAATACTTATTTTAGAAAAATGCCACAAATGTCTTGGCACATCATAAGCTGCCCAATATGATTGATAGTGTTTTGCATCAAAAGACTTAAAATTTGGAACAGCTATGATTATTGTTCCGTTAGGTTTTAATAATCTCTTTAATGTTTTGATTTGAAACTCTAAATCTGGCACGTGTTCTAAAACATGCCACATGGTTATTACATCAAAGGAATGATCATCTAATACTTCTAAAGTACTTGTAAACAACACTCCTTTTGAAACGGCCATGGACTTAGCTTTTTCATTGGGTTCAATTCCAATACATTTCCAACCGCTTTTTTGGGCTTGATTTAAAAAATCTCCAGTTCCTGCACCAATGTCTAATAAATTTCCTTTACTTGGATTCTCTTTGTTAATTATTGCAACTTTGCTTTTTAAAGCATTTGTTTTTACAATATGATAAAGTTTTTCAAACAAAGTTCGTCTTGAATCTGTATGTGAAATATAATCTTCACTCTCGTAATAGGAGGGAAGTTTATCCAAAGAAGGCTGCGGATACGTTTTTAAAAGTTGCAACTCTTCATCTAAAAGTAAGTCAAACGATTCTTTGGAAACAGAATGATCTTTGACTTTGAGAAAAATATTATTTGGGAGGAAATTCATATTTAAATTTAAAAACTTGAATAAACGTAGTATATACAGTAGTTAACAAAATTTGTTTCACGTGAAACATTTGATTGCTGATTGTTGATTAACGATTTTAGATTTTTGAAGTTTAGTATATTCTGAAATCAAAAATCGTTAATCTACATTCTTAAATCGATTATCTTCCCATATAAATTAATAAAACGGAAATATCACTTGGAGAAACACCACTGATTCTTGAAGCTTGAGCAATTGTCTTTGGGCGAATTTTATTGAATTTCATTTTTGCTTCGGTAGAAATGGATTTGATCTTATTGAAGTCAAAATTATCTGGAATTATAGCATCTTCTAATCTGTTTAATTTATCAGCGTGTAATCTTTCTTTCTCAATATACCCTGAATATTTGACATCAATTTCAGCCTGTTCAATTATCTCTTCATCTAAATCATGTGAAGTAATATAGGCATCTACTTTTTCAAACCTCAAGATATCCTCTAAATCAATTTGAGGGCGAGAAAACACTTTAAACATTTTGTCAGGTTGCGTCATTAAACTCGAGCCTTTAGCTTCTAATATAGGATTCGCCTCTTCTGGTTTTGCACTTGTCTCTCTAAAAAACTGAACCATGGCGTCTGATTTGGAGAATTTTTCCTCCATACGAATTAAACGCTCTTCTGAAGCTAATCCTAAATCGAAACCTTTTGGCGTTAATCTGAAATCCGCATTGTCTTGACGCAACAGAGTTCTATACTCAGCACGAGAGGTAAACATCCTATAGGGTTCTTCTGTGCCTTTAGTAATTAAATCATCTATAAGCACCCCAATATAGGCTTCATTGCGCTTGAGCACAAATTCTTCTCTCTCTTGAACTTTTAGAGCAGCATTAATTCCAGCCATCAATCCTTGTGAAGCTGCTTCTTCATATCCTGTAGTTCCGTTAATCTGACCCGCAAAATATAACCCATCTACTAATTTAGTTTCTAGGGTATGTTTCAATTGCGTAGGAGGGAAGTAATCATATTCAATAGCATAACCTGGCCTAAAGAATTTTACTTTTTCAAAACCTTCTACTGAGCGTAAAGCTTTAAATTGAATCTCTTCTGGCAGAGAAGTAGAAAAACCGTTTACATAGACCTCAACAGTATTCCAACCTTCTGGCTCAACAAATAATTGGTGTCTATCTTTATCTGCAAAACGATTTATTTTATCTTCAATAGACGGACAATATCTAGGACCAATACTTTTGATTCTGCCATTAAACATTGGACTCCTATCAAAACCTTCACGCAGGTAATCGTGAACTTGATTAGAAGTGTAAGTCATGTAGCAAGACTTCTGATGAATTAGAGGCTTGATGCTTTGTAAATAAGAAAACTTATGTGGCTTTTCGTCGCCGGGTTGTTCTGTCATTTTGGAGTAATCTAGAGAACGACCATCAACTCTAGGTGGTGTTCCCGTTTTCATTCTGCCTGCTTCGAAACCAACTCTAACTAAATCTTCCGTGATACCAAAAGAAGCACTTTCACCAGCACGACCACCACCAAATTGTTTGTCACCAATATGAATTAAACCATTTAGGAAAGTACCATTTGTCAACACCACGGTTTTAGCTTTAATCTCAATTCCTAAAGAAGTTTTGATGCCAACTACCTTATGATCTTCAATCAATAAACCAGAAACCATTTCTTGGTAAAAATCCAAATTTGGGGTTTGCTCCAGCATTAATCTCCATTCTTCTGCAAAACGCATCCTATCACTTTGTACCCTTGGAGACCACATGGCAGGTCCTTTTGATTTATTCAACATTTTAAATTGAATGGCGGTTTTGTCAGACACAACTCCCGAATAACCACCAAGGGCATCAATTTCTCTTACAATTTGACCTTTTGCAATTCCACCCATGGCAGGATTGCATGACATCTGTGCAATGTTTTGAAGGTTCATGGTAACCAAAAGGGTAGAGCAACCCATATTGGCAGCAGCAGCAGCGGCTTCGGAACCAGCATGACCAGCACCAACCACAATTACATCATATTTATCTTGGAATATACTCATTGTTCCACGTGAAACATTTAATTTATAAATTTAAGATGATTAATGTTGTTCCACGTGGAACAAAGCGATTTTTTCATCTTCCTTTTGTCGCATCATTTTAGATTCTGTTGCAGTTTTATCCTTGTAACCGCAGTAATGCAAAATACCATGCGACATAACACGCAATAGTTCATTACTAAATTCTACATTAAAATTGATGGCGTTTTCAGCAACTCTTTCTGTAGAAATAAAAATATCTCCCTGTACTAAATTTCCGACTGTGTAATCAAAACTAATGATATCAGTCAACGTATCATGATTCAGATATTCTTGATTTATACTAAGCAAATATTCATCGTCACAAAACACATAATTGATTTCACCTTCAGCAAGACCTTCAGAGTGAATAATTCTTGTTATCCAATTCTGATAAGGCTCTTCTTCAAAGAGCTTAAAATCGTTTTCGTAATTGAATGTAATCATTATTTATTGAAATATTCTTTGACTTTAGTGTCATAATTTTTTTGCAAAGGTAAACTTTGTCTGTTTAAAATCTCAATACTTTTGATATATTCTTGCAATTCTTTAGGTAGGGTAGATGCATTATTGGAAAACTTATCATCTGTTGTATTAGATTTACGCTTTTCATCTTGTCCTTGCTGTTGAATAGCGTTTTCTAATTTTAGCAGTTCGTGTTTTAAATTCAGCATCTTTTGAAGAGTTTCATTTTTAAAACCTTTATTAATTAATTGCTTTTCAATATCCTTCATTTGATTCAAAACATTATTACCATTTATACCTTGCTGTTCCAAAGACTTCTGAAGCGCATCACGTAATTGTTGTTGTTCTTTAAGAATTTCTAACACTTTCCCAGCATTTCCTTCGGTTCCTTCGCCTTCACCTTCTCCATTATCTCCTTTACCACTCCCTTTTTCTTTACCATCACCAGGCTTGTCACCAGGTTTTTTGCCAGGTTTCATACCTTCTTTCATTTTTTCAGATAGTCCTTCTTGCTGTTTGATTATATCCGATAGCTGTTTGCCACTACCTTTTCCTTGGCCAGGTTTTGGCTTTCCTTGTCCTTCTCCTTGTCCAGACATTTGCATATTCATATCGCTCTGAACATTACTTAAAAAATCTGCTAACTTATTAGCACTTGACAAAACATACTGCTGCAAAGAAGCTCCTCTAGAAACATTATTATCCGCAAGAGATTCTAAAGCTTTATCTATGTTGTAATGCACATTACCAACCTCATTTAGGACGAATTCTGAAATCATTGGATTACGCATGGAAACAGCAAAAATACTATCATCTACATGTTGGAACTGTGTCTTCAATTCTTGCTGTTTTTTCAATATTTTATTTAAAGCTAATGAACGCGTTTGCGATAATTTTGTGGGTTGAATCAATGCTTCTTCGTCATATGAAAATGCTAAAAGATTATCTAAAATTTGTCTTAATGCTTTGGCATCTTCTTCCATTTGTTGTGATTCTCCGCCTTCCATAGACATACTCATTTGCTGACTCATTTGCTTCATCTTCTTAGCCGCAGATTTTTGAGATTTAGAAGCTTTTGGTTTATCATTCTTCTTCAAATATTCTTCAGATTTTTCTAAATCTTCTTGTACATTTTCTTGTTCATTCTTATCATTAGGAATATCCAAAGGTTTTTTTAAATCCTTATTATCCTTATCCAGTTGTTGCAATTCTTCCTTGATTTTTTCAAATTCGTCAGTAACTTTCTTTTGCTCTTCTAGATTGTTTTTTGTTTCATTTGCTAATTTCTCTTCTTTATCACCAAGCTTGTTCAATTTATCTGCAATTTGTTCCGCTTTCTTTTCAACGTAAAAACGCTTGGTTAACTCCACTAACTGCTCCAAATTTTTTGCTTGATTTTTTGCATTCTGCTTTAATTTATCAGCCTTATCAAATAATTCATCCTCTTGAAGTTTCTTTTGTAACTCTTCCAATTCTTTAAGAAGCTTTTCATTCTTGTCAGCTTGCTTTTGTGTTTCATCTAAGCGACGCAATAATTCTTCCTTTAATTTGTCTTCTTCTTTTGGATTAAAATTTTCAAGATTCTCTGAGAGTTTTTTGGAGAATTCTTTCATCATATCATCTTGAACTTTTTGTTTCTTTATAAAGTCCTCAATCTTCTTTTGATCTTTGAAATCTAAATTGGATTTTTCCTTTTTCATTTTTTGCAATTTTTCTAATTCTTGCAATTGTTTTTCTTGATTATTTAAAGATTTTTCAAGGCTATTAATGTTATCATTTTGGTCTTTTAATTGCACATCTTGCTTTTGCTCATCAGTCAATTCGTTGTGAGAAAAGACAGCTGACTTACTAGATTTAAAATTATTGACTGCATCATTATCAAAAACTTCAAAATAATAATCATAAACAACGCCTTTATCAACATTTAAACCATTTGGGAAAGAATATACAAATTGATCAACGGTTTGGTTTTTAACAGCTAATGTTCCACGTTTAACTAATTGGGGTTTGTCTTTTGGGTAATAAACCACTTGTAACTTACTTAAGCCATAATCATCAGATAATTGACCGATAACATAGGCTTTATTGATTTTTAGACTATCTGGAGCTCTATTAACAGCAATGAAAGGAAATTGATCTTTAACAATATTAATTTGATAATCTAAAGTTTCAAAGTTTTTTACCTTAGAATTTGATGTTACTATTTGATATTCAGTATTTTGACTAATATTTTTAGAAAAATTAAATTCACCATTTGAAGATGAATAAATAGATTTTTTATTTTCTGAAATAAATGCAACATCAGTAGTAGCTAAAGTTTCTAATTTCCAACGAATGGTTGTTCCTTCAGGTACAATTGCATTTCCTGTTCCTTTTATGGTTTCAGATTTACGTTTTAAATAACTTGGATACGATAAAATCATTTCGAAGTTATTGATTGTAGGAACGTTAACTACCTTTATATTATAATCTTTAGAGTTAATTGAATTGGCTTTCAAGCTAAATTTTATATCAGATATAACATTATCAAATTTATATTGAAACTCTCCTGGATTGATATTTTCTAATAAATATTCTTCTTCTCCAATCTGTAAAGAGACATTTTCTGGAATGACTGTTCCTACAGTTTTCACTTTTAAAGTAAAATCTTTATTTTGTTGAGTAACCAAATCTTTATTTAAGACCACAAACTGAAAAGGAGCTGGTGGCATGTATTTGGTATTGTAATTCACGACTCTATCTAAACCTTGTGATATAATATTAGAATTACCAGAGACGAAGAATAAAACTAATAACAGAATAGGAGCTATAGCATAGGGTAAGAATTTCTTATTCTTGCTAAAATTAATTGCCTTGGAGAAAGGTATTGGACTTAAACTTTCAGCTTTTTGATTGATTGATGCCAAAAGTAATTCAGAATTTTCATTTTGATTGGATAATTGAAGAAAGTTAGTCAATTTATCATTGATTTCACTGAAATGGTTACCAATAATCACGGAAGCTTGTTCGTAATCAATACCTTTTTGCAATTTGAATAATTTGAACAAGGGAAAAAGGATAAATCTTACCAAAAGAAAAATTTCTACAGCAATAAACGTCCAAAATAATACAGTTCTCCCAAAAGTGGATAACCAAAGAAAATATTCCACTAAAATGGTAAATAGAAAATACAACAATCCTAATCCTACAAAAAGAATAACTCCTTTGATAAGTTCATTTGTATAAAACCTTTTGATAAAGGCTTCTAATTTCTGAAAAATAATCGCTCTTGTTTCCAAATTGTTTGTAATCTGTTAATAACCGATAAAAATACAATATATAACGTAATAAGTCAAAAGTAATTAGCGATTAGCAAAACTTTAACTTGAAAATGTGTTAATAAGTGCTCTATTTTCTATTTTCTAAATTCTTACTTCTAAATTCAAATTGTATCTTTGCAACACACTTCGATAATTCGACAGGCTCTTTACAAACAGCTCAGTGTAAAAAACAGAAAAAAATATAAGAAATGTCAAAACCAGTTAGAGTACGATTTGCTCCAAGTCCCACAGGAGGATTGCATATTGGTGGTGTTAGAACCGCTTTATTTAATTATTTATTTGCAAAACAAAATAACGGAACTTTCTATTTAAGAGTAGAAGATACAGACCAAACCAGATTTGTGGAAGGTGCAGAAGCATATATTTTAGAAGCTTTGGAATGGCTGGGAATTTCACCTGATGAAACGGTTGGAAAAAATGAAAAATTTGGCCCATATCGTCAAAGTGAACGCAAGGATATTTATAAAAAATATGCTGATGAATTAGTTGAAAATGGTTGGGCTTATTATGCTTTTGACACCGCTGAATCATTAGATGCTCATAGAAAACAACATGAAGCTGAAGGAAAAACATTCATTTACAATTGGCATAATCGTGAAAAGTTAGATACTTCTTTAGTACTTTCAAAAGAAGAAACAGCTCAAAGAATTGCCAATGGTGATGCTTATGTGATTCGTTTTAAAACACCAGTGAATGAAATTTTAGAATTGAAAGACATTATTCGTGGTGCTATTAAGTTTGATACGAATTTACTAGATGATAAAGTTTTATTCAAAAGTGATGGAATGCCAACGTATCATTTAGCGAATATTGTGGATGATCATTTGATGGAAACATCTCATGTGATTCGTGGTGAAGAATGGTTGCCGAGTTTGCCTTTACATAGTTTGTTATACAGAGCTTTTGATTGGGAAGCACCAGAATTTGCACATTTACCTTTGATTTTGAAACCCGTTGGTAATGGAAAATTAAGCAAACGTGATGGTGATAAATTAGGTTTTCCTGTATTTCCATTAGCTTGGAAAACAGCAGAAGGAACTTCAATGGGTTATAGAGAACAAGGTTATTTCCCTGAAGCAGTGATTAACTTTTTGGCCTTATTAGGTTGGAATGATGGAACCGATAAAGAATTATTTTCATTGGAAGAATTGATTGAAGCTTTTGATTTAAATAGAATTCACAAAGCAGGAGCAAAGTTTGATCCTGAGAAAAACAAGTGGTTTAATCATCAATATTTGATTACTAAAGATGATGCTCAATTAGCTGAACTATTTAAAGTTGAGTTAGATAAAAAAGGAATTTCAACAAATTTAAATATAACTAGAGTAGTAGGTTTAGTAAAAGAAAGAGCGAATTTTGTTAATGAACTTTGGGATTTATCGGATTATTTCTTTGAAGCACCAACTTCTTATGATGAAAAAGCTGCAAAAAACTGGAAAGAAGAAACTCCTGATTTAATGCAAAAAGTGATTGTTGAATTGAATAAGATTGAAGACTTTACTTCTCAAAACATTGAAACTTTATTAAAAGAATGGATGACAACCAACGAAATTGGAATGGGAAAAGTGATGCAACCTTTGCGATTGAGTTTGGTTGGAGCTTTAAAAGGGCCACATTTGTTTGATATCATTGAAATGATTGGAAAAGAAGAATCAATCAAGCGTATTGAAAAAGCGATTGAAACATTATAAAAAAGTTAATCCCGATAGTTTCGGGATTTTTTTTGTAACTTTTCACAACATTAAGCGTATAATTACCATAACCATTTAAAAAACAAACTATGTTCGGAATTTACATTTTTCTATTTTTAGGATTAGTCATTTTTTTATCATCCTTCTTCACGGTTAAACAACAAACATCTGCTATTGTGGAGCGTTTTGGACGATTTAACAGCATAAGAAACTCAGGTTTACAATTAAAAGTTCCTGTAATTGATAGAATTGCAGGAAGAGTCAATCTTCGTATTCAACAACTAGATGTTATTATTGAAACTAAAACTAAAGACAACGTATTCGTGAAACTTAAAGTTTCTGTACAATTTAAAGTATTACAAGAAAAAGTATATGAAGCTTTTTACAAATTAGAATATCCTCACGATCAAATTACTTCTTATGTATTTGATGTGGTGCGTGCTGAAGTTCCTAAGTTAATTTTAGATGACGTTTTTGAAAGAAAAGATGATGTTGCTATTGCCGTAAAACGTGAATTAAATGATGCTATGAGTACATATGGTTATGACATTATCAACACATTAATTACTGATATTGATCCGGATATTCAAGTTAAGAATGCGATGAATAGAATTAATGCTGCTGATAGAGAAAAAGTAGCTGCTGAGTATGAAGCAGAAGCTGGAAGAATTAGAATTGTAGCCAAAGCCAAAGCTGAAGCAGAAAGTAAAAGATTACAAGGTCAAGGTATTGCAGACCAACGTAGAGAAATTGCACGTGGACTAGTAGAATCTGTTGATGTATTGAACAGAGTTGGCATTAATTCACAAGAAGCTTCTGCATTGATTGTTGTGACTCAACATTATGACACTTTACAAGCCATTGGTGCTGATACCAATAGTAATTTAATCTTATTACCAAACTCACCTCAAGCTGGAAGTGAAATGTTGAATAATATGGTGGCAAGTTTTACGGCAAGTAATCAAGTAGGTGAAGCCATGAAAAAAGCGAATTCAACTAAAAGAAAAAATCCAAAAGAGGATACTTCTGACAATGAAGAATAAAAATTGAGATTTTCACTTTCGTGGAAAACAAATTCTAAAAAGGCTACTTTTGAAAAAAAGTGGTCTTTTTTTATTTTGAAAGAATTAAATTTATTAAAAAAGAGAAGAATTTAATCAGAAACCAAAAAATGACTGATTTTTTGACTAAAAACGCAAATAAAAAGCACTGTTAAAACATTTCATTGATAACCATAAAAGTATATTGACAACTTTTAAAAATTGCTTAAAATCAAATTATGAAGGTCTTTTTTTAAGTGTTTTAACTATTAAAAAATAAAAAATAATAGATTTAAATTATTATTGTAAAAAACTATTAAAATACAGCCTAAAAATAATAAAATGTTATAAATAAAAATTCCAAACTCAAGATTCTGAAATAAATTCAGAATAACATGAATTTGGAATTGTTTACACTATAGAATTTTTGAAAGATTCTGACCCGAGCTTGCGAACAGACGAAGTAATCAAGTTCAGCATGACAGAAAAATGTAAAATCAAATTAAAAAGATTTCCGTTTTCACGGAAATTTTACTGATTACTAATTTTTGCCCAAGTATCTCTTAATCCAACCGTTTTGTTAAAAACTAATTTTTCAGCTGATGAATCTCTATCTACACAGAAATATCCTAAACGTTGGAATTGGTAATGTTCTAATTCTTTAGCATTTACTAAAGATGGTTCCACATAACCCGTGATAATTTCTAATGAATTTGGATTGATATATTCTTTAAAATCAACGTCTTTATCTCCATCAGGATTTTCATGCGTAAATAGTCTATCATAGACTCTTACTTCAGCTTCCACAGCATGTTTTGTTGAAACCCAATGAATCGTTCCTTTTACTTTTCTTTGGCTGGCTTCTGTACCGCTTCCTGATTTGGAATCTTCATCATAGGTACAGTGAATTTCAGTAATATTTCCATTTGCATCTTTTATAACTGATTCACCTTTAATGATATAAGCATTTTTAAGACGAACTTCTGTTCCTAATGTTAAACGGAAAAATTTCTTATGTGCTTCTTCTTGGAAGTCTTCTCTTTCTATGTAAAGTTCTTTAGAAAATGGTACTTTTCTGTAAGTCAAAACTTCCTCTTCAGGATTATTTTCAGCTTCTAACCATTCCTCTTTATCTTCAGGATAATTGGTAATTACTAGCTTCACTGGGTTTAAAACTGCCATTACTCTTGGAGCAATTTTATTCAAATCTTCACGAACATAAAACTCTAATAAAGATACATCTATAAGATTATCTCGCTTTGCTATACCAATTGCTTTTGCAAAATTTCTAATGGCAGTTGGTGTATATCCACGTCTTCTCATTCCCGAAATCGTTGACATTCTTGGATCATCCCAACCTTTAACGTGTCCTTCGCTAACCAATTGTGCTAATTTCCTTTTACTAACGACAGTATGTGAAAGGTTTCTTCTAGCAAATTCACGTTGCTTAGGTCTTACTTTTGATTCATCATAAATCTGATTTAGGAACCAATCGTATAATTCTCTATGAGGTAAAAACTCTAGAGTACAGAACGAATGTGAGATTTGTTCTATGTAATCACTTTCACCATGAGCCCAATCATACATGGGATAGATACACCATTTATTTCCTGTTCTATGATGATTTTTATGTAAAATTCTATAAATAATTGGGTCTCTCATCAACATATTAGTTGCGTTCATGCTTATTTTGGCACGTAAAACATGTGTTCCTTCAGGAAATTCGCCATTTTTCATACGTTCAAATAAGTCTAGATTTTCTTCTACTGAGCGATTTCTATAGGGAGAATCTGTACCAAATTGTGTTGGAGTACCTTTTTGTTTAGCCATTTCTTCGGAAGATTGACTATCTACATAAGCCTTACCATCTTTTATTAATTGTATTGTCCAATCATACAATTGTTGAAAATAATCTGAAGCATAACATTCTTTATCCCATTGATAACCTAGCCATTCTACATCATATTTTATAGCGTCAACAAATTCTTGTTCTTCTTTTGCTGGATTTGTATCATCAAAACGAAGATTAACAGGAGCATTATAATCTAATCCTAATCCAAAGTTTAAACAAATTGAACTGGCATGACCAATATGTAAATAACCATTAGGTTCTGGTGGAAATCGAAAACGTAATTTATCGTTAGACAAACCATTTTTTAGGTCTTCGTTTATAATTTGTTCAATAAAATTGAGTGACTTTTGTTCAGACATTTTCAGTATATTTTTAGCAAAAATAACTAAAATTATCATGGCTAAAAATTGAATTTTTAGATATTGCATTTTTATTACGGTTTAACAATTTTTTATGGGTGGTTTTACCGTAAAAAAGGGTCATTTAATCGATTTTATGGGTTATTAACAGTTTTTGTTAACAAAAAAAATATAATTGTTTATAAAAATTCCTATATTTGTCAATAATATTTATAGACGCTTATACTAAATTAAAAATCAATATGTTACAAAAGTTAATAGCCCCGTTAGCTTTGTTGAACAAAAGAGTTTTTTTAACAACAACCCTGTTAATAACTTGTGCATTGGCTGTAGGTCAAATTACAATAAACACACCAACTTTAGGTTTTTCTCAAGTTTGTGCTTCAACAACTTTTAACACTTACAACCTTAGTTTTTCGTTTTCTCCTGTTTCAAATTTAGGATCAGGAAATGTCTTTACTGTTGAATTGTCAAATGCTTCAGGCAGTTTTGCCTCACCAACGATATTGACGACTTCAAATTCCGTTAGTTCTCCAACAAATGTATCCTTTTCATTTCCAACAAATGTTAACGGTTCTAACTATAGAATTCGCATAAAAAGTTCCGCTCCAGTTAGTACAAGTCCCTCTAGCCAAGTATTTTCGGCTAATTATGCGGTGTACAATCAACCTTTTACTATTAACAATAATATTTCGAATCAAGCCATTTGCAGTACTTCAAATTTTAACTTGAATATAGATAGTGGGACAAATAGTCCTTTGAACTTTTCACAATTGACCTATAGATGGTTTAGAAACAATATTGTCATAACAGGTCAAACTTCCTCAAGTTTACCAGTAACACAAGCAGGAAATTATCGTGTTGAGGTAGATTATGGAACTTGTTCTTTAAATGCTTATTCTAATGTAGTAAGTGTATCCATCACTCAATCTGAAACGTTAACAATAAGTTCGCAAGGTAACACTACTACTATCTGCCCTACTTCTGGTTTGTTACTCTCTAGTATGATTGCAAGTTCAGGGTACACATACCAATGGTATAGAAATGCTGAATTAATTCCTGGAGCTATAAATGCAACTTACACAGCAACCCAAGAAGGAAGCTATTCTTTAGAAGCCACAAATTCAATCTGTACCATAAGTTCAAATATACTAAACTTAACAGAAAATACATTTTCAGTTACTTTAGATTCTGGTTCAGAAATCAATTTATTGCCAGGACAAACAAAAACTTTGAACTGTACTACAACAGCTGTTAATCCAACATATACTTGGTACAAAAACAATGTCATTATACCCAGTCAAACAAGTAGTTCATTGAACGTTACTGAAACAGGTACTTACAAGGTAATTGTTAAACAAAATTCCAGTTGCATTCTTGAGAAAGAAGCTTTGACACTAGTTTCTGCTCCTACATCCTACAACTTATCAGTAAAACATAGTGCCTCATACAATAGCTGTGAAAATCTTACGGAAACCATAACAATTGATACTTTTCAAGCCATTACAAATTTGGGAATTGAAACAATAACTCCTACAATTGGAGTAACTTATAAATGGCTTAAAAATGGTGTTGAGATTAACGGTGCTACTTCAACCAGCTATACAATTACAAATTACGTAGGCAGTGATATTTACTCAGTTCAAGCAACATTCAGTAATGGTCAAAATGTTTTATCAAATGTACTTGATGTCAAATTAAAAATAGATGAAAATTTAGTTTTGACTGCAAATGGAATTCTTTGCAACACTAATCCTTCCATAACTATTTCTTCTTCGGTTTCAAATCCTATTTTTAGTTACAAATGGTTTAAAGAAGGCGAAGCTACACTATTAGGTACTAATGCTACATATGAAACCACTGAGGCTGGGAGCTATTTTTTAACAATTTCATATAAAGGTTGTGAATTGTCATCAGCACCAATAACTATAGAGACTATTGATGAATCTATCATTGTGACCAATTTTGACGAAGAAATTTTTATTCATGAAGGTGAAGAAATAACTATAACAGCTCTAGGTGGAGATTCTTATGAATGGATAGTGGATGGCAATCTAGAAAGTACAACAAATGAATTAAATATAAATCATGAAGCTGATGTTCAGTTAGTAGCTGAAGTTAATGGTTGCGAGATAGTTAGAGATTTTATTGTTCGGCTACAACCTCAAATTTTCAATCTGGTAATCCCTAATACGATAACTCCAAACAACGACGGTAAAAATGATACTTGGATAATTACAGAAGAACTTGCTTATAAAAATGAGGTAGAAATAGTAATTTTTTCATCCAACCAACAAATAGTTTTTCGCACAAATAATTATCAGAATAACTGGCCCTTGGAAACTATAAATAAAAAAAATAAAGTTTTCTATTACACAATTTTGAAGAACAATTCCATCTTACATAAAGGTACAATATCAGTAATACAATAATATGATAAAAAGAAAATTACTTTTCATTATAATTTTTGCACTAACAAGCATTTCAATAAGTGCTCAAACTGATACCAGTGATGAGTTTATAATGCCATCGCAAACTTTTATGCGATTTAATAGACATTTAGTGAATCCTACAATGTCTATTTTTAATACATACAAGTCTGAATATGTTGCTTATCACAGAAACCAATGGTTTGATTATGAGGAATCCCCAAAAACTTACATGGTTAACTATAGTGGAAATAATTACGAAAATAGTGGTTATGGTTTGGGAGTATATCAACAAGAGTTTGGCGTATGGAAAAGCTTTGGAGCTGTAGCTAATTATGCCAAAGGGGTTCGATTAAATGAGGAAACAATTTTGTCATTAGGGTTCAATATGGTTTATTTTAATGCTGGATTAAACAGAGGAAAAATAATTACTGGTGAAGCTGATCCATTTTTAGATCAATATGATGCTACTAATCTATTAATGCTTAATCCTGGTTTATCCATACAATTTGGGAAATTTAATTTTGGTGTTTATGGTGATAATTTAGTTGATTATAATTTCAGCACCAGTGAAATGCAAACCAAATTTGGAGAGAAAACCGTATCCACTCATTTATCGTACATACACACTCTTGAAAACGCATCTAATCTATTTGAAAATAGTAGTCTAACATTTTTGACAAGAGGAAGATATATTGCTATGGAAGATTTTGATTATTCCGCTGGAATACTATACAATGTTCCAAGAGCTGGTTGGGCTCAGGCTTCATATAGTGATTTTTATGGTGTTTCAGGAGGATTAGGAATAAATATTTCTCAAAAAATTGCACTAGGTTATAATTATGAAAAAGGATTTGGCAGTGCTGTTACTAATTTAGGAGCGACTCATGAACTGTTTTTAGCATTGACTTTAGATAGTAATGAAGAGTTTTCTGCTTATACTAAAAAGCCAAAAGTAGATAAAAAAGAAGAGGCTGAAAGAATAAAAAATCAAACTTTAGAACAAGAAGAAATTGACCGATTCAAACAGAATATTTATAACCAAACAATAGTAGAAACTAATAGTACAACCGTTAAAAAATTAGAAGAATTTGTATTAAATGCAGAGACCGATAACATTAATTATTTACTGCTTCCTGAAAAAAATACAGGAATTAAAAAAGGATATTATGTCATTGCAACTATATACAAAGAGAAAACTAAAGCTACTAAATTCATAACTGAACTGAAGAAAAAAGGATTAAACAAGAGTGGATTCTTCAAAACATCTGGCAATCAATGGAACTATGTTTACATAGAACGATTTGATAGTTATGATGCAGCCAAAAAAGCATATCAAACTAAATTCAACAATAAGTACCCTGAAACGATGTGGATTTTACCAATACTATAACCTATGATAAATAATAGTATATTCAAACAAATTATTATTGCTCTTGTTATCACAATAGGATCAATATATCATTCAGAAGCGCAAATTAAAAACCCTTTTGATGTGAGGTTTCAAACGACGGTTAGAGGTGATTTAACAATGATTTCTAATAATATTGTTAATAGGAGTCCAAGCCCTAATTCCGCATATAACGGAACCAGTTCAAATGATGGATTTGATATGCAGTACATTGATGTTGATGGAACAAATCAAACTTTTAACTCTAGTAGTGCTAATTTGACAATACAAGATGCCTCTTGTTCAAGAATTGTTCATGCTGGTCTATATTGGTCAGCCACATACAGATATAATATTGGTAATTTAACGTCTTCTGGAAGAGAAAATGATTGGAATCAAGTAAAGTTTAGAGTTCCTGGAGGAAACTATGTTGATATTGTAGCTGACGATGTTTTGTACAATAGTTTTGGCAATCCAGATCAAACAAATGTAGCACATGGCCCTTATGCCTGCTTTGCAGATGTTACATCATTAATTAGTGGTTTAGCGAATCCTAACGGTACCTACTTTGTAGGAAATATAAGGGTAAGTAGAAATTCCATTGGTAGCGAATCCTCTTCAATTTCTGGAGGAATTTCTGGAGGATGGACTTTAGTAATTGTTTATGAAAATATAAATTTACCTGGAAAAAAAATTACAACTTTTGACGGTTACGCTGTTATTGCTTCGGGTGCTGGAAATCTAGATATTCCTGTTTCTGGATTCAATACTTTACCCTCTCCACTTCCTGTTAGAGCAAAACTAGGAGTTTCTACATTAGAAGGAGATAGAAGTATTGCAAATGACAGGTTAAGAATAAAAGCTGATTCAAATGCAACATTTACTGACTTATCAAATACTCCACTTCCAGCTGCAGCCGTATTTAATAATTACTTTAATTCATCCATTACCATAAATGGAGCTTTTTATAATGCAAGAAATCCAAATAGTAGTAATACTTTGGGATGGGATACACATTTAAATAGTATAAATAACCCTGCGAACAGTGTCATACCTAATGATGAAACAGGTGTAACCTTACAAGCTACTTCAAATCAAGATAAATATGACATTTTCTTCACATCCTTTGATGTTGAAATCATTGAACCACAAATTCCTCTGTTAAAAGAAGTGGAAGATACAGCTGGAAATAATGTTAATAATCAAACTTTAAGTTTGGGACAAGAAATATTTTATACCTTAACTTTTCAAAATACTGGAAATGATGATGCAGTTAACTTTACCATAACAGATGTTCTTCCTACAAATGCAATGTTTCCAGCTAATGGAACTATACAGCCAGGTGATATCATACTTCCACCAGGTGTGACTTACACGTTTAATCCTACATTAAATCAATTTACATTTAATATTCCAAATAATTTAGTTGAAATTGGTGATCCTGCTTATACCATAAGAATAAAAGTAAGGTTACCTGATACTTGTCAAGATTTTAGAGATGCTTGTACCAATCAAATTATTAACCAAGCTTTTGTATCTTACACAGGTGTGCTGAACAATCAAGTAATTACTGATAACCCAAGTTTTAATGGATATGATGCTTGTTCATATCCAACACCAGGTACTACCAATTTCATCGCTGATATTGATGATTGTGTTTTCAACAGAACTGAAATATTGTGTGGTAACTCAGTGGTATTAACAGCTCCAGATGGATATGATACCTATCAATGGGAAGACTCAAACGGAAATAGTTTAGGGAATACACAAACTATTACTGTAAATTCAACAGGTGTTTATACCGTTTATCTATCGACTCCACCTCCATGTGTATCTATTTTTGAGACAGTTACAGTAGTTGATTTTAACAATGCTATAAACACAAATCCTGTAACACCTTATGCAGATGTAGTAGAAATTTGTCCAAATGACGGAACAGAACTCCCAAAAATATTTTTATGTGGTTTAGAAGATAGTGTTCTAATACAATCTGGGATAAATGATGCCGTTAGCATTGATTGGCAATTATTAGTTCCTGGTAGTTGTCCTCCTGTTGGAATAAACAATTGTGCTAATACCAATCCTAGCTGCACATGGAATACTGTTGGAACTGGTCCAAACTTCAATGTCACCACTGCAGGAGAATATCAAGTTATTTTTACTTATCAGAATGGATGTTTCCGAAGATTTTATTTCAATGTCTTCCAAAATGTATTAAATCCAGATATTGTCACAACCAATATAGTTTGTAATACACAAGGTACTATAACGATTAATAATATACCTTCATCATATGAGTTTAGCTTGTCACCAACAGGCCCTTTTCAAACATCAAATACATTTAATGTTACAAATGCTGGTGTTTACACTGTGTATATTCAACAATCAGGAGTAGCAGGAGGTTGTTTGTTTGAATATCCTAATATTAATATTCTAGAGCAAATATTAGATGTTGACGTTATAGTGCAAGATAAACTTTGTAATAATGGTTTTGGAAGTATAAGAGTTCAAATCAATGATGTTAACCCACAATATTATTATCAGATTGCCCAAGGAGGAACAACAATTTCAACATTTGGTCCTTCTATAGACAACGATTATCTGTTTTCAAACTTAAATCCTGGAACTTATACTGTTACAGCTACAACTGATGATGGATGCAGTTACACACAACAAGTAACCATACAAAATTTATCCAATTTATCTTTAACCGCTGTAGTAAGCCAACATATTGGATGTAATCAAGGAAATATTCAGGTTAATTCAAGTGGAGGGCAACCGCCTTATAATTATGCAATCTATAGTTACAACGGTGTGCTTGTTAATCCATCGAATTATGCATATCAGACTAGTGTTATTTTTGATATTCAAAATGGTCAGCAAGGAAATTATCAGTTTTTGGTTATTGATAGTAACAATTGTACTTCTATATCGAATACAGTAACTATTAATTTAGAACCTCCTGTTTCATTGTCTGAAACTCATACAAATGTTACATGTAATGGATTAAATAACGGATCTATTACCGTTCAAACTGGCCCTACAAATGGTTACAATGTAAATTATAGTATAAATAATGGTACTAGTTTTCAGAGTTCAAACGTATTTAATAACCTTTCACCAGGTACTTACACTATATTAGTGAGATTTACAAAAGGCAACAGAACTTGTGAATATAGTATTACTGTAACGATAACTCAACCTGCATTATTAGTGGGTCAATCAGAAATTGTTCAACAACTTTCTTGTGTTGCTACAGGTACTATTCAAGCCATAAATGTCTCTGGTGGAACTGCTCCTTATCAATACAGTATCAACGGTGTAACTTTTCAAAATTCTAATGTGTTTGCCAATTTAAATGCTGGTACATATACAATAACCATTAGAGATGCTAATAATTGTGTTACCACAACTAACCCAATTACTTTTGTGCAACCTTTACCTCCAACGGATATTACTTTCACTTCTTCTAGTTTAACTTGTCCTGCCTTAACTAGTAATGTAACGGCTACTATAACTGGTGGTACAGCTCCTTATACAGCTCAAATAACAAGTCCTTCAACAATTAATGCAACCTCTGTTTCTGGAAATGTAGCTACATTTAATAACCTTGCTGTTGGATCCTATACCTTTGTTGTAACTGATGCTAATGGTTGTACTTATCAAGAAAACTTTACTATTAATCCTATTCCTCTTATCAATGTTACTGGAAATTTAGTATCAAATGTAGTCTGCTTTGGAACTTCAACTGGAGCTGTTACTTTTAATGTAAGTAATAGTTCAACAACTTATTCTTACACTATAAACGGTGGAACTCCTGTTACAAATCAAACCAATAGTACTATAAATCTAAACAATCTTGCTGCTGGGAACTATACGATTGTTGTAACGGATACCAATACTAACTGTCAATCTACAGCTAGTGTTACCGTAGCACAACCAGCAACTGCTTTGACTTTAAACACAACAGTTAATCCTATTACTTGTATAGCTAATGGTAGTTTTACCGCAACAGCTAATGGAGGTTGGGGTTCTTTTACTTATACCTTAACACAACCTGATGCCTCAACTGTAGGTCCTCAAAATAGTGGTGTTTTCAACAATCTATCACAAGCTGGTAATTACACTATTACTGTAACAGATGCTAATGGATGTAATGTAACTAATAATGCTACTTTAACTACTCCTGTAAGTCCTACTTTAACCGTAAGTCCTACTTCAACATTATGTTATACTGCAGCTACTGGTTCAACTATTGTTGTAACAGCTTCAAGTGGAAATCCTCCTTATCAGTATAGCATTAACGGAAGTGCACCTCAAACTAGTAATACATTCAATGGATTGACGCCCGGAAATTACACAATTAATGTTACTGATAGTTATGGCTGTACTGCTAGTGTTTCTCAAACAATTGTACCAGCTCTTCTTGCACAAGCTACTTTGACTAAAGCACTAGACTGTTCTACAAATCCAGATGCAATTATTACTGTAAATATTAATGGTGGTACAACGCCTTATCAATACCAAGTAAACTTCAATAATGGTGGCTTTGGAACATTAAACCCTGTTACTGGTAATTCATTTACCCTTAACACAGCTAATGCTGGAACATACCAGTTCTTAATCACTGATGCTACTGGATGTACTTATACCACAAACACAGTTACTATTAACCCTATCAGTAACCCTCAAATCATAAATCTAGCACAAACCCAACAAAATATCTGTAACGGTGATAACAATGGTGCCTTTATCGTTAACATCAATAACAGTCAAGGAATTCCTCCTTTCCAATACAGCATAAACGGTGGTACAACTTATCAAAACTCTAACACATTCAGCGGACTAACTGCTGGAACTTATAATGTAATCGTTAGAGATGCAAACCTTTGTACTGCTAATGCTTCTATAACTCTTGTCGAACCTGCATTATTAGTGGGTCAATCAGAAATTGTTCAACAACTTTCTTGTGTTGCTACAGGTACTATTCAAGCCATAAATGTCTCTGGTGGAACTGCTCCTTATCAATACAGTATCAACGGTGTAACTTTTCAAAATTCTAATGTGTTTGCCAATTTAAATGCTGGTACATATACAATAACCATTAGAGATGCTAATAATTGTGTTACCACAACTAACCCAATTACTTTTGTGCAACCTTTACCTCCAACGGATATTACTTTCACTTCTTCTAGTTTAACTTGTCCTGCCTTAACTAGTAATGTAACGGCTACTATAACTGGTGGTACAGCTCCTTATACAGCTCAAATAACAAGTCCTTCAACAATTAATGCAACCTCTGTTTCTGGAAATGTAGCTACATTTAATAACCTTGCTGTTGGATCCTATACCTTTGTTGTAACTGATGCTAATGGTTGTACTTATCAAGAAAACTTTACTATTAATCCTATTCCTCTTATCAATGTTACTGGAAATTTAGTATCAAATGTAGTCTGCTTTGGAACTTCAACTGGAGCTGTTACTTTTAATGTAAGTAATAGTTCAACAACTTATTCTTACACTATAAACGGTGGAACTCCTGTTACAAATCAAACCAATAGTACTATAAATCTAAACAATCTTGCTGCTGGGAACTATACGATTGTTGTAACGGATACCAATACTAACTGTCAATCTACAGCTAGTGTTACCGTAGCACAACCAGCAACTGCTTTGACTTTAAACACAACAGTTAATCCTATTACTTGTATAGCTAATGGTAGTTTTACCGCAACAGCTAATGGAGGTTGGGGTTCTTTTACTTATACCTTAACACAACCTGATGCCTCAACTGTAGGTCCTCAAAATAGTGGTGTTTTCAACAATCTATCACAAGCTGGTAATTACACTATTACTGTAACAGATGCTAATGGATGTAATGTAACTAATAATGCTACTTTAACTACTCCTGTAAGTCCTACTTTAACCGTAAGTCCTACTTCAACATTATGTTATACTGCAGCTACTGGTTCAACTATTGTTGTAACAGCTTCAAGTGGAAATCCTCCTTATCAGTATAGCATTAACGGAAGTGCACCTCAAACTAGTAATACATTCAATGGATTGACGCCCGGAAATTACACAATTAATGTTACTGATAGTTATGGCTGTACTGCTAGTGTTTCTCAAACAATTGTACCAGCTCTTCTTGCACAAGCTACTTTGACTAAAGCACTAGACTGTTCTACAAATCCAGATGCAATTATTACTGTAAATATTAATGGTGGTACAACGCCTTATCAATACCAAGTAAACTTCAATAATGGTGGCTTTGGAACATTAAACCCTGTTACTGGTAATTCATTTACCCTTAACACAGCTAATGCTGGAACATACCAGTTCTTAATCACTGATGCTACTGGATGTACTTATACCACAAACACAGTTACTATTAACCCTATCAGTAACCCTCAAATCATAAATCTAGCACAAACCCAACAAAATATCTGTAACGGTGATAACAATGGTGCCTTTATCGTTAACATCAATAACAGTCAAGGAATTCCTCCTTTCCAATACAGCATAAACGGTGGTACAACTTATCAAAACTCTAACACATTCAGCGGACTAACTGCTGGAACTTATAATGTAATCGTTAGAGATGCAAACCTTTGTACTGCTAATGCTTCTATAACTCTTGTCGAACCTGACCCTATTAATTATAATATTTCAATAACAGAAATTACATGTAATAATCCAGGAGGAACATCTTTCGGTGAAGTAATTTTTGAAAATATAACAGGTGGAACACTTCCTTATACTTACTATTTAACTAGTAACTTTGGCTATTCTGATAGTTATGCAACAACATCTAATGAAGATCACACATTTATTGTACTAAACTTTGGAATTTATACAGCTGAAGTAATTGACGCAAATGGATGTTCATTGGTACAAAGTAATATAATAATTGCTTCACCACCAGACGATTTAGATATTGACATATCAACGGCAACAGCTGACTGTGTAAGTGGTGGAACTGCAATTGTAACTGTATCCTCTTTAGTGAGTAGTGGATCTTATGAATTTGGTATTCTAGAGACCAATACATTACCCTACGCCTCTTCTTATCAATTAGCAGATCCAGGAACTCCAGAAACTTCAACATTTACTGGATTAATTCCAGGTGTTACCTATACTTTTGTGGTTCATGATTTAATTACAGATTGTTATTATTTTGAAACGGCTAATGGTCCTATTCCAACTCCTTCAAGTCTTACAACAGTGATTAATGTAGTTCAAAATGTTACATGTACAGGAAGTGGAAACGGAACATTATCGTTCACTTTTGACAATTATGATCCATCAACAACTTCTGTGTCTTATGAAATATTTTATGCTCAATCTAATGTAAGTACAGGTATAGTTGGTAATAGTCCAACAACTGGTAGTGCCGTTTTAGTTCAAAACTTCGGAGTACTTTCTCCAGGAACATATTACATTTTGTTAACAGAAAATGGAACTGGAAGTGCAAATGGGTGTACATCAGCAACACCAAACTTTACTATAAGTGAGTCAACTAATCAGTTAATAGCAACAGCCACATTGGTTAAAAATGACAACTGTAATTTAAATGCAGGAATTGTAACTGCTACAGGACAATTTGGTACTCCACAATATCAATACCAAATACTACCAAGTACTGATCCTGCTCCAATAGTTTCAAATTTTGCTGGAACAGTTTCAAATACATTTACTGTTGAGGCTGGATCGTACATTGTTTATGTAAAAGATGCTAATAATTGTATCGTAGCTTCAAATGTAGTTGTGGTTGGTTTAGATCCTTCTCCAGAAATAACTTTATCAGTTGTTGACAACTGTGCACAAGAAGGTAGTTTTGCTATTAATATAATTAGAACAGTTGATGGAGTGGCTCCATATGGATATTTGATAGATGGGGCAACTGAGATTTTAGAAAATGCTTCAAGCTTTGTAATAAGTAATTTATTATCTGGAACACATACTGTTGATATGATAGATAGCAATGGATGTTTATTCTCAACAAGCATTACCATTGATCCAGTGATTAATGGTTCAGCCATTGTAACTCTTCAACCAAGTTGTGCTAACAATGATGGTGAAATTCAAGCTAATGCAATCAATGGTAGTGGAAACTATGCTTTTGAATTACAAGATACCTTAGGTGCAACTATTGACGGACCAAATACTACTGGCTTATTCACAGGCCTTGGTTTTGGAGATTATAATGTAATTATCACTGACGTTACTAACTCTTGTAGCTTCACTATTCCGCTTTCTCTAGAAGAACCAACTCCTGTGTTGTTTACAACTACATCTCAAAATGTAAACTGTAATGCAGCTAATGATGGAAGTATATCCATTACTCTAGATGCAACTAATATCGATACTCCGTACACCTATTCTATCTTTGATGGAACAAATACAATAACACAAAATACACCTATATTCACAGGATTAGCAGCAGGAAATTATACAGTAACTGTAACCTCTTCTAAAAACTGTACAGATACACAAGTAATTAACATTACTGAACCAAATGCTTTAACATTAAACTTAACAGCTAATGAATTTGCTTGTAATGCTAATAATACAGTCAGTGTAGTTACCATAACTGCAACTGTAGGTGTTGGAACTGGAACAACTCCTTATTTATACAGTATTGACGGAACGAATTATCAATCTGAAAATACATTTGATATTGTAGATAATGGAACTGTTCAAAACATAACTATTACTGTTCAAGATGCTAACGGTTGTTTAATTAGTGATTCAATACCTGTAAATCCTTTACCAACTATTACTAACGTATCAGTCACTCAAAACACTGCTTTGACTTGTACGAATGAAGAAGAAGTACTAATAACTGTAACTGGTGGTTCTGGAAATTATACTTACCAATTGTTACCGAATGGATCTATTGTGGGTCCAACAACAAGTAATACAGCAACTTTCTCAATACCAATAGAAGGAACTTATACTTTTGAAGTGATTGATGTAACTACTGGTTGTAGCACAATCACAACTCCTTACACTATTAATCCTTTAGATGTTATAACAGCTGTTGCTAATAATCCTATTGCAGTAAACTGTTATGGAGAGTTAAACGGTTCATTTGACATCACTGTAAATGGCTATTCAGGAAACTATCAATATAACATCTATGATGATACTAACTCAATTGTAGCCTCAGGAAATAGTAATACCTCAACAAACCCATTAACGCTAAATAACCTTGCTGCTGGAAATTACTCCGTACAAATTATCGCAACTGATACTCCTTTCTGTGAAACTTTCTCTAATGTAATCAATGTAGGATCGCCGGCTGGTGCTCTTGATGTAACGGTAACTGCAACTAATGACAACTGTAATTTGAATGCTGGAATTGTTACTGCAACTGCTCAATTTGGAACAGCACCTTATCAATATCAACTATTACCGAGTACAGATCCTGCGCCAACCGTTACTTCATTTGTTGCAGCACCAAGTAATATTTTTACTGTTGAAAGTGGTTCGTACATTGTTTATGTAAAAGATGGAAATAATTGTCTTACAGGAAGTAATATTGTAGTTGTTGGTTTAGATACTTCTCCAAGTATGGCATTAACACTTGTAGATGCCTGTGCAAGTGAAGGTAGTTTTGCTATTGATGTTGTAAGAACGGATGGAATTGCTCCATTTGCTATAACGGTAGATGGTAATACTCCATACACTGAAAATGGAACAAATTTCACTATTTCTAATTTATTATCTGGAACACACACTATAACTATTACAGATGTAAACAACTGTTCTGTTCAACAAAACATTACCATTGATCCAGTGATTAATGGTTCAGCCATTGTAACTCTTCAACCAAGTTGTGCTAACAATGATGGTGAAATTCAAGCTAATGCAATCAATGGTAGTGGAAACTATGCTTTTGAATTACAAGATACCTTAGGTGCAACTATTGACGGACCAAATACTACTGGCTTATTCACAGGCCTTGGTTTTGGAGATTATAATGTAATTATCACTGACGTTACTAACTCTTGTAGCTTCACTATTCCGCTTTCTCTAGAAGAACCAACTCCTGTGTTGTTTACAACTACATCTCAAAATGTAAACTGTAATGCAGCTAATGATGGAAGTATATCCATTACTCTAGATGCAACTAATATCGATACTCCGTACACCTATTCTATCTTTGATGGAACAAATACAATAACACAAAATACACCTATATTCACAGGATTAGCAGCAGGAAATTATACAGTAACTGTAACCTCTTCTAAAAACTGTACAGATACACAAGTAATTAACATTACTGAACCAAATGCTTTAACATTAAACTTAACAGCTAATGAATTTGCTTGTAATGCTAATAATACAGTCAGTGTAGTTACCATAACTGCAACTGTAGGTGTTGGAACTGGAACAACTCCTTATTTATACAGTATTGACGGAACGAATTATCAATCTGAAAATACATTTGATATTGTAGATAATGGAACTGTTCAAAACATAACTATTACTGTTCAAGATGCTAACGGTTGTTTAATTAGTGATTCAATACCTGTAAATCCTTTACCAACTATTACTAACGTATCAGTCACTCAAAACACTGCTTTGACTTGTACGAATGAAGAAGAAGTACTAATAACTGTAACTGGTGGTTCTGGAAATTATACTTACCAATTGTTACCGAATGGATCTATTGTGGGTCCAACAACAAGTAATACAGCAACTTTCTCAATACCAATAGAAGGAACTTATACTTTTGAAGTGATTGATGTAACTACTGGTTGTAGCACAATCACAACTCCTTACACTATTAATCCTTTAGATGTTATAACAGCTGTTGCTAATAATCCTATTGCAGTAAACTGTTATGGAGAGTTAAACGGTTCATTTGACATCACTGTAAATGGCTATTCAGGAAACTATCAATATAACATCTATGATGATACTAACTCAATTGTAGCCTCAGGAAATAGTAATACCTCAACAAACCCATTAACGCTAAATAACCTTGCTGCTGGAAATTACTCCGTACAAATTATCGCAACTGATACTCCTTTCTGTGAAACTTTCTCTAATGTAATCAATGTAGGATCGCCGGCAAATCCATTGACATTAGATGTACAACAAACAGCAGATGTCACTTGTAATGTTCCTGGATTAGGAACCATATTAGCCCAAGGAAATGGAGGAAATGGAACTTTTGAATATGAATTGACAAACATAACCACAAGTACAACTATTCAAGCCTTTGGAACTAATAATATTTTTACAGATTTAAATGCTGGTACTTATGAAGTTACTGTAAGAGACATCAACTTGTGTGAGACAAGTCAGACTATAACTCTTATTGCTCCTACACCAATTGACGCAACTTATGTTCTCGTAAATGAAAATTTAACATGTTACAATGCTACAAATGCAAGCGTAACAATAACAGCTACTGGAGGACAAGGTTCTTATCAATATACTTTAATTGATACTAATGGAATAACTTCTGGACCACAAATAGAAAATGTCTTTGATAATTTAGGTGCTGGTACATACACCGTAACAATTGAAGATGGATGGGATTGTAGTTTTACAACACTACCATTTACAATTACAGAACCTTCACAAATTCAACCAACCTTAAGTATTGAAAGTACACTAACTTGTAATAATTTAGCCGAATTAGTAATTAATGTAACAGGAGGAACATCACCTTATCAGTATAGTACTGATGGAATAACATTTAATTCAACAAATACATTCAATGTTGGACCAGGTACTTATCAATATTATGTAACAGATGCTAATAATTGTACGGCTATTCTAACAAACTCTATTACTATAGCTCCAATTGATCCTTTAGTGGTAACCATAAATACCTCAAATACGACCATTCAATGTAATGGAGATACTAATGCTTCAATAACAGCAAATGTAACAGGTGGATTAGGAAACTATACTTACACTTTGATAAATGCAAATACATCTGCTGTAATAACTGGACCACAAACTAGTAATATTTTCAGTCAATTAGGTGCAGGAAATTACATTGTTAGGGTAATTAGTGAAGATTGTATTCAAAATTCAAATACAATAATTATTACACAACCATTGAGTCCATTGAACATTAGTAACTTTACGGTAAATCCTGCTACTTGTAATGGAACAGCAAATGGAAGTATAACATTTAATCCAACAGGAGGTACACCTCCATATCAATATGCTATTACTACACATCTTGATCAGTTCTTCAACACCAATACATTTGTAGGATTAGGAGTTGGTACATACACAGTTATAGTTCAAGACTCAAAAGGATGCTTTGAAACTACAACTGTTCAAATGACAGAGCCAGATCCTTTAGTAGCTACTTTAACTGTTAATAATCCTGAATTGTGTGAAGGAAGTAATAATGGAACTGCAACAATAACTATAACAGGTGGAACAGCACCATACTTCACAAGCTTAGATGATGATACACCTGGAAGTTTTGTTCAAGGGCAATTTACGTTTACGAACTTAGATAGTACAGTAGAGCATACCATTTTTGTACATGATGTAAATAACTGTCAGACTAATATATATATTCCTGCTTCAAACCCAGTTACTTTAACACCTACTGCAACAGTAACTTATGATTGTACTTCAACAACTGCACTTCAAAATAATACTGTAACTGTAACTGTTGAACCTACAAATGTTGGTCAGGTACAATATTCATTAGATAACCAAACAAATTACCAGTCTAATAATGTTTATACCAATTTAACAAATGGAACACATACTATTTATGTAATGCATACTAACGGTTGTGTTAAAACAGTTGTTTTAAATATTACAAACTGGATTCCAGTAACGGAAACTCATACTAAGGTTAATGTGTTGTGTAATGCAGCAGCAACAGGAAGTATTACCGTTAATGGAGCTGGTGGAAATGGAACCTATCAATATGCTATTTCTCCTTCATTTACTTATGGAACAACTAATACATTCAATAACTTAGTTGCAGGCTCTTATACCATAAGAGTTAAGGATGGAAATGATTGTGAAATTGAAACTTCTCCAATTACAATTACTGAACCAACGGCTTTAAGTGCTATTATCTCAGATTTTGCTCAAGATCAATGTATTGGTGATAATTTAGGCTATATCCAAGCAACTATTAGTGGTGGTGTTAGTCCATATATGGTAAGTCTAAATAATACCACTAATTTCCAAGCTGTTGATAATTCAAATATTGTAGATTATTTCAACTTAGCTGGCGGTGCAACTTATACAATTTACTTTAGAGATGCTAATGGCTGTATAACTTCAGTTCAACAAACTTTAGATCCAGCAGTAGATTTAAATCCTGTGGTAACAGTTGTTTATGATTGTACAAATAATCAATCTACAAATACGGTAACCATTGTTGTGAATTCAACTTATCAAAATGATGTTTTATATTCTATTGATGGTATAAACTACCAAACAAGTAATACATTTATTGATGTTCCTGCTGGAAATTATACTGCATACGTAGATCATGTAAATGGATGTTTAAATAGTGATGAAACATTTACTATTGACCAAATTGATCCTGTAGATTTAGTTGTAACAGAAACTGGTTTAAATCAAATTACAGCTGTGGCTTCTGGTGGAGTTCCTCCATATACCTATGTATTTAATGGAACAAATACAGGTTCTAACAATGTATTTATTTTCAGTCAAACAGGAAACCAAAATGTATCAGTTTATGATGCTAATGGCTGTGAAGCTAATTTTGTGATTCCAACGACGTTCTATCCAATTGAAATTCCAAACTTCTTTACACCTGATGGTAATGGATTTAATGATTTTTGGACTCCAATTAATATTGAAAACTTCACCAATATCGAAAGTATAATATTTGATAGATATGGAAGAGAAATCATCCGTTTGAAACTTGGAGAATCTTGGGATGGAACTTATGAATCGATAGATTTACCATCTGGTGACTATTGGTATTTAATCAATGTTAATGATGGAACAGGAAGGTCATTTGCAGGTAATTTCACTCTTTATAGATAATATAAAATGAAAAATATTTTAAAAATAATAGTTAGTCTAGTATTTGTTAATTCTTTTGCTCAAGAGTTAACCATTCCAACATTCACTCAATATTTAGGTGACAATCCCTATGTAATTTCACCAGCTTATGCAGGTATTGGTGATAACATAAAAATAAGAGTAAATGGATTGACGCAATGGGTTGGATTAAAAAATGCTCCAGACAATCAGTCATTAGCTGTTGATGGACGATTGGGACAACGCTCTGGTTTGGGTGGTTTTCTATATAATGACAAAAATGGAAATACCTTTCAAAAAGGTGCAAAACTATCGTTTGCGCATCATCTTATTTTAGATTATTATGACAATAGGTATTTTTCTTTTGGAATGTCATTTGTAATGAATCAATTTTATATTGATATTACACAATTTGATCCTTCTTTTGACCCAATTGTAACCAATAACAGAGATTTAAACAATTACAACATTGATTTAGGATTTTTATACAGACAACAAGGTTTTTACTTTGCTGCCAATGTTTCCAATTTATTGAATAAAAACACCGATAAATTTTTAATTAAAGAACCAGATATCCTAAGAAATTTTTCAGCCTATACAGGTTATAGATTCAAAACTCAAAGAAACAGTGATGTAGAATTAGAACCCTCAGTTTTTTATCAATATTATCAAAGTGATAAACGTTCCAGTACAGACGTGAATGTAAAAGTTCGTTTTTTAGATTATGAAGATTATTACTGGGCAGGAATATCTTATCGTTTCTTAAATGATCAATTGATGCAACCTTTGAATATTGGACCTATGGCTGGTTTGAAAAAAAGTAATTTTTATTTTGCCTATTCGTATCAATATACCACTAATGCTTTATCTACTTTTAATTCTGGAACACATATGGTAACTTTGGGCTATGATATTTTCCAAGGATTAAGTAATTGTCCTTGTACCAGTAATGAAATAGACTAAAAAATGGGAACTATAAAATTAAAAAACATTAGAACCTTTTCTTTTCACGGTTGTTTGGAAGAAGAAGGAAAAATTGGTAGTGATTACACGATAGATTTAGCAGTTAAAACTGACTTAAGAAAATCAGCTCTAAGCGACGATCTTCATGATACAGTAGATTATGTTCATTTAAACAAAATTGTTATTGAGGAAATGGATATACGTGCTAAATTACTTGAACATGTTGCTCACAGAATAATTGTCAGAACTTTTAAAGAAATTCCATCAATTTCCCGAATTAAGATTGCTGTTTCAAAAATAAATCCTCCAATTGGTGGTGATGTAGCAAAAGTTACGATAGAAATGGAAGAATTTAGAAATTAATGAGCAGCTGATTATTAGACTTTTATTGTTATGGTTAGAGAAAACACATAAAGTTTTCTAAACTTTTAAACTTTAAACTTTTAAACTTTAAACTTTTTTATATATTTGCAATTCAAAATTGGCGTCGTGGCCGAGCGGCTAGGCATCGGTCTGCAAAACCGCGTACCCCGGTTCGAATCCGGGCGATGCCTCTAAAACCTTCAAGGAAACTTGGAGGTTTTTTTATTTTACTATTTTTAATTTATAATTTTACCAGAAATAGAATTTATTTTACATACCATTCCATTGAAACCTTTAACTATAAATCTAATGTTAGCTATTATAAAATCCGTTTGTTTTTTAGCTTTTTTTAAAGCTTGTATTGAATCTTTATTAAATTTATTTCCATCGTTTTGAATAACTTTTTTATCAGAAATAATTAAATCAAAACTTAAAATTTCTACTTCCCAATCTAAACTAACATCGTCAAACTCTCCTGAAATAATAGCTGTTTCTATATCTTGCTTATTTAATTGAACTATACAATTATCACAATTACTTCCATTTAATTTTGAAGATAAAATCGGAATTCTTTTTATTTGATAAATATGCTCTTCAGTAATGATTGTATCATCTTGTAATTTGATAACGACAACAATTTTTAATTCAGTGCCACTTCCTGGTCTAATTATATATTTATCTGGTTCATCTGTTTTGGAAACTCCTGGACCAGAAACCCAATATTCTTTTGCATTAGGAACAGCCACTGTTATTGGATTATCAATGCCTCTATAAACCACTTTTACTTTATCTAGTGAAAATACACTATGTTGAGGTTTTACAATTGTGTCTTGAGAATATGTTAAGATTTGAAAAAATATAAAATAAAAAACAAAAATATATTTTCTCATACTATCTTAATTATTGATTTCAGTTTCTGGTAAAAATCTTTTCTTCAATTGGTCTTTTTCATTTGGAAAAAAACCTTGTAACATAAAAAATAATCCGAAAATTAAAATTACTATACTAATTACTCTTTTAATTTTATAGATATTTACTGGCGTTAACCTATTTTTTAATTGCTTTGCTAAAATAATTTTAGCTACATCAAAAAGCAAATAAAAAAATAAAATAGCAGCAAAAAACCAAGAAATTCTTTCAGTTTTCATCTCCATTTGTGGTCCATAGGTAATGATTATCATCAACCAAAAACCCAATACTCCGATATTGATAAAATTCAATAAAAAACCTTTAAAAAATAAAGCAAAATAATTATTTCTAGAAATAATTTCATGATCAACTTCTTGTTCTTGCTTTTTAATAAAGTTCTTTTTTAATAAGACATAAGAAATCAATCCATAAGCCAACATGATTAAACCACCAATTATAAACAATGTGGGATTATCTTTTAATTGTTCTAAAAGTTGATTGGTACTTAAATAAGCTATGAGAATAAAAATAATATCGCCAAAAACAATTCCTAAATCTAAGGTAAAAGCAGCTCTAAAACCTTTAGTAATAGAGGTTTCTAACAGTACAAAAAAGCCTGGACCAATTGAAAAAGCCAATAAAAGTCCCCAAGGAATCGCAGTAAGTATGTCGTGTAAATGCAAAGTTTTAGTGTTCAGTAGTTAGTAGTTAGTATTCAGTAAAAGAAACTAAAAAACAAAACTAATTTTTACGAATTTACAAAAAATCTTACTTCTAAAATAAAAATATTAAACTTTACGAAAATAAAACTGCCAACTAATTACTGAATACTGAACACTTATTTAGCTTCACGGATTGTTCCACCAGCAACTACCTTTTGGTTAATTTGTTTTGGTTTTCCGTAAATTGTAATGTTTCCACCTGCTCTTACTTTGGCATCCACTAAATTTGTAGCATAAATATCCGCTTCACCACCAGCATTTACTGTGATTGTAGTTTGTTCTGTTTCTAATTTTTCTGCACTATAAACAGCACCTGAATTGATTAACAAATCTTGATTCTTTGCAGTTCCAGTTACCTTTATAATACCTCCAGAAGTTCCTTTTACATTGAGTTTATCAACCTCTAAATTGATTTTAACTTCAGCTCCTTCTTTGGTAATTATTTCAAAAATGGTGGCTTTAAAAGTTTCAGTAGAAGCAATTCTTGAACCTTCATTAGCTTCCACAGCTTCTATATTTTTGTAATATAAAGTCACTGAAATAGCTGAACCACCCATTGTTTGTGAAAAAGGCATTCTAATTTTTAATTCACCATTTTTATTGATAGTTTCTACACTTTCAGCTTCATTGCCATTAATAGTAATTCTATTTTCATTTGATTTTATTAATAAAACATCTAGTTTATCAAAAGAGGTTACTTTAGTAAAATCTCCTAAACTTCTTTCTACTTGTGAAAAAGCTATTGATGTTATTAATAGAAATGTGAATGTTAGTTTTTTCATATCAAAAAAGTTAAATACTAATTAAAAAAATCAAAATAATTATTGCAGATAAAGTTGTTTCAATAAAATTTAATTTACTCTTTTCTTTAATAAATCTTCTTAAAATAAAATCAATTAAAAATAGAAGTAAAGAAAAAAATAATCCTAATATTGAAAAAGCTCTCATGTAACCATGATAATCTTCGTTACTGAAATTTGAAATATAAATAATACTAGTAAAGAGTAAAATTAACATTCCAATTATATTAAAAAAAGAGTTTTTATTTTTTAAAAATTATTCATAATTGAGACAAATCAAAAACTATTCCTTTTATAAAAATTTACATACTTTTTGTCATTCTGAACTTGATTCAGAATCTCATTATTATAGAAGCTGAAATAAATTCAGCTTGACAAGATTGTCTGTAACTGAACACTAAAAACTAATTACTGAACACTATTCCTTCTTCCTCAAATAAGTAAAATCAAGTTGCTTCTTAACTAAATCTGCGTTTTTAACTTTAACGTAAACTTCATCTCCTAATTGTATGATGTTTTTAGAAACTTCACCCACTAATGCATATTGCTTGTCATCAAACGTGTAATAATCATCTTTAATTTCTCTGATTCTACACATTCCTTCACATTTATTTTCAATGATTTCTACGTAAATTCCCCATTCAGTAACACCAGAAACAACACCCAAGAATTCTTCATCTTTATGATCTTGCATGTATTTCACTTGCATGTATTTAATTGAATCTCTTTCGGCTTGAGTAGCTAAATATTCCATATTACTAGAATGTTCACATTTTTCTTCATATTCTTCTGCTGAAGCACTTTTTCCACCATTTAAATAATATTGCAACAATCTATGCACCATTACATCAGGATAACGTCTGATTGGTGATGTAAAATGACTATAGTAATCAAAAGCTAAACCATAATGACCAATATTATCGGTTGAATATTTGGCTTTACTCATAGAACGAATGGCTAAAGTATCAATTAAATTTTGTTCTTTTTTACCATTAACATCTTGCATCAATTGGTTTAACGATTTTGAAATATTTCTAGAATCTCTTAAATCTAATTTGTAACCAAATTTTGAAATCAAAGCTTGAAGTCCAAATAATTTATCTTCATTAGGTTCATCGTGAATTCTATAGACAAATGTTTTCTTTTGTTTTCCAATGAATTCTGCTACTTTTCTATTCGCTAACAACATGAATTCTTCAATCAAATGATTGGCATCTTTTGAAACTTTAAAGAAAACACCAACTGGTTCAGCTGCTTCATTTAAATTGAATTTTACTTCTACTTTATCAAACGAAATCGCACCAGCTTGCATTCTTTTTTTACGAAGAATTTTAGCTAATTCATCTAATTTTAAAGTCGCATCAACAATTGGTTTTGATACTTGATATTCCTTTCCAGTTAAAGAAATTTCAGCTGGAATGATATCTGACTTAGTTTCAATAATACTTTGTGCTTCTTCATAAGCAAATCTCTGATCAGAGTAAGTCACGGTTCTTCCAAACCAAGAATCTATAATTTCAGCTTTTTGATTCAATTGAAAAACAGCTGAAAACGTATATTTTTCTTCATGAGGACGAAGTGAACAAGCAAAATTAGATAAAACTTCGGGTAACATGGGAACCACTCGATCCACTAAATATACAGAAGTTGCTCGGTTATAAGCTTCATCATCTAAAATAGTTCCTTCTTTCAAATAATGCGAAACATCAGCAATGTGAATTCCTATTTCATAATTTCCATTTTCTAAAACTTCAAACGATAAAGCATCATCAAAATCTTTAGCATCTTTGGGATCAATAGTAAAAGTTAGCGTTTTTCGCATATCTCTTCTTTTATCAATCTCCTCTTGTGTTATAGAAGTATCAATTTTTTTCGCGTAAGCTTCTACTTCAATTGGAAAATCATAAGGTAAACCATATTCTGCTAAAATCGCATGAATTTCAGTATTGTGTTCACCAGGTTTCCCTAAAACTTTCGTTACACTTCCAAAAGGGGAATCAGCTTTTTTGGGCCAATCTTCCATAGTAACTAAAACGACATCACCATTTTCGGCTTCACCAATTTTATCTTTGGGAATAAAAATATCGGTGTACATTTTATTGTTAGCAGTAGTTACAAAAGCAAAGTTTTTTTGAATGTCAATAACTCCAACAAATTCCGTTTTATCTCTTTCTAAAATTTCTAAAACTTCAGCTTCAGGTTTACGCGAACTTCTTCGGTTGTACACATACACTTTTACTTTATCTTTATCTAAAGCGTGATTTAAATTTTGAAAAGGGATGAAAACATCATGTTCCAATTCATCACAAACAAAATAACCTGTTTTACGAGATGTCATATCAACAACTCCTTCATAATATTCTGATTTAGCTATAATTTTGAATTTTCCTCTTTCTGCTTCTTCTATTTTTCCTTTTTGTTTTAAACGATTTAATTCTTTGATAATTTCGTTTCTACTTTTAGTATCATTCACATTTAACGCAGCAGCAATCTGCCTGTAGTTAAAAGTCTTGTTAGCATCTTTTGAAATAATTTTTAAAATTTGAGCAGTGAAATCTTTTTCTTTGCTGCCATACTTTTTAATTTTCTTTGTCATATTCTTTTCTTAATAAAGTTTAAAAGTACAAATTAGTATTCAGTATTCAGTAATTAGTATTCAGTTTTATAGATTTAATAACATTTGTAATTTAAAAGTTAAACAACTTCAGAAATCTAGAATCGTTAATCTCCAATCTAAAATTTCAAGAGTTTTCAACATATATTAAAAACAACAAAAATATTTTTAATTAAATTTAAATTTATGATGGTTATGATAGGGTGTTAATAGGTAGTATAAATTTTTGAAAAAGATATTGGATTTTTAGTTTTGGTAATTTATACACAACAATTAACAATGTTATGAAATTGTAAAGTCCTAAAATTGAATAGAATTTAAGTTTTTATTAACAGATGTTAACAACCAAAAAATTGCAATTTTCTTTGATAAGTTTTTATAAATTTTGTGTTGATAAGTGAAGATTTTGTGCTGATAATTTTCAAAAAAATAACCGAAACTTTATTAGGATTTTTAAATGCTATTTTGGATTAGATAATTTTTCAATACAACGATAAAAAACTTCTAAAAATCTATTTTTATTTATTAACAATTGATGTTAAATTAACATTAACTGATTATCAAGTAGTTGTAAAATTCAATTAACAATTGGTAATAAAACCTTATTTTATGTAAGAATAGTTCTGATTTTTAGTGTTTTAGTTAAATTTTATTCAAAAAAAGTTTTTCTAGTGTAGGAAGTCTTTTGCTTTCCCTAACTTTGTATCAAACAAACACTTTAAAACACACAACTAATGAAAATCTCTATAGGAAACGACCACGCAGGTCCAGATTATAAAAAAGCAATTGTTCAGTTTTTAGAAGAAAAAGGACACACTGTTATCAATCATGGAACAGATACTTTTGACAGTGTTGATTATCCAGATTTTGGTCATCCAGTTGCTTATGATGTACAAATGAAAAATGCAGATTTTGGCATTGTAATTTGTGGTTCAGGAAATGGAATTGCTATGACAGTTAATAAACACCAAGAGATAAGAGCAGCACTTTGTTGGACTAAAGAAATTGCCGAATTAGCTCGTCAACACAATGATGCCAATATAATAAGTATTCCAGCAAGATATACTTCAATTCCTCAAGCTGTGGCTATGGTTGAAACTTTTTTAACCACAGCCTTTGAAGGTGGAAGACATGCCAATAGAGTGCATAAAATAGCATGCAAATAATTTATGCAAAATATTCAAAAGCTTTCAGATGATCAATTAATAAATCTTTTTAAATCTAATTCAATTGATAAAGATTTAAAGAATGAGATAATTTATGAAATTGATCGAAGAGATTTATCTAAAGTTAAAGTTTTTGAAACCAATTTAAGCAACAATAAGAAAGTAAAGATAATTTTAACAAGTGGTTTTCTTTTTAAAAAACATATAAAAAAATCCAATGAACTATTAATTACAGGTAATAAAAAAGGATATAAACAATATTGGTTATATTTTACAATAGGCATGTTTTTGAATTTTATTTTACTTTTAATTGTTGCAAGATTTATAATAAAACCCTATTTCACATAATGAGTCACAACCACATTCATAAACATCAAGTACAAGGAAAAAATTTATTGTATTCCATTTTATTGAATGTGGTTATTACTTTAGCTCAAGTTATTGGTGGCTTATTTTCTGGAAGTTTAGCTTTAATTTCTGATGCGTTACATAATTTTTCCGATGTATTGTCTTTAATCATCAGTTATGTAGCTCATAAACTATCCCGAAGAAAAGCATCCTTAGAACAAACTTTTGGTTTAAAACGAGCTGAATTAATTGCAGCTTTTGTCAATGCACTATCATTAATAGTTGTTGCTATTTATTTAATTTTTGAGGCCATTTCTCGTTTTTTTAAACCAGAAGAAATTCAACCTTCTATTGTCATTTGGTTAGCAGCTCTTGGTATTGTAGTAAATGGATTTTCCGTTTTATTACTAAAAAAAGATGCTGATCATAACTTAAATATGAAATCGGCTTATTTGCATTTGTTAACCGATATGCTAGCTTCTGTAGCTGTTTTAGCAGGTGGAATTTTAATGTATTATTTCCAAATATATTGGATTGATAGTGCTTTAACCTTAATAATTGCAATTTATTTAATTGTGGTTGGTATTGATTTGTTGTGGAAATCAACTAAGATGTTAATGCTTTTTACTCCAGAAAACATTGATATCAAAGAAATAGTAAGAATCGTCAATCAAATAAAAGGAGTTAAAAAACTTCATCACGTGCACGTTTGGCATTTGAATGAAGAAGAGTTGCATTTAGAAGCCCATTTAGATTGTTCAGAAGACCTAAAAATCAGTGAGTTTAATGATTTATTGCTAAAAATCGAAAAAATATTATTTGAAAATTTTAAAATAAATCATGTTAATATTCAACCAGAATTTCAAAAAGAAGATCCAAAAGAGATAATAGTACAAGATTGATTTTTATTTTCAAATTAAAAAAACTACATTTCTTTTCAATTTATTTAAAATGAGTGAAGAAAAACCACAGTTTAAAAAACAGTACTATCCTATAAACTCAAATCTGAGAAGTTACCTTGAAAAATATAAAAGAGTAACTAAAACAAGGGTTTTTTATGAAGATTTATTGCGTTTTCAAGGAAGTATCGCTGTTTTTGATAAAGAAGGAAAAGATACTTTATGGGTCAGGTTATATTACAATGAATTTGAAAAAGAGGAATTAGACAAAAGTCTTAAAAAGATATATACCTTGTTGCATTCTGACGGTGACGAGAGTAATATTGAATTTCTTAATGTGGATTATATTGATTTTTGCACTTTTGGAAATTCAAAACCATTTAGAGTAAAAATCAGAAATATTTTAAACGACAATTACACGCATTTTTACATCAAGAAAGCAGATGCTTCACGAATTTTTGGTCTAGAAATCGAACATATTATTTCGCCCAACACCATAAATTTTTTAGTATTTGACGACACACTAATTGAAGAACATATTGTAGGAATTCCTGGTGATGTTTTTTTGGAAGAAAATCTAAAAGACTGCAATGAACATGAAAAAACCCAAATAGCCAAAGAATTTGTTAAGTTCAATGAACGTTGCATGATTGGACTTTTAGGTGATATGCGTTCTTATAATTTTGTGGTAATTCCTATTTATGATTTTGACCAACGAATTTTCAGAATTAGAGCCATTGATTTTGATCAACAAAGTTATGAAGGTAGTTTTAAATTATATAAACCACATTTATTCAAGGAAAATTTCAAATTATCAGAATTGGTACAAAATAAACTAAAACCAAAATCAATTGCACAATACCAAATTGAAGAACGCTCTATTATTGTAAAAAGATTAATTGATACCAAAACAAGATTAAAACGCCTAATTGAAGCTATGAAATCTACCAAATTGGCACCATTAAAACACATTCAACAATTACAAGACGAAATATATCAAGTCACTCTAGATGTGAACTTTAAAAAAGCTAATTCTATGGGAGAAATTGTACAAGCAGCTTTAGATTTCATGAAGCGAAATTATAAATTTGAAGACTTTTCTTAATTTGAAAAAAATAGTATTCATATTATTCCTAACCCTATTTATTTCTTGTAAAAAAGAAGTACGAAAACCTGTTGAAGTAAAAAAGTTACCAACCGAAAAACAAAAAGATAGCATACCAGAACAACCTGAAACAAAAACAAACAATTCTGAAACCAATTCAAAAGACACCTCTTTTGTTAATATCCTAACTCTAAGTTCAGATTTTATTTTGGATATGAAATATGCCACAGAAGATAATTTTTTAAAACAAAAAGTTTACGATTGTCCAGATTGCTATTTGCGAAAAAATACTGCTCTAGCTTTAATGAAAGCTAATCAAGAATTGATTAAAAAAGGATTTAGAATTAAATTATTTGATTGTTACAGACCTTTAGATGTTCAAAAGAAAATGTGGAAAATTCTTCCAGGAACTAATTATGTTGCTAATCCCAAAAAAGGTTCCAAACACAATCGTGGAGCAGCTGTAGATTTAACTTTAGTAGATGCTAATGGAAATGAATTAGACATGGGAACAAAATTTGATTTTTTCGGACCAGAAGCACACCATTCGTACTCAAAACACTCACCTGATGTTTTAAAGAATAGAAAATTACTAAAAGAAACTTTAGCTAAATATAATTTTAAAAGCATTTATAATGAATGGTGGCATTATGAATATCGTCCAGAAATTCGTTCCAATGTTTCTAATTTCAAGTGGAAATGTGATTGATGTAGAAAATTATTTAAAGAACAAAACAATTTTTTTCTAATTTCATCAAACTCTTTAAGTTAAAATTCTTTTATATTTAAAAAAGCAACAGCTGTTATTTTAAAATAACATACAAATTTAAAATAATACAATTTCTTATTTTAAAATACTACATAAATTTAAAATAGTTTTATATTTGTTTTTAAAATGTTAACAAATGAAAAATTTCGTTGCAGGTTTTTTTCAAAATCAAGGATATTATTCAAGTTTTCAGCCAAATTTAATAAATAAAACTTGGTTATTGGATGACATGGAAATTCAGCAATTACTTTCAAAAGCAGATAGACAATTGGGTAGATTGGATATGTATTCAGAATATATTCCAAATATTGATATGTTTATAAGCATGCATGTCTTAAAAGAAGCAACACAAAGTAGTAAAATAGAAGGAACTCAAACCAATATTGAGGAAGCTTTATTAAGTATTGAGGATATTGATATAGACAAAAGAGATGATTGGGAAGAAGTACAGAATTATATCGAAGCCATGAATAATGCCATAAAAAAACTAGAAACCTTGCCATTTTCATCAAGATTAATTAAAGAAACACATCAAACATTATTACAAGGAGTTAGAGGTAAAAATAAGTTACCCGGTGAATTTCGTACTAGTCAAAATTGGATAGGTGGAGCATCCATTAATGATGCAACTTTTATTCCTCCAACACATTCTACAATTCAAGAGCTAATGAGCGATTTAGAAAAATTTGCTCATAATGAAGAATATTTCATGCCAGATTTATTAAAAATTGCATTAATACATTATCAATTCGAAACAATACACCCTTTTTTAGATGGGAATGGTAGAGTTGGTCGTTTATTGATAACTTTATATTTAGTAGATAAAACGATTCTCAAAAAACCTATTTTATACTTATCAGATTTTTTTGAAAGAAATAGACAATATTATTATGATAATTTAATGAACGTAAGAACAAAAAATGACTTGAAACAATGGTTTAAGTTTTTTTTGGTTGGAATTATAGAAACCGCGAAAAATGGAATAGAAACTTTTGATGCCGTTTTAAAATTAAAAAAAGAAATAGAAGATAAAATTCAAAAAAATGGCAATAGAACAAATCACTTATTAAATATAATGGAATTTTTGTATCAAAAACCCATTGTAAATGCTATTAAAATAGTAGAAATCACAAAAGTATCCCACGCAACAGCCTATAAAATTTTAGATGAATTAGTAGCAATGAAAATTCTTAAAGAGATAACAGGAAGCAAAAGAGGGAAAACATATATATTCGATAATTATATTAAACTTTTTAATTAATAATGAACCAAATTCAATTCATAAAAGCAGCAGTAAACACAGCTGATAAAAACATAGAAGCTACATTAAAATTACTTTCAGAAGATTGTACCATTCCCTTTATTTCGCGTTACCGAAAAGACCAAACAGGAAATTTAGATGAGGTCGAAATCGAAAATATTGCCAAACTTTCCAAACAATATGATGAAATAGTAAAAAGAAAAGATTCCATCTTAAAAACCATTGAAGAACAAGGGCAGTTGACTTCAGAACTGAAATCCAAAATCCAAAACAGCTTTGATTTACAAGAAATAGAAGATTTGTATTTGCCATACAAAAAAAAGAAGAAAACTAAAGCTGATGTTGCTAGAGAAAATGGTTTAGAACCTTTGGCAAAAATCATAATGACTCAAAATAAGGATGAAATCGAATTTGAAGCTTCAAAATACATTAGTAAAAATGTGGTGAATGAAGATGAAGCTTTACAAGGAGCAAGAGACATTATTGCCGAATGGATTAACGAAAATATTTACATTAGAAAAAACCTTCGACGATTGTTCCAAAGGAAAGCTAACATAACAACAAAAGTCGTTAAAAAGAAAGCCGAAGAAGAAGAAGCTCAAAAGTTCAAACAATATTTTGATTGGTCAGAACCCATTTCAAAAGCCCCTTCACACCGATTATTAGCCATGCTTCGTGCTGAAAAAGAAGGTTTTATTAAACTAAATGTTGAGATTGAAAATGACGAAGCTATTGATTTTATTGAAGAAAACACTTTAAAAGGCAGAAACGAATCTACGGAACAAGTCAAAATCGCGATAAAAGACAGTTACAAACGTTTATTAGAACCAGCCATTTCAAACGAAACGTTACAAGAAGCTAAAGCCAAAGCGGATGAAAAAGCCATTGAAGTTTTTGCTGGAAACCTAAGCCAACTTTTGCTTGCTCCACCTTTAGGAGAAAAGAGAATCATGGCTATTGATCCTGGTTATAGAAGTGGTTGTAAAGTGGTTTGTTTGGACGAAAAAGGAGATTTGTTATACAACGAAACCATTTATCCACACGCACCACAAAATGAAAGCGCTATGGCTATGAAAAAAATTCGTTCCATGGTAAATGCTTATAACATTGAAGCAATTTCTATCGGAAACGGAACAGCCAGTCGAGAAACCGAATTTTTCATCAAGAAAATTGCTTTTGACAAACCCGTTCAGGTTTTTGTGGTTTCAGAAGCTGGAGCATCAGTGTATTCAGCAAGTAAAATTGCACGTGAAGAATTTCCAACTTATGATGTAACCGTTCGTGGTTCAGTTTCCATTGGAAGAAGACTTTCTGACCCATTAGCTGAACTAGTAAAAATTGATGCCAAATCCATTGGAGTTGGACAATACCAACACGATGTGGACCAAACTAAACTAAAAGAAGAATTGGACAATACAGTAGTTCGATGTGTAAATTCAGTTGGAATTAATATCAACACAGCCAGTAAATCTTTATTAAGTTACGTTTCTGGAATTGGAGAAAAAATGGCCGAAAACATTGTAGCTTATCGTTCAGAAAACGGACCATTTCTAGAAAGAAGCCAAATCAAAAAAGTACCACGATTAGGTGAAAAAGCCTATCAACAAGCCGCAGCTTTCATAAGAATTAAAGATGGAAAAAATCCATTAGACAATTCAGCCGTTCATCCAGAAGCTTATAAAATTGTGGAAAAAATGGCTAAAGATTTGAAAATTTCCGTTAACGAATTAATTGCCAATAAAGAAAAAATCAGCCAAGTAAAATTAGAAAATTATATCACAGAAGAAATAGGAATTCTAGGTTTAAAAGACATATTAAAAGAGCTAGAAAAACCAGGATTAGACCCAAGAAAATCAGCCAAAGTTTTCGAATTTGATGCAAATGTAAAAACCATAAAAGACTTACTAACAGGAATGATTTTACCAGGAATTGTCAATAACATCACAGCTTTTGGTTGTTTTGTTGATGTTGGAATTAAAGAAAGTGGTTTGGTGCACATTTCCCAACTAAAAGATGGTTTTGTTTCTGATGTCAACGAAGTTGTAAAACTCCACCAACACGTTCAAGTAAAAGTTGTTGAGGTGGACGAAGCAAGGAAAAGGATTCAGTTAACGATGGTATTATAAAACATAAAAAATCCCAAATTTCACTCTTGTTGAAATTTGGGATTTTAATTTTCTTATGAATAAAATTACTTTTTTTCTTCTTTAACTCTTTTGATGTAACCGGATTTTTTTCCAATGTAATAACCTAACAAAAATATTCCAACAGGAATTATTAAAACCAGTAATATTTGAGGAGCTCCAATTACACCTAGAAAAATGGAGTTTAAAATCATAATTTACTCTTTTGTAGTAGTTTCTTCTTTTTTAGAATCTTTATTTTCTTCGTCCTTCATGGCGTTTTTAAATTCTTTTACACCACCACCAAGTCCTTTCATCATTTCAGGAATTTTTTTACCACCAAAAAGCAATAAGATAATCACCACAATTAAAATTACTTGTGGAGCACCAATGACACCTAAAAATATAGCTAATGCATTCATTTTTCAAAATTTAATACTGCAAAGATAAAAAGAAAATAACAAATGCTACTTTTTTAACGAATAATTATTGCCATGCTAATCTCTTAACAAAGCATAATTATTATATTTGTAGAACAAACCTTTTAAGAATGCCACAAAAAAAAATAAAAAGACAGGTTTTAAAAAATAAACTATTCAACAAAAGACGATTAGTAATTCTCAATGAAGATACATTTGAGGAAACCTTTTCATTGAAATTAAACTTGATGAATGTGTTTGTTGTGGTTACATTATCAGCAATATTTTTAATATCCATTACCACTTACATCATTGCATTTACGCCTCTTCGCGAATATATTCCTGGTTATGCCTCCACAAAATTAAAACAAGATGCCATTGTTTTAGCTATTAAATCAGATTCCCTTCAAAGAAATGTAGATTTTAATAACAAATACATAACGTCAATAAAAAAAGTATTAATAGGCGAATTAGAATATGCAAAATTAAACAAAGATTCCCTTCAAAATAATAACATAGTAAAACCAGAAGATTTAGACATAAAAACTACTAAAGAAGAGCAAGAACTAAGAGAACAAGTAGCTTTAGAAGATAAATATAACGTATTTGATAATGCAAAACCCAAAGTTAACTTTGTATTATTTCCACCAACTAATGGGCAAATATTGAGAAAATACAATCCAGCAGCAAAAAGCTATGGAATTGAAATTGCAGTAGCTAAAGAAACACCTATAAAGGCAGTAGCTTCAGGCACAATTCTTTTTACAGATTGGACACCAACTTCAGGTTATGTGGTTATCATTAAGCACAAAGATGAACTAATTTCAGTGTACAAAAACATAGCATTTATAACAAAGACAGCCAGAGATAATGTCAAATCAGGAGAAGTAATTGGACAGGCAGGTAGCACTGAGTTTCAAAGCAATACCGGAAATTTCTATTTTGAGCTTTGGAAAGAAGGTTTTCCTATTAATCCAACACAATTTATTAATTTTCAGTAATGTTTTCAGGAGCCATTTCCAGCCATCCATTACATGTTTTTTGCAAAAAACGTGTTTTTGTAAGCCATAAAAAGAGCTTCCTTTGGTCGCTTTTTTACCACTACAAAAACTACATTTTTTCACAAAAAAGCTTTTCATTCCTGTCTGGGCTAATTCAAAAACCATGAGCATAAAAAGTTTCGCAGCAAAAATATTCGCAAAAAGCATTCATCAAAAAACGCAAAAATGGGCTTCAAATCCTGTTGAAACCCAACAAAAAGTGTTTTTAGATTTAATTCAGCAAGCTTCTCAAACACAATTTGGAAAAAATCATAACTTTTCTCAAATAAAATCCCATCAAGACTTTACTAATAATGTACCAGTCAGAGATTATGAAGCGTTGAAACCTTATGTAGAAAAAGTTGTTAAAGGTGAACCTGACATTCTTTGGAAAGGAAAACCACTTTATTTTGCCAAAACATCAGGCACAACTTCAGGTGCTAAATATATTCCACTTACCAAAGAGTCGATGCCTTTTCATATTCAAGCCGCTCGAAATGCTATATTAAGCTACATTCATGAAACAGGAAAAGCTGATTTTGTAAATGGGAAAATGATTTTCTTACAAGGAAGTCCAATTTTAGAGGACAAGAACGGCATCAAATTAGGACGATTATCTGGAATAGTAGCACATTTTGTACCAGCATATTTACAAAAAAACCGAATGCCCAGTTGGGAAACCAATTGTATTGAAGATTGGGAAACCAAAGTAAATGCTATTGTGGAAGAAACTATAAACGAAGACATGGCAGTCATTTCAGGAATTCCTTCTTGGGTGCAAATGTATTTTGAAAAACTTAAAGAAAAAGCGAATAAGCCAGTTGGGGAAATCTTCAAAAATTTCAATTTGTTCATCTATGGAGGAGTTAATTATGAACCATACAGAGCTAAATTCGAAAATTTAATCGGTAGAAAAGTAGATTCCATAGAACTTTTTCCAGCATCAGAAGGCTTTTTTGCTTATCAAGATTCTCAGAAAGAAAAAGGAATGCTTTTGTTATTAAATTCAGGTATATTCTATGAATTTATCAAAGCAAACGAATTTTACACAGAAAATCCAAAAAGATATACCATTGGAGAAGTAGAATTAGGCATAAATTATGTTTTAATCATCTCTACAAATGCTGGACTTTGGGCATATAATATTGGAGATACTGTACAATTTACCAGTTTAAAACCATATAGAGTAATTGTTTCTGGTAGAATTAAACATTTTATTTCCGCTTTTGGAGAGCACGTTATTGCTAAAGAAGTTGAAAGTGCTTTGCAAGAAGCTGTTGCAAACACTGAAGTTAGGGTAAATGAATTCACTGTTGCGCCTCAAATTAATCCCACTTCTGGATTACCTTATCACGAGTGGTTTATAGAATTTGAAAACGAACCCAATAATTTAGAAGAATTCGCGTTAAAAATTGACGATGCCATGCGCAAACAAAATGTCTATTATGATGATTTAATTGTAGGTAAAGTGTTGCGAACTGTTGTCATTTCAAAAGTACCTATAAACGGTTTTCAAGAGTATATGAAATCGATAGGAAAGTTAGGAGGACAAAACAAACTACCAAGATTGAGTGATAACAGAGAAATTGCTGATAAGTTAGGAAGAGCATAGAAAAAAGATGCTGAAACAAGTTCAGAATGACAAAAAACGTGAATTATAATAAAAACATAAGTAAAAACAACAAACACATATTCTTGTCAAGCTGAACTTGTTTCAGCTTCTAAAAACAAAACATGAAGCAAGCCCTACTTTTTTTATTAATCCCATTATCCCTTTCAGCCCAAATCAAAGGTATGGTTTTGGATAGTATTTCAGGTAAGCCAATTCCTTATGTAAACATTTGGGTAGAAAATGAAAATATTGGTACCACTTCAGAAGAAAACGGTACATTTTTATTAGACTTAAAAGAAGAAAAGAATATTTTTTTTTCGGCTTTGGGTTATGAAACTAAGACGTTGAAATCATCTGATATTGCAACAGTTTCATTAGTTCAAAAAGTATATGAAATGCCAGATGTGGTTTTAGAAATTCCAAAACAAACTAAAGAAATTGAAGTTGGAGATTATGAATCAAGCGGTTTTCGTTGGCACTTAAATGCAAATTATAATGCTATTTATTTCAAACCTACAGCAGATACGAAAGAATATCCATTCCTAAAGCAAATTAAATTTCACACACTTTCAGCAATTAAAAATTCAAAACTTAGAATAAGAATTGTAGAATGTAATCCAGACTTATCAATAGGAGAAGACATTATTGAAGAGGAGATATTGGTTGACATAAAAAAAGGAAGTAAAGCAAATAGTATAAATGTATCTAATTTTAAAATAAAAATTCCCGAAAAAGGCTTCTTCATCGTATTTGAAAAATTATTGATTGAAGAAAATAAATATTGCTGGGAGAGAAATCACAAAAGTCCATCAGGAGAAAAGAAAATAATAAAAAGTTGCTCTTATCAACCAAACTTAGCTTACATACCTTCAGAAGAGAATAACGCTTTATATGCATATAATGTTTTAATTTGGGAGAAGCATGAAAAAGTAATGTTAGAAAAACCAAAAAGTTATGAAAATCTATTAATGAGAAAATATCATGATAAATATTTAGTTCCATCTTTAGAAATCACCCTAACCAATTAAAAACTAAAAACCTTATATTTGCAGGTTAGAAATACAATACATGAAAGAAATTAAAAACATATCACGTTCAAGAGCTCAAGAATCATCAGCAGCTATAGAACGTTTATACATAAGTATGCGACACCTTTTCAACAGAGGTTTCTATAAACCCATGGGAGTTTCAGGAGAAACTTTGCGTGAGGCATTATTATCCTTACGACCAGAAATTTATGGAAGTATTGCTGAAGAAAAAGTAGAATTAAACGGATTGTTATATGTGATTGAAAGGCTTCCTGTTGGCATTGAACAATGTCGTTTTATTAATTTAACTTCAGATGAAGGGTATTCCAATTCGCATTTTAAAGCCATTATTCCTCCAAAAAGAAGAAGAAATTGCTACAGAATTGACGACGAGCAAATGAATGTGGAAATCACACGTGGTCGTTCCGATATTTATGATATTTTGACACACCTGACATTTATTTTTATTGAATCCCACAAAATAAAAGATAGGGTTTTAATTGATGATTCTGGAGAGATTACCAGAGATTGGCAAAAACTAGAAGAAATTGTACTTCAAAATAAAAAAATGACTCTTGTGGAAAGAGAAAAAGCTATTTCTCATATTTCAAGTGTTTTAGGAAGAACATTTGCTGAGGTTCAAGCCATTTATCCTGATTTTGCAACACCAGAAGCACCAGAGCGTTTCCTACATATTGTTTATTGGTTAGGAAAATTGGCTATTGAAGAAGTAGTCTTGAACAACAAAAGAACCATAACATTTAGTCCTATTTTAAGAGAAAGATTGGGCCATCATATTTATGGTGAAATTTGGGCCAATAATATTAAGGAAGTTTTAAAGAAAAACAATTTAATAGATAGACCTATTCACATCATTAGTGCCAATATGCATAGTGTGATGAATTCTATTTTTGCAGAACCAGTTATTGGGAAAAAGTATAAAGAGGCTAACGAATTTCAAATTTTTGAAGATTTAAGTAGTTCTAATAATAAAGAATTACGTAAAAAAGTAGAAGATTTTGCCTTTAAGAACGGTATGATTTCTTTACCCGATACATCAGGAACCAATATTGATGTCCAGATTTTTGATACGGCACAAATTGACTTTAAAAAATCAGCTTTTCCTTCAGCAAAATTTGATAAAACCAAACCAGTTTTAATTGTTATGGATTATGCCTTTGGGGAGCAAGCTTATGAAACCATTGATGAGTTGTTAAAACCTTATAAAATAGATAAGACAAAAATCTTCTTAAATGTAGAGTCAGTATCTATAATGGGAAAAGCAGGAATTTTACAAGGAGGAAAAGGAGATATAATGATTCCGAATGCTCATGTTAATGAAGGAACCGCTGATAATTATCCGTTTGAGAATGAGTTAACCAAAGAAATGTTTGAAGGCAATGGCATTCCTGTTTTTGCTGGACCTATGGTTACTGTTTTGGGTACATCACTGCAAAACAAGGATTTATTGAAATTCTTTCATGAATCAACTTGGGAAGCTATTGGACTTGAAATGGAAGGTTCTTATTACCAAAAAGCGATTCAATCGGCCTCAAGAATTAGAAAAAGTATCAATCCAAATGTAAAAGTCAGATATGCTTATTATGCTTCGGATAATCCATTAGAAACAGGTAGTACATTGGCCTCAGGAGGTTTAGGAACAACAGGTGTAAAACCAACCTATTTAATTACCATAAAAATTTTAGAACAAATATTTAATATAAAATAATTAATATGAGTACAAATTCTCAGGAACAAGAAATCGATTTAGGACAATTATCAAAAAAAATAGGTGGTTTTTTTCAAAAACTGATAGATTCATTTTTTGACTTAATATTATTCATTAAAAGAAATATTCTTGTAATAGCAATACTTTTTATATTGGGTATAGTTTTAGGTTATTTTTTAGATAAAAAGTCAAAATTATATGATCATGAAATAGTGGTTTTACCAAATTTCAAAAGTGTAGATTACTTGTATTCAAAAATTAATCTTATAAATGCTAAGAGAAAAGAAAGTGACACCATATTTTTGAAGTCTATTGGTATTAAAGAGCCTAAAAAGTTCCGATTGATTGAAGTAGAACCGATTATTAATGTTTATGAATTTATCCAAGAAAGTGAGTCAAATTTTGGGTTAATCAAATTAATGGCAGAAGATGGTGATTTAGAGAAAATTATTGAAAATAAAACTACAGCAAAAAATTACCAATACCATTTGATTAAAATCAAAACAAGTAAATCAATAAAAAAAGACGATTTAATAACTCCCATTTTAAAATATCTTGAAACATCAGATTATTTTTCAAGTGTTAAGAAAGAAATGCAGTTAAGTTTAAATGTAGAGATAAAGTCAAATGATGAAACCCTTAATCAAATTAATAATATTTTAAACGAGTTACCTAAACAGTCAGGTAAATCTACTTCTGTTTATATAAGTGAAAACAATCAATTAAACGAAATTATCCAGTCCAAAAAGGATTTAATTAATAAACAGACATACAATAAAATTAGGTTAATCAATTATCAAAAGATTATCAAAGAAGTATCTTCAACATTAAATATTAAAGATACAGAAGGAGCAAACGGAAAGATGAAGTTGATTCTTCCAATTTTATTTGTTTTATTATTTATGATTCTTGTTTCTGTTAGAAAGTATTATAAAAGACAGATGCTAAAAAGAAATTTGATTTAAGATGAAAGGTATAATATTAGCTGGAGGTTCAGGTACAAGACTACATCCTCTAACATTAGCAGTAAGTAAGCAATTGATGCCTATTTATGATAAACCCATGATTTATTATCCTTTATCAACATTAATGTGGGCGGGAATTAATGAAATATTAATTATTTCTACACCTCATGATTTGCCTTTATTCAAGCAATTATTGGGAGATGGAAAAAAATTAGGCTGTCAATTTGAATATGCTGTTCAAGAAAACCCAAATGGATTAGCCGAAGCTTTTATAATAGGAAAAGAATTTATCGGAAAAGATAAAGTGGCATTAATTTTAGGAGATAATATCTTTTATGGAACTGGTTTAGCCGAATTGCTTCAAGCTAATAATGATCCTGAAGGAGGAATTATCTATGCCTACCATGTACATGATCCAGAACGTTATGGTGTTGTAGATTTTGATAAACAAGGTAATGTGCTATCTATTGAAGAAAAACCACAAAATCCAAAATCTAATTTTGCTGTTCCCGGTATATATTTCTATGACAATTCAGTTGTTGAAATTGCAGCAAATATAAAACCAAGCCCAAGAGGTGAATTAGAAATTACGGATGTAAACAAAGAATATTTAAAAAGAGGAAACCTAAAGGTTAGTATCTTAGATAGAGGAACAGCTTGGTTAGATACTGGAACTTTTCAATCGTTAATGCAGGCAGGTCAATTTGTACAAGTTATAGAAGAAAGACAAGGGTTAAAAATTGGAGCCATTGAAGAAGCAGCCTTCAAAATGGGATTTATTGATGCTAATCAACTAAAAGAATTAGCACAACCTTTATTAAAAAGTGGTTATGGAACCCATTTAATAAGTTTATTAGAGTAATAGAAAGAAATATATTGAAAATGAATTTTTGCCATTGTAATTGAACTCGAAAATGAATTTTATAGAAACTAAATTAGAAGGTTGTTTTATCATCGAACCCAAAATTATACAAGACGAAAGAGGCTATTTCATGGAAAGTTTCAATGAAAACACTTTTGCTAACGGAATAGGTAAAACGGTTCATTTTGTTCAAGATAATCAATCGTATTCTACCAAAGGAGTTTTAAGAGGATTACACTATCAAACTGGAGAGCATGCACAAGCTAAGTTAGTTCGTGTTTTACAAGGAGAAGTTTTAGATGTTGCAGTAGATATTCGACCAGAATCAAAAACCTTTGGTCAATATGAATCTATTTTGCTTTCAGGTGAGAATCAAAAACAATTTTTTGTACCAAGAGGCTTTGCACATGGATTTATTGTATTAAGTGAAACAGCCACCTTTTTCTATAAATGTGATAATTTTTACAACAAAGAAAGTGAGGGAGGATTAATTTATAATGACTCAACTTTGAATATTGATTGGCAATTTCCATTGGAAAACTGCATTATTTCAGAAAAGGATCAAATATTACCAGAATTAAATAAGGCAAAAAGAGTATGGTAGTTTTAGTAACAGGTGCCAATGGACAATTAGGACAAGCTATTCAATCTATTGTAGAAAGATATCCAGATATAGAATTTGAGTTTTGTGATTCAGAGAAATTAGATATAACAGATTACGACAATGTTAATGCTGTTTTTAATGAATTTATTCCAAATTATTGCATTAATACAGCTGCATACACTGCAGTTGATAAAGCTGAATCCGAACCCGACAAGGCCTATTCAATTAATGTTTTAGGAGCTCAGAATTTGGCAAAAATATGTAAAATGAACAATACTGTTTTATTACATGTTTCAACAGATTTTGTTTTTGATGGTACTAAAAAAACACCTTATACCGAATTAGATGAACCAAATCCGTCAGGAGTTTATGGACAAACCAAACTTGATGGTGAAGAAGCAATTAAAGAACTTTGGGAAAAGCATTTTATCATTAGAACATCATGGGTCTATTCACAATTTGGTAATAACTTTATGAAAACTATGTTGCGTTTAGGTACTGAAAGAGAAGAATTATCTGTAGTGAATGATCAGATAGGAACACCCACAAATGCAGTAGATTTAGCAGAAGTTTTAATTAAAATTATTGATTCTTGTCATGCTGAACTTGTTTCAGCATCTAACTATGGAATCTACAATTTCAGTAACGAAGGTCAATGCTCTTGGTATGATTTTGCCCAAAAAATATTTGAAATTAACAATATTACCATAGATTTACACCCAATTCCAACGAAAGATTATCCTACACCAGCCCAAAGACCAGCTTATAGTGTATTAGATAAAAGTAAGATTAAAAGCGTTTTTGGAATTGAGATTGATAGTTGGGAGAGTAGTTTAAAAAAAGCATAGTATAATGACAATAGATATTTCAATAGTTGTGCCTCTTTATAATGAAGAAGAAGTTTTTGAAAAATTAATTCAAAGACTAACTTCTGTTATAAATAATACTACTTTTAAATGTGAGGTTATATTGATTAATGATGGTAGCAACGATGAAACAGATAGACTTATTGAAAAGGTTTGTAGGTTGGATAACCGTTTCACAGGTATTTTATTGTCAAGAAATCACGGTCATCAATTAGCTGTTAGTGCTGGTTTAAGTCAGGTAAGAGGAAAAAAAGGAGCTATGATAATTGATGGAGATTTACAAGATCCACCAGAATTAGTAAATGAATTCTATAAACTTTTAATGCAAGGAAATGATGTTATCTATGCAATTAGAAAAAATAGAAAAGAAAGTTTTTTAAAAAAACTTTCATATAAGTTATACTACAGATTACAAAAGAAGATTTCAAATTTTAATATACCTATTGATAGCGGAGATTTTTCAATGTTAAGCAGGAGAGTTGTTGATAATATTAATAACATGCCTGAGCAAAGCCGATATTTAAGAGGTATGAGAGCATGGGTAGGTTTTAAACAAATTGGTTTTGAATATGATAGAGATGAAAGATTTGCTGGAGAAACAAAATACAGTTGGAAAAAATTATTTGAATTAGCTTTTAATGGAATTTTTAATTTTAGTGATTTTCCCGTAAAAATTATAACCAGATTGGGTTTTTTTACCGTTTTATTTTCGTTATTATATTTTGGATATAATCTCTATAGAAGATTCTACTATAATGATGTGCCACAAGGATTTACAGCAACAATATTAGCAATTATATTATTCAGTGGTGTTCAATTAATCTCATTAGGTTTAATAGGGGAATATGTTCTTAGAATTTACAATCAGGTAAGAAATAGACCATTATTTATCATTGACAAAATTTTTCAAGAAGGAGAAGAAATTAAGAATTAAAATATGCAACACGATTATTATAAAGAATATTATGAGCTTGAAAGGAAACATTGGTGGTTTGTTGCAAGAGAAAAAATATTATCAAATTATATAGATAAGTTAATCAAAGAAGAAAAACTTTCATCATCTAATTTACAAATATTAAATGTTGGCTGTGGACCAGGAAGAAGTTCAGAATATTTATCAAAATTTGGTACGGTAACTTCGGTTGAGTATGATAAATTTTGTTGCGAGTTTGCCTCAAAAAAAACGGGTTTAAAAATAATAAATGGATCAATAACTGAATTACCTTTTGAGAATGATACTTTTGATTTGGTTTGTGCTTTTGATGTAGTTGAACATGTTGAAGATGATCAACTAGCTGTTAATGAGTTAAAAAGAGTTACAAAAAATAATGCTTTTGTATTGATTACAGTTCCTGCTTATATGAGTTTATGGAGTCATCACGATGTGATTAATCATCATTTTAAAAGATACAAAAAACATGAGATTAAAACCTTGTTTAAAAATGTAAACGACGGTGAAGAAGTGTTTTCTTCTTATTTTAATTTTTTCTTATTTCTTCCAATATATTTCTTTAGAAAAATCAGTAATTTGTTAAAATTAGGAGAAAAAAGAACAGGTTCAGGAAGCGATTTTGAAGCATTTAAACCAGGACTTTTAAACACAGTACTCTATACCATAATGTGTTTTGAAAGTAAATTTATAAATTCAAAAGTTAGGTTGCCTTTTGGGGTTTCTGTTATTTATAATTGGAAAAAAATTAAACTTTAAAAATGAAGAATAATATAATTAATTGGATTAAATCAAATAAAATTATAGTCATTTTTTTGATTATTGGGGCTTTTCTTAGATTATTTCATTTAGATTTTCAAAGTGTTTGGTTAGATGAAATCCACACATTAAATGAATCAAATCCAGAATTTTCTTTTCAGGAAGTTTATTCATCATTATTAATAGCTGAGCCTCATCCCCCATTATATTTTTTTATAATGAATATTGTCTTTAAAATTTTTGGATATACAACATTAGTTGCACGATTATTTTCAGCCTTTATTGGAATAGCGGGGATTTATACTATTTATTTACTTGGAAAAGAATTATACTCAAAAAAAGTAGGGATTTATGCAATGATTCTTCTTTCTGTAAATTATTTTCATATTTATTATTCTCAAGATGCTAGGATGTATGTATTATTATTTTTTACTACAACACTTTCCTTTTATTTTTTAACTAAATTATTAAAAAATCCAACAATAAAGAATACTATAATATTTTCAGTGGTTTCAACATTAATGATTTACAGTCATTTTTTTGCTTTGTTTACACTTATAGCTCAATATTTGATATTGTTATATTTCATAATATTTCCATTTAAAGTAACAAGAATTAAGTTTTTAAAATATACGTTCATATCAGGAATAATAACAGTTTTATTATATATTCCTACTTACAAATTAATATTAAAAACGACTCAAATGAAGTCGATCTGGATTGAAATGCCAGGTTTGGATGTTTACACACAATTTTATAAAGACTTTTTTGGACAATCTGAGTTAGTTTTATTTTTTACTATTCCTATCTTACTATTATACTTTATAAAGTTATTTGATATAAGTGAGACAAAACACTATAGTATTAATCCAAATGAAGATAAACTTAAGTTTAGTTTTATAATTCTATTCACTTGGATTTTTATTACACTTTTAATCCCATTAGTTAGAACATATACAAGTTTACCAATGCTTGTAAATCGTTATTTTATAAATATTTTACCAGCAATTTTAATTATTTTGTCTCTCGGTTTACATTCAATAAAAAATAAGATCATAAAAAATGGAATTATTTTATTACTACTTATTTTTTCAACAACTGATCTTTTTATTGTTAAGAATTATTATAATAAAGTGACTAAAACTCAATTTAGAGAGGTGTCCCAATTTGTTGTTGAAAATAATAAAAATAAAGAAACAGTAGTTACAAGTTTGCCATGGTATTTTTCTTATTTTTTAAACAACAAAGAACAATATTTTTTTATTGAAGATAAATCATTAGATCAAAAATTTTTAGATATAAAGAATGACACAAGCATTGTAAAATCATTTTGGTATATTGATGCACACTTAAGACCTTATAACCCATCAGAGGATACAAAAGTAATGATTGATAGTTTTTTTATTATAGATGAGAACATTAATTTATTAGATTGCTATGCAAAACATTTTGTTTTGAAAAAAGATTACAAACCAAATATAAATGTTTCAAAATTTAAACCTTTTAAGGAAAGAAATGGAGATGAGGTTAATTACAGTGTCGAAGTTTTTTCAGAAGATGATAAAAAAATTGAAATTTCAGGTTGGGCTTATCTCACTAATCAAGAAGCCAAAAATTCAAAGATTTATCTTCTATTATTAAATGATAACAAAGAAGTCACTGTAAATAATGAAAATATTTATAGAGAAGATGTTACAACCTATTTTAAAAGTAGTTTTGATATTTCAAACTCAGGATTTAAGACTACTATTTATAAAGATAGTTATGGTAATGGAGATTATAAATTAGCAATATATTTAATTAATCGTAAGAACAATAAAGAAGCTTTTGTTTTAACTGATAAAAAATTTAGTATAACTAAATAACATGTAAAAATAAAATTTACATTTGCAAAAAAATATATTTTATGAAAACAAAATTTTTTATAACATCAATTCTACTAGTAACAATAATCTTGTCTTGTAAAAAAGATGAAAAATCAACAGAAAAAACTAATACTGAAGAAACAAATAAGAAAAACGAATTTTTCAGTATTAATGTAAAACTAAAATTTCCTCTAGATGATTCTTTTGTTGCTTATTATACTGAGGACAACACTATAAATTTTGATGAAAATAAAGCGGTTTGGTTAGAAGTTAAAGGATCAAATGACTTCCAAAATATTACATATAATTTTAGTGAAGAAATCATTCCTACGCATATTAGACTTGACTTTGGTATTAATAAAAATCAAAAAGAAGTTATTGTTGAAAAATTAAAAATGGATTATTTCGGAAATGCTTTTGAAATAAAAGGTTCTGATTTTCTTAATTATTTCAACAAAAATGATTTAATAGATACAGAAATAGATCAAACAAATGGAACAATAAAATTTATTCAAAAACCAAATACATTTAATCCAATGTTGTTTTATCCTAATGAGAAAATGGTAGAAGAAATTGCAAAAATCACTCAATAATTTTGTATTAAGATTACATGAAACCACAAATTAATTTATAGTTTGTGGTTTTTTGTTTTTTTAAAGTAAATTTGTTCAAATTCTATTCTAATGGCAAGTCTGTTTATAAAACCTGCTTTTTTTCTTATTTTAATTATGCTATTTTCATCTTGTAAAGATGAAAAAGAGTTACACAAAACCATTATTAAAATTGAGATCGTAATGAAAGAAAACGATTCAATAAGAGTTTTTTACACTTCTGATAACACTATTAATTTTAAAGAAGAACAAGCTGTTTGGAAGAAAATATCAGGTTCAAATAAAAATCAAGAAATTTTAGTAGAAATTCCTCAAAATATCAAACCTAATCAGTTAAGAATCGATTTTGGGAAAAACACAGCAAATCAAGATATGGTTTTAAATAAAATTTGTGTTTCATATTTAGAATCAACCTTTGAAGCCAAAGGAGAAGAAATTTATTGGTATTTTAGACCTGATGAGAACAACACAAGTTTAGATAAAAACAATGGTGTTTTAAAAAGAAAAAACCCTAGCCAATTAAATGGTCCATCAATTTATCCAAAAGGAGATAAATTAAAAGAACAACTAAACGAACTTTATAAAAAAGGAGCGAATGTTAAATAGAATTACTTCAATTTTATTTAAAAACAAACAATTTCATAAGCTCTCCGTCTATGGATTTGGACAATTGTTTAATTTAGTTACTCCATTAATAGTTGTTCCCTATATAGTAAATATTTGTGGTGAAGAAAATTTTGGAAAAACAGCAGTTGGAATGGCAATTGCTTTTTTTTTAATTGTTTTTGTCGATTATGGTTCTGATATAGTTGGTGTAAGAGAGATTTCTATTAACAGAAATAATCACCCCAATAAAGAAAAAATATTCTTAACAACATATGCCGTTAAGTTTGTTATTCTGGTATTTGTATTGTTAATTGCAACACTATGCTTTTTATATATTCCTTATTTCAGAGAGGAAAAAACACTTTTTATTTTTAGTTTATCTGTTTTAATAGGACAGTTTATAAATCCAACATGGTTTTTACAAGGAGTTGAAAATGTCAAATGGATTACACTCTTAAACATAATGTCTAAAGTAATCTATTTAGCGGGGATTTTTTTAACAGTAAAAGTTGTTGAAGATTATATTTACATTAATCTTTGGTGGGGATTAGGGATGATAATAGCTAATGTATTGGTGCTAATTTTAATTTTCAAGAAGTATAATTTTAAGTTAAAAATTGTACCTTTATTTGAAATTAAAAAACATTTACAAAATGATTTTTCTATGTTTTCTTCTCAAATTTTTGTTTCTCTTCAACTATACGCTCCAGTAATAATGATGAGTTATTTTGGCAATAATTTAATGGCAGGTCAGTATAAAATCATTGAACAGATTATTGTAATTTTTAAAACATATATTTTTTTATTTTTCAATTTTATTTTTCCAAAAGTGTGTTATGAAGTTGAGCACACACCAAATTTAGCCATTAGAAACTGGAAAATTTACAATGGTTTAAACTTTTTATTTGTATTAGTCGGAATGATTTTCTTCTACATTTTTTCCTATGAAATAGTTTCATACTTTAATCCTACAAACAGATATTTTTTAAGTGAACTTTTAGAAGTTGCTGTTTTTATTCCATTATTAATGGCTATTTCAACGCCATTGAAGCAATTGGTTTTGGCTTATAATCATAAAAAATTCTATATAAGATTAACAGCTATAATGGTCATTTTTAGCCTTTTATTAATTAGAATAGTTATTCCAATTTATGAAGTGTTTGGGGTACTTTATTCACTAATTTTTACAGAGTTTATAATAATTATATTTTATTTATCTTGCGTTAGAAAAAATGCTTTAAAAATAACTAGTAATTGAGCAATGATTAAGTCAATAGTTCAAAGATTAATAACTAAAACAGGAAAGTCATATACCATTGATAAGGACATTCCCGTAGGACTAATTTACCACACTCTTTTTACTAGATTAATCATGGTTGTTAGAGGTTATTTTTTTTTACAAAAAAAAGTATTTGTGGGTAAAAACTGTACATTTTTAAACAAGAACAATATTGTTTTTGGTAAAAACGTTACCATTGAAAAATATACTAGACTTGACGGTTATGCCAAAGAAAAAATAGAATTAGGCGATAATGTAAAAATTGGGGCCTATTCAAATTTATTATCCACAAGTCATTTTTCAAAATATGGAAAAGGATTAAAAATGGGAAATAATTCGGCTATTGGAGATTATGCACACTTTGGAGCTCCAGGTGGAATTGTGATTGGAGATGATGTAATTATGGGTTCTTACATATCTTTTCATTCTGAAAATCATAATTTTAAAAATCCTTCAAAACTCATAAGAGAACAAGGTGTTACTTCAAAAGGAATAATTTTGGGAAATAATATTTGGGTTGGAGCAAAAGTTACATTTTTAGATGGTTCTAAAATTGGAAATAATTCAGTAGTTGCTGCAGGTGCTGTTGTAAATGGAGAGTTTCCAAATAATGTAGTTATTGGAGGAGTTCCAGCTAAAATATTAAAGCATATCGAATAATGAAATTAACCATTCCAAATAATTTTTTTTATCAATTCATATTCTTTTTGTGTATTGCTATTCCTTATTTAGATCATTTTGAATTAACAATTATTACTTGGACAATTGGTGTTTTAGTAACGATTTCGAAATCGTATTCAACTTCAATTTTAAAGATTACTATTCCTTTTTTTGTTGTGTTTTTTATTGCACTATTTGTAATGTTTTTTCACGATTATCAAAAATATTATATCATTAGAGATGTTACTTATTTGTTTAAACCTATAATTGGGTTTTTTATTGGATATCAAATTTGCAAAAGAAATTTTCAAAATGGATTTAAACTTTTAATCAATACAGCATTGTTTATTGCTATTGCACACATAGCAGTAGTCGTTTTTGCTTTTGTGGTGTATAGAATTTCATCAGTAAATGAAATTAGAGAATACGGTGGTTATTTCAGTGATTATGAAGTGTATATACTAGCAATATTAATATTTCATAAAAAGTTTCAATTAGACTATACTAAAAAACAAATTAAGCTTTTAATTGGAATTATTGGTTTTTCAGTGTTTTTGTATTTGGCAAGAACTAACTTCTTGCAATTGTTAATTCTGGTGGTTGCCATGAAGGGTTACTTTAGAATTACTAAAAAGTCACTAATGGTGTTTACTTCCATAATATTACTATCAATTATAGGATATTCAACAGTTTTATATATAAACCCAAAGCGAAATGGTGAAGGAGTTGAAGCTTTTTTATATAAAATTAAAGTTGCTCCATCAGAAACATTTAAAACCAAAATTAAAAGAGACGACTATAAAGATTTTAACGATCATTACCGTGCCTATGAAAATATAATGACCATTCGACAAGTTTCAAAAGGAGGAATTGTTGATGTCCTTTTTGGTAAAGGACTTGGTTCTAGAATAGATTTAAGACAAAAAGTTTATCTTGGAGATATGGAATTAAGATTTATATCTATACTTCACAATGGTTTTATGATAGTCTTTTTAAAATCAGGTTTATTAGGATTGTTTATATTCTTTTATACTATATACTTTTTCTTTAGAAAAAGAAAAAGTTCTAATGAACTTATTAAAAACATTAATTTACTATTCATAGGTACAGGTGTTTTTCTAATATTGTCAAATTGGGTATTTCTAGGATTTTATAATTTGATTGATACCAAAACTATATTAATAGGATTTTTAATTTGTTACAGAGAGAAAATAACAGAATAAATAAAAACATAAATGAAAAGCATTCTTTTTATACATCAGTCCGCAGAATTATATGGTTCTGATAAAACCATATTAATGTTTATTACAAGCCTAGATAAAACAAAGTATTTGCCAATAGTCATCCTACCTTTTGAAGGACCTTTGAAGAAAGAATTTGAAAAAAATAATATAAAAGTTATCATCTCACCAGTATTAAAATTGTACAGAAAAATGTTTACTCCAAGTAACATTGTAAAGTTTTTTAAAGAATACAAAGAAGGTATAAAAACACTAGACAACCTTCACAAAGAATACAATTTTAAACTTGTATATTCACATACTTTAGCCGCTTTAATTGGAATTGCTTTTGCTAAAAAAAATAAAATTAAACACTTATGGCATGTTCAAGAAATTATTGCAAAGCCAAAGATATTTAATCTTTCTTTTAAGAAAATTCTAGCCATCAAAAGCAATCACAAAATCATTTACGATTCTAAAGAAACTATGAATTTTTGGATAAAAGGGAATGAAACTTTAATTAAAAAATCAGATTTTATTTGGAACGGATTAGATGTAGATCAAAAAAGTATTACTTCTTCCGAAACAATTCAACAAGTAAGAAAAGATTTTTTTGAAGTAAATGAAGATGCAACTGTCATTGGTTTAGTAGGACGAATTAATAGTTGGAAAGGACAACAATTACTATTAAAATCATTTAATCTAATAGCAAAAAAACATCCAGAAGCTAAATTGGTATTTATTGGATCTGCTCCACCAAATCAAGAGTTTTTTGAAATAGATTTAAAAAATAAAATAAGAGCTTATAAACTTGAAGATTGTGTAAAAATTATTCCATTTCAAAATAATATTTGGCAATTTTGGGATTCAATTGATATTGCTGTTGTTCCTTCAACAGAACCCGAACCTTTTGGAATGGTTGCCATAGAAGCAATGGTGTCCAAAAAACCTGTTGTAGCCGCTAATCATGGAGGATTAACGGAAATTGTAATACCAAATAAAACAGGAATTTTATTTGAACCAAACAATGAAATAGTATTGGCTGATGCTTTGATAGAATTATTAAATAGCTCTGAAAAGAGAAAATCTTTTGGTGAACAAGGTTATTTGAGAGCCAACACATATTTTTCTTTAAAGAGCCATGTAGATAAATTTGAAAAAACATTTGAAGAACTTATCTAATTAAAAAAATAAATATATTTTTGCTTCAAGTTATAAAAACTATGAAGATAGCCATTCTTGGAACAAGAGGAATTCCTAATTATTACGGAGGATTTGAACAATTTGCTGAATTTTTTTCAGTATATTTAGTTGAAAAAGGACATGAAGTATATTGTTATAACTCACACAATCACAAGTATCAAGAAAAAACATTTTATGGCGTAAACATAATTCATCAAAACGACCCAGAACATAAAATGGGGACTTTTGGGCAATTTATTTATGATTATAATTGCATAATGGATTCTCGTAAAAGAGGTTTTGATATCATTTTACAACTTGGTTATACAAGTAATTCTATATGGTTCTTTTTGTTACCCAAAAAACCAATTATTATTACTAATATGGACGGAATCGAGTGGAAACGCTCAAAATATTCTAAGCCAGTTCAACAATTTCTTCGTTTTGCAGAAAGATTAGCAGCAATCAGCAGCGATTATTTAGTATCAGATTCATTAGGAATAAAAAAATTCTTAAAAGAAAGATACAAAAAAGATTCAACATATATTGCTTATGGAGCACATCCATTTAATAATCCAAACGAAAATGTAATTAAAGAATATGACATAGAAAAAGAAAACTATAATATGATTATGGCTCGTTTTGAACCAGAAAATAATCTTGATATGGTTTTAGAAGGTGTTGCTTTAAATAAAGAAGATAATACACCTATTTTAGTTGTGGGTAATCATCAAACGAAATATGGAAATTATTTAAAAGAGAAATTTAAAGACCACAAAAATATAAGATTTATGGGTGGAATTTATAATTTGGAACACTTAAATAATCTACGTTATTACTCTAAATTTTACTTTCATGGACATTCTGTTGGAGGTACAAACCCTTCATTATTAGAAGCAATGGCTTCAAAAGCTCTTATTTTAGCCCATAATAATGATTTCAACAAAGGAGTTCTAAAAGAAAATGCTTATTATTTTTCTTCACCTCAAGAAGTTAAAAAATTACTCCAAACTATCAAAAAAAATGATAACTTGCAGTTTATTGAAAACAACTTTGAAGCTATAATTAAAGATTTTAATTGGAATAAAATAAATGGGCAATATTTACAACTTTTTGAAGAATGTTTTAGCCGACATACAATCGGAAAATAAAAAAAATAGTTCCTTCATTTTTTTATTACTGCTATTTCTTACAATTCCTTTTTCTTTAGGATTAAACAATATTTCTCTAATTCTTTTTTTAGGCTCAATATTACTTCTTTTAAAAAGGAAAAGTTTAATTTTCTCGAAAGAGCTTTTTTTACCCATACTTTTATATATTTTAATACTTCTCTCTTATTTTTGGAGTATTGATAAGTCATTAACAATAAAGGCATTACCAAAAGAGATTGTTTTATTGTTAATTCCATTCGCTTTTATGGTATTACAGCCTATTACAGAAAAATTTAAATATAAAATTTTAAAATACTATAGTTTTTCAATAGTTTTAATTGTGGTTTATTTTTTAATTAGAGCTTTAATTAAGTTTTTCATTACAAAAGATACAAATGTTTTTTTCTACCACGGGGAATATGATAATGATACAGGATTAGTTTCAAAAGAGTTAAATGCCATACATTTTTCTGTTTTTGTAGCAATTGCTTTTTTTTATTTTTACACATCTTCTAAAAATCATTTGTTTAACACCATAATTTCGGCAGTTCTATTTGGTTTCATAATATTGTTATCATCTAAAAACATCATTTTAGTATTCATTACATTAATTATAATTCATTTTTTCTTTTTTTCTAAGTCAGCTAATAAAATGAGATTGAGGAATGTTTTTCTTTTTCTTATTATTATTGGATTTCTTTTTTCATTTGGAAAAATTAAAGAAAGGTTTCAATTAGAATTTCAAACAAATTCTGATAAAAGTTTGAGCAGTAATGTAATTAAAGGATTGCCAGAAGGCGTTCATAATGTAAGCATTTATGAAGCTTGGACCAATGAAAAATTCACTCCTAATGATTTTTTTCCTGGCACCGCTTTTAGAGTATACCAAGCTAGATTATTTTTTGATTTTCTAAAAGAGGATAATATTTTTTGGACAGGATTTGGATTAAATGCATCTTACAAAAAGTTGTCAGAAAAAGCTATATATTATGATGTTTTTCAAGGAAACGATAAGATCGAAGGCTATCAAAAAAAGAATTTTCATAATCAATATATTCAGATTTTTGTAGAAATTGGTGTTTTTGGCTTTCTAACTTTAATCACTATTTTATTTTTTAACCTAAAAAACGCATTAAAATCCAAAGATTTTATACATATTGCTTTTGCAGTTCTAATGATTAGTTTATTTTTGACAGAATCTTTTTTATGGAGACAAAGGGGTGTGGTTTTTTTTATAGCATTTTACTGTTTGTTTAATAGTAAAAAAGAAAAAATTTAAGTAAATGAAAAGAATATTAATAACAGGGGCTGCAGGGTTTTTGGGCTCGCATTTGTGTGATAGATTTATAAAAGAAGGCTATTTTGTTATCGGAATGGATAACTTAATTACAGGAGACTTAAAAAACATTGAACATTTGTTTAAAGATAAAAACTTTGAGTTCTATCATCATGATATAACAAAGTTTGTTCACATTCCAGGTCAATTGGATTATATTTTACACTTTGCTTCACCAGCAAGTCCAATCGATTATTTAAAAATTCCTATTCAAACCTTAAAAGTAGGTTCTTTAGGAACGCATAACCTTTTAGGTTTAGCTCGTGCAAAAAAAGCAAGAATTCTAATTGCTTCAACTTCGGAGATATATGGAGATCCTTTGGTACATCCTCAAACAGAAGAATACTATGGAAACGTAAATACAATTGGACCAAGAGGGGTTTATGATGAAGCTAAACGTTTTCAAGAATCTATAACCATGGCGTATCATACATTCCATGGAGTTGAAACCAGAATCGTACGTATTTTTAATACTTATGGACCAAGAATGCGTCTAAATGATGGTCGTGTTATTCCTGCGTTTATTGGGCAAGCATTAAGAGGTGAAGATTTAACTATTTTTGGTGATGGAAGTCAAACCAGATCTTTTTGTTATGTAGATGATCAAGTGGAAGGAATATATAGATTATTGCTTTCTGATTACCATTTGCCAGTTAACATCGGAAATCCTGATGAAATAACCATAAAAGATTTTGCTGAAGAAATAATTAAACTCACAGGTACCGATCAAAAGGTTGTTTATCATCCGCTTCCGATGAATGATCCAATGCAGAGACAGCCAGATACAACCAAAGCTAAAGAAATATTAGGTTGGGAAGCTAAAGTATCAAGAGAAGAAGGTATGAAAATAACTTATGATTATTTTAGATCTTTATCAAAAGAAGAACTAATGAAAGAAGAGCATAAAGATTTTACAAAATATATTCACTAATAAATGAATAAAGGTAGATATTCCAAATATATAAGACCTTTAGGTTTTTTATTAGATATGATATCAGTATTATTAGTTTTTCCTTATTTTTTTGAGGGATTAAATATTGATTATCTAATTTTTGGTTTTTTTCTATTTATATCATGGTCTGTTGTGGCTTTGTTTACAAGATTTTATGAAGTTTTCCGATTTACAACACCTGTAGAAATATTAAGTAAGATAGTTAGGCAAGCTGTTTTTTTTACTCTAGTAGTAATTGCATTTTTTCCATTTTACAAGAAAGCTATTTTTAGTGGTAAAGCCATTTCTTTATACATTCTTACCCTTTTCCTAATAATTATTTTATTAAAAACGCTACTTTTTTACTACTTAAAAAAATATCGTTTGTCAACAGGTAATAATTATAGAAATGTCATCATTGTTGGTTTCACAAAAGAGTCATTCAATTTAAAAAATATTTTTGAAGAGAGAGATGATTACGGGTACAGATTTAAAGGTTTTTTTTCAGATAAAAAAAAGAATGAAAATATAATAGGTAAAACAGATTTAGTACCTTCATTTTGTATAGAAAATAAAATAGATGAAATCTATTGCTCTTTAAATGAAATTTCTAATGAGAAAATGAAAGATTTAGTTGAGTTTTCTGATGAAAATAAAATAGAAATAAAATTTATTCCTGATTCAACTACGGTATTTTCTAAAAATTTTAAAACCAATTATTATGAATTATTTCCCGTTTTAACACTTCAAAAAACCCCACTTCACAATCCTGAAATTCAAATAGTTAAAAGGGTTTTTGATGTTATTTTTTCTTTAATAATTATAATTTGTGTATTATCTTGGCTCACACCTATATTAGCGATTCTTATAAAACTTGAATCAAAAGGACCAATTTTTTTCAAGCAAAGCAGACCAGGAATTAATGAAGAGGAGTTTAATTGTTATAAATTTCGATCTATGAAATTGAATGGATTAACAGAAACCGAAGCTTCAAAAAACGATCCTAGAGTTACAAAAATTGGTAGATTTATCAGGAAAACAAGTATTGATGAGATTCCTCAATTTCTAAATGTTTTAAAAGGAGATATGTCAGTTGTAGGGCCTAGACCCCATTTATGGTCGCAAAATATTTCCTATGGAAATAGGATAAAAAAATATATGGTTCGTCACTATGTTAAACCAGGGATAACAGGTTTAGCACAAGTGAAAGGTTATCGAGGAGAAATTGAAACAGATGAAGATATGATAAATAGAATAAAATTTGATGTTTTTTATATTGAAAATTGGTCTTTTATCATGGATATAAAAATTATTATCCAAACCGTAATAAATATTTTTAGAGGGGAAGAAAAAGCATACTAATGAACAACTTAGTATCCATAATAACTCCTACATTCAACTCAGCTAAATACATTGCTGCAACCATTCAATCTGTTCAGAAACAAACACACCCAAACTGGGAAATGATAATTGTAGATGATTGTTCGTCTGACAATACTGTTGATTTAATCAAAAATTTTATTGCAAAGGATAACCGAATACAATTACACCAGTTAAGTTCAAATTCAGGACCAGCAGTAGCTCGTAATAAAGGCATTGAAAATGTTTCCGGAAAATACATGACATTTCTAGATGCTGATGATATTTGGTTCGAAGATTTTATAGAAAATAGCATCAAAACTATCCAAGAAACAGGAGTACATTTTGTGTTTTCATCCTATAAACGTTCTGATGAAGAGTTAAATTTCATTTATTCTGATTTTATTGTTCCTAAAAAAGTAAGTTATACAGATATTTTAAAGTCAAATTCTATAAGCTGTTTGACTGCATTTTTAGATATTGAAAGTTTAGGAAAAAAAACCATGCCTTTAATTAGAAAAAGACAAGATATGGGTTTGTGGTTGCAATATCTAAAAGAAATTCCTTTTGCTTATGGTATTCAAGAACCAAAAGCTATTTATCGCATCAGAGAAAATTCACTTTCCAGAAAAAAATCAGATTTGATTAAATACCAATGGCAATTTTATAGAGAAGTGGAAAAATTAAACATTTTACAATCTGTGTATTATATATTACATTGGATGTATCGTGGTTTTATGAAGTACAGAAATTAAAGCATGGATTGGAACTGCTTCAACTTTCCTCTTTTACTTCTTTCCAAGAAATCTTTTCTTGTAAAAATAAAGTTCAAATTTGGTTCTAAATACAATTCTATAGCTTCTTCTATTTTCTTAATTTGAGTTGAAGTTAAATCAAATTCACTTACATACTCAACATAAAAAGTATCTATTTTAGTCTGTTTTATTACAAACTCTTTCACATTGCCATCGTCTTCAATGATACTTTTGGTAACATAATAGAAAGTCAAACCTGGAGATTTTTTTCCACTAGGTAAAATCGCAATATCATTGGTTCTTCCAATTAACTTCTTTAAAATAGGTTTTCTAAACGTACTTTTTTCATCTAAAATTCCAACATCGCCAATCTCATATCGAATAAACGGATGTGCTTTGTTGTATAAAGATGTAATCACTATTTTACCTTCTTTTCCGTTTTGAACAGGTTGATTATTTTCGTCCAAAATTTCAACAAAAAGAGTTTCACTGTTGATTTGCCATTCCCCTTTAGTATTTTCAAAAGCAATTAAATCTAATTCAGAAGCTCCATATTCATTCACTATCGGAATTCCAAATTGCTTTTCCATCAACACTTTATCCTCTTCAAAAAGCATTTCGGAAGTTACTAAACATACTTTTAAAGTAGGACAAATAGCTTTTAAAACAATATTTTTCTTTTGCAAAAATTTGGCAAATAAGACGATTGAACTCGTATAACCATTAATATAATCAAAATTTGATTTCTGAAACTTCCTCAATACTTTTTCTAAAACATTATCAGATAAATCAAAAATTGAGAAACGATATCTGTTGCTCAAAAAGTCTTTTAAACGTTCTTTTTTATGGCCAATAAAATCTAATGGAATACCATAAAAACGAGCTTGATAACTAGAATTAAAATCAATGCCATACCAACCAAAACGATAAATGATAGAAGCCCAAGTCAAAGCATGACATGCTTTATCTTTAGCAAAAATAAATGGATCACCACTTGAACCAGACGTTTTATTGATAAAAACTGTTTTTATAGAATACCCATTTGAAAGCCTATCTTCCAAAGGTTGTTGCAAATCTTTTTTAGTTAAGACTGGTAAATCATTCCAGTTTTTTATTTCAGATTTTCCAACAATATTTTTATAAAAGGAATTGTGTTGAAGGTGAAAACTTACAATTTCATTGCGTTTTTCCAAGACATAATTTTCAAATTTTTCATCAGAAATAGCAATAATTTCAGTAAATTCAGCTTTAGCTTTCTTAATAGGAAAACCATTTATTTGCAATGAAAAATCAAATAATTTAAACACGATTTGAAAATTTTACCAAAAGTAATAAATCTAAAACTTTTTAAACTAAAATTATATTTTAAAAGCAAAACAAAGTATTTTTGCCATAACAAACACAACACAAATGAATATTTTACTATTAGGTTCTGGAGGAAGAGAGCATGCTTTAGCTTGGAAAATGTTACAAAGCAACAAATGTCAAAATTTATATGTAGCTCCAGGAAATGCAGGAACAAATACTATCGCAACAAATATTGAATTAAATCCGAATGATTTCGAAGCTGTAAAAAAAGCAGTGATTGAAAATCAAATCAATCTTGTTGTAGTTGGTCCAGAAGATCCTTTAGTAAACGGAATTTATGATTTCTTTAAAAATGATGCTAAACTAAATCAAATTCCAGTAATTGGTCCTTCAAAAATTGGTGCGCAATTAGAGGGAAGTAAAGAATTTGCCAAAGAATTTTTAGTGAAAAACAATATTCCAACAGCAAAATATGAGAGTTTTACAGCAGCAACAGTCGAAAGAGGTTGTAAGTTTTTAGAAACTCTTGAAGCACCATATGTTTTAAAAGCTGATGGTTTAGCTGCAGGAAAAGGAGTTTTAATTCTGAATGATTTAGAAGAAGCTAAAGCTGAATTAAGAAGCATGTTAGTAGATGCTAAATTTGGAAATGCAAGTTCAAAAGTTGTCATTGAAGAGTTTTTAGATGGAATTGAATTAAGTTGTTTCGTGTTAACAGATGGAAAAAACTACAAAATCCTACCAACAGCAAAAGATTATAAAAGAATTGGTGAAGGTGACACAGGATTAAACACCGGTGGAATGGGAGCTGTTTCTCCAGTGCCATTTGCTGATGCTATTTTATTAGAAAAAATTGAAACTAGAATTGTAAAACCAACGATTCAAGGCTTACAAAACGACAATATTGATTACAAAGGTTTTGTTTTTATTGGACTAATTAATGTAAAAGGAGAACCTATGGTTATTGAGTATAATGTAAGAATGGGTGATCCAGAAACAGAAGTTGTAATGCCAAGATTGAAAAGCGATTTAGTTGAAATTTTTGAAGCTATAGCTAAACAAGAATTAGATAAAATTACTTTAGAGATTGATGAAAGAAGTGCCACAACTATTATGGTAGTTTCAGGTGGTTATCCTGAAGATTATGAAAAAGGCAAAGAGATTTCAGGTTTAGAATTAATAGAAGATTCAATTGTATTTCACGCAGGAACTAAACTGGAAGAAGGGAAAGTGGTTTCAAATGGAGGAAGAGTTTTAGCGGTGACTTCATACGGAAATTCATTTGAAGAAGCCATAAAAAAATCTTATCAAAATATAAATAAATTACATTTTGATAAGATGAATTATCGAAAAGATATTGGTTTCGACTTAACCTAAAAATGAGTGAGCCGTTGTATTATCATCATCTTCATTATTTTTTTTGAAGATGTTTAATTGTTTAGTCCAATAGACCATTGCACCAATACAAATAATGATAAATACCCAATTGATGATATTTGCAGTCCACCAGTTTGTAAGTTCTAATTCTCTCAACCAGTCTAAAGGCTTGAATAAAAAATCAACAAATAGACTTTGAATTCCTTCAAAAAATGCTTTCATTTTTTTAATAGTGTTATATTTACATCACAAAAGTATAAAATATCTTTATGATAGCAAGTGTTTTTAGCAAAACAAGGCCAATAAATTATCTAATTTTAGGAATAATCTCTCTATTCCTATATACCTTATACCAATTTAAAGAGACAAGTTGGACAAATGACGGTTGGATTATTGTGCAAAAAATTGGATTATTTCTTATAGTCTTTGCGTCCTATTTTTTATTAAACTTCTTAACGTTAAAAAATAATTTAACAAAGTCTAACAATTACGCCATTCTACTTTTTTCGATTTTTTTATTCCTTTTCCCTTTAATTATCAAAACACCAAACGTAGTTATTGCTAATTTTTTATTGCTATTGGCTTTGAGGAGGTTAATTGGTTTACAAAATTTAAAAAACACAAAAGAGAAAATTTTTGATGCTTCTTTTTGGATATTCATAGCAACATTGTTTCATTTTTGGTGTATTTCATTTATAATTTTAGTATTTATTTCTATAATCTTTCACGTTTCTGGCAATTATAAAAATTGGATTATTCCTTTCCTAGCCTTATTTGCAGTTGCCATTTTAAGTGTTTTATTAGATTTAATTTTAGATAATAATTTGCTTGTGGATATTTATAATCAAATTAACACTAGCTTCAAGTTTAGTTATTTTGAAAATATTTATCAAAACATTGCTTTAGCTGTCTTTAGTTCAGTGGCTCTTTTGTTTTTTTCTACTCAGATTCCAGAAGTACAAAATAAGCCTCTTAATCAGCAATCAACCTATAAAAAAATCCTGTTTGCTTTTTTATTAGGCGTTTTGATTTACATTTTATCAGATAATAAAAACAACAGTTACTTAATTTTTAGTTTGGCACCACTTTCTATTTTAGGAGCTAATTTCATTGAAAAGATAAGAACGAATTGGATGAAGGAAACCACATTGTATTTATTGGTTATCATTTCAATAACACTATTCCTTTTTCAATTATAATTTGCTACCATAGGCTAAATCACCTGCATCACCTAAGCCAGGAACGATGTAGTTTTTTTCATTTAATTTTTCATCACAAGCAGCTACCCATAAGTGACAATTTTTAGGTAGATTTTTTTCTAAATAAGCAATTCCTTCTGGAGCAGCAATTACAACTGCTATGTGAATTTCTTTAGGCTTTTGTTCTAAATGCAATTTGTTTAAAACAGCTACCAATGATTGACCTGTGGCCAACATGGGATCAATCAAAATCAAATTTTTATCTTGAAAAGAAGGTGCAGCTTGATATTCTACTAAAATTTCAAAAGCATCGTCATTATTATAGTGGTGTCTGTAGGCTGAAACAAAACCGTTTTCTGCATCATCAAAAAAGTTCATAAAACCTTGGTGTAAGGCCAAACCAGCACGAAGAATGGAACATAAAACAACAGTATCAGCAATAGTGGTGGTTTCTTTAATACCTAATGGAGTTTGAACTTTTATTTCTTTATATTCAAGTGTTTTACTCAACTCATACGCCATTATTTCACCAATTCGTTCAATATTTTTCCTAAAACGCATGCTGTCTTTTTGAATATTGACATCTCTCAGTTGCGTTAAAAAATGATTAAGAATACTATTTTCTTCAGAGATATAATGAATATGCATTGTAATATTATTAAGATTTTCAGGTTAAAAGTATAAAAATTCTCTATTTTTGTACAAATTAACACTATATAATTATGTTTGCGAAATTTGCATTTACCATTTTTGAAGAAAGTATCAATGACTATCATGTACACGATAGCGTAGATCAACCAATCAACAATAAATATCCAAAAGATCAAATTGAGCATTTGTTATATGCAAAAAATTGGGTAGATACAGTACAATGGCATTACGAAGACATTATTCGTGACCCACAAATTGATCCAATTGCTGCACTTACTTTAAAAAGAAAAATTGATGCTTCTAACCAAGTTCGTACAGATATGGTGGAATATATTGACAGTTATTTTTTAGATAAATACAAAGATGTTCAAGTGAAGCCAGATGCTAAAATTAATACGGAAAGTCCAGCTTGGGCCATTGATCGTTTGTCTATTTTGGCTTTGAAAATTTACCACATGAATGAAGAAGCAACAAGAGCAGAAGCTTCAGTCGAACATAGAGCCAAATGCCAAGAAAAGCTAAATGTACTTCTTGAACAAAAAAGCGATATGTTTAGTTCCATTGACCAATTAATTGTTGATATTGAAAACGGAGATAAATTCATGAAAGTGTACAAGCAAATGAAAATGTATAATGATGATGAATTGAATCCTGTGTTATATCAGAATAAGAAGTAAGTTTTTATAACTTTTATAAATTAGGATTTGTCTATGATAACAATTGAAAAATTAAAGAAACTCAAGGAGTCAGAAGACAAAGTTGAATTTAAAAAAGGGGAAGGAGGAAACGTTTCTTATAATGGTGGAAGTAAACTAAGTCCTAACGATAGAAGACGTTGTATTTTAGGTTATGTTACAGCGTTATGTAATGAAGAAGGTGGATATTTGGTAATAGGAATGACGGATAATTATCCACATGAGGTAGTTGGGACCAATCAGAATTTAGGAACAATAGGAGAATTGGAATCAAATATTTACAGAGATACAGAAATTCGACCCATAATTTATGAATTATATGAAAATGAGAAAAGAGTTTTAGTAATTGAAGTTCCTTCTCGTCCCGCAGGAAAGGTTTTTAAATTTGAAGACGTGCCTTTAATGCGTGTTGGAGAAGAGTTAAAACCAATGTCTGATGAGGTTTATTTAAAGATTATAAATGAACAAGAACCTGATTTTTCACAACAATTTTGTGAAGATTTACAAATTTCTGATTTAGATGAAATAGCTACTACAATTCTAAAAGAAAAATACTCGTTAAAGCAAAATAATCCAAATTTTAAAACACTTTCTAACGAACAATTATTATCAGATTTAGAACTTATAAAGAATGGTAAAATAACAAATGCAGCACTAATCCTTCTTGCCAAGAAAGAAGTTTTAAACCAAAAGCTTCCTCAAGCGGCAATTATCTTAGAATATAGAAATTCTGAAAGCCAGATACCTTTTGATAACAGGATTTCTTTTTCACAGCCTTTTTTTATTTTAATTGATGAACTTTGGAACACTATTAATTTAAGAAATGGAAGTTTTCCAATACAAGATGGTGCCTATATTTTCAACATTCCTTTCTTTAATGAAGAAGTAATAAGAGAATCCATAAACAATGCAATTACTCATAGGGATTATAGAAAAACATCTGAAATTGTAATAAAACAGTTTCATCAGAGATTAGATATTATAAATGCAGGAGGGTTTCCTATTGGGGTTAATTTAGAGAACTTGTTAAAAACACCAAGCACACCAAGAAATAGATTGTTGGCAGATGTTTTACAAAAGACAGGAATTGTAGAACGTTCAGGACAAGGCCTAGATAAAATATTTTATAATACACTTATTGAAGGAAAAGCAGAACCAGATTATACTAAGTCGGATTATTTTCAAGTCAATTTAAAGTTATCAGCTGTCCTTGAAGATAGAGCCTTTGCATTATTTATTGTTGCTGTTCAAGATGAATTGCCTGAATCAGAAAAATTATCAGTTTTAGAGGTAATAACCTTAAATATGATAAAAAAAGGTGTTTCTAAAAATAATTTAGACGCTGAAATAGTTGCTAAACTTTTAGAAAAAAAACTGATAGAGAAAAGAGGTAAGACAAATGCTATTTATTATATTCTATCTAAAGATTATTATGATTTTACAGATGAAAAAGCAAAATATTATAACCTCCAAGAGTTAGATGATAATCAAGTGTTTTCTACAATTTTACAGTATTTGAATAAAGAGCAAATAGCTAAAATGAAAGATTTTGTTTCTCTATTTGATGGTAAATTAAGTAGAAAACAAGTAAGGACTAGAGTTGATAAATTAGTAATAAATAAAATGTTAAGACAAGAAGGTGAAGGATCTTCATCTGTTTATCAGTTTGGAGAAAATTATGTAAAAGAAATGGAAGTGGTTTTTCAAGCATTGCAAATAGGTATGCAAGAAATTGAAAAGACCAATAAAGGACCAAAAAAAGACCAATAATTTATTAAAAACTAGCATTTTTTGTTAAAAAGTTCTTTCAAAAGGCTTGATTTTCAGTGCTTTTTTTAAAAATGGAATGGCCAAAGAATGGCCAAAGAATAGTAGTCTATTATAACAGATTATAACATTTACAGACATAATATTGCAATAAGAATTGCAATTAACATTATTAATATTGCAGAATATAACCAAACATATACTAATAATTCGGCTTTCAGCCATGGGTGATGTCGCAATGACAGTTCCAGTATTGAGAGCTTTTTCCATTCAAAATCCAGATGTAAAAATCACAGTGGTTTCTAGACCATTTTTTAAACCATTTTTTGATAAGATACCGAATGTTTCTTTTTTTGGTGTGGATTTGAAGAAGAAACACAAAGGTTTTTTAGGATTATTTCGTTTATTTTTAGATTTAAAAAAATTTGAAATTACACATGTTGCCGATTTACACAATGTTTTACGTTCAAAAGTAGTTCGAACTTTTTTCGCTTTAAGCGGTAAAAAAGTAGCAGCAACAGACAAAGGAAGAGCTGAAAAAAAAGCCTTAACTCGTGCTGAAAATAAGATTTTTAAACCCACAAAATCTATGTTTGAAAGACACGTGGAAACTTTAAATAAATTGGGTTTTGAAGTTGATTTGTCTGATCCAAAATTTCCTGAGAAAATAGTTTTGTCCAATGCTATTTTGCATAAAATTGGAGAGATTTCTGGAATGAAACTTATAGGAATTGCTCCTTTTGCACAATATGAAAGCAAAGTTTATCCTTTGGATTTAATGCAAAATGTAATAGATGAATTAGCTAAAAATCAAAGCCAAAATATCTTGCTATTTGGTGGTGGAGCAAAGGAAATTGAGCAATTGAATAAATTACAAAAGAATCATAAAAATGTAATTGTAGTAGCTGGAAAATTATCCTTTCCAGAAGAATTGCAATTAATTTCCAATTTAGATGTAATGCTTTCCATGGATTCTGGAAACGCACACATTGCGGCCATGCTTGGTGTTAAAGTTATTACGCTTTGGGGAGCAACACACCCTTTTGCAGGTTTTAAGCCGTTTAACCAACCTATAGAAAATTGTTTGGTTTCAAATAGAAATAGATATCCATTATTACCCACTTCCGTTTATGGCAATAAAGTTGTTCCAGGTTATAAAGATGCCATGCGAACAATATCTGTAGCTGATGTTGTTTTTAAAGTGCAATCTATTTCAGATGATAGATAATCAACAGTTTTTTTAACCTTAATTTAAATACAATATGTAAATGACAAACAAGGTTTCGTTTGGTAATAATTACTTTTATTTTTGAATTAAAATATTTTACAAATCTAAGAACAATTGATTTAGAATTTATTAATTAAATTGCTTCAAATAATTTTCCAGGTAATGGTCTTACAACTCCTTTTAATTCCATATTTATTAAAATTGATGAAATTCTAAAAATGGGGAAATCACATTCTAGAGCAATTATATCCATCAACTCTTTTCCTTTGCTCATCAAATAGTCATAAACTTTTTGTTCCTCGGTTTCAAGTGAAACAAATAATTGTTTTTGAATGGCTTTAGTCATTTTTTTGCTGTCTTCTAATTCCCAATTTAAAATATAGACAATATCAGCAGCACTTGAGAGTAAGTTGGCTCTTTGGGTTTTTATCAAATTATTACAACCTTGACTTAGTTTATCTGAAGATCTACCTGGAACAGCAAACACATCCCTGTTGTATTCATTGGCTAAATTGGCTGTAATCAATGAACCTCCTTTTTCAGCACTTTCTATTACGATGGTAGCTTCACTCATCCCGGCAACAATTCGATTTCGTCTCACAAAATTTTCTTTGTCAGGATTTGAACTACTCCAAAATTCGGTCAAAAAACCTCCATTTTCCGCTATTTTGGCAACATATTTCTTATGGACTTTGGGATAAATTTGGTTCAAACCGTGGGCTAAAACTCCAATCGTTTGTAATCCTAAATCTATTGCTGTTTGATGAGCTACAATATCAACACCATAAGCAAAACCACTTACTATTATTGGATCTAAAGGGGCTAAGTCTTCAAGTAATTTTTTGCAAAATTCTGTTCCATAACTTGTAATCTGTCTAGTTCCAACAATACTAATGATTTTTCGATTTTGTAAATCAATATTTCCAGATTGGAATAAAATTAAAGGACTATCAAAACAATGTTTCAAGCGCTCAGGATATAATTTATCTTGAAAATATAAGGTTTGGATATTTTCTTGTTCAATAAATTTTAATTCGGCTTCGGCTTTATCAAAGATGGATTTGTTTTTGAGGTTCTTGAGAATAGATGCTCCAACACCATCAATTTTTTGAAGGATTGTTTTCTTTTCTTTGAAGATGTTTTCAGCTGAACCACATTGATTAATGAGTTTCTTTGCCATGACATCTCCAACTCCCTCCACTTGTAGTAAGGATAAGGCGTAAAATAATTCTGTATGGCTCATATAAATAAATTAGTTTCAAAAGTAATTTTTTTTTTGAAGTTATAACACATTGTTAATAAACATTTTGTAAAATATTTTAGTAAATGTTAATAAAAATAGTCCCATAAATTTTGCTTTGATGGGTTAAAATTTTTTCTTTGCTCTAATGAATATCAACACTCACATATCCTCTTTGTTGTATCGTTACCAATGCGTTACGGTTCCTGGTTTTGGTGCTTTTTTAACCGAAATTCAGTCTGCTCAACTTAATGGTAGTGCTGTTACATTCAATCCACCCACAAAAGTTATTTCATTTAATGGTAATATAAAAAACAATGATGGTTTATTAGCTAATCATGTCGCACTTAGTGAGAAGATTAGTTATGAAGATGCTGTCTCTAGTATTTCAAATGTTGTGGATTCTTGGATGGAAAAGTTACAAAGTAGAGAAACGTTGTTCATCGATAACATTGGGAATATCAAGCTATCAAGTGAGATGACATGGTGTTTTGAGCCTCTAAATACTACCAATTATTTAACAACTTCTTTTGGGCTATCTAGTTTTATTTCTCCTGTTGTAAAAAGAGAAGAATTGAAAAAAATAGTTGAAGAATTGGAGGAAACTACTCCAATACTTTTCACTCCAGAGAAGAAGAAAAACTATTCTTACTTAAGATATGCAGCTGCAGCTGTTTTGTTTTTTGGTTTAACAAGTGCTGGTTTATTTGTTTATAAAAAACATTATGATAAGCAAATTCAACAGCAAACTTTAATGGTGGAAAAATCTGTACAAGAAAAAGTTCAAAACACAATTCAGGAGGCTACTTTTTTTATCCATACTCCACTACCAGAAGTTAGTGTAGCTCTTAAAGAAGAAATAAAAAATCAACCTTATCATGTTGTTGCAGGTGTTTTTAGCAGTGAGCAAAATGCTAAAAATGCTTATAACGAATTGATTGAAAAAGGGTTTAAAGCTGAATTAGGTCCAAAAAACAAAAACGGAATGAATCCTGTTTATTTCCAAAGTTTTTCTGAATATAACGACGCAAAACAGTTTTTAGATAGTTTGAAAAATACATCTAATAATCAAGCTTGGTTGTTAATTGACTAATTTTCTTAACAACATTTTAAGCTAAAAAAATCTTATTTCTATTATCTTTGTCTAAAAAAATAATGGAACCAAAACATCCTTCACAATCACTAACAACTTTAACTGATTTGGTGTTGCCAAGTGAAACAAATCCTTTAAATAATTTATTTGGAGGTGAACTTTTGGCTCGTATGGATAGAGCTGCTAGTATTGCTGCAAGACGTCATTGCAGAAGAATTACGGTTACTGCAAGTGTAAATCATGTAGCGTTTAATAAATCTATTGCTTTGGGAAGTGTTGTGACGGTTGAAGCTAAAATTTCAAGGTCGTTTAATTCTTCTATGGAAATTTATATTGATGTTTGGGTAGAAGATAGAGAAAGTGGTAATCGTTCAAAAGCCAATGAAGCTATTTATACTTTTGTAGCAGTTGACGATTCAGGAAGACCTGTTCAAGTTCCACCTGTTATTCCTGAAACAGATTTAGAAAAAGAACGTTTTGAAGGAGCGTTAAGAAGAAAACAATTAAGCTTGGTTTTAGCTGGAAAAATGAAAGCTAATGATGCCACTGAACTAAAGGCTTTATTCGATAAATAATAAAAAAGCCATCTAAAATAGATGGCTTTTTTATACTAATTCTACCAACCTAAATAATAATCAGGACTTAACCAATATGGTCTTGGTAAACCAAAATATTCTTGGAGCATTTTTTCTGCTTCACAAAAAGCACCTTCTACCCAACCTTGTTGATCAGAATAAGCCTCACCAATTATATGTATTTGCTCTTCCACCAATGGTTTTCTCATATATGGCATAACATCTTTTACTGAAAATCCAGCTTTCCATGCATGGTATCCTGCACCAAAAGGAGCATCTGACCAGTCTTTAAACCATGTTACATAAGGATCAGGAATAACAACATCTGACCCATGTAACTCTCTTAATTGATTCATTAACTCATTGACCATCATCTTTGTAGCTTGAACATCATTTAAAGCTTGTAATTCTGATAGTGAAGCTGATTTTATAGGCTTAACTTTAAACAATACTTTATCATCTGATAGTGCTTTCCAAAAGGTTTCGGTTTCCATATCTCCATAACTACCTAATAGCATTGAATTATCATTTGTTTTATCTGTTCCAAAATAGTAACATTGACGCATTGGCAAATCGGTTATAGAGTGACCAGAGTCAATATTCAATTTTTTCCACCAAGGGTATTCAAAGCCCATAAGAATTTTAAAAGCTGGTTCTTGAATAACTGAGCGTATATTTTCATTTAATTCTTTTCTTTCGTCAATGTCAAAAAAGAAGTTTTGTTGGTCTAACAATTCTAAAGATTGTCTTGGCATTCCTAAGATGATTGAATTCGCATATACTCTCCATTGCTTATTTGAGGGTAAATTTAGAAAAACCAACTCATATTTGTGGGTGGCACTATTTACATGTTTTTTGTTAAATGTCAGTAATTTGTTTTCTGTCCAAATACAAGCTCCTTCTTCCTCTAAATATTGATTAGCCAATGCGTAAGCGATACTATCATACCCTTCTTCAATTGTTTTGTATGTTGGATTACTTGAAAAATCACCAACCATGTAAGGGAATGCTTCTGCTGAATTCCAGTTTATTGTATTGGAATAATAACCTCCTGCATTAGCTAAAAACTCATATCCTTCTTGAGAAACTTGGTCTTTGATTAAATTCCAGAAACCAATATCATTTACTTTTCTTTTATTGTATGGTGAGCCTTCAAAACAATAAGTAATATAGGGCTTTACTTCATCCCAATCTCTACTTGTTAGCATAAAACTATATTCATATTGTGATGCATGTGACACCTTATTTGAATAGTTTGTCACGAACCATGGATCAGCCATTAATACATCATAAATAATTTTATTGAAGAGTTGGTCAGCACTATATCCAAAATCATCTTCATTCAAATAATATCTTGTCTGTAATTTTTTACCAGCGTCTTGAGCTTCATTCCATGCATTTTGCTTAAATCTTTCTTTTCTGAGATACATTAATAAATCTGCTGGATTTCCCATTGGAAAAGGAATTGGAGTCATAGGGTAATCTAAAACTGGTATTCTTTTTTTTAAGTTTTCTTCAGTTAATGGATGACCTTCAATTAAGGTAGTTACAATTTCTTGTGAAGTTAGATAACGCATTCCTCCAAGCTCTCCCCAAAAATCCATTCCTGGCATTATAACAGATTCTAATCGACCCCCAATTTTTGTATTCATATCAAAAACTTGCAATTGCTCTCCTGTATATTTTTTATCTGTTGTTAGGCGAAAAGCACTATACAAACCAGAAGTTCCTGCTCCAACTATAGCTACTTCTACTTTCATGTCAGGAGCCATTCCGTTATTTAAGGGTATGTTTTTATTATTCATTTTTTATTTATTTTATTTATTGACTTTTTCAAAATAATCTTGACCTAATTTAAAAGGTGTAATATCAAAATCTGTCTTTCCATATAATGCTAAATCTGCTAAAATTTTACCTAAATAGGGTGTAAATTTTGCTGCCCATCCTGTAGCATAAATGACAATATTTTTATGATTTGGCACATAACTTGGGGCGAAATCAATCAATAGCTCTTTATTAGGTATTGAGCTTAATGCTACTAAACAAGTTGATGTATAATAGGGCGTTGGGTCAAGTCCTTCCATATGGTCTTTAATCCATTGTGAAGTATAGGCCAGTTCTTGTTCATTAGGTATGAGTGTTCTTTCACATGGGTTATCTAGTGGATTTATTACAAAATCGGGTGCTACTCTTATATATTCTGGATGATCCCATTCTACTTCTGGGAAGCCATAAAATTGATTTCCATTTTCTTTGATGGAATTTTGGAAAACAAACCAAGTAGGATATTGAATTGATGGCTCTATTTTTCTAAAATATGCGGAAGACATATTCCAATAAGTAGCTTCTACATGAAACCCTAGTAGATGTGTAATGCTATTCATATATGGTCCTGGTACTAAGACAATTTTTTTTCCAATACTTACTCCATTGGGTGTAGTTACTTGAAATAAATCTCCTTTTTCTTTTATTTCAATAACTGGTGATTGTTCTTGAAGGGCGACATACTCACTTTTTAAACATAGTTCATAAAGTGTTTCTATTGTAGCTCTAAAATCAATGCTTGCTCCATCTGGTTGAAAAAGTCCTGTATACTCTTTTGGTAGATTTTTAAAGTGGAATCTTTTTTCTATTTCTTCAGCCGTTAATGATTCGTAGGGTACATTTAATTCTTGCAGTGCTTTTTCTGCTTCTGCAATATTTCCTTCTGTTGATTTTACGGAAGGATCTCCAAACCATAAAGTTCCTACTTTATCTAAAAGCTTTTTATGTGTATGGGATTGTAACTCATCCCAATATCGTTCTGAATCCAATGCCATTTGTACCATGTAAGTATCTGGATAAGGAATTCTAAATTGACGAGAAACTCCTGCTGAGCTTCCTAATTGGTTTTTAAATGTAAATTGTTCTAAAACTAATGTTTTGGCTTTTCGTTTACTCAATTGGTAAGCTGTTGCCAAGCCCATTGCTCCACCTCCTATTACAATAATATCATAATCTTTATCGTTTTTTTGCATGTTGTTTTATTCTTTGTTTAATTTCAAATTTCAAAATAAAAACTATTTTTTAATAGCGTATAAATACCTGTTTACACTCTTCTTTTCCAAAAAACAGAATTTATCCATCTGTTTTCAAGGGCATATTGTTCTTGAAGTTGAATTTTATAATTATTGAATGCATTTTCCATGATGTATTGATATACATCCAAGGCTTGCTCTTCCTTTAAGATGGTATTGGCTAATGCATGACCGCCATAATATCCTGCTGCGAGTGCTGAAGTAATGCCGTATGAAGATAATGGGTCAAATGAATAAGCGGCGTCTCCTATTGCTAACCAATTTTCTCCATATGGTTTATCTAAACAGGTTGTATTTGCCACTCTTGTTTTTAAATCATAAATATCTTCACTTACTAATGTAGATTGAAAGACTTCAGTTGCTAATGGAGAATTATTTATGGCATCAAGTATAAAATCTTTTTCTTTATTTTTAGTAGGAATCAAATCTAAATCGGTAAAAATCATTACTGTTACACTGTTCTCTTCAGATTGCGAAACATAGATCCAACCGTTTTCAAAACTTACTGTATGAACAAAAAAGGGAATAGGTTCTTTAACTTTATATTTGAAATTCAAGGATGTTAATTGGTCTAATTCTTTTTTTTCTACTCCTATTTTTCGGCAAACTGAGGCTTTTCTACCTGTGGCATCTATTACATAATTACAAAAAAGAGTCAATGTATCTGTTTTAGATTTTAAAACTATTTTTGTTGTGGTTTCTTCTTTCTCAAGGCTATATAATGTATAACCTATTAACTTGTTTATTTGATTTTGTTCGGCAATATCTCTCATTTGACTTTCAAAAAAGCTTCTATTTAATAAAATGCCTCTGTGGTGTTTTTCAAAAAGGAATATCTTTTCTTGAAACGAATCATCTCCCCATGCTGATTTATTTCCATAATACAGGTGATGTTTTTCATTTGTAAGCAATGTTTCTAAACCCATTTTTTGAAATAATGGATAAGCATTAGGTGGAATACATTCTCCTAATTTTGAATTGATGTCATGATTGGCTTCAACAATTACTGTTGAAATATTTCTAGAATTTAAAGTTAGTCCCGCTGCAATTCCAGCAGGACCTCCTCCAATAATTATCACATCAAAAAATGTTTTATCTTTCATCTCTACCGTAGAATGGTCTTTTCTTAGCTGGTTTATTTGGTTCAGAAAGCATTGTTTTTAACATTATTTCTTTTTCTGTTACTCTTTCTGCATAGCGAACTTGCTCCATTGTGGGATCAATTGAAGTGTATGCCATTCGGGTTTCTTTCCAAACTCTATTGGGTAAGAATTCACTTTCTTGATTTTTATTTTCTGTTTCTGCTATAATTCCCAAATCATGCCATTGACTGATCATTTTATTGATTTTTGGTAAATATTGTGTGCCAAATTCTCGCAACCAATCTTGACGGTAATCAAAATGTTTTAATCGTTGTGCCACATTTACTTTAGTATCACTCATTCTATTGTAACTGTCTTCACTTAGCACTTGATTTGGTACTCTTGCTGCCCAAAATGAAGGTAATGGCAAATAGGTTGTTGTATCGTATCCTGACAAACAACTTGCTTCATCCGTTTGCCATGGCACGCCTAACCACCTTGTTAAAGAACCTGGTCCACTAGCTGATAAAGGGCCATTTTCTCCTAATGCAATTGCTGGACTCAGTAAGTTTCCATAATCTAAATTTGGCATTTCATTCTCAGGCAATACTTTTAACCTAAATGGTTCTTTCCACATTATTGCGTTTCGCATAGGCCATGTCAGTTCAATTCCTGGGTGAAAAGGTCCACCTAAACATTCTTCAAAAGGAGCGATATTTAAGGACTCAATTTGTTCTTGTGGGGATAATAGGTCAAATGATTGTGGTGCATTGATTTTGGTGTTGCTGAAATCTCCTTTTGCCCATTTTTCAAACCATTTATATTGGGTACTTGTAATAGGTAAATCATCTAAAGCTATGTTTGTGTAATCTCCAAATCCATCTCCATAAAAAGGAGGTATTTTTTCAGGTTGGGCTTCATCACTATTTGGATTTCTTAACCAGTTAAATACTCTTTCTCTTTCTGTTTTTGCTGCTGTTGATGGATCTGAAAGTTTGTTTAATAATTCTGGATTTGTAAAATCTGAAGGTGAGTTTTTTCCAAAAAGCATGAAGAATCCATGATTTACCCATTGCGTATTAGTCATTCGTTCTAAAACAGGATAAATATGTGTCCAAAAATTCACTCCACTTGCTGCTGGATCTGGATAATTAAATTTTTCAATAAATAAGTTTAATACTAAATCATACAGGGTTACTACACCAAATAGTCCTGGTCCAAAATTGGGTGGTGTAACAGCAACCATTGCTGGCTCTGCTTCAAATGATTTTCCTTCAATTAAAACGGTTGCCCTGATTGTTCCATCGGAAGTATCATCGTGCCAACCTACATTGTTAGCAAAGGTGGTGGCTGGTTTATTATCATAAGATGCAGAATTTCCATCGCCTCCAAAAAATAATAATCTTCCTTTTTCATCCGTTTCAATTTTTCCTAAAGGCACTTCTTTTCCATAAAATTTTCCTCCAGTTAACTCGAACTCTGGCTTGTCTTTTTGACTTACACCACTTATTTTTTTAATTCCTGGATTGATAATTAATTGTTCTCTATCACTTCCTGTTACATCACCGTTTCTGTATGTTGAAGCAATTGCATATCCTTCTAAATCTAAAGCATTATTGAATTCATACCAAGCTGATTTTACATTAGCTACATGGACTCTCCAATCTATCTTTGCATCCTCTGCGGTAATCTCTTTTACAACTTCTCCAGCGGCATTGAATCCATAAATTCTAAATCGGGCTACTTGTTTTTTTACTTTTCCTTCTTTATCCTTAAATCCTCCTTTTGGTTTTTCAATAGCATTAGGTAAATCTGAAGCAAAGTAGTATTCTGATGAGTTTCCTATGCGAGCAATTCCAACTGGTGGATAAATTGCTACTCTTTGTATAGTTTGATCTGTTTTCATGATTGTTTATTTTTATATGATTGTTTTTCTACTTCTGAATTTATTTTGTGGATCGTTACTGTATTTTATCTTTATTGCTCTTAATTTGTCAAAGTTTTCTAAAAAATAATCTCTTGTTGGAACAGCACTATCTTTAAAACTAATAAATGCTCCTTTGGTTTGAGGAAAGTTATTTTGTCGGCTAACTTCAATCCAATCTTGAGCTTCATTGGTATAACAATATTCATGATTTGTCTTTCCTTGTTCGATGGCTTCGCTAGTTTCATTCCACCACGCCTGATATTGAATAAAATAAGGACGATCTTTGTATGGAAAGGCACTTCCTTTAGGAAATTCCTCAGTCTTGTAATTGTCGTAGTAGGTACCTGAAATAGCCCCAAGTGTAACATAACAATGTATCAGAGCTAACTCTCCTTCTATGTGTAATAAATTAGACTCTAAACTTTTTATTAAATTTTTTCTTCCTTCATCTCCAAGTCCTTCTTTTACGACTACTCTTGATGTGATTTTATGAGGTGCTGGTAAATCTAAATCGGGTGGAATTAATTGTAGATTTTTACCATAGTGTGTGTGGAGGCTCTTTAGTTTTCTCTTCTGAAGATTATTTAATTTTTCTAACGTGTCTAATCGTCTTAACTTTTGGATGGTATCCACTTTTGAAATTCTATCCCAAGCAGAAAAACTTGACATATCAGATTGTTCATCTGCTGCGTCTTTGCTATCTATTTCAACAGTGTATTCTGAGGGATTAAAATTGGAAAACCATTCTGCGATATCTTGATTTAAGGCTTTTAATGTTCCTGCATAATAACCGTAAAAAACACATTCATGAATAGATTTTTCAACGGGTTGATTATCTAGAGGTTTAGCCATAATCTTGAGGTTTGTTCCTATCAATTGAATAGTGGCTTTGGGAGCTATTAATTCTTCCCATGTTTCCAATACTTTTAGTGCTGGAGAATTTGACCATGTAATGTGAAACTTAATGGTTTTTGGAGGTTGTACAAATGTTTTATAGACTAACTCTGTTACTACTCCGTAACTAAAGCCACCACCTCCACGAAGAGCCCATAACATTTCTTGTTGTTCTTGATCTCCATTTTCAGATAATTGTTTTCTTTCCCCATTTCCTAAGATGATTGTTGCACCTACAAGACTTTCACAACCCATTCCGTGTAGTCTTGTCCATGGTCCCCAACCACCTCCAAAAGTATAACCTGCGATTCCTACTGTACTGCAAGTGCCATGTGGAATTCCAAGTTTATATTCATTTAATATGGGAATTATTTTTTCAAATCTCGCTCCTGGTTGTATGTAAACAAGTCCCTTTTTTTGATCCACTACAACTTCGTTCATTTTTGAAAAGTCAATTAAGACTACATCCGTTGCTGTACATTCTCCTTCATGGTCATGACCACCAGAACGAACACGGATTTCAAAATCTAACAAATGGCTTAATTTTATGACTTCCTGTACATGTTTTTCATGGGTACAAAAAACAATTGCTGTAGGTTTGAACTGAAATTTTCGATTAAAAATTTGACGCTTTTTATTATATTCTTCAAGCGTATTCTCTTCACAATCAAAGAGAATTTCTGGAAATACTCCGTCACTATTAATCTTTAATAGCTCTTCTTTAATTTTTTTCATTTAGTAGGTTATTTGGGTGTCTTCAAAAATATCCAAATAAAAAACTAAAAAAACAGGTAATTTTACCTGTTTTTTGAATCAAAATGCCATTTAAATTTTGTTTTGAATAGAAAACGGACTGTTTCCTGCTTATTTTACTATTACAAACTCAACCAACTTGAAGGATTTAAAGTTGTAGTATTTTGTGTTATAATAAACTTCATAGTTGTTTTGCCTTCGGAATTGGTATGAATTTTTCCTAATTTTTGTTTAATTGATACTTTATCTCCAACGGAAACACTAAGCGATTCAATATTCATATACAGAGTGATGTAATCACCATGTCTAATGTAAATAGCATAATTATTTGCGTATATAGATTGTATCTGAATTACTTCTCCTCCAAAAACTGCTCTTGCATTAGCACCTGTTTGAGTTGTGATTTCAACGCCACTATTGTGTGTGGTTAAATTTTTATGAATCGGATGAGGTTGATCACCATAAGGCAATGAAATATATCCTTTTTCCACAGGTAAAGGAAGTTTTCCTTTATTGGATTTGAAATTATCTGAATCTACTTTTCCTTCAGCCGTTAAAATAAACTTTGAACTTGAAGTTGAGGTTGTTACTGGAGCTTTTGTATTGGTTGTCGTTTTAGTTGTTGATGAAGTAGTATTCTTTTTAGCTTCAGCTTTTGCCTTTTCTGCTGCTTTTTTGTTAGCGGCAGCAATTGCATCTGCAATGGTTTTTTTAATTTGTCTATCAACTTCTCTTTTTTCTTTTTCTTTCTTTTCTATTTCGGCAGTATATTTCTTTTTGTCTTTTTGAATAATTTTAACCAGCTTTTCTTTTTCTTGTTTTTGTTTTTCTAATTCTTCTTTTTCCTTAGCTGTTTGGGCAATCACTTTCTCCTTTTCTTGTTTTTTAGATTGAAGGGTCGCTATGGCTTGATTTAATTTTTGTTGTTTGATTTTGATTTCTTCTGCTTGGGATTTTCTGAAACCAGCATATTGTTTCATATACTGAATTCTTTTGTAAGCTTGATAAAAGTTTTGTGAGGATAATACAAACATAACTCTACTGCTTTGTGAACGACTTTTATAAGCCTTCACGATCATGCTTGCGTAATCTGCTTTTAAAATTTCTAACTCTTTGGTTAGACTTTTGATTAAACTTTGGTTTTTGGCAATGTCATTTGAAATATATTGCACTTGAGTTTCATTAGTAGAAATTAATTTTTCACTTAAACGAATTCTAGAGTTTTTTTCTTTGATTTCCGATAAAACGGAAGTTTCTTTCTTTTTCTCAATTTTTAATAGACCATTAAATTCTGCAATAGCATTAAGAATCTTTTCTTTCTTGGCTTCCAATTCTTGTTGCTTAGAAGTTTGAGCCCAATTAAATGAGCTATACAAAAGGAATGCTATAATAACTATTTTTGACTTCATCTATTATTGTTGTTTTATCTCAACTTGTTCGTAATCATCTGGAATTGAAAAGGGGAAAGTTACTTCTGGATTGATTTCAACTTTTTTATATTCAAGATCTATGGAAACTTCGTTTTTCTGACTGGCTTTAATGCTCATTTCTTTTGGAAAAACAATGTCATCAACTAAGGTGTGTGAAATATAATTGATTTCTAGGTTTTTATTATCTGAAAGTTGTTTTATGATTTCTTGTTTCAATAAAAATCTTCCTGCTTCAAAAGTGTATTGTTTTTGAATGTTATTCTGTTTTTTTTCAGAAAGCTGATACATGTTGTTCACAACTTCTGATACATATTCCTCTTTTGAAATTTGCGTTAGTGCTTTTCCTAATAAAAGATTTTGAGCTTTTTGAAAATCTAATGCTGTTCCTAGCCAATTGCTTAATAAAATATAATCTCCTTCAAAGTAAGTTCCATTTACTTTTTCATAATAACTTACTTTTTCGGGTGTGATTAAAGCTTTTGCAACAGGGAATCCTAAAAATTTAATGTTAATCCAAATGATTTCATCTTTTTTTATACGAATGTCTGCACTGATAGATTGCTTGCTTTTTACGTCTTGATATTTTAAATCTGTTCTAATGCTTAAAGTTGAGAAATCTTTAAAATTCTCGTTGTGACCTTTTACAATTTCATCCACTTTTACACCTTTAGATGCTTTTGCATTTGAAGTTAGTTGTGTTGTTTTGCAGGAAACAAAAATGACGGAAAAAAAGGCAATTAGAAATATATTTTTCATTATTATTTAACATTTTTACTTTTAGACAAATACATTTCTTTCTGTTTTAAATCTCCTGCTTTATCAAAAGAATTAGCTAATTGAATATAAAGTTCCTTTTCAAGAGTTGGGTTTTCAACGACGTAGTCAACACCTTCTTTTAATTTAGCAATAGCTTCTTTAATTTTATTCATATTTAATAATGCCAAGCCAGAATAATAATATAAACTTGCTTGAGTAGGATAAAGTTCTAATTGTTGATTAGCATATTTTTCTACTTTTTCAAACTGTTTTTTTTGCACTAATAATTGCATTAAAAATTCGAAGCTTTCAAAATCTTCCGGTTGGTTTTCAATGCTTTTTTCGAAGTATAAAATTGCTTCATCTAATTTGTTTTTCTTTAGAAAATATTTTGCTACTTCTTTACTAACATTTACGGTTCTGTCTTCATCCAATATTGAAATAGCTCTTTCTAAATCTGTTGAAAAGTCTGAATTATTTGAGGCAAAGATTAAAAATTCATTGAAAACTCTGTGTTTAATTTTTATATCTATTTTACTACTTTCTAAAACTTTAAACATAGAATTCGAAGCGTTTATACCATCGTTATTGTTTAAATAAAACTTAACCAAGCTCACATGAGCCCAATCTGAATTAGGTATGTTTTCTGCTAATTTTTTAGCTACTTCAAAAGCCTTTTCTTCATTGTTCGATTCTGAATATTGATAAATTAAGTCAATATAATTTTGTTCTACCAACGGATTTTTCTTGATGGCTTCTTCCAAATCATCTTTCTGAAGTTTATTAACTTCTGGCGTTTTTTCCAATTGAAGCTTATAATATTCCATCGTTTGAGATAAATTTGTCGTTTGTTCCATGTTTTTTAAAAGGGCTAAAGCTTTATCTTTTTGATTGGTGTACATGTATAATGAAACCAAATCGTCTTGAAAATCTTTATTGAATTCAATCAGTTTTGTTACAATTCTGATGGCATTGTTATAGTCTTTAGTTTCATAAAAAACATCATATAAACCGTTCCAATACCAACGTTCTTTTGGATTTAAATCGACTGCTTTTTGAAAAGCATTCTGCGCTTCTGCATAATTTTTTAGTGCAAAATAATTCTTTCCTAATTCATTATAGATCACCGGATTATTTGGTTCTTTATCTAAACATTTTTGCAAAGAAACAATAGCTCTATCATAATTTTCAATGGCTTTTTGAGTTAAAGCTTCATAAAAATTATTTTCAAAAGCATCGTCAACCGCAGCAATTTCTTCTGGGTTTTGAATTTCTTGAGCAAAAGATACTGAGTCATAACCAAAAGTTATAAAAAGCACCAAAAATGTTATTAATCTATTCATTAAGTTATATTTTTATTCTAAAACTGAATAATCTCCAATACTAATACTAGTAAAATTACCATCAAATGAAGCATGATTCCCAATCATAGCATTATCTAGTTTTGCATTTTTTATATGAGCATGTGTTTGCACTAAGCTGTTTTTAATGGTAGAATCAATTATGTGGCAACCTTTTCCTAACGATACATTTGGTCCAACTGTAGCATTAATTAAAACTACGTCTTCTCCTATGTAACAAGGTGGAATTATAGTTGAATTTTCTTGTTTTACATTATAATCTATTAAATGTTCGCCATCATTATGCAAAAACCCTAACATTCTTGTGTTTGTATCAACCGTTACGTCTTTGTTTCCACAATCCATCCATTCATCTACTTTTCCTGGTACAAATTTCATGCCTTTTGCCATCATTTGTTTTATACCATCGTTAATTTGGTATTCTCCACCATGAATGATGTTATTGTCAAGAACGGCTTGTAGTTCATTTTTAAGAACGGCAACATTCTTGAAATAGTATATTCCAATAACAGCTAAATCAGAAACGAACTCTTTTGGTTTTTCGACTAATTCAATGATTTCTCCGTTGTCATTTAAGTTTACTACTCCAAAAGCTTCTGGTTTATCTACTTGTTTTACCCAAATCACACTGTCTGCATTTTTATCTAAATCAAAATCTGCACGAATCAAAGTATCTGCATAAGCGATAACTGCTGGTCCAGAGAGAGAATCTTTGGCACACATAATTGCATGACCCGTTCCTAAAGCTTCGTTTTGGTAATAAATAGTTCCTTTTGCTCCTAATTTTTGAGCAATGGCAAGTAGTTCTTCTTCTACTTTTTTACCAAAACTCTCGTGAATGATAAAAGCTACTTCTTCAATAGGTTGGTTTAAAACTCCAGCTATGTCTTCCACTAATCGGTGAACAATTGGTTTTCCGGCAACTGGAATTAATGGTTTTGGAACGGTTAAGGTATGTGGGCGAAGTCTTGATCCACGACCAGCCATTGGTACTATTATTTTCATTTTTTATATTTTTATATTTCCGATGGCTGAAGCCAACAGCAATGCATTTTATTTTACTCCTGTGCTTCCGAAACCTCCTTCACCTCTTGATGTTTCAGACAATTCTTCTACTTCAATCCATTCCGCTCTTTCATGTTTGGCTATGATTAATTGAGCGATTCGTTCTCCATTTTCTATTACGAAAGGTTCATTGGATAAATTTACTAAAATTACTCCGATTTCTCCACGATAATCCGCATCAATAGTTCCTGGTGAGTTTAGTACTGTGATTCCTTTTTTGGCTGCCAAACCACTTCTTGGACGAACTTGTGCTTCGTAACCGATTGGTAATTCAATGAAAAGTCCAGTTTTTACAATAGTTCTTTCTAATGAATTTAATGTGATTGATTCAGGTAGATTAGCTCTTAAATCCATTCCTGCTGAAGCAATGGTTTCATAATTAGGTAATGGATGCTGGGATTTATTGATTATTTTGATGTTCATGATTTATAATTGTAAACGCTGTGAAATTAAATCACCTTATAAGATTGCATCAAAGTTAAAAAAAATAAACATAAATAATCGAGTTTAGGGATTTGTTAATTCACTTGAAGATAGAAATTAAACTATTCACCAAAAACCTTTTTTTCAAGTAAGCTCAAACGGTCTAAAATTGTTTGATTCGTATTGTGGATATGTTTTCCTAAAGCACCTACTATCAAATAGTTACTGGTGTTTGGAACAAACTGATTTGAAATCTGAATTTTATTGTTTTCTGCAATCAAGTAACTGTTTGAATTTGTTTCTTCTTTTACCTCTTTTAAAAACAAAACTGTATCTTCTTCATAAGTACTTTTCTTTGCCAAGTCTTGATCTACAAAATAGACCAAATCAAACATTGCAAATATTTTTTGCAAATCGGCTTCTTTTTTTTCTCCATTAGCATCTATTTGTTGCCATTCAATGCTTTTATCTTGTTCAAAGGAAGAGATACTATCTTCAATCAACTCAAAATTTGCTAATTGATTAACGGTAAGCGGTTTTGAAACAATATCGTCAATTGGAATTCCAAAATAATTTGCGATTCTGAGTAATGTTTCAATCTTTGGTTCAGCCCTTCCTTCTTCATATGAGCTTACGACACCTCTATTCAAATCAATAAGTTCAGCAAATGCTTGTTGGCTCAGACCTTTTATTTGCCTTATCTTTTTTAAATTAGTTCCAAAATATGTCATTTCGCTATTTGTTTTTGCAAATATACAAAGTAAATATCATTTTTTTGCTAAAAATATTTGCAATATTAAAATATTTATATATATATTTGTTACATCAACTAAATTAACTATCAATTTATGGAACATTTAAAATTGTTTTCAAAGGTCAAGAATTGGCTGCTCGATTTAGAGTATAACATTCAATTTGAAAACGAAGAACATCAGTCCTTCATCATTGAAAAAGAGAGTGAAGGGATTAAGAATATGATGCTTGTTATTGCCCCACAAATTTTAATTATTGAGCAGTTTTTATTTCGATGTAAAAACAATCCGCAAGAAGTACATAAACAATTGTTGATTAAAAATAGAGATATCGTTCATGGTGCTTTTGTTTTGGATGATTCAGGTGAAAAAGTGATTTTTAGAGATACTCTTCAAACAGAGAATCTAAATCAAAATGAATTGATAGCAACATTGAACTCATTGAGTTTATTAATTAGTGAGTACTCTACTGAAATGATTTCATTTAGTAAGTAGGTAAATGATAAAATTGATTTTCAATATGGTATATTTAATTTTTCATGCGGTTTGTTTTTTAACAAAAATAGTATTTCTAATATTTAGATAATTCGAAAAAAAAGCGTAGTATTAACAATATAATCCTTTATGTATTATGAACATCATTAAAAGACTTTTTAGAATAGGAAAAGCAGAGGCACATTCTGCTATTGGAAGCCTTGAAGATCCTATTAAAATGACAGAACAAGGTATCCGAGAAATGAAAGAGCAATTGAACGAGAGCATACAAGCTTTAGCTCAAGTTAAGGCTTTATCAATTCGAAGAAAAAACGAGCAAGAAGCATTGGTAAATCAATCTGGAGATTATCAGAATAAAGCAATGCTTTTAGTGCAAAAAGGTATTAAAGAAGAAATGCCTATTGAAGATGCTGATAGATTAGCTAAAGAAGCACTAAAAAAGAAAGAACAATCATTATTGGATGCACAAATTGCAGAAAGTGAACGTCAAAAATTAGAAAGTGATGTTGAAAAAATGCAAATTAGCATCAACACATTAAAATCAACAATTTCCAAATGGGAAGGTGAGTTAAAAACATTACGTGCACGTGTTCAAGTGAGTAAAGCAACACAAGACATTAACAAGAAAATGACTCAAATTGACTCTGACAGTACAATATCAATGCTTGAAAAAATGAAAGATAAAGTGTTACAACAAGAAGCACTTGCAGATGCTTACAGTCACATTGCGGATGCGTCTAAGAGTATTGACCAAGAAATTAATGCAGCAGTTGACACTTCAGATGCTCATGCAGAAAGTGAATTACAAAAACTAAAAGAACAATTCAACGCAAATTAAGAATGAATTTAGAAGAACTAATAGAAGTTTCCTTTAACCCAGCTAACACCATACTTTCAGTTTTATTAATATTAAGTGTGTTCTATTGGATTATGACAATGGTTACAGGTTTTGGAAATTATGATATCGATTTTGATGCTGATTTTGATGCTGATATTGATGCTGATATTGATACTCCAGACGGATTGGTAGAAGTACCTAACGATCCCTCTTCATTCATTCAGTTTTTGAAGTTTTTAAACTTGGATATCATCCCTATTACTTTTTTTCTAACGTTAGTACTTTTATTTACCTGGCTGATTAATGTCAACATAAGTTATTTTATTCCTTTGCCAAATTGGATGTATTTCCTCACAATATTTCCTGCTTTTTTGGCCAGTTTGTTTCTAACAAAATACATTAGTATGCCTTTAAAACCTATTTTCAAGGAAATTAACCACAAAGGAGAAATTGCCTATGACTATCTTGGAAGAGTAGGTATATTAAAAGCGACTATAGAAAAAGATAAATTAGGAATGATAGAATTAGTAATCAATAATGATCCTATCAAATTATTAGTTAAAAGCAATGATGGTTCTTTATTACAAGTAGGAGAAAAAGTTCAAATTGTGAATGAAAATCCAGATAAAAAATTCTATTTTGTGGAAAAATCGTATGAAATATAAAATACATTAAAATTAATTAAAATAAACAAAAACTTTATGACAACATTTTACGTTACAGTTGCAGTTATCATCATTGCATTTTTAGGATTAATATTTTGGATTTTATCCATGTACAAAAAAACTGTTCAAGGAGTTGTTCTTCTTAGAACAGGCTATGGAGGAGCTAAAGTATTTTTTAATGCTGGTGTTGTAATTCCTGTAATTCATCGTTTGGAATACATGGATATTTCAGTAAAAAAACTAGAAATTTCAAGAGAAGGAAAAGATGGGTTAATTTGCAAGGACAACATGCGTGCAGATATTCAAGTAGCCTTCTTTGTTCGTGTGAATAAGTCGGTTGATGATATTGTAAATGTGGGTCAAACCATTGGTTGTCAAAGAGCTTCTGATATAGCTACATTAAGAGAATTATTTGAAGCTAAATTTTCTGAAGCCTTAAAAACAGTAGGTAAGAAGTTTGATTTCATCGAATTGTATGAGGCTAGAAGCGAATTTCGTCAAGAAATTTTGAATATTATTGGAACCGATTTAAACGGTTATGTGTTGGATGACTGTGCTATTGATTATTTAGAACAAACTTCTTTGCAACATTTAAATAAGGACAATATTTTAGATGCTGAAGGAATTAAAAAAATTACTGAATTAACGGCTAATCAGAACATTAAAGCCAATTTAGTTCGTAGAGATGAAGAAAAAACCATCAAAAAGCAAGATGTTGAAGCTAGAGAAACCATCTTAGAACTAGAAAAACAACTGGCAGAAAAAGAAGAACAACAACGCCGTGAAATTGCTAACATCCAAGCTCGTGAAAATGCTGAAATTTTAAAAGTAGCAGAGGAAGAGCGTCTAAAATCTGAGTCTGTCAGAATTGCTACTGAAGAAACCCTTCAAGTAGCTGAAGAAAACAAACAACGACAAGTAGTTATTGCTGCCAAAAATAAAGAAAGAGCTGAATTAGTTGAAACTGAAAGAGTTCAAAAAGACCGTATGTTAGAAGCCACTGAAAGAGAAAGAGTTGTTGCTTTAGCTGATATTGAAAAAGATAAGGCTGTCGAAGTTGAAAAGAAAAACATTCAAGATGTGATTCGTGAACGTTTGGTAAAAGAAAAAACAGTTGTGGAAGAGCAACAAAGTATTTTTGATGTTGAAGCCTTAAAAGGTGCCGAAAGAGAGAAACAAGTGCAATTAATTATTGCTGCTCGTGAAGCTGAAGAAAATTTAATTGCCATGACTCGTGCTGCAGAAGCTCGTAAACAATCAGCTGAAAAAGATGCTCAAAAATATGTAATCGAAGCACAAGCCAAACGAGATGCGGCAGAAAAAGAAGCTGATGCTCGTAAGATTATTGCTGAAGCACAAGCCAAAGAAGAAGCAACTGTAGGTTTATCCGAAGCTCAAGTAATGCATGCCAAAGCAGAAGCTATGGAAAAACAAGGTTTCATTGAAGCAAATATCATTGAGAAAAAAGCGGCTGCTAATAAACAAGAAGGTTTAGCTCAAGCTGAAGTAATCAAAGAGAAAGCATTTGCAGAAGCAGCCGGAATTACCGAAAAAGCGGAAGCAATGAAAAAACTAAACGATGCCGGAAAAGACCATGAAGAATTCAGATTAACATTAGCTAAGGAAAAAGAAGTAGAATTAGCTGAAATTGCTATTCAAAAAGATATTGCTCAAGCTCAAGCCCAAGTTTTAGCAGAAGCATTCAAATCGGCCAACATTGATATCGTAGGTGGAGACAATACGTTCTTTGACAACGTTGTTAGACAAGTTTCTGCAGGAAAAGGAATTGACAAATTCATTCAACATAGTGAAAATGCTCAACTGGTAAAAGAAGCTTTGATCAATAATGACGGTGATGAAAACCTAATAGGAAAAGTCATGAGCATGGTAGAAAAATATAAAATCTCATCCGAAGACATCAAAAACCTGAGTGTAGCTTCTTTAATTTTCCAATTAAAAGGTGTGGCCAACGACCAAGAGCAAGGAATATTAGCTCGTGCAATGGATATGGCAAAACATTTGGGTATCGACAATAAACCATTAAAGTAAAATTTAATCGATTTGAATTAAACTTACAATAATTCTCTGCTTCAAAAGCAGAGAATTATTATGGTTTTTCTATTCTTTCTCCTTGATGTTAAAGCTAATTAAAGTTTTTAAAACTAAAGACTTTTAAAAATTTACCAAATTAATGAGCACCGAAAAATTAAATACGGGTACATACGAAATCATTCAAAACCGATTGAATGAACAAAAAGAAGATTTGATTCAGCGCATTCATGCCTTAAACGAAGATCGTAAAAAAGTCTTTGGAGGTGTTGATTTTTCTCTTATTGCTAATGAACGCATTTCCACAGACCAAAACTGTAAAATAAAGGACATCTTTTCTTTGGGAAGATTATGTTTGGTTGGTTACAATACGCATTTAGGCTTACGAACAGAAATCAATTTAAGCGATGTTTTTTCGGCTTATTTACTAAAAGACAATCGATTTGAACCTCAACCTATTGAATTTATTGAAGATGAAACGTTTATTGAAGAGTTCAAAAACCTTTACAAATATTACAGAAACACCATTTTCGTTCGCTTTCATATTACGCAAAACTATCTGTATTTCGTGTTTCAATTATCTAATAGTCCTTCTGATATAAAAGCATTTAAATGGTTGATTAAAGAAAACACCTTAACTTTTGTTGATGCTAGAAGTGCTGCTGAAGTAAAATATCCTAACCAACAGGAATTCACTTGGACGAAAGCCACACGTGACATGCAACGCAAGGGAACACATCCTCACGTTTCCTTAGCTGATAAAGTTTTTGTGGAAGCAATTGGCGGTGACATTACTATTAAAGTAGAAGACAACACAAGTTCGGGAAAAGGAATTTACAGTGAAGATGTTGCTCACAAAGACCAAACTTTAGATGATGCTGAAATTCATTATTTTGATTACAACAACCTAGTTATTTTTAAGATAAAACCGTATCAAGAACCAGAACGCTTTTTTATATATAATCATAAAGAAAAGAAAGTAGTTCGTGTTGATTCACTTCAATACTCAATCATTCTTCTTCCTGAAAATCAAGGTGTAATTTATCCCAATGGATATGCTTTACAAACCGGTGAAATAAAAGTTATTGCTACTGAAGATAAACCAGTTTATTTTAACCGAAGAATTGTAGGTTTAAATGGCGAGAATTTTATGTTTGTTTTTTACGATGAACAATCGCATGATTACTCTTTAATTCCATATAATATTATCAAACAAACTATTGAGACACCTATAAACTGCAATGGTTTTACTTTGTTTGATAACGGTAAATTAGCTTATTTTAAATCGAATGAAGAAACCAAACATCATCTGATTCAAATTTGGCAAACTCCTTTTACCAAAGAGATTACAATTGATGATTCGCTCAAAAACAATTTATTATATAAAATTGGTAATAAAGATTTAGTTCGCGTAATGGCAGAATCGCAAGAATTGAATATTTTATTGTCCAAGAAAGATTCTTATTCAGGTTTGTATGATGATATTGTCAAACAAGCTACCATTATTTTAGACAGTTATTATTTCTTAGGTGAAAAAGAAGTTCATCAACTAAATCAACCTTTACTTGAAATCAGAAAAATTGCTCATGCAGCAATTAATGAATTTGAGAAAGCACAAGAAATTAAAAACAAAACCACTCAAACAATAGCTGCATTACAAGAAAAATGCGAAACTATTTTATCGGATACGAGTATTGTTTCCTATCAATCATTAGAACAATATATTACTGTTTTATCCCAAATTCGAGCTTTACGTGGAGAATTAATTGGTGCCAAAGAGTTGAAGTATGCCGATATTCTTTTACTCGAATCACTAGAAAAACAATTACAAGAAAGAGCTGACGAACTTTCCAACGCTTGTGTTTCGTTTCTTTTGCAAGATAATGCGTTACTTCCTTATCAAGAAAAAGTAACCTTGATAAATCAACAAATCGCTGAACTTAAAAAAACCATTGATGCTAAAACCTTAGAAAAAGACATTGATGAATTAGCATTACAATTGGAATTATTAGTAGATATTGTCAATAATTTAAAAATTGAAGATGCTTCACATTCCACACAAATTATAGAAAATATTTCGTTGATTTTTGCGCAAATCAATCAACAACGTATTGAATTAAATAATAAAAAAAGAGAGATTTCAGGGAAAGAACTTTCGGCTGATTTTAAAGCACAAATCACGCTTTTTGATCAAACGGTGATTAACTTTTTAGAGTTAGCCAATACCGCTGAAAAATGTGACGATTTTCTCAATAAATTGTCCATTCAACTGGAAGAAATGGAAGCTAAGTTTGTTGATTTTGATGATTTTATTCAACAAATTAGTGAAAAACGAGAAGAAGTTTATGGTCATTTTCAAAACAAAGCGGTTCAGTTAACCGAAGCCAAAAATAAACGGACAACCCAATTGTATCAATCGGCTGAACGTATTTTAAAAGGGGTAAAAAATAAAGCTGCCTCTTTTGCAACAGAAACTGAAATCAACGGTTATTTTGCGTCGGATTTAATGATTGAAAAAGTCCGTGATATTGCCCATCAACTAAAAGATTTAAACGATAGCAATAAATCGGAAGAAGTCAATACTTTATTAAAAACAGCCCAACAAGAAGCCGTTCGAAAGCTAAAAGACAAGAATGAAATTTATGAAGATGGCGATGCTGTTATAGCCTTTGGCGATTATAAATTTGCAGTCAACAAGCAAAAACTTGACTTGACTTTGGTTTTAAAAGACCAACAATATTTCTATCATTTAACAGGAACCAATTTTTATCAACCCATTGAATTTCAAGAAATTGAACAATACAAAGAAGTCTGGAACCAAGAATTTGTTTCGGAAAACCAAAAAGTAAAACGTTTTGAATACATGGCTTGGGAAATTTTCTTGCAACAAGAAAATATCGTTCCTGAACCTGTAAATGTGCAACTTGTACAAGATTTTATCGCCACACATTTTGGTGAAGGTTTAGTAAAAGGGGTACATGATGAAGATGCTTTGTTACTTTTAAAGCACTTGCAGCAAATTAATAATGAATTGGGTGTGTTAAAATATACACCTTCTGAAAGAGCATTAGCACAACTATTTTGGTTTTTCTTAGATGAAGAAGACAAGGCATTTTATGAAAAACAGTTTAGTGCAGTGAGTTTATTGAAAGAAACCTTCAGTAGTTCGGAACAATTTAAATATTTAAACAAACGACTATCTCAAAAAATAGAGGAATTTAATTATTCATTTGATGGTTTTGATTGGGTTTCTTCCTATCGAACAGCCGTTTATCTTAAAAAAGAAAACCGCAAAGCCTTTTCGATTTCTAAAATTGCAGCAGATGCTTATGAGCAATTCTTTAAAAGTTTAAAAGAAAAAGGGAAAGATGTTGTTTTCATAAATCAAGTAAAAGATTTATACGACTATCCTTCTGCTTGTTATGACATTGTTGAAAATGCACTAAAAACATTTTTTATAGAAGAAAACCAAACAATTTCTCAAGGGTTTATTGAAGAAATTGCAGCTTTTGTTTTGACACAAAATTACCATAAAAAGCAAGTGGTTAATGTAAATTCATCTGTTGAAATCACAAATTTGAAATCCATTGAAAGTAATCTGACTTATAATTTAGATTATTATGAATTTTCGGCTCGTTTGGATTATTTTCATTCCAAATTAAAGCCCGCATTTTTAGCGTTGCAACAACTCAAAAAACATTGGGTAGAAGCGAAAAAGAAAGATTTAAAACTTCACACATTTACCAGTCAGGTTTTAACTTCTTTTGTTCGAAATAAATTGATAAATGATGTTTATTTTCCATTAATTGGAGCCAATTTAGCTAAACAAATTGGAGCGATTGGCGATAGTAAAAGAACCGACAGAATGGGAATGCTTTTATTAGTTTCGCCACCAGGTTATGGAAAAACCACTTTAATGGAATATTTGGCCGATAGAATGGGATTGGTTTTCATGAAAATTAATGGTCCATCCATTGGTCACGAAATTACGTCAACCGATCCAAGTGAAGCTAAAAATGCAGGAGCAAGACAAGAATTAGAAAAACTAAATCTTGCTTTTGAAATGGGTGATAATGTGATGTTGTATTTGGATGATATTCAACACTGTAACCCAGAGTTTTTACAGAAATTTATTTCTTTGGCTGATGGACAACGAAAGATTGAAGGAATTTATAACGGAGAAGCTAAAACGTACGATTTACGTTCCAAACGTTTTTGTTTGGTAATGGCGGGAAATCCATACACGGAAAGTGGTGATAAATTCCAAATTCCAGATATGTTGGCCAACCGAGCTGATACTTATAACTTGGGAGATATTTCTGGTTCAAGAGGAGATTTGTTTGAATTGAGTTTAATTGAAAATGCGTTGATGTCGAATGAATATATGGTTCGTTTAACGCAACCTTCGTATCAAAATTTATATAAATTGCATGATGCCATTCAGCAAAATGATAGCAATTATGATTTGGAAGGCAACTTTTCTTCACAAGAAATAGAAGACTTTAAACAAGTTTTATTGAAAATTATTCAAGTGAGAAATACAGTTTTACAAGCCAATTCGTTGTACATTAAGTCAGCTGCTATGTCTGATGATTATCGTAACGAACCTAATTTTAAACTGCAAGGTTCTTATCGCGACATGAATAAGTTAGTGGCCAAAATCCAACCCATTTTAACCGAGAAAGAAGTTGAAAATATTGTTTTGAATCATTACCAAAACGAATCCCAAACGTTGACTAATGGTGCTGAAGCTAATTTATTAAAGCTAAAAGAACTGATGCAAATTCAAACTGAAGAAGAGCAAAAACGTTGGGAAGAAATCAAAACTACTTTTGTGAAAAACAAACTTTTAAAAGGAGTTGGCGGGGATGATCGAATGGCACAAGTTATTGCCTTACTTTCTGAATTTTCAGATGGTTTGAACGGAATAAAAGAGGTGTTGAAAAAATAAAATTATTAATTTAAACCTTGTTTATATAATCTAGATTTAGATGTATAAATGAGGTTTTTTTATTTTCTTTTAAAGACTTTTAGAATTGTAGCCTTTTCGTTTTTATAAATAAAGTAAGCAAAAAATAAGATGGCAACAATTCCGAAAATAAATGTACTTCTAAAAATAGGTATATAAAAAGATAAACCTGAGAGAACTATAGAAATGCCAAGATACCCAAATATTTTCTTCATATCATAAGGAATAGGATAATACTTTTTTCCTAAATAATACGAAATTAGCATCATGCTTCCATAGGCTGAAATAGTGGCAATGGCACTTCCCATATAACTCCAAATTGGAATTAATAAAAAGTTTAAAGCTAAGGTAATTATAGCTCCAACAATTGAAATGTACATACCCATTTTGGTTTTGTCGGTTAGTTTGTACCAAACGGATAAATTGTTGTAAATTCCTAAAAAGAAGTTGGCTAAAATTATCAAGGGAACTACTTTCATGGCTTCCCAATAAGAAGCATCACGAATGATGAATATCTTTAAAACATCAGCAAAAACTACTACAACTAATAAAATAATAGAGCCAAAAATCACAAAATATTTGGTAATTTCAGCATACGTTTTACTGGCATTTTCATGGGATGAGTGGCTGAAAAAGAAAGGTTCAATTCCTAAACGAAAAGCAGTTGCGAAAAGGGTCATAAATAATGCTAATTTATAACAAGCGGAATAGGCACCAATTTCAGTTTTGGCAATATCTTCTGGTAAAATATAATCTAATAAAATTCTGTCAAAGGTTTCGTTGATGGCAAATGCTATTCCGGCAATCATGACTGGCAAACTGTATTGCATCATTTTTCTCCAAAGTTGCAGATCAAAATACCAATTCATTTTTAAATAACTTGGTGAAAGAATTGCAAAAGTGGCTAAACTAGCTATAATATTAGCTACGAAAATGTAACCTATTTGAAAGTTTTGAAAATAAATAGTGCTGATAAAGCTATCTGGAGAATTGGCTGCTAATTTAGGTAACCAAAGCAAGAAGAATAAGTTTAAAAATAAATTTAGAGCAACATTTCCTATTTTAATTAAAGCATAAAAAACAGGTCTTTTTTCAGCTCTAAGTTTTGAAAATGGAATAATGACCAATGCATCTAAAACTAAAATCCAAATGGTATATACAATATATTCAACTTCAATATTACTGGCTTTTGCTAAATAATTCCTTCCTAAAAGAGCAATAATTAAGAATGCAATAGATGACCAAAACAGAGAAATGGTTGAAGTGCTAACTACATTTTTATTATCTTCTTTTGAAAAGAATCGGAAAAAGCTAGTTTCCATTCCATAGGAAAGAATGACGTTGAAGAAAACTAACCATGAAAAAATAATGGAAACTTCTCCGTATTCTTCTACGTTTAAAACCTTTGGATCAGTGTATAAAGGCACTAAAATAAAACTAAACATTCTAGGCAAAACTGTTGCTAAGCCATAAATTGCAGTTTGTTTAAAAAGACTTTTATATACACTCAAAGTTGCGGTTTTTTATATGAAGCAAAAGTAATTAATTCTTTGGTCTTTCCATCGATGGATAAGCAATCATTGGTTTTTCTTTAACGTTTTTGGCTAATCCAACTAAATACTTACCTTTTGATTTAATTCTAAAATATAAAAGTGCTTCATCAGGTTTTAAAACATCTTGCGTTGAAGCCTTATTTCCATATTCCTTTGCAGGATTTTCATCTAAAATTAAATCATTTTGTTGTGCATTAATTTTTGCTACATATTCTATTTCTGAAATTTTTTCAAAAACACTTTCATAGGATTGAAAACTAACTTTTTCTAATTCAAAATCATGATTTAAAGGCTTCTTAAATATAATATGAAGATTAATGCCACTTCCACCACCTTGAACTCCAGCAACCCATTTTTGATAATATGCATTGTCAATTTCATAAAAATCAATATTTTCTTTGACCTCTTTTGATGAGGAACAAGAAGCAATTGCAAAAACTATAAGTGCTGTTAAAATCTTCATTTTTTATTTTAAATCTTTTACAAAATGAAATCCTTTGGGTACAAAACCATGGTTCATATAAAATTTTTGAGCGGCAAAATTGGTTGTATAAGCATCTAAAGCAGCCATAGTACAATTATTATCTATTGCTTTTTGAACTAGATATTCTGTAATGACTTTTCCAATTCCTTTAGAACGGTGATTCGGGTGAACTATTACATTATCCAATTCTAAATATTTGCCACACCACAATTTACAAGCTATCCAAAATCCTGCCAAACCTATGGTTTCATTATTTTCTTTGATAATTAGCTGTTTGTAATTTATAGGCAACATCTCGTTTAAAAGCGATTCATATTTTTCCAAAGTAAAATCAGCATATAAGTGTTGAATTATTGGAAGTTGTTCCAACATGGCTTCTTTGGTGGTTAATTCAAGGATTTGCATTATTTTTCTAACAAATTTTTATTAAACAACTCTAGAATTCGTCTATATTCATCAACCCAAGAATAAGTTTCTTTAAAACCATGTGCTTCCACTGGAAAAACGGCTAAATCCCAATCTTTTTTTCCCAATTCAATAAAACGTTGCGACAAACGAACTACATCTTGAAATTGAACATTATCATCTACCATGCCATGTAACATCAATAATTTATCTTGAAGATTTTCAGCAAAATAAATGGGTGAACTTCTTTTGTAAGCCATTGCATCTGTTTCTGGGAAATTCAAAATATTCGCTGTATAACCTTGGTTGTAATGAGCCCAATCTGTAACCGAACGCAAAGCTGCTCCTGCTTTAAATTCATTGGGTTTAGTTAGTAGTGCCATTAGTGTAATAAATCCACCATAAGAACCACCGTAAATGCCAACACGATTAGCATCAATTCCTAAATTATCAACTAAATATTTTTTCCCGTCTAATTGATCTGATAAATCTAAACCACCCATATGTCTATAAATTCCTGTTCGAACATCTCTTCCATATCCATCACTTCCTCTATAATCAATATCTAAAACGGTATAACCTAGATCGCTTAATAAATTATGAAACATAAATTCTCTGTGATAGTCACTCCAATAATTATGAGCGTTTTGCAAATAGCCAGCTCCATGTACAAAAATGATGGCAGCTTTATTTTTAGTTGTTGCATTTGGTTCATATAACCTTGCATAAACTTGATTTCCATCTTTGGCTTTAAAAGTAATTACGTTTGGACTTTTCCAAGAATAAGCTTCAAACTCTTTTGTGGTTGAATGCGTAATTTGTTTTAACGTTGGGTTGGGTTTATTATCTGCTACATACAATTCCCATGGCTTGTTCTTATACGAATAACGAACTAAAAGTTGTTTTTCGTTTGGAGATAATTCCACTTCATAAGCACCGTCATTCGTTAAAATTGGAGTTATTCTTTTAGTCTCACTATCTAATTTATAGAATTCTCTATTTCCAGGATGATTAGTGTTAGTGGTAATATAAAATGTTTTCAAATCTTGTGACAACTTTACATCTCTAACTTCCCAGTTGCCTGAAGTCAACTGAACTTTCTTTTTAGCCTTTAAATTCAAAGTATATAAATGTGAAAATCCTGTGGCTTCTGATTGAAAATAAATCGTTTCGTTATCTTTCAAAAACCCTAGAGTTCCACCACCAAAAGAATAATTTGGAATTCCTGGTCCACCAATCCAAGCTTCATCATGTTGGTGGTCTAATTCAGTAATTTCACCTGAATTTAAGTTCAGTTGTACAATCCATCGGTCTTTATTGTCTTGACTTCGCAATTCAAAAACAGCTCTTGTTCCTGTTTTATTGTAAATTGGGCTAACCATCACCACGGCTTTTTCAATTTTTTCCTTATTTTTTAAATCGTCATATTCTTGATAATATGCAGGATAATCCATAATTCCAGTTAATTTGGAAAACGAAACATAATAAACGGTATCCTTTGCAATGTTATAAATTCCCATTTTATGTTTACTGAGATTGTCTATAGATACCTTAGAACGTGCTGTTTTGTTTGAAGTATAACCGTCATCTGTAATAAAATGTTCCACTTTAGTAGATTTTTGACTTTCATAGTCGGAAAGCCTAAACGTGACAAACTTTCCGTCTGGAGAAGGTTTTAATTGTTCTAAAGATGATTTTCCATAGTAGATTTCTTTGATTGAGGTCTCTTTGCTTTTATTATATTTGGCTTCATACCAATCATCCTTTATTTTGTTATCTCTTACAAATTGAAACAATTCTTTTTGTTGTTTTTGAAGGTAATCTTCAGTTGGATTCTTTTTTTCGGATTCAGTTCCTGATTTAAAGTTTGTCAGTTGTACTATTGAAAAATCTTTAACATTTAATTGAAAAACATTTCTGTTTTGTTGGTAAAAAATGATTTCTGGATTATTACTTCTTTCCACATTATAAATACGTTCTGTAGCAACAATTAATTTCTTTGTGGTTTTGTTTTTTCTATCATAAGCATATAGGTTTCCAGCTTTTGTATAATACACAACAGCATATTCTTTTTGGTTGTAGTCATCTATTTCTACATCAACCCCTATTAAAATTTGTGGTTCTTTTACGGAGGAATTCCAAAAATAAGTACTGTTTCCAGGTTCATTATTTGGATTCCAATCGAAATAGATTGTGGAACCATCAATAGACCAACGGTGATTTTCGGGTTGATGCCCAACAAATTCATCGCCTTTCATGATTTGTTGTAGTTGAAGGTTTTGGGAAATTCCGTTAAAGCTTACTAAAATAATAAGAGTGAAAATATATTTTTGCATTTTTTAATTTTTGATGATAACAAATATACCAAATTGAAATTATAAAGTTAGTTCTTGTGTTCTACTAAAAAAAGGAATATTTTTAGCTTTTTAAAACTTATTATGCAAAAAATACTGTCTTTTATCGTTTTCTTTTATCTTGTTTCAAGTACAAATGCCCAAGTTCCAGTGGCTAAAAAAGTTCCTTCACAAATTACTAAACACAATATAACATTTGATGATGATTATACTTGGTTAGAAGATGTAAATTCTAATGAAGTAGCAAATTGGATTACTGAACAAAATAATTTTACTGAAACTCATCTAAAAGGAGTAGTAAAAGCAACTAATTTTTTATTTAAAATAAAAGATTATGATTATTTATCAACTAATGGACTTCCTTCTAAAAGAGGTAAATACTTCTATAGCAACTATCTTTTAGATAAAGAAAAGCCACCTGTTTTACACTATAGAGAGAAGCTAAATGATATGCCAAAACAGCTAGTTGATCCATATTCTATTTATAAAAATGAGAATGTTTTAATGAATGGATATTACCCTTCTAAAAACTCAAAATATCTAGCTTATAAAATTAGTCCAAATGGAAGTGATAGACATGAAATTCGTTTTGTAGATATCATAAAGCAAGAAAATTTAAAGGATTTGTTAACTGATGTTAAGTTCTCAAATATTTCTTGGAATGGTGATAAAGGAGTTTTTTACAAGAAAAATTCCAATCAAGCATTTTTTGCCAAAGATTCCACTTTTCAATTGTTTTATCATGAAATAGGTCAACTTCAGGAAAAGGATGTACTTGTTTTTGATACCACAAAAGAGGAAAGTAATTTTGATTTTTTTGTTAGAGAGAATAAATTATTCATCTTCGAAACTAATAAAGAGGAAACTAAAATAGCTTATCATTACATGGATTTGTCTGAAGAAACCTTTAAATTGAAAGAGTTTTTTGTTCCAAATAGTATTAACTTCGATTTTTTGTATTCCAAAGGCGATATCGTTTATTTCACTGACTCAAAGTATGATTGGGGCGATGTAAGGTCTTTTAACATCAATAATACAGATGAAGTAACTTCTGTTGTTCCTCAAATATATTCTCATTTACTGGTTGATACTGATTTTACAGAGAAATATATAATTTGTAAATACAGAAATTTAGGTAGAAATTACATCAATATTCACAACTATGACGGAACTTTTGTACGAAAATTTGAGGCACCAATGGGAATGAATTTTAGCATTCGTTTTTTAGATTCCAAAACCAATGAATTATATGTAACTTTTTATTCTTACACTATTTCTTTTTTGAACTATCGATTAAATATAACTAATGGAGATACAAATGTTTATTATAATGATTTTATAGAACCAAAGCCTACTTTATTTCCTTTTGACTATTTTGAAACTAAAGCAATAACTTATAAAAGTAGAGATGGCAAAGATGTGCCAATGACTATAATTCACAAAAAAGGAATTTCATTGGATGGAAATAATCCAACTTTATTAGAAGCTTATGGTGGATTTGGAGTTATAAGTGGCCCAAGTTACGATGTTGGTTTATTGCATTTTCTTGAAAAAGGAGGTGTTTATGCTTTTGCAGAAATTAGAGGTGGTGGAGAAAAAGGAATAAAGTGGCACAAAGACGGAAGGGGTTTAAAAAAAATGAATTCTTTCAACGATTTTATTGATGCTGCCGAATTTTTGATAAATGAAAAATATACATCTTCAAAAAAATTAGCAATTTCTGGAGCTTCTAATGGTGGATTAGTAGTTGGAGTTGCCATGACTCAAAGACCTGATTTATTTAAAGTAGCTGTTCCAAAAGTTGGTGTTTTTGATATGATAAAGTTTGAAGAATATACGATTGGAAAATTTCATTTAGATGAATATGGAAGTGCTGAAAATGAGCCAGAATTTAAGTCTTTATTTAGTTATTCTCCTTATCATAATATCAAAGAAGATATAGATTATCCCACTACTTTAATCATTACTTCTGAAAATGATGATAGAGTTCCTCCTGTTCATTCTTATAAATTTGCTGCAAAATTGCAAAATAGAAGTGCTCAAAAAAACCCTATTTATTTACAAGTAAATTCAAATGCTGGCCATTATGGTAAAGTTTCAAATTATAAAAATCAAGTATATAAAGATGCCGAGTTTTATAGTTTTATTTGGGAACACCTAAATGAATAATTTTAAAATAAAAAAAGAGCCAAAATATTTTGGCTCTTTTAAAACTATTATTTTATATAAATATTAACTATTTAATGCTTCTGCTCCACCAACAATTTCTAAGATTTCTCCTGTAATTGCCGCTTGACGAGCTTTATTGTAAGTTAATTTTAATTGATTTCTTAAATCTGTTGCGTTATCTGTTGCTTTATGCATAGCTGTCATACGAGCACCATGTTCTGAAGCAAATGAATCTCTAACGGCTTTGTATAACTGAGTTTTCAATGATTTTGGAATCAGAGTTAATACAATTTCTTCTTTTGAAGGTTCAAAGATATAATCCGATGAAACTGCTTCTCCACCAGTGATTGGTGCCAATGGTAAAAACTGTTCTCTTTGTACAATTTGTGTAGCTGCATTTTTAAACTGGTTGTAAACCAATTCAATTTTATCATACTCACCAGAGACAAATTTATCCATTAAAATTTGAGCAATTTCAGCAACATTGTCAAACGTTAAATCATCAAAAACTGAACTTTTATTGTCAACTACATTAAATGTTTTTCCTAAAACGTCGTTTCCTTTTTTACCAATTGCAAAAATATCCACTTGTTTGCCAGCATATGAGTTTCCTACAGCAATTGCTTGTTTGATAACATTGGTATTAAAAGCACCACATAAGCCTCTGTTAGAGGTAATAGCAACCACTAATACTTTGTTGATTTCTCTTTGATCTGCAAAACTTCCCACGTTATCTCCTTCAAGAGTTGCGCTTAAGTTTTGTAATAATTCCGTTAATTTTTCGGCATAAGGTCGCATAGCTGTAATCGCATCTTGTGCTTTTTTAAGCTTTGCTGCAGAAACCATTTTCATCGCAGATGTAATTTGCATCGTAGATGAAACGGAAGTAATTCTATTTCTAATTTCCTTTAAATTTGCCATCTTTATAGTATTAAGATAAAAGTATTAAGTACAAAGACATCTTAGATTCTTTATACTTAATACTTAATACTTTTATTAATATTTCGCTGAAACTTCTTTAGCTGCTGCTCCTAAAACATCTGTAATTTCATCTGTGAATTTACCTGCTTTTAAAGCATCTAAAGTATCTCTGTGTTTAGCATTAAGATATTCGATAAAATCTTTTTCGAATTCTTTTACTTTTTCAACAGGAACGTTTCTTAATAAGTTTTTAGAACCAGCGTAGATAATAGCAACTTGATCTTCAACAGTAAATGGGTCATTTACAGCTTGTTTTAAGATTTCAACATTACGCTTACCTTTTTCAATTACGTTTTTAGTTGCTGCGTCTAAGTCAGAACCAAATTTAGCAAATGCTTCAAGTTCTCTATATTGAGCTTGGTCAAGTTTTAAGGTACCAGCTACTTTTTTCATGGATTTAATTTGTGCATTACCTCCAACACGAGATACCGAAATACCTACGTTAATTGCAGGACGAACCCCAGAGTTGAATAAGTCAGACTCTAAGAAAATTTGTCCGTCAGTAATCGAAATTACGTTAGTTGGAATATACGCAGAAACGTCACCTGCTTGTGTTTCAATAATTGGTAAAGCTGTTAATGAACCTCCACCTTTAACGATTGGTTTCAATACGTCTGGTAAATCATTCATGTCTTTAGCAATACTGTCATCTGCAATTACTTTACAAGCTCTTTCTAATAAACGAGAGTGTAAGTAAAAAACGTCTCCAGGATAAGCTTCACGTCCTGGTGGTCTTCTTAATAAAAGAGAAACCTCACGGTAAGCAACCGCTTGTTTTGATAAATCATCATAGATAATTAAGGCAGGACGACCTGTATCACGGAAATATTCTCCAATTGCAGCTCCAGCCATTGGTGCATAAACTTGCATTGGTGCTGGATCAGATGCATTTGCAGCTACAATAACTGTGTAAGCCATTGCTCCTTTATCTTCTAATGTTTTAGCAATTCCTGCAACAGTTGAAGCTTTTTGTCCAATTGCTACATATATACAGAATACGGGTTGACCAGCATCATAAAATTCTTTTTGATTTAAGATGGTATCGATACAAACTGTAGTTTTACCTGTTTGACGGTCACCAATAACCAACTCACGTTGACCTCTACCTACTGGAATCATTGCATCGATAGCTTTGATACCTGTTTGTAAGGGTTCGTTTACTGGTTGACGGAAGATAACTCCAGGAGCTTTTCTTTCTAAAGGCATTTCGTATAAAGTTCCACCGATTGGTCCTTTACCGTCAATTGGATTTCCTAATGTATCTACAACACGACCAACCATTTCTTCTCCTACTTTAAGAGAAGCAATACGTTGCGTTCTTTTTACATTTGAACCTTCTTTGATTCCTGTTGATGGTCCTAAAAGTACCACACCCACATTATCTTCTTCTAAGTTAAGTACGATAGCTTCTAAACCGTTATCGAATTGTACTAACTCACCATATTGTGCATTAGATAACCCATAAACACGTGCGATACCATCACCTACTTGTAGAACAGTTCCTACTTCCTCTAATGAAGCTCCAGATTCAAAACCTGATAATTGTTGCTTTAATATTGCTGATATTTCAGCAGGATTTATTTCCGCCATTTTATTTATAATTTGTACACTAAAAAGTGCGATAAATATTAATAACTAAATTCTCTTTTTAAATTTTGCAATCTGCTTGCCACAGATGCATTGTATTGTTTATCACCCATTGTTAAGATAAATCCACCAATGATAGACTCATCCACGCTATTTTCTATAGTGATTGTTTTATTTGAAAACTCTTTGATTTTTGCTAATATTTTAGCTTCTAGCTCAACTGTTAAAGGAAATGCTGTTGTAACTTTTGCAATTTCAACACCATTTAATTCATTTACTAGAGCTTGAAAATCTAAAGCTATATTTGGCAATAACTCAAATCTCTTGTTGGTTAACAACAATTGAAATAAGCTTTTTGTTTCTTTTTGAGCTGCGGCAAAAATTTCAACTAAAGAAGCATATTTAATGTCTCCTTTAATGATTGGACTTTGTAAAAAGTTTCTCAACTCTTTACTGTCCTTAACAGCGTTAACTATCGCATTCATATCGGTAGCAACTTTTGCTGTGTTGTTGTTTGCTTGTGCAATTTCAAGTATAGCTTTTGCGTATCGAATAGCTGCTCTTGTACCTGCCATAATGATTAATTTAATTTGGCATCACCTAACATTTTCTCAACTAAACTAGTTTGAGCTTCTTTGTTAGCTAATTCTCCTTTTAATACTTTTTCAGCAATTTCTAATGAAAGAGCACCTACTTGATTTTTCAAATCAGCAATAGCTGCATTTTTTTCGCTAGCAATAGTTGCTTTAGCTTGTTCAATCATTTTTTCTCCTTGTGCTTGAGCTTCTGATTTGGCATCGTTGATCATTTTTTCTTTGATTTCACGTGCTTCTTTCATCATCATATCTCTTTCTGCTCTAGCTTCAGCTAATAATTTTTCATTATCCGCTTTTAGGTTTTGCATGTCTTTTTTAGCATTTTCTGCTGCTAGCAAAGCACTATTTATTGAATCTTCTCTGCTTTTTACGGCTCCTAAAATAGGCTTCCAAGCAAGTTTTCTCATCAATAAAAAGAAAACAATAAAAATTAGACTTGTCCAAAAAATTAAACTCTCAGGTGAAGTTAAATTCATAATATATATAATTTACTTTTAGTTTCTTTTTAAAAAAATCTTCTCACAACCAACCGTTGTGAGAAGATAACTTAATTACTTAGCGATTAAAGCAACTACTACAGCGAAAAGTGCAACACCTTCGATAAGAGCAGCAGCAATAATCATTGCTGTTTGAATTTTGCTTGCAACCTCAGGTTGTCTTGCCATAGCGTCCATTGCTGACCCACCAATTTTTCCAATCCCGATTCCAGCTCCAATTACAGCTAATCCTGCACCGATTCCAGCTAATACCATAATAAAAAATTTATTTAGTTAATAATTATAAAACTCTGATTTAATGATGATCATGTTCTGCAACTGCCTGACCAATAAACAGTGCTGATAACAACGTAAATACATAAGCTTGTAACGCTGCTACTAGCATTTCTAAAACACTCATGAATAAAACAAAGGCTCCAGAAACTGGTGAAATCCATACTGTTTTAAAAATGTATATTAAAGAAATTAAACTCAAAATAATAATGTGACCTGCTGTAATGTTAGCGAATAAACGAATCATCAAAGCAAAAGGTTTTGTGAACATTCCAATGATCTCCACAGGTATCATAATTGGGGATAACCAAACAGGAACTCCTGGCGTATTAAAAATGTGACCCCAATAATCTTTATTACCATTTAGAGTTGTAACTATGAAAGTTATAAATGCCAATACAAATGTGAAATATATATTTCCTGTCAAGTTTGAGCTAAATGGGAAAAAAGGAATTAATCCGATTAAATTATTTATCCAAATGAAGAAAAATATGGTCAATAAGTAAGGCATGAATTTTGCGTATTTTTTTTCTCCAATGTTTGGAAGTGCAATATCGTCTCTAACAAAAATAACTAATGGTTCTAAAAATCCTGCTAATCCTTTTGGAGCCATTTTATTTTTCTTGTAGGAACGAGCTAAAGCCGTGAAAAGTAAAAACAATACTACTACCGAAAGAAACATAGAAAAGACATTCTTAGTAATAGAGAAGTTTAAAGGTCTTGCATTAAAGTTGAAAGCATTCTTGTCATCCTCATTTAAATTTTCAAATTTATCAGCGTAATAGATAACTTCGTTATACCTAACAAATTTTTCTCCGTTTTTTTCAACAACATGATGACCTTCGTTATCATGATGAAATTCAGAAGAGCTAAACGTAACCAAACCATTGTTTGTCCATAAAATTATTGGAAGAGAAAGGGAAATTGGATGGCCATTCCAGTCAGCGATGTGAAAATCATGAGAATCACCAATATGAGAATTTATTAATTCTGTTGCATTAAACTCTTTACCTTCTTCTTCTCCGTGTCCTGCAATACTTTTAGTCGAAACTAGCAACAAAGTAGCTAATAAAATCACGTTCAATACTTTTCCAAAAATCTTCATAACTATATTTAGTTAAAAACAGTGTTTTAATTTTTTTGCAAAAGTACATTATTAATTAAAATAATAAAACTTATTAATGTAATTTTTATAATATTTGTGTTTTATTGTTTTTTGTTTAATAATTTAATCACAAATAGACTTTCAATTATCAAAAACACAAAGTAACAAAAGAAAAAATTTAAAGTATCTGGCACCTTATTTTGAAAATTAGATTCAATTAATGGCATTAAAAAAGAAATTGACAACGCCATTTTAAAAACTCCTATACCTAGAAAGGTATAACCTACTTTGTCATTAAATTTTTCATAAACTAAATTTAATAGAAACAGTCCAAAAATGCCTAAGATAAAATTAAAAAAGTAAATATTAAGTATTGGAATATATAGCTTTAAATTTCGTACAAAATAAACATGTAATACACCTAAAATTAAACTAATAATAAAAAGATATCCTATTGAAATCAAAAATCTTTTAATCATTATCTTGAATTTTTTTTAAATTTTTAAAAATGGTATATAAGGAAATAAATACTGAGGTGATTGATAAAATAATAATGAAAACTGGGTCAGATTTAAAATATGTATCTAAATACTCTCCCAAACTAACCCCAAGAAAAATAATAATCCCCATTTGAAAGGGAATATTCAAAAAAATCAACCATTTATTAGGCTGTTTTTTCTTCTTGTTTGGATTCATTTTTGGCTTCGTTGATGTTTTTAATGGAGCCTTTCATACTACAGGTTGCTGTGAAGTTTGCTCCTGGCTCTACACCTAATTTTCCAACAACAACTTCTCCTTTAATATTGGCTTTGGATTTGATATTTAATAATTCTATAGCTTCTAATTTCCCCAAGAATTTCCCTTCTATATCAATATTTTGACACTTTACATTGCCTTCAACATAGCCATTTGTACCAATGACTAATTTCCCTTTAAGGGTTATGTTGCCAATTAACGTTCCGTCTATTCTTACATCTGAATCAGAAACTAAATCTCCATTTAATTGTGTTCCTTCGGCTATTCTGTTCATTTTACCAAAAAGGCCTTCTGCTGGTTTGCTTTTTTTATCAAACATGGTTTACTTTATTAATGCAATGTATTTGTCCCAGTTTTTCTTGATTTGAACAATCATATAATTATCAGATGAAATAACATAGGCTTCATCATTTACTTTGTAATCTTTATAATCTTTTAGTAAAAAAAGGGTTGCCTGAGCTGATTCTTTTGACTGAAAACCATGTAAAACTACAAAATCTTCAGTTTCATTGTATAAATCTTTTGTTCTTTTTACTAAAACATCACTTCTATCTTTTATGAATTTGTCTAACTTTTTATTCAACTCTTCTACTTGAACTGTTGCAGTCATATCCTTTGGGAAAACAATTTTCCAAGATGCATTAGACTCTTCTTTAAAAGCTAATTTTTCTAATATTGGAATATCCTTTGATAAGATAGTCTCTGCGTTTTTGCCTTCATCAACATTTGGATAGTTTAAAGCTACGAAATTTAATATTTTTTTATATTCTTCGACTCCTTTCAATCTTGCACTTATTTTTGCTTTGAGTAATTCAAACTTAGGTACAATTTCGTCTCCAGTATATGTGTCGATTGCTTGATTTACCTCAGCATAGGATTCTCTAATTTCTCCATTTTCAAATTTTTTGAACAAGGCTGCATAAACTGCTTCTGGGGATTGATTGTCTTCATTCTCTTGATTAGGATTCTGAATAATTTGAGCATATCGGCTGTTAGGATATTCAGCAATAATTTGTTGTTTCAAATCGTTGGCTTTTGGGCTACCAATGATTTCATATATTTTGAATAAATTATATTTTGAAGGCAAAATCAAACGTTCTTCGGGTTGGTTTTTTAATAATTTTTCAAACTTCGAAGCAGCCAATTCATACTCTTTGAATTTTTCTTTGTAAATTGATCCCAATTGGTAGTCAGCAAAGTCTCTGTCAATTTTTAAACTGTCTAAAATGTTTTGGTCTTTAGGCAATTGACTAGTATAGAATTCTACTTTATAGGCTGGATTTTCTACTATTTTTTCGGTTTCTTTTTCAGCTGAAATGTCTTCGTCTTCGGATGCTGATTTATTACTGGAAAGTTTACTGAAACGCCAATTGTCTTTTAACTCTCTTTTACCCCATTTTTTTCTGAATTCGGACTTTCCAAAGGCTACATTTGTAGGACTATAGAAATAGAAATTACTAACTTGTTCGTTACTGTTTCCTCCAATTGAAGGAGGAGCCATTCTTTGTTTGGCTGAATTGTTTATATCATCTCCAGCAAGAGAAAAGTTACCATTTGCTTTGTTTTGAGATTTACCAACATTATTGGCTTTGTTTTCTTCTATTATTGCAAGTCGTTCTAATTCTTTTTGTTTGAGTGCATCTGCGACTTTTAATTTTTCAATATATTTCGAATAATATTCGTCTCTTTCTGTATCCGAAAGAGAAGTTACATAAAGAATGCTGTCGTTAGCTTTTGAAATGGTTTCATACTTGATGACATCATCTAAATTTTGTCTTTTCTTGGCAATTGCTCTGTATTCTCTGGTTTTATCGTTTAGTTTTGTTAAGGTACTATCATAATATTTACCTGCTTCTTTGTAAAGCGCATTGTTGAAATTAATTTCGGCAATGTTTCTATAATTGGAAGCGGCTAAATATTTATCGGGTGTTTGTTTTCTTAGTGATTTGTTGTAATAGGAAACGGCTTGCTTGTCCTTATTTTGTTTATCATAAAACAAAGCAATTTGATGATTCAATACATCTAAAAAAGGTCTGTTTTCTCTGTCTTCTAATAATTTTTCAAATTTTTCTAAAAAAACTAGGGTATCACCATTTTTAAAATCAAATTGTTGAGCTTGTTTAGCGTGAGCTTGAACAGTATATTTTCTAGGAGCTTTTCGTTTCATATCTATGATTTCTTGAAAAGCCATATAAGCACTATCTTGATACTGTAAACTTTCGTATAATTGACCAATGATGAAAGTGTATCTCGCTTTTTGAGCATTGATTTTTGTTTCGTCTTTTGCAATTTTTAATACGGCTAAAGCGGTGTCTTTTACCCCTAAATTCATGTAGGCTTGAGCTAACATTGCAGAAGCATTAGCCAAATCTTGACCTTCGATTTTTTGGTCTTTTAAGAGACGTTTTAAGTTATCGGCTGCTACTTGATCGTTATCTAATCTTATATTGATTTTTTCCCTCCAAACTTTGGCTTCATAAATTTTATCACTATTGGGATATTTATACAATACATAATTGAAAGCTTCTAACGCAGGGATGAATCTATTTTCAAAATAACGGGATTTACCCAATAAAATATAGGCTTCATCCATTTGAGAGTTCTTTTCAGAACCACCAATATTCATAGAATGTTTTTGAATAGCTTTGATGGCTTTATCTTCTGCACGTTCAAAGTTCGGATTTTTTTCTTTGCCAGGAAGCATTTCTTCTTCTTCTTCCTGCATGAATTCTACAGGTAAAACTTCCCAAAAATTATCTTGATAACTGGTTCCTAAATCTTTTAACCCTGTTTCTAAAGCGACATCACCATTGTACAAAATATTGTACTTAGCTGTTTTGGCATGAAAAGTTCTATTTACAAATCTATCTTTCTTAGTTGAACAAGAAAGAATTAGAAGTATAAAAGCAACTAAACCAATATATTTATATGTATTAACCTTCAAAGTAAAAATAGTTTATAATTCATAACTGATTTTTTCAGTTTTTAGTATATCAACTCGTAAAAGTACGTTTTTTTTAGAATTATGAAAATATTTCTGATTATTTGATTGTTTATATCCAAAAACAAATGGTCTTTTATAAAATAGATAATAGTTACATTAAGCTGAAAAGAAAGCTTCTAACTCTTTTAAGGTTTCAGTTGTTGGCACTAGATCTTTTACTATATTTCCTTTTTCAAGGACAACAATTCTATCTGAAACTTCAACGGTGTGTTGTAAATCGTGGCTTGAAACTAATATTGTTGTGTGGTTATCTTCAGCTAATTTTTTAATGATTTTTTTCAATCTAATTTGAGTTGTTGGGTCTAAATTTGCAAAAGGTTCATCTAAAATTACCACTTCTGGATTTCCTATTAAAGCACCTACAATTCCTACTTTTTTAGCATTTCCTTTAGACAAATCTCTTAAGTATTTTTTATTGTTAAGAATTTCTCCGTTGAAAAAGTCTTCATAGTTTTTAAGAAAGGCATCTATATCGGCTTTATTCCAACCTCTAAGTTCACCAATGAAATAGAAATATTCTTCTGGTGTGAGATAGCCAATTAAAAAACTTTCGTCAATGAAGGAAGAAGTGAATGATTTCCATGCTTCACTGCTGTTGATTTGGATGTCATTTGAAGTAATTCTTCCTGTAGTTGGTCTGATTAAATCTAAGAGTAAACTGAAAAAAGTTGTTTTCCCAGCACCATTATTTCCTACTAAACCAAAACTTTGTCCTTTTGGTATTTCTAAATTATCAATTTGTAAAACAGTTGTTCCGTTGTATGTTTTTCTAAGGTTTGAAGCGTGTATCATGGATTTAGTGATTAGTCATTAATGAATAAGTTGGTGTAAACATTAGCTCTTTTGTTTATAAGCATGTAGGGTTGCGTATTTCTCTTTTTTATAGATATTTTCAATCATTTGGAATACTTTATTTTTAAAAGCAAATCCAATTATTGCAACTACAACAATAAAAATATAGCCATAAATTGGACTTAATAAAAAATGACCTAAACAATATAAAGCGATAGGCAATAACATCTTTGGCAACGAAATTAAAAATGTTTTAGCATTGAAGGCTTTTTTATCGCCAAAAGCACCTTTTGCTGAACTTAAGTCGATTGGGGTTTTGATAAAAGCACCGCCAAGCAATACCAAATGTGAATTGATTCCCATGTTGAAAATGGCACAAGCAACAATTGCTGTGTAGGCTTCCCAACCAAAATAGAGATAGAATGAAGATAATAATGTTGATATTATTGTAGCAATAATAATCAACCACCATTTTGAGTTTAAATAATCTTTGTAGGTAATGTTTTGAGTCATCATTAAAGGGTAATAGGAGCTATCCCAACTGGGTACAAATTGTCCGAAGGTGAACAAAAATCCTCCTGAAATAAATATTCCAGCAAACACTTTCATAAAAGGATTATCATAAGCTTCGACACCTCCTGTGAAAAATAGAAGACCATAAAAAATAAAAAGGAAGCTCATTAATACAGATGTTTTTGCTCTTTTATTTCTTTTGATTAATCTAATGTCATTTTTTATAAAGGTTGAAACGCTTCCCAGTTTGTCTAACCAAGTATAATTTTCTGTAGTGGCATCAGCTTGTTTTGTGGCTAAACCTGCATCGAGATATAAATTAGATTTAAAAAACTGGAATGTAAAATAATATAAAACCATCAACACTAAAAAAGGAATGATTATGAAATAGTTGATTTTATAAAACCCTTCAAAAAATGTGTTTGTATAGAAAGTTAAATCAAATAAATTGTAATACTGTAGAATTGCAAAAAATAAAAAAAGACTAACAACTGAGTAAAACACACTGTCTTTTTTATCAATTAGAATTGCAATGAAATTGGTAGCATAAATAAACAACAACATGCTTGAACACCAAAGGATTGAATTTAATGGATTAAACTCTTCTTTGATTAAAATTAGGGTAAAAGGAATAAAGAAAAACCAATGCAAATAATTAAAAAAAGAGAGTAGTGTTTTTCCTAAGGTAAAATGAACAATCGTATTTTTTTTGATGTTTTGATTCAAAAAAGGTTTAATGGTTAGTGTAGGCATTTTTTGAAGAAAAAAACGAATGAGTAAATCAATAATTAAATAATAAATGATGAACTTATTTACTGTTGAAAAAGGCTCTAATCCTAGACTTTCTTTAATGATAAAATAGGATCCAAATCCTAAAAGCAGAAACATAGCTATGAAATATAAGGCTCCAAAAACCATTAATATTTTCAATACAATATTGGTTGAAAATGAAGCTGATCTAGTAAATGCCCTCCATTCTAAGAGTAGAAATTGTTTAATCATTTTAGTTTTATTGTTTTGGTTGGTGCTAATAAGTTGTTAAAAAAAGAAAAATGTTACAAAGAATTTGCTAATTCATATTCAGGATAAGTTTCTTTTAAATAATATTCTGCTTTTGAAGGAATTATTTTCAGAATGATGTAATTGAATAGTAAAACAGAAACAACGGTTAGACTTATGATTATTGAAGCAAAGGCGTTAAATTGCAGTTGATCCATGAGTTGAAGAGCAATATGCAAAGGTAAATAGCTGAGCCCTCCAAAAGAGCCAAAACTAAAGATAATATCTTTGTAAAGCCATTTTTTTCCAGAAAGTTTGGATTGTCTTTTGTTCTTTCTCGACATTCTAATTATCTCTATCCAAAAGATAAGTGATGATACCATAAAAAGAGTAATAACAACAATATGAGCAAAAGGAAACCTTTGCATTATGAAAAATAAAAGTCCAATAGATGATAAAGTTCCTATAATTTTTGGAATCGAAAAAAAATCTTTAAAATGACTCCAAACAAGTTTGTTATATTGTTTTCTTAAGGTTATTTGTCTTTTTTCAACCACTTCCATAAAGCCAAAAACACCAAATTTTTTGAATTCGATTTGTAAAGCATCTTCAAAAGAAATTTTGGGGTTTTGTTGCCATTGTTCTTCAATTGCATGGGCTAAATGATCTACTAGTTCTGTTTGTAAATCATACCATTCTACATAATGCTCACGAGTAAATTGATACAAGCGTTCTATTTGTTTCGGATTTAATTTCATTTCAATTGATATTGTTTTATGAACTTATGATGTCTCAGAAAGTAATACACTGCAAAAGGAAAATCTACTAAAAAAATAAAACTAAAAAATATTGAAAAGGTAATATTTAAAGTAAGCACAAATAATAAAATAAATACCAGTAGAACATTCATATAGAAATAGTCAAAATGGAACCGATAACTGGTTTTTAGTTTTGTTCTATTGATTTTTGCTCTTAAAAATAAATAAACAATACCACAAATTCCTATAGTATAACGTAAAAAAGTATCGGTATGCATATATTCTCCTTTTAAGGACAAAAACCCAAAACCTAGAAGTAAGCTCAATACAATTACAGTACCATAATGGATAATAACTTTGTTTTTAATTTTTTTAGTAATTAAAGCAGGGAATTCTCTTTCATTACTGATAAGCCAAACCTTAGTTTTATTCAACTCTTGATTCCAATTTTCTATGACTTCTTCAAAAGCTTTTTCAAATGAACTTTTTTCTTCATACATTTTGGTTTCAATTTCACAGGCCACATGGTCTTTGATTTCGATTTTGAAATCTAAAAAATCTAGATTCTTTTCCTCTAAGTAGCTGTCAATTAAATCAATATTTTCCTTTGTTAATTTCATATTAATAGCTTAATTTAGGATTCACAATAGTTTGCATGTTTTTTATGAATTCTTCCAATTCTGAAAGTCTATTTACGGTTTCTTTTGTGCCTTTTTCGGTTAATTTATAATATTTTCTTAATCGATTATCCACTTTTTCAACTTCAACATCTAACAAATCTTCGGCTTCTAATTTGTGTAAGGCTGGATACAAAGCTCCTTCGGTGATGTTTAATTCTCCTTTTGTAATCTCTTTTACTTTTTGAGTGATTTCATAACCGTACATTCTGCCATTTTCTTCTAACAACTTCATGATTATGGTGTTCAAACTTCCTTTATATAATTGCGAGTTTTTCATTTTTATTAAAATTTAACATTACAAATATATGCATAATCTTCTTATGCATAACATTCTTAAGTATATTTTTTTGTTACTGTAGTCTTTTTATAATTTGTTTTATGTTTTTTCGTTACATAAATACTATTTTTGTAAAAAATAAACATCATGTCTTCATTCTATAAACTTGCTATAAAAGAAATCAAAAGAGAAACTCCCAATGCTGTTTCTATTTTATTTAACGTTCCAGATGAATTAAAATCAAATTATCAATTCATTTCTGGTCAATATGTTACCTTGAAATTAACTTTAGATGGACAAGAAATTCGTAGGGCTTATTCTATTTGTAGTAGTCCAAAAAGTGGTGAACTTCGCATTGCTGTAAAGGCTGTACAAAATGGTTTCTTTTCTAAATTTGCTAATGAAAGCTTAAAAGAAGGTGGTTTATTAGAAGTTGGAACTCCTGAAGGTAAATTTACTTTTGAACCCAAATTTGACAAACAAAAAAACTACGCTGCTTTTGTAGCTGGAAGCGGAATAACTCCTGTAATGTCAATATTAAAAGCTGTTTTAGAAGAAGAACCTGAAAGTACATTTGTTTTAGTTTATGGTAATAAAAACGAACAAGAAACTATTTTTCACCAACAATTGCATGACTTACAATTGCAATATGTAGGAAGATTATTTGTTCATTATGTGTATAGTAAAATTAATGTTGACGGTCATCTTTTTGGCAGAATTGACAAAGCAAACGTGAATTATGTGCTGAAAAACAAACATGCTCAAAAAGAATTTTCTAAATACTATCTGTGTGGTCCAGAAGAGATGATCAATTTGGTTTCTGACGTTTTAAAAGAAAATAATGTTAATGAAAAAGACATTAAATTTGAATTATTTTCCACACCGACTACTGAAAATGATGCTGTAATTTCTCATGATGGTCATACCAAAATCACTGTTTTAGTGGATGATGAAGAAGCTACTTTTGAAATGAGTCAGAAACAGACGTTGTTAGAAGCTGCCTTGAAACAAGGATTAGATGCTCCTTATTCATGTCAAGGTGGAATTTGTAGCAGTTGTATAGCAAGAATTTCAAAAGGAACAGCCGAAATGAAGAAAAATACCATATTAACAGATAAAGAAATTGCAGAAGGTTTAATTCTAACTTGTCAAGCACATCCCACTTCGGCGGAAATTTTTGTGGATTATGATGATGTGTAATTAGTTGGCAGTGTTCAATCTTTAGTGTTTAGTAATTTAAATAGCATCAAGTCGGCTAATTCTTATTTAAAAATCTTGTGGCTTTGTGACTTCGCAGCAAAAAAATGAAAAACAAACTCGACATATTCAAAAATGCTAAAGGCCTTTTGGATGAACCAGAAGTTCAAGAATTATTAGACTATTGTGAAGGTTTGGAAGATCAATTAGTTGAATTAAAATTTGCAAAAGAGAAAAATAAAGAACTCATTTTGTTAGATATGATAAAAGAAGTTCTGAAAGGTTGTAATGCTCTTGAAAAAGAACAAATGCAGCATGAACGTTTTGGTTATGAAATGCCTAATTATCAAGAAACAATAACTAATTTAAAAAGCTATATCATGAAGATTTGTAGAGATAATCAAATCTATTTGTGATTTTTAAAGCGAAAACAATTTTAAAGTAATTTATATATTACTGAGTTAGAACCACAAAATAGCACTAAAACAATCAAAAACAGTGAATATCTTAAAGTAATTGCGAACCTATGTCACTGTGAATTTGTTTAAGTTCCTCATACCTTTGCATTTTATTCGTTCAATTTTAAAAATTAAAATTGTAAATTAGGGTCAAATTTATTTTCTCATGTACACTTTACCCAAAATTGAACGTTTTAATCAAAATGTTGCTTCAAAATACAATATTTATAACAGTATTTTCATCACATTACCGTTTGACGAAATAAACAATACAGGAGTTCTCTTACCTTTATTTGCTGAAGTTTGTGAAAACGGATTTAAAAACCATCAAAGTCCAGAAGAAATTTTTGACACTTTTGTGTCTAAATATTTAGATAATCCAACCCAGCAAGAAAGAGATTCTTTAATGTTTCGATTTATACAATATATCGAACGTCAAGTCGTACTTTTTGATGCGATAGAAGACGCAAGTTTTGCTGTGGTGAATAATTTAGAAGGCAAGGGTTCTTTGCGAGACATGAAAGAAAATGCCGAACAGAAAAATAAGCAAAATGAACTAAAAGAGTTTTTAGAAAATTTTAAAATAAGAACCGTTTTAACAGCACATCCCACACAATTTTATCCAGGTTCAGTTTTAGGAATTATTACCGATTTGACAGAAGCAATTCGACAAAACAATTTGCATGCTATTAAAGAATTATTAGCTCAATTGGGCAAAACACCCTTTATCAAGCAGGAAAAACCAACACCTTTTGATGAAGCAGTCAGTCTAATTTGGTATTTGGAAAATGTGTTTTATGAAACCGCTGGTGCTATGATGCAATATATTCAGAAGAATATTTTGGATGGAGAACTACCTAAAAATGACATTCTAAATTTAGGATTTTGGCCAGGAGGAGACAGAGATGGAAACCCATTTGTAACTACTGAAATTACCTTAAAAGTGGCTGATAGATTAAGAACTTCTATATTAAAAAGTTACTATTCAGATATTAGAAAGCTAAAAAGAAAACTGACATTTATTGGTGTTGATACAATTATAGCCGATATTGAAAGTAAATTATATCGTTCGGTTTTTTACTCTCAAGGTGAAATTTTTATTTCATTGGATGAATTGAAAGATAAGTTAGAGCAAATAAAAATGTTGGTCACAAACAAGCACCAATCGCTTTATATAGATGAAATTGACTTATTGTTGAACAAAATTAATCTTTTTGGTTTCCATTTTGCTACTTTAGATATTCGTCAAAACAGTAAAATTCATGCAAGAGTTTTTGAGGCTATTGTTTCCCATGACAAAACCATTTTTCCAGAAAATTATCAAACCCTAACAGAAGAACAAAAACTACAATTTTTATCGAATGTTAAATCTGATTTAAGTGAAAATGATTTTGAAGATGAAATGGCAAAATTAACCATTGGTTCTATAAAAGCTATGAAAACCATCCAAGAAAATAATGGTGAACAAGCTTGTAATCGCTATATTATTAGTAATAATGAAAGTGCTTTGCATGTTTTTGAAACCTTGAGTATGTTTCATTTGTGTGGATGGCAAAACCCAACCGTTGATATTGTACCTCTTTTTGAATCGGTTGATGATTTGGAAAAATCCGATAAAGTCATGGAACAATTGTACTTGAATCCAACCTATGCTAATCATTTGAAGAAGAGAGGAAACGAACAAACAATAATGCTAGGTTTCTCCGACGGAACAAAAGATGGTGGATACTTAATGGCCAATTGGGGAATTTACAAAGCCAAAGAAGCTCTAACAGCTATTTCAAGAAAATATGATGTGAAAGTTGTATTTTTTGATGGTCGTGGTGGACCACCTGCTCGTGGTGGTGGAAAAACCAATAAGTTCTATGCTTCCCTTGGACCAACAATTGAAAACCAACAAATTCAATTAACTGTTCAAGGACAAACGATTAGTTCAAATTTTGGAACATTGGATTCTTGTCGTTATAATTTAGAGAATTTATTGAGTGCTGGAGCAAGTAATCAAGTGTTTACCAAAACAGAAAACGAATTGACTTCAGAGGAGAAAGAAGTCATGCAAAACCTTTCTGAAATCAGTTATAAAAAGTATGTAGATTTTAAAAATCACGAGATGTTTGTGCCTTATTTAGAGCGAATGAGTACATTGAATTATTATGCAAAAACCAATATTGGAAGTCGTCCATCCAAAAGAAACCAATCCGACAAATTGAATTTTGCGGATTTGAGAGCGATTCCTTTTGTAGGTTCTTGGAGTCAATTGAAACAAAATGTTCCAGGATTTTTTGGAGTGGGAACCGCTTTAAAAAGCTACGAAGACAACAACGAATGGCAAAAAGTTTCCGATTTATACAACAATTCCTTATTCTTTAAAACGTTGATTGAAAATAGTATGATGGCTTTGAGCAAATCGTTCTTTCCTTTAACAGCCTACATGAAAAATGACAAAGAATTTGGGGAATTTTGGCAATTGATTTACACCGAATTTTTAGAAACCAAACGGTTAATTTTGAAACTTTCAGGCTACAAAGAACTAATGGAAAATTATCCTGACGGAAAAGCATCTGTAGAACTTCGCGAGAAAATTGTCTTACCACTTTTAACCATTCAGCAATATGCTTTATTAAAAATAAAAGAATTAAAAGAAAGCTCAAACCCAGATGAAAAACAAATAGCTATTTATGAAAAAATAGTAACGCGTTCGTTATTTGGGAATATTAATGCTAGTAGGAATTCGGCTTAATAAAAATGTGAACATAGAGATTCTGAAACAAGTTCAGAATGACAAAAAATAGAGTTACTCTTTGTCAAGCTGAACTTGATTCAGCTTCTTAAACTATTATCATTAATGAAAAAGACAGTCTTATTATTTCTTGTTTTTACTTTGTTTGGTTGCAAAGAAAAAACCTATGAAGAATTAGAAGCAGAAGTTTTGTGTGACGTTTTGCCAGGTGTTGCAATATATGAATTCATTTATTTTTCCCATCTTACAGATCTCCCAGAGCCTCAATCCGAACTTGATTCATTGAAATATAGTCATTATCAAATAGATAGTATAATTAATATAGACATTAACAATTGGAAAAAGTACGAATTGTTGAAAAAACAAAAATTAGACAGTTTAGCAAATTTAATAAAGGACTATAAAAAAGTTGAAATAGGGATAATAGACACTCTTAGGTTCAATAGAAAATGGGAGAATGACAGAAAATTTTATAAATTTGATTCATTAGACGTTAGAAAATTGGATGTAAAAGAATTTACAAAATGTAACCTTAAAGTAAACTTGATAAATTATAAAGACACTTTTGAAGGAGAAGATAGAAATTCAGATAATCCATTATTTTTCCTCACAAGAGTATTGATAGATGAGAAAAAAACAAAATGCTTTTTTTTCTGTTGTAAAAATGTATGGAACTTACTATGTTTTATGTAAGTTTTCAGATGATAAACAAAAATGGGAAATAAGTGAAATATTATAAGATTCTGAAACAAGTTCAGAATGACAAAAAAAGCGTTACTCTTTGTCAAGCTGAACTTGATTCAGCTTCTATCTTAATACCCCAATTTTTCTCTAACTCTTTTCAAAACGCCATTAGCCACAACACTTGCTTTTGCAGCACCATCTAATAATAATTTATCTACTTCATCTGTGTTGTTGATGTAGTAATTGTATTTCTCTCTTACGGTTGCAAATTTGGCTACAATTAATTCAAATAAGGCTTGTTTGGCGTGTCCGTAGCCGTAATTTCCACCTAAATAATTAGCTCTCATGACTTCTGTTTGTTCTGGAGAAGCTAATAATTTGTATAAGGTAAAAGCATTACAAGTATCAGGATTTTTAGGTTCTTCAAGTGGTGTGCTATCCGTTTCAATGCTCATGATTTGTTTGCGTAACGCTTTATCATCCAAAAAAATATTGATGTAATTGTTAGCTGATTTACTCATTTTTCCACCATTGGTTCCAGGCACAATCATGGTATTTTCATCTATTTTGGCTTCTGGTAACACAAAAGTTTCTCCCATTTGATGGTTAAAACGAGAAGCTACATCACGAGTGATTTCTAAATGTTGCAATTGGTCTTTTCCAACAGGAACAATATTAGCATCATACAATAAAATATCAGCAGCCATAAGCATTGGATACGTAAATAGTCCAGCATTTACATCTTCTAATCGATCTGATTTATCTTTGAATGAATGCGCTAATGTCAACCGTTGAAAAGGAAAGAAACAGCTCAAATACCAAGACAATTCAGTAGTTTGAGGTACATCAGATTGACGATAAAATGTAACTTTATTTACATCTAAACCGCAAGCCAACCAAGCTGAAGCTGTACTATACGTATTTTGACGAAGGGTTTCTCCGTTTTTGATTTGCGTTATAGAATGTAAATCTGCAATGAATAAAAAAGATTGATCATCACTCTTGTTAGTCATTTCAATTGCTGGAATAATTGCACCAAGTAAATTACCTAGATGAGGTGTTCCTGTACTTTGTACACCAGTTAATATTTTTGCCATATCATTGTTCTTTTGCACAAAAGTAAGGTTTTGCATTAAGATTTGGAATGTATGGTTTAAGATTTTTTATTTTCAGTACATTTGAAAAAAATTAGTACAAAAAGAAAATTTTACAATGAAGATTTTTAAAATAGTATTTTGGGTGTTGTGGCGTATTTGGTTTTATATATTAGTTTTAGTGCCAATTATTGTATTGTTTCCTTTTTTATTCTTATCTATTCTAAGCGAAAAAACATATTCTCAATTTTTTGGGTTGGCACGACTTTGGGCTAAATTCATCTTGTATGGCATGGGATTCTATTATAAAATTGAAAGTGCTCAAGCTTTTGAAAAAGGCAGAAGTTATATGTTGGTTGCTAATCATACTTCCATGACAGATATTATGTTGATGTTAGTTGTCGTGAAAGATAACCCATTTGTTTTTGTTGGCAAAGCTGAATTAGCTAAGATTCCAATTTTTGGATTTTTCTACAAACGAACTTGTATTTTAGTCGATAGAAGCAATAGTAAAAGTCGTTTCAAGGTATTTGAAAGAGCACAACACAAAATCAATCAAGGATTAAGTGTTTGTATTTTTCCAGAAGGAGGTGTTCCTGAGGATGAATCTATAATATTGGATGAATTTAAAGATGGGGCATTCCGTTTAGCCATTGAACACCAAATTCCAATTGTTCCCATGAGTTTTATCGATAATAAAAAAAGATTTTCATTTACTTTTCTAAGTGGAAGCACTGGAAGAATGCGTGTTAACATTCATCCGTTTATAGAAACTAAAGGATTAAAATTAGAAGATAAATCCATTTTAAAAGAACAAGTAAGAAATTTAATTTTAAAAGACCTACAAAAGTATTAAAATCAAAAAAGCACCCGTGGCTAGGGTGCTTTTTCAGTTTTACCTTTTAAAAAAAAGAATAAAACAACTTAACTAAACAGAATTTTTTTAACCAAAAAATTAAAATTTATAAGACAATCCAGAATATAAACCAATAAAATAAGGTTTAAAATTACCAGCATTATCAGTATATGTGTTGAGTTGATATTTGAACATCGGATTAAAATTAACTTCTAATGATTTTAGAAACGAATATTTTAAACCTATTCCAACATTACTACTAAAATGAACTCTATTCAAATTATTTGCTTGTCCAATTTCCATCTCTAAACCATTGGATAAAAGTGAAATAGAATTTTGGTTTAAGAAAAGAGAACTCATTCCTCCTATAACTTCTAAACCAAATTTTTTATCTATTAATTTATAACTCAGTTCAACTGGAATTTCATAATAACTTGTAATCTGATTCAACTGCCCTGTGCTGTTTTGTACAAAATTTTCAACATCAGAAGATAAGGCATTTATTTCAGTTTTGTTGTCCACAAAAACAACTGTTTGACCATTAGTGTTTCGACTTAGCATTGAACCATCATCAGTTACACCTTTCATGGTGGTTGTGTATGAAACATCATTTGTGTTATATTCCAATGTAAGAGCATTTATACCTGTTCTTAAACTTAATTTTTTTGACACAGCATAATTTATTCCAACACCATAGCTTATAGTTGAAGCATACGACTTACTATTTTCAGCAAATTGCATATTTATGGGAGAACCATTTGTAGCAGAATTAAAATAAACGGGAGCAGCATTGGTACTAACTCCCCATTTATTTTCTTTTTCTTTTTCTTTTTCTTCGGCATTTTTTCCCACCTCTTTTTCTTTAAGCAATTGCTCTAGTGCTTTAACTTCATCTGAAATTTGAGCAACAATAGAACTGTCTTGCGTAATGTTAGCCTTAAATTTTTCATCGCTGGCAACAATACGTTTTGGAGTATCTTTTATCTGATTCAAAGGAGTATTAAGGTCAGATTTATTGTCATTTGTTACTAAAGAAGAATTACTAAAAGCATCTTCTTTTATAGATTTTTTTGATTCACTAATATTTGAAAGAACGTCATCTGAAACTATATTTTTTTCAAAAATTGATTTACTATCGTTTGATGTATTTTTATCTTTTTTGTTTGTATTGGCTGAAATTATGGTTTCATTCTTATTTTTACTAAAAGGATTTAATCCATTTTTAATATTATTTTTTTCAGATGAAATCTCTTCTGAATTTCCTATTGTGTTTACATTATTGTTTTTTTCAAGACTTTCATTATTTGTAACTGTACTATTGTTGGGTACAATTAAAAAGTCTTCAGCTGTATTTGCTCGAGCACTGCTATCTTCATCATTTTTATTGAATTCAATAGAATTTTTATTTTCTCTTGAATCATGTTTCGCATCTTCATTAAAATACATAAAAGTATAGAATCCAACTAAAAGTGAAGCGGCAATACCAGTGGGTTTAAACCAAAAAGGAATTACTCTTCGTTTCTTTTTCTTCTTGTTAAGTCTGGCCTCAATGTTTTCCCAAGCCATTTCTGGTGGTGCAACTTCAAAGTCTTTGAACTTTTCCTGAAATAAACGATCTATATTTTTAAGTTCTTTCATTTAACCTTAGGAATTGATAAATTATTATTCAATTCTATTTTTTCTCTTAAAATTGCTTTCGCTCTTGCTAAATTGGATTTTGATGTACCAATATTAATTTCAAGCATTTCGGCTATATCTTTATGTGAATAACCATCTAGAACATACAAGTTAAAAACCAATCGATATCGTTCTGGCAATTCTTGAATAATTCTTGTTAAAAAATCTATTGAAATACTATCTTCCTCAACTTCAACTTCAACTTCTTCAGGGTAATTCTCAGAAACAATTTCAAATAAATTTTGTTTTCTATATTGTTGAAGGATAAAATTGATAATTACTCGTTTGGCCCATCCTTCAAAAGACCCTTTGTAATTAAATTGACCTATTTTTTCAAAAATTAATAAAAACCCATCTTGCAAATTATCTTGTGCCTCTTCATAACCTTTCGAATACTTAAGACAAACAGCAAATAATTTTGGAGCTAAAAGCCTGTATATTTGCTCTTGAGACTTAGTATTTCCTTCCTTACAGCCATCTATGAGTTTTTCAATAACCAATATTTTATATTTAATCTTCTACAGGTACTTCAATTTCTAAAAACAAATCTTCTCCATTTTCGTCCTTTCCTTGCCAAAATTTAAAGATATAACTTCCATTATTGGTAACATAAAAATTCAGGCTAGCTTCTTCAATTTCATTTTCTAAAGTTACACAATCATTTCTTTGCGTTACTATACTATTTACGGCTATTGTCCTAACATTTAAATTTTTATCGTAATAAAAAGCATTAAAAACATGACAAGATGTAGGCTTTTTATAGGTAACTCTAATTTCATGGGTTTGACCCAATATAAGTGTATCAGGCAAATCAACAGATTCAATAGCTAAAAACTCAAAATTATACTTAATTTCATCTCCTTCTGGATTGCATGACATTAGAAGCATGATGAAAAATAACGAAGTAATTAGTTTTAATCTCTTCATAATAAATTACTTTTTATAATAGATTCAAATTATTGGAATAGGTTGCGTTAAAATTAAAAAAAAACCCGAAAAAAATTCGGGCTTTAAAGGTTTATGCGATATTTTCGGCTAAATAATCTTTTATTTTTACTTCTAATTCATCCATTAATTCTGGATTGTCTTTTATTAAAAGTTTCACAGCATCTCTTCCTTGGCCTAATTTTGTTTCGCCATAGCTGAACCAAGACCCACTTTTTTTAACAATTTCATATTCAACGGCTAAATCTAAAATTTCTCCTACTTTAGAAATTCCTTCACCATACATGATATCAAATTCAGCTGTTCTGAAAGGTGGTGCTACTTTATTTTTTACAATTTTTACTTTTGTTCTATTACCAATTACGTTTTCACCATCTTTAATTTGAGTTGAACGTCTGATATCAATTCTAACAGATGCATAAAATTTAAGGGCATTTCCTCCAGTTGTTGTCTCTGGACTTCCAAACATTACACCAATTTTATCTCTCAATTGGTTAATGAAGAAAACCGTACAATTCGTTTTATGGATTGTTCCAGTTAATTTTCTTAAAGCTTGTGACATCAAACGAGCATGCAATCCCATTTTTGAGTCACCCATATCTCCTTCAATTTCACTTTTTGGGGTCAATGCAGCAACAGAATCGACAACAACAATATCTATTGCACCAGAACGAATTAAATTTTCAGCAATTTCTAGAGCTTGTTCACCATTATCAGGTTGCGAAATGATTAAATTATCAATATCAACACCTAATTTTTCTGCATAAAAACGATCAAAGGCATGTTCAGCATCAATAAATGCAGCAATTCCACCTGCTTTTTGAGCTTCAGCAATGGCATGTAAGGTCAATGTTGTCTTACCAGATGATTCTGGACCATATATTTCAATAACTCTACCTCTTGGATAGCCATTAACTCCTAAAGCAATGTCAACTCCCAAAGAGCCAGAAGGAATAGCTTCTACTTCTTCAACAGCAGAATCACCTAATTTCATCACGGTTCCTTTTCCGTAGGTTTTATCTAATTTGTCTAATGTTAGCTGTAACGCTTTTAATTTGGCTTCTTTATCTGAACTCATAATTGCATATATTTTTCGTAAAAATACTGCTTTTTTTTAGTGTGCCAAAAAATGTTAATATGTTTTATTTTAGATTTAAAAATTTGATTTTTAAGTCATTTTTATACCTTTGTAACCAAATCCTTCCATTTAGGATTTAAAAAAATATTTTCTCACTTAAACGTTTATAGCATGCAACTGTATAACACCTTAAGCGCAGAAGAAAGAGCTCAACTTATTGATGAAGCAGGTAAGCAGCGTCTTACACTTTCTTTTTATGCGTATGCCAAAATTGAAGACCCCAAAAAATTTAGAGATGATTTATTCGTAGCATGGAATGCACTCGATGCACTCGGTCGAATTTATGTGGCTCATGAAGGAATTAATGCTCAAATGAGTGTTCCTGCAGATAATTTTGAAGCTTTTCGCGAAACATTGGAAGTTTACGATTTTATGAAAGGCATTCGATTGAACGAAGCCGTAGAACAAGACGATCATTCCTTTTTAAAATTAACCATTAAAGTGCGTCATAAAATTGTAGCAGATGGTTTGAATGACGAAACCTTTGATGTAACCAACAAAGGAATACATTTAAGAGCCAAAGAATTTAATGCAATTTTAGAAGACCCAAACACAATAGTGGTAGATTTTAGGAACCATTATGAAAGTGAAGTGGGTCATTTCAAAGGAGCTATAACACCTGATGTAGAAACCTTTAGAGAGAGTTTGCCTATCATCAATGAACAATTAAAAGAGTTCAAGGAAACTAAAAATTTAGTGATGTATTGTACTGGTGGAATTCGTTGTGAAAAAGCAAGTGCATATTATAAACACCAAGGGTTTAAAAATGTATTTCAATTAGAAGGTGGAATTATTCAATATGCTAAACAAATTAAAGAAGAGAATTTGGAAAGCAAGTTTATTGGAAAAAATTTCGTTTTCGATAATCGTTTAGGAGAAAGAATTACAGATGATATAGTTTCCCAGTGTCACCAATGCGGGAAGCCATGTGATAATCATACCAATTGTTACAATGATGGATGTCATTTATTATTCATTCAATGTGATGCATGTAAAGCAGCCATGGAAAATTGTTGTTCAGTAGAATGTAAAGAAATAACCCATCTTCCTCTAGCAGAACAAGTAAAATTAAGAAGCGGAAAACAAGTAGGTAATAAAGTGTTCAGAAAAGGAAAATCAGAAAAATTAAAATTCAAACATTCTGGAGAGTTGAGCGATACACCATTAGCAATGGTTAGCAAAACAAAAGATATTCGTCAAAAAATAAAAATAAAAAAGGTTTTAGTGGGTAAAGCCGAACACTATTTTGTGAAAGCTAAAGTTGGTCTTTTTACCATTGAAAACCAAGAAATTAAGATAGGAGATAAAATTTTAATTTCTGGACCAACTACAGGTAATGAAGAATTAATTTTAGAAAAAATGTTTGTCAATGGAAAGGAAGCTGCTCATGCAAAAGCTGGTGACAAAATTACTTTTGAAGTTCCTTTTAGAATTAGACTTTCCGATAAATTATTTAAGATTTTGAACTAAATCCTACAGTTCATTTAAAGGAAGATTTTAGAACAATATACTTAATAAAACCTATTTGCGTTAAGCTGTAAATAGGTTTTGTTTTTTTGTGTAAATAGTTAGCGTTTTACTATATGTAAAAATATAGTATCTTTACACACAAAATACACTTTTGACAAGTAGTTCTTTAACAGGAACAATCAATATATATTCAAAATTATGGCATGTACAAACTGTTCTACGGGTGCTAAAGATGGCACACCAAAAGGATGTAAAAATAATGGGACTTGCGGCACCGATAGTTGCAATAAATTAACAGTTTTTGATTGGTTATCAAACATGGCTTTGCCTGGTGGACAAGAACCTTTCAATGCGGTTGAAATACGTTTCAAAAATGGTAGGAAAGAATTTTTTAGAAATACTGAGAAATTAACACTTTCAATTGGAGATGTTGTAGCTACAGAAGCTTCACCAGGTCATGATATTGGAATTGTATCACTAACAGGAGAACTTGTTAAAGTTCAAATGAAGAAAAAGGGAGAAAATCCAGATGGTGAATTAGCTAAAATATATAGAAAAGCTACTCAAAAAGATATTGATATTTGGTCAGAATGTAGAGAGAAAGAAGAAAAAATAAAAGTAAAGGCCAGAGAAATCGCTATAAATTTAAAATTAGAAATGAAAATCTCTGATATTGAATTTCAAGGAGATGGTTCAAAAGCCACCTTTTATTACACAGCAAATGATAGAGTAGATTTTAGACAATTGATTAAAGATTTCGCTCGCGAGTTCAGCATTAGAATAGAAATGAAACAAGTCGGTTTTCGTCAAGAAGCCTCTAGACTTGGCGGAATTGGCTCTTGTGGAAGAGAATTGTGTTGCTCTACATGGCTAACCGATTTTAGAAGCGTCAATACTTCAGCGGCTAGATACCAACAGCTTTCTTTAAATCCTCAAAAATTAGCAGGCCAATGTGGAAAGCTTAAATGCTGTTTGAATTATGAGTTAGATACTTATTTAGATGCTCTAAAGCATATTCCAGACATGGATACTAAATTGTACACAGAAAAAGGTGATGCATTTTGTCAAAAAATAGATATTTTTAAAGAATTGATGTGGTTTTCATATGCAAATAATTCAGCCCATTGGCATGTATTGCCAGTAGCCCAAGTTCAAGAGATTATAAAAATAAATAAGAAAAAAGAACGTGTCTCTTCATTAGAAGATTTTGTAGTAGAAACAGCGCCACAAATTGAAAAAACATATCAAAATGTTGTAGGTCAAGATAGTTTAACACGATTTGACCAGCCTGTAAAAAAGAATAAAAACAACAATAAGAGAAAGAAAAATTTTAAAAAGAAACCTAATGAACCTAAAGGCAAATAGTATTTTGTTTCTATGTTTTATCGTACTTTTTATTTCTTGTGACGATAAAAGATTTTACGATGAATATGTAAATTTGGGAGGCAAATGGACTAAAAACGATAAAGTTGAGTTTTCATTTGAACAAAAAGATACTACCAGTTTGTATAACATGTTTGTTACAATACGAAATAACAATGATTATCCTTTCAACAATATGTTTCTAATTGTTAAATTTAGTCAACCAGATAATATCGTGAAAATAGATACTTTAGAATATTTGATGGCAAACCCTGATGGAACTTTATTAGGAGAAGGCATAACAGATACAAAGCACAGTAAACTTTGGTATAAAGAGAATTTTAAATTTTCAAAATCGGGTAAATACGAGGTTTCTATTTCGCAAGCGAACCGCGAAACAGGAAAAACACAAGGCGTCCAAGAATTGGAAGGTATAACTGAAGTAGGTTTTAGAATTGAAAAAAAATAATATTGAATATGGCAACGGCAAACAAAAAAAATAAGGAGAATTTCTCAGATTATATTAGAAAATTTTGGATTCTTTTCGCTTATGGATTAATTGCTATAGTAGCTTTTTTCTTTTTGGCCTCATGGGGATTTTTTGGTGAAATGCCGAGTTTTGATGAGTTAGAAAATCCAAATTCAAATATAGCTTCCGAAATTATTTCTTCAGATGGAAAAACAATAGGTAAATTTGCTATCCAAAATAGAATTCCTGTAAAATACAAGGATCTTCCAAAAGATTTAGTAAACGCATTAGTTTCTACAGAAGATGAGCGTTTTTACGAACATTCGGGTATCGATCCTAGAGGTACTATGAGAGCAGTGCTTAAATTAGGTAGCAATGGAGGAGCTAGTACAATTACACAACAGTTAGCAAAAAATTTATTTCATGGAAGTGATGGTTCCAAAAATATAGTGATTCGTGTAGTTCAAAAAATCAAAGAATGGATTATTGCTGTCCGTTTAGAAAGACAATATACCAAACAAGAAATTATTGCCATGTACTTAAATCAAGTGGATTTTGTTAACAATGCAATAGGAATTTCTTCAGCTTCAAAAATTTATTTTAACAAAAAGCCAAAAGATTTAGCAACTGAGGAAAGTGCTGTTTTGGTTGGGATGTTAACAAATCCTTCTAGATTTAATCCTAATAGATTTAAAGAACGTGCTAAAGAAAGGAGAAACATTGTTTTAGGGCAAATGGTTAGAAATAAGCATCTTACTGAAGCTAAATATAATGAATTAAAAGCAAAACCCATAAAATTAGATTTTAAATTAGAAAACCACAATGACGGAATTGCAACGTATTTTAGAGAATATTTGCGTGATTATTTAAAAAAATGGACCAAAGAAAATCCTAAACCAGACGGTTCAACATATGATATTCACAAAGATGGTTTAAAAATATACACAACTATTGATTCCAAAATGCAAAAATATGCTGAAGAAGCAGTGGCCGAACATCTTAAAAATTTACAAGCTAAATTCTTTGAAGAAGCAAAAGGCAAAAAAAATGCTCCTTTCGTAAACATAACAGATGAAGAAACAAAAGGCATTATCAATAGAGCCATGAAAAATTCTGAACGATGGAGAGTTATGAAGGATGATGAAAAATCAGATGAAGAAATTATAAAGTCGTTTGATGTTAAAACGAAAATGAAAATTTTCACATGGAATGGTGAAAGAGATACAATCATGACACCAAAAGATTCTATTATTTATTACAAACATTTCCTTCAAACAGGATTTTTAGCGATGGAGCCTCAATCAGGTTATGTAAAAGCATGGGTTGGAGGAATTGATCAAAAATATTTCCAATACGATCACGTGGGACAAGGAGCAAGACAAGTTGGTTCAACATTTAAACCGTTTGTTTATGCTACGGCAATAGATCAACTTGGAATGTCACCTTGTGATTCAATTATAGATTCACCATTTACCATGCCAAAAGGGAAGTGGGGCATTACAGCTGCATGGTCTCCAAGAAATTCGGACGGAAAGTTTAGAGGGCTTATCAATTTGAAGACTGCTCTAGCCAATTCAGTTAATACGGTTTCAGCAAAATTGATGGATAGAGTAGGTCCAGAAGCTGTTGTTGACATGGTTCATAGATTAGGAGTAACTTCTGAAATTCCAGCCAGACCAGCTATCGCATTAGGAGCAGTAGAAATAACGGTTCAAGAAATGGTAGCTGCTCTCAGTACTTTTGCCAATGAAGGCCAATATGTAAAGCCACAAATTATAACAAGAATAGAAGATAAAAATGGCGTTGTTATTTTTGAAAGCATTCCTGAGACTAAAGATGTGGTTAACAAAGAAGTAGCTTATGCAGTGATCAAGTTAATGACTGGAGTAACAGAAGGAGGAACAGGACAGCGAATTAGAAGAGGAGGAGCTGGTTTTATGAGTTACAATTACAGCCTCCAAAATGAAATTGCAGGTAAAACAGGAACTTCTCAAAACAATTCAGATGGTTGGTTTATGGGAATGGTACCTAATTTAGCAGCAGGTGTATGGGTTGGTAATGAAGATAGGTCTGCTCATTTTAGAAGAACTTATTATGGACAAGGAGCTACAATGGCATTGCCTATTTGGGGAATTTTTATGGATAAATGCTATAAAGATAAATCTTTGAATATATCACAAGAACGATTCCCAAAACCAGAGGACATGTCAATTAAAGTAGATTGTTGGAGACCCAAAAAAGAAGTTGATACCACAGAAACGTTAGTTCCAGATATCGACGAGTTGCAATTTAATTAGAAACACAAATTATATAAAAACACCTTTGAAAGAAGGTGTTTTTTTTATACTTTTAAGCAAATTTTATACAAACCTATGATCAATAGAAAAGTAAATAATGTACAAGAAGCATTACAAGGCATAAAAGACAATATGACTATAATGTTAGGCGGTTTTGGGCTATGTGGAATTCCAGAAAACAGCATTGCTCAATTGGTAGAAATGAATGTTTCTGGCTTAACCTGTATTTCAAATAACGCAGGGGTTGATGATTTTGGATTAGGCTTATTGCTCCAAAAAAGACAGATCAAAAAAATGATTTCCTCTTATGTCGGTGAAAATGCAGAATTTGAGCGTCAGATGCTTTCTGGAGAATTGGATGTTGAATTAACTCCTCAAGGAACTTTAGCTGAAAAATGTAGAGCTGCACAAGCAGGAATTCCTGCTTTTTACACACCAGCAGGCTTTGGAACAGAAGTAGCAACAGGTAAAGAAACCAGAGAATTCAACGGGAAAATGCATGTTATGGAATTGGCTTATCAAGCTGATTTTGCTATAGTTAAGGCTTGGAAAGGTGACGAAGCAGGGAATTTAATTTTCAAAGGAACTGCTAGAAACTTCAATGCTGTTATGGCTGGTGCAGCAAAAATAACTATTGCTGAGGTAGAAGAATTAGTTCCTGCTGGAACGTTAGATCCCAATCAAATTCATATTCCAGGTATTATGGTCAATCGTATCTTTCAAGGAACAACATTTGAAAAAAGAATTGAACAAAGGACAGTTAGACAGAAATAGTGGAGAGTATTCAGTAAAAAGTAGAAAAAAAACCAGTTTTATGATTTTATGGAAAACTTAAATTTTCTTAATTTCTTAAGGGTAAAAAAATAAAAATCATGTTAACAAAAGAAGATATAGCAAAACGAATCGCAAAAGAAGTCAAAGACGGTTATTATGTAAATCTGGGAATTGGTATTCCAACATTAGTAGCCAATTTTGTAAGAGACGATATTTCAGTCGAGTTTCAGTCTGAAAATGGAGTTTTAGGCATGGGGCCTTTTCCTTTTGAAGGAGAAGAAGATGCAGATATCATTAATGCAGGAAAACAAACCATCACAACTTTACCAGGAGCAAGTTTCTTCGATTCTGCTTTTAGTTTTGGAATGATTCGTGCTCAAAAAGTAGATTTAACTATTTTAGGAGCTATGGAAGTTTCTGAAAATGGAGATATTGCCAACTGGAAAATTCCCGGAAAAATGGTGAAAGGAATGGGTGGAGCAATGGATTTAGTAGCTTCAGCAGAGAATATTATTGTAGCCATGATGCACGTGAATAAAGCGGGAGAATCCAAACTTTTAAAACAATGTTCTCTTCCATTAACAGGAGTTGGTTGTGTAAAGAAAATAGTAACCGAATTAGCCGTAATTGAAGTAACACCAAAAGGCTTTAAATTGCTAGAAAGAGCACCAGGAGTTTCAGTAGAAGACATAAAAAAATCCACAGAAGGCACATTAATTATAGAAGGAGATATTCCTGAGATGGTTTTAAATTAAAAATATTTTCACATTATATAATTTCACATCACAATATTTATAAAAAAATTTATAACCATTCTTTTTTTTTAATAACTTTACTTAAAATAGTTGTTATGAAAAAACTTATAATAAATATATTCTTGTTTTTTTCATTCAGTATTGCTTTTGCACAAAACGCAGCTGATGTTGAAACTTCTTTTGGGGCTGTTCCTGGATTTAATGGAGAGATTAATTCCATTGTTCAACAGCCTGACGGAAAAATTCTTGTTGGAGGAGATTTTACAAAATATAAGGGACTTACTTGTAATTACTTTGTAAGGCTGTTGCCTGACGGGACTGTAGATAATACTTTAAATTTAGAAACTACTTTTTGGTATGGAGTATATTCAATTGCTATTCAACCAGATGGAAAAATTCTTGTTGGTGGTGGATATAGTACACCTATTAATGGTTTAAAAGTAGGAATTATCAGATTGAATAGTGATGGAAGTACAGATTATTCATTCGATGCTATGGAAAAATTTGTAGGAACTGTTCGAGTAAAAGATATTGATTTACAGCCTGACGGCAAAATTGTTTTAATCGGTGGATTCACACAATATGACTCTGTAAGTAGAAAAGGTATTGTAAGAATTAATTCAGACGGTAGTTTAGATACTTCATTCAATCCAGGAACTGGATTTGATTATTATCTCGAGTCTTTAGTAATTCAGCCTGACGGGAAGATGCTTATTGTAGGAGCTTTTACAGGTTATAATGGATATACAAGAAATCGAATAATTAGACTAAATCCTGATGCTTCAGTAGATTTATCTTTTAATGTTGGAACTGGTTTTAATGGTACTACTAAAGCTATTTTACTTCAACCTGATGGTAAGATTGTTGTTGCAGGTAACTTTGCAACCTATAAAAATGTAACGCAGAAAAATTTAATACGTTTATTAACAAATGGAGATAAAGATACTACTTTAGATTCTGGGACAGGATTTTATACTTATGGATCAGGTATAAATGATTTAAAAATAGATGCTTTTGGAAATTTTATCGTTGGCGGGCAGTTTACACAATATGATAATATTGACAAAAAAAATTGTGTTAGGTTAAGTTCAAATGGCACTTTAGACAACACATTTACATTTTTTTCGGATCCATTTAAAATTAATTCTATTTTAATACAAAATGATCAAAAAATAATTTTAGGAGGAGAACATTACTTCGCTAGAGTTAACAGCAATAGCTCTTTTGATTATACTTTTGATTATGGATCAGGTTTAAATTCTTCAACTGGTTGGCCAGTAGAAAATATTATTCAACCAGATGGGAAAATTATTGTTGGAGGAAATTTTTCATTATATGGATTACATGATGAAATAGGATTAATAAGATTAAATTCAGATGGTACTAAGGATACTACATTTAATATTGGATTTTTAGACAATGCTCTAACGAAAAAAATTCTATTACAACCTGACGGCAAAATTATACTCTTAGGAGAATTTCACTCTATTTTAGGTAATGGAGCAAATTATAATTTTATACGATTAAATGCTGATGGCAGTCAAGATATGACCTTTGCCACTTCAGGAGCTTCATATAGTGATTTTGACATGGTTTTACAAGCGGATGGAAAAATTTTAGTGTGTGGCGGATTTCAAGTTAGACGATTAAATTCAAACGGAACAGTTGATAGTACATTTAATACTGGTTCTGGGTTTAATTATTATGTTAAATCCGTTGCAGTACAACCTGATGGAAAGATTATAGTTGTAGGAGATTTTTCTGTTTTTAATGGGGAACAACATCTAAGGATTGTTCGATTATTACCTAACGGAAGTATAGATACAACTTTTAATACAGGAGAAGGATTTAACGGCACTGCAAGAACAATAAAATTTCAAACTGATGGTAAAATTTTGGTTGGAGGGAGTTTTGGATCTTACAATCTTATTTCAGCATGGGGAGTTGTTAGAATTAATACAGATGGTAGTCATGATTCAACATTTAATACTGGGTTTAGCATAAATGATGTAAATAGTTTAGCGATTCAAACCGATGGTAAAATTATAGCTGGAGGATACAAATCGTATTTTGTTAATAGTTATTTAACCAACCTAATACGTTTTAATTCTGATGGTAGTGTTGATACTACTTTTGATATAGGCACGGGTTTTGACATGGGAGATACAAATAGTTTTATTACAAAAATAAACCTTCAAGCAGATGGAAAAATTCTTATTAGCGGTGATTTTACAAGTTATAAATCTGTTGGTTCTTCAAATTTAATTAGACTTAATGGGGGAAATTCTGTTTTGTTTAATGAAGATTTTTTAAACACAAAGCTAATCTTGTTTCCAAATCCAGCGAAGGATTATATTAATATAAGTTTACCTTCAGAAAATTTAAATTATGAATATCAGATATTAGATTTAACAGGTAAAACAATAATTCAAAATAAAAGCTCAAACTCATCAATAGATGTGGAATCTCTTTCAGAGGGAGTCTACATTATTAAAGTAAAGAGTCAGCAAAAGGAATTTATTTCAAAATTTATAAAAAAATAAAACAATATTAAAAAAGTTAAAATTAGAAAGTAATCTTTAAATTGTTAAAATGCTTTCTTTGGAAAGCATTTTTTTATTTTATCTTTTTTAAGCTATTCAAATACTCTAACAAAATCTCATTAGCATTTCCAAATGTAGGATGTTGCTCAGATAAATTTACGATTCTTTTTTTATTCAATTTATAAGTCAAATCAAATTCAGTAGTAAATAAAATTACGGATAAAAATGGATTGTTTATAAAAGGAAGTAATCTGTCAAATGCTTTTTCAATCGTATGAATTTCAAACAATTCTTCTTTTTGAAACCTGAATTTCAATTCCAATTTCAATATATTCTCATCAATAATTGGTCTGATATAAATGTTTTTTAATTCAGTATTTCCTATGGTTTTGGCAAAAGTTAATTTGGCAAAAGTACCGTCAGCTAAACTGGCTTTAAATTTTGAATAGAAATCTTTAAATGATTCAGTAAAAGACATATTTTTTATTTTATATTAAAAAACCAACTAGCCACAAAGATAGCAGTTATTACACAAATTAAATCCACAAGAAGCATCATCCATAATGTGTAACGCGTATTTTTAATATTAACCGAACCAAAATATACGGCAATAACATAAAATGTCGTTTCAGCGCTACATTGAAAAATACAGCTCAAACGTCCAGCGAAAGAATCAGGACCATAAATACGCATGGCATCTATCATAAATCCACGTGAACCACTAGATGCAAATGGACGTAACATGGCAACTGGTAAAGAATCAATAATTTCTTTATGTACACCTAAATGCGAAAAGACAAATGCCATTCCAACACTAATTAACTCAAACAATCCACTGTTTCTAAATAATGAAATAGCCACTAACATTCCCATTACATAAGGAAAAATCATCACACCTGTTTTTAATCCATTATTTGCTCCAACCACAAAAGTGTCAAATAGATTGGTGTTTTTAGCTACAAATTTTTTCTCATTGATGAAAGAAAAAATCAAAGTAAACCCTATAATTGCCAACAATAAAACACCAGATAAGTTAGCCGTAAAATAATTTTTACCTATCAAATCAAGAGTGTCAACATAAAACAATAATCCAACAATTGCACCTATTAATCCCATTAAGCCCGCAATTAAAGAAGCACTTTTGAAATTGATTCGTTGCTTCATACCCACTAAAATAAATGCAGCAATTGTTCCTATAAATGAAGTAATAATGCATGGCAACATAACATCTGCTGGATTAGCTGCATTCTCAGCAGCACGATACCCGATTATTGAAGTTGGAATTAATGTTAAACCAGCTGCGTGCAAACACATAAACATAATTTGTGCATCACTAGCTTTATCTTTATCAGGGTTTATTTCCTGTAGTTTTTCCATGGCTTTCAGACCAAAAGGTGTTGCAGCAGAATCTAATCCAAGAAAATTAGCAGCAAAGTTTAGAGTCATATAAGAAATCGACTCATGATTTTTAGGAATTGAAGGAAATATTTTAGCAAATGCAGGACTTAAATACGTGGCTAATTTTTCTGAAGCACCTGAAATAATTAGTAATTCCATAATTCCACAAAAGAAAGCTAAATAAGCAATCAACGGAAGAATTAAATCGAGCAAACTGCTTTTGGCCATTGGTAACAAACCATCAGCTTGTTGTTTGCCACTATAGATTTTTACGGTTTGTTTGTTGTAAACATAAGTTGTGTCCGCATCTGTTGTCACATTGTTTAGAACGTATTCTTTACTTTCAGAGGCATTTAAGCTGTCTTGAATAAATTTTGGAATTTCATGTAGATATTCTTCACTAATTAAAAGTTGTTCACCTTGTTTACCATTTAGGACATAATCAATTGAATAATACTGATTCGTGAACAATCCTACAATTATAAAAAGGATAGAACTTACAAATATAACAAGCCAAAATCTGCTTAAAACCATAAATCGAATTTTTGTAAAAGTAGTAAATCAATTGCAATTTCAATTTCAAAAATCAACTTCAATTTCAAAAATCAAGTTCAACTTCAAGAATTTGAGTTTGAATTATTTTTTGTTTATAATCATTTTGGAAGCAATCGCTATTAATTCTTCAACTTCAATTAGTAATACATTTCTGAAATCTTGATTGCCTTCGTTTATATAATTTAAAATCTTTAAGGAATTTCTAGACTCTTTTAATTCTTTAACAACTAAAGTTAGCTTAAATATTAAGTCTTTATCCGTTACTGTTCCTTGAGATTCTCCAAAATTTAATGATGAACTTCCAGATGAACGAATAAGTTGATTTTTATAATATTCATTTTCATAACTTTTATCCAATTTACGAGAAAAGAAAATACATTCACCAGCAAAACGAATTAATCTATCATCAAAATTAAAAATTTTTTCACTAAAAGGATTTGTATCAAGCATAATATTTTGATTTAAAAGTTGAAGTTGATTTTTGAAATTGAAGTTGATTTTTAAACATGCAAAATCTCATCATCCACCAACAAATCTTCTCTTCTCATTTTTAAGAACACTTGTGCTACAGCAATTACATCTTTTTCACAATAGGTTACAATTCTGTCAATATCATTTTCTATGTAAAAAACCCTTGCTACTTCACTTCCATCAATATCGTCTTTTGGCGATGATATCCCTAGAATTTTAGTGAGAAGCTTTAATGAGGTAAAGTGTTTATAATCTCCAAATTTCCACAATTCTAAAGTATCTAAATGAGGCACTTCCCAAGGTTTTTTTCCAAAAAGATTAATTTTTGAAGGCAAAGCAATTCCATGAATTATCATTCTACGAGCAATAAAAGGAATGTCAAATTCTTTGATGTTATGACCACATAGCAAATGGGCTGTTAAATTGTAATTTTCATTTAATAAGTTAGAAAAATCTTTTAATATTTGTTTTTCTTCACCAAAAAATGAAGTCACTCTAAAATTTCTAACATCTCCTTTGTTGTTAAAAAAACCCACCGAAATACAGATAATTTTACCGAATTCAGCCCAAATTCCAGCTCGTTCATAAAAATCTTCTGCGGATACTTCATCTCTTCTTTGGTATTGTGTTTTTTGTTCCCAAAGTTTTTTGGTTTCTTCATCCATTCCCAAATAACTAGTTTCTTGGGGAACTGTTTCTATATCTAAAAATAGAATATTGTTGAGGCTTACTTTTTCTATCATGGTTTTATAAATTAAAAGACATTATATTTTATGCTTAAATAAACTAAAATTGCAATAATTACAAAGAATAAAATTCCAAATATTAGGTTGTTTTTCTTTTTCTTGGATTGAATACTTTCTTTAATTTCTTTTTTAACCTTATTTAATTCTTCTTCAGATAAAGATGGTAAATTTATATTACCTTCGCTTCCGAAAGAACCATATTCTATTAAATCAGATTTTCTTTTTTCTAATGATTCTCTTCGAGAAAATTTATTAATTTCACTATTCTTCTCTCTGTTTTTAAAAGCTGAAAAATGTCCACTCATTATTTTCTATTTTCTCTTCTCCAACATTTTATACGCTTCTTCCACATAAACGTACAAATCATTACTATGTGGATCAGTTTCGGTTTGAAGCCCTTTTAAATGACCCAAACGGACAATAATCAAATCATCTTCAGGAATTACAATCACAAATTGTCCCAAATGTCCTCTCATGTAGAATAATTCTTTGTCTTTTATGGTATGCATCCACCAGCCATATCCATATTCTGGACTGTTTTTAAAACGAGGTGTAATGCATTTTTTGACAAAAGTAGAGTCCAAAATTTGTTCACCATTCCATTTTCCGTTTTGTTTATATAGTTTTCCAAAACGTGCAAAATCTCTAGCATTACTGGCAATACAACAATAAGCTTTTTCAATGCCGTCTGGTTCATGGTCTAATTGCCATAAAGCCTCATTTTCTGCTCCCATAGGTTGCCAAAAGTTTTTGGAAACGTAATCAGATATATACTCACCAGTTGCTTTTTCAACACACATAGCTAACAGTTGGGTTGCACCACTTAAATATTTGAAAGATTGTCCTGGTTTTTCATTGATTTCTAGACCTAGAATGACTTTTTTCAAATCATCATCAAAATATGCTCTTGTTACAATTGAAAATGGGCTATAGTATTTTTCGTCCCAACTCAAACCAGAAGCCATGGATGATAAATCTCCAACCGTTACATCTTTAGCAAATTTACCTTTCAATTCAGGAAAAAAATCAGTTGCTTTTTGGTCTAAACTTTTAATTTTTCCTTGTATAATTGCCTTTCCAAGAGCAGCAGTTACTATACTTTTTGCCATTGAAAAAGAATTGGATTTGGAATCTTTATTAAATCCGTCAAAATAACTTTCATGCCAAATGCTATCATTTTTAATGATCATGTAAGCTATAGTTTGAAGTTCTTTGTGCGTTTTAGTTAAAGTTGGAGTAGCTTCGACCGAATTGTAGTCTTTTGCAATATTCCAAGGTTGAGCGGTTCCTTTTTTAATTTCTCTGTTAGGAAAATGGGTGTAATCCTCTAAAAAAGCAGTGGTGTAACCTCTGAAATAAATGGTTCTGACAGCTCTTAGCAAATAATCTACATCAAAAATATACATTAAAATGATGATGCTTACTAAAACAATAGCAAACCACTTGAAGAATTTTTTGAGAAATTTCATAGTAAATAAGTTTAAAACGAATTTAATGAATTTTCTGCAATAATCTTAAAATAATAGTTTAAACTTCCGAAATCAAAAATCGTTAATCTATAATCTTAAATTTAAAATAAAGATTGCTGTTTAACGGGATTTTCGTGTTCTAACAGCCATTTTTTTCGCCATAAGCCACCTGCATAGCCTGTTAAAGAACCATCAGAACCAATAACTCTGTGGCATGGAACTACAATCCAAAGAGGGTTTTTCCCATTGGCATTAGCTACAGCTCTAATAGCTTTAACATCACCAAGCTTAATAGAAAGTTCTTGATAAGAAGTAGTTTTTCCATAAGGAATAGTTAGTAATTCTTGCCAAACTTTTTGTTGGAAATCAGTTCCTTTTGGATTTATTTTAAAAGTAAAACTTGTTCTTCTTCCTTCAAAATACTCTTCAATTTGAGTTACTGCTTCTTGAAGTACAATGGGAATTTTTTGTGATTTTTTTTGCTCCTCATCAAAGACATGAATTTTGGAAATACCTTTCTCATCACCTACAATTTCTGTGAATCCTAAAACGGTTTTAATGATAGCATTTTTCATGAAGTAAAAATAACAAAAAACCACCAGTTCACACTGATGGTTTTTTCCTTTTAAAAGATGAATAATAAAAAGTTGTTGTATTTTTAGTTTAAAACGGTTTTAGTTTCTGGAGCTGGTGTTTGAGCCGCTTCCACTTTACCTTTTATGATTAACGATTTTGGTGTTTCAGAATCGCTAGTTGTAACAGTAATTGATTTGTTGAATGCTCCAGCAGAAGCAGCATTGTAGGTTGCAGCAACCATCCCTTTTTCTCCTGGTTTGATAGGCGTTTTAGTATAATTAGCAGCAGTACAACCACAAGAAGGTCTTACGTTTGTAATCAAAACCGTTTCTTTGGTAGTGTTTGTAAAAGTAAATTCATAAGTTACAGGTTTACCTTGTGCTAAAGTTCCAAAATCATGAATTTCACTTTCCCATTTTAATAATGATGGAGCTTGTTTTGCCGCAGGTGCAGCTGTCTTAGCATCAGGAGTCTGTGCAAATGAAGCCACTGAAACAAATAATGCTACTAAAGCTAATTTTAATGTTTTCATAAATATGTGTTTTTAAAATTGTTTTATATTTTACCTTTACAAAACTAATTTAATTTTACAATGCTTTTGTTAACCAGTTTTTAATGATTGTTAACGAGTTGTTAATGGGTAAATTTTATTTCAAATTTGTACTAATATAGCATCTTATATGAGATTAACAAAATTTAATATCGTAATTTTTATTGGCTTTCTAGCTATTGTTGGGGTAATTATCATGCAATTGTTACTTTTAAACAAGGCTTTAAAATTTGAAAAAAAAGAATTGGAAAGTAAAATATTTTTTGCCTTGCAAGATGTAGTGGAACGTATTTACTCTGATAATAAATCTAGTATTACTTTCAACAAACAAATCAAAAAAGTTTCTGATGATTATTATATTGTGAACGTAGATGATGTTTTTGAAAATAAAATTTTAGAGCATTATTTAAAGGTAGAGTTTCAAAAAGTAAATATTGATTTAGATTTTGAATATGCTATTTATAATTGTGGTACTGATAAAATGGTTTATGGAAATTATGTTTCTTCAACAGGAAAAACAGCAGATAAATGTGAGGAATGTTTTTCTACAAATAGCGATTTAATCTATTATTTTGCGATACGTTTTCCTGATATAAATAAAACGTTTTATGGAAACTTACAACAATATTGGATTTTTACTTTTGTGTTGTTTTTAGTTTTAATTATTTATGTGTATTCCGTTTTTTTAATGTTACAACAAAAACGATACACAGAGTTGCAAAAGGATTTCATTAACAACATGACGCATGAATTTAAAACGCCATTGTCATCAATCTTAATAGCTTCTAATTTTGCCAATTCTCAAAATGAAATTAAAAACAATCCCAAATTGTCAAAATATGTTCAAATCATTATCAATCAAAGTAATAAATTGAACCAACATATTGAAAAGATTCTATATGTTGCTAAAACGGATAGTAATCAAATACTGTTAGAAAAAACTCAGGTAGATTTAGAAAAAACAATTGATTTGGTCAAGGAAAATATCCTGTTGAAGCATCAAAAGACCATTGATTTTAAAATTGAATTGAATAAAAGATATGTTATCAATGCGGATGAGTTTCATTTTTATAACATCATATACAACATCATTGATAATGCTATTAAATATTCACAAAAAGAGATTGAAGTTGTCATAGTGGCTAAAGAGAGTAGTGATGGGTTAATGCTCAGTTTTTCTGACAACGGAAGTGGAATTCCTTCAAAAGATTTACCTTTCATTTTTGATAAATTTTATAGGGTAACACGAGAAGACAACAAAGATATTGAAGGTTTTGGAATAGGACTTTCCTATGTAAAACGTATTTGCGACTTACACAAATGGAAAGTTTCATTAAAAAATAATTTAGATAAAGGAATTACCGTTAAGATTTTAATTAATAAAGAAGATATCAATGGATAAGAAACGCATTTTATATGTTGAAGATGATGAAACATTAGCTTTTTTAACGGCTGATAATTTGGAGCAACATTTTGAAGTAGTCCATTCCAATAATGGAAAAGAGGCATTTGCAATTTTTTGCAAAGAAACTTTTGATTTATGTGTTTTAGACATCATGCTTCCTGATATGGATGGTTTTGAAATTGCTACTGAAATTAGAAAACGCAATCAAGAGATTCCAATTATTTTTCTTAGTGCTAAAACCATGAAAGAAGACAGAATAAAAGGGTTAAAATTAGGAGCAGATGATTATTTGATAAAACCATATTCTATTGAAGAATTGATTTTAAAGATTGAAATATTCTTAAATAGAAGTCAAAAATCTGTTGAAAAAAGTGTCAAAAGTTATCAATTTGGCTCGTTTGACTTTGAACCTGAGAATTACCAACTAAAAAATAGTGAAAAAGATATTACGTTGACCGAAAGAGAAGCTGCATTGCTGCAATTGTTTTTGGATAATCCCAATACGGTTTTAAAAAGAGAAAAAATTCTAACAGCACTTTGGGGAACAGATGATTATTTTATGGGAAGAAGTTTAGATGTTTTTATCTCTAGATTGCGAAAGATTATAAAAGATGAAACCAACGTTAGAATAGAAAATATCCCAAGAGTTGGTTTCAAATTAGTGGTTGAGTAATTTAAAAACTCATTACATATTCCTCAAGAGCTTTTAGTTCTTCTTCACTCATAGTTTTGGTGATAGTAAAGTTGGTTTTCATAACCTCATATTGCGATGGATCTACAATGGGTTCACTTTCTTCTTTCAGAAAAGAAACTATACTCGCATTTTTCTCTTTGTAAATTTTTGAAATTTCAACTAAACTTGGGCCAATTATTTTAGCATTAGGTTTGTGACAAGCTGTGCAAGCTCCTTTACCTTCAAATAAATTTTTTCCTATTTCAACTGAATTTGGAGTGACATTTGGTTCGGCTTTTTCCTCTTTTTTACAAGAGAAAAAAACTAAAATAATAAAAAGTAATCCTGTTTTTTTCATAATATTGGTTTACCAGCCTGTATATTTTGGAGGTGTAATTTCATTTAAATTAAGATAAACAATCAACTGACCACGATGGTGCGTAACATGATCTTGAAGTAGGTTTAAAATTTGTAATTTTGATTTTGGACCTGCAAAAAAATCAACTTTTTCCTTCAAAGATTCTGGTTTGGTGTTTTTGATGACTTCATAAACATTGTTAAAAGAGGTTTCTAACATTGTAATAATTTCATCTTTTGAATACTGATTTTCGTCTTTCTTCTTGTCAAATTTAGCATCGGTAAAATAAGAAGTGCTCAACCAGTCCATATTACCTTTGATATGAATCAATTGTGCTCCAAAACTCATTTCTCTTTCAGTTGGCTTAAAGTCATATTTATCTTCAGGCATTGCTTTGGCAATCTCAAGTAAATATATTTTTGAATTTTCCCATTTTTCTAAAAAGGCTTCAATGGTTTCATTTTGAGCAAAGGTATTCAAAGAAAATAAGGTAAAAATAAGTACTAAATATTTCATGTTTTTTATTTTAATAATCGAATGACATCTTTGGCAAAATAACTAGCAATCACATCTGCACCAGCTCTCTTGATAGCCGTAATTTGCTCCATCATCACAGCATCATGATCTAACCAACCTCTTTCAGAAGCTGCTTTAATCATGGCATATTCACCAGAAACTTGGTACACAGCAACAGGAACTTCAACGGCATTTTTAATATCACGAACAATATCTAAATACGCAATTCCAGGTTTTACCATAACAATATCAGCTCCTTCATCAATATCCATTTCTGTTTCTCGAATTGCTTCCGTTCGGTTGTGATAATCCATTTGATAGGTTTTTTTATCTTTAGGAATATCAATTAAATCAACAGGTGCAGAATCTAAAGCATCTCTAAAAGGACCATAAAAAGCCGAAGCATACTTGGCACTATAACTCATAATTCCTGTATTCATGAAACCTTCATCTTCTAAAAGTTCACGCATTTCTAAAATTCTTCCATCCATCATATCACTTGGCGCCACAAAATCAGCACCAGCTTTTGCATGAGATAAAGCCATTTCTGCCAAAATAGAAGATGTTAAATCGTTGGCTACGATACCCTTTTCAATAACACCATCATGTCCGTAAATCGAATAAGGATCTAAAGCAACATCCGTCATGACAATCATTTCAGGAACAGCATTTTTTATTGTTTTAACAGCTCTTTGCATTAAACCATTTTGATTTAATGCTTCTGTTCCTTTATTGTCTTTTAATTGATCTGGAACCTTTACAAATACTAAAACTGATTTTAAACCCATTGTCCAAAGCTCTTTTACTTCTTTTTCCAATAAGTCTAAACTATAGCGAAAATAGTTGGGCATGGAAGGAATTTCCTCTTTGATTCCTTTTCCTTCTACTACAAATAAGGGTACTAAAAAATCATTGGGCGTTATGATCGTTTCACGAACTAGTGAACGAATACTTTCATTCGTTCTTAATCTTCGATTTCTTCTAAGTGGAAACATAATTTTTCTATATTTGATACAAAGATAAAAATACTAATCCTTTCTGAGTCTTTAATAAAACTTAAAATTAATTAATAAAATTTCAATAAATAGATAAAATTATCACTTTGGAATTAAATTTGATAAAATAAATTATATTTTTGAGCGATGAAAAAATTTAGTGTTTTGTTACTTTGTATTTTGGTTACCAGTTGTTTTCAAGTAACTGAAAAGATTAACCATAAAGCAAATCAAAGTGGTGATTATAGCTTGGTGATAGATTTTTCAGATTCATGGATAAAAACTAGAGCAGCTGTTATGTTGGGTGAAGTTGACGGTGAAAAAATCCCAAGTGAAGCCGAAATGAAACAAAAACTAGCTCAATTTAGAAATGATGCTTCCAAAATAAAAGGAGCTACAAAAATTTCTACTTCCTATGACTTTAGCAATTATATTTTCAAGTTAAATTTTAGCTACGATTCTATTGAAACTTTGAATGCAGTTTTGAATACTATAGACAAAGAAACAAAACTTGATCATTTTAAAGAATCAAATGGAAAATTTGAACGTATTGCTTCTTATCCTATTCCAGAAAAATTAAAAGAAAAGAAAGATAAAAAAGAAGATTTACAAGAAGCAAAGATTACGGCTGTTTATACTTTTGACAAAGAAGTAAAAACGGTTCAAAATGCCAACAGTAAGCTTTCAAAATCTAAAAAAACTGTTTTTTTAAAACAAAATGTATGGAATGTTTTAAATGATAACAGCCTGATGAATAACACAATTAGTTTTACACCTTAATATTTAACATGAAAAAAATCTACGCTTTATTACTGTTAGTACCTTTCTTTGTTTTCAGCCAAAACAATAAAGAAAATTATGATTATTTTGTTCAGTTCAACACCACTCAATTTGCAAAAAAAGTAAATATTGACAGTTTGTTCGCTCACAAAATGTTTAAAAGTTTTAATAAACCCAATTCAGATTTTAAATTAAATGATTTTGTATCGCTTTTGGATAAAAAAAGAAACGCTACAATTCACGGGACATTTAAAGATAGTCTTTCCTATACACAGATTACTTTTCCAATTGTTGATGAAAAAAGAATAACAGAATTTGTGCAACAAAAAATTAAAAAAAGTACTGCTTCAAAGGATAACAAAATTATAAAGAAGTCAAACTACTCTATTTATTCACCAGCAAATGAAGATTTCTCAATGGCATGGAATAAAAAGGTTTTAGTGCTTTATTTTACCTATTCAAATACAACTTTTAATTACAGACAGACAAGTCCTTACGGTAACATATATGATATTGAAGCTGCTCCCATTGAAGAAGGAGTTGTTGAAGAAGTGGAATATTATGAAGATGAAGAAATTGCGATTGATTCCACGGTAGCTGTTGAAGAAGCATATGAATATGAAGAAGAAACAGAGGAAGAATATACATATGACGATGAATATTTTAAAAGACTGCAAGAAGAAAACGAAAAAAGAATAGCTGAAGAAAGAAAATTAAAACATGAAAGACACTTAAAAGACATAGCACAGTTCTTTAAAAAAGGTTTTGATATCCCAACTTCTTCTAAAGTAAACAAAGACGCTGATATTTCTGCTTGGATGGATTATCAAGCTTTAACAGGAAAAATGACTTCTTTGTATGCTTTCTTTGGCAGAATAACTCCTAATGCCATACCTTATGAATCAACTTATAGCATAAAAGGTATGAATATGGATATGTTTTTTGAAAATGATAAAGCTAGAGTTATACAAACTTTAGAATATACAGATCCTTTAGCGAATGTGATGAAAAAAGTGATTTCAAGAAAACCTAACGAGAACATTTATAAGTATTTTCCCAAAAATGAACCTTTAGGATACTTTACTTATCACATGAGTATGGAAGAAATGTTGAAAAATTATCCAGCAATTATTGAACAATCATTTTCGGCTTTACCTATCGAAAAAGAGGGAATTGATATTGTAATGGATTTGATGACAACCATAGTTGATGAAGAAGCGACAGCAACCTTAATGGATGGAGATTTTACCATGTTCTTTCACGGCATGGAAAAGTTTAATTACACATTCAAAACAGTGGAATATGATGAAAATTATGAAGAAATTGAAGTAGAAAAAACAATAGTAAAAAACAAACCTGTTTTTTCATTTATTTTAACATCAACTCATCCAAAAATGAGTGAAAAATTACTCAAATTAGGAGTAAAGAAAGAAGTATTAGTGTTAGAAAACGGTAATTATAAAATAAAAGGAGCGAATGAATTTGGAGATATGTTTATCATGAAAGAAGGTGATGTTATTGTAGTGACAAATGGAATTAACTATTTAAGTAAAGGTTCTCCATCTGATTTTTCTAAAAGAATGGCCAAAGAAGCAACAGAGTATTACTTTTCAGGTAATTTCAATATCCAAGATTTCATTAAAAGTTATATGTTAGTAGAAGATTTTGGTAGAGATACTGCAAAAGCATTGCGAATAGCTGATCAATTTAGAAATATTGAAATGAAATCTTCAAACAAATTTGATGGCAATAAAATGACAGTTGAAATGAATATGAATTCTAATTTCTCAAACAAAAACATTATTTTACAGACTTTAGATTTAATTGATTATATGAATTAATCTAAAATAGATGAAACAAAAAGGAGCAGTAATTATTTGATTACTGCTCCTTTTTTTAAACCCATTCTTTAGGATTCATGAGTATCTTGATTAACTTTTCCTCTTCGCTTCCTTCTTCAGGATGATGGTCATACACCCATTGCACATGTGGTGGCAAACTCATTAATATACTTTCAATTCTTCCGTTAGTTTTTAGGCCAAATAAAGTTCCTTTATCATGAACTAAATTGAATTCTACATAACGACCACGACGAATTTCTTGCCAGTTTTTTTGAACATCTGTATAGGATAAATCTTTGCGTTTTTCAACAATAGGAAGATAAGCTGTTAGAAAACTATTGCCCACTTCAGTCACAAAGTTGTACCAATCTTCCATTTTCATGTCTTCGGTTTCTTTACAATAATCAAAGAATAAACCACCTATCCCACGAGCTTCATTTCTATGAGCATTCCAGAAATAAGCATCACATTGTTTTTTGTATTTTGGATAAAAATCAGGATTATGTTTGTCGCATGCCGTTTTACAAGTTTGATGAAAATGAGTGGCATCTTCCTCAAACAAATAGTAAGGTGTTAAATCTTGTCCACCACCAAACCAACTGTTGATTACTTTCCGTGAACCTGTATTAAGCTCTGTCGAAGTATCATACATTTCAAAATATCTCCAATTGGCATGAACGGTTGGTACCATTGGACTTTTAGGATGGATAACTAAACTCAAACCACAAGCAAAAAAATCTGCTTCACCAACATTAAAAAGTTTTTGCATAGAATCAGGTAACTTTCCATGAACAGCAGAAATATTTACACCACCTTTTTCAAAAACATTTCCGTTTTCAATAACGCGTGTTCTTCCACCACCACCTTCTGGTCTGCTCCAAAGGTCTTCTTTGAAATAAGCTTTTCCATCAATAGTCTCTAAACCTTTGCAAATTTGGTCTTGTAAGTTTTGTATGTATGCGTAAAATTTATCTTTCATGTTTCTTTCTCCTGCAAGGTTCTTAGATTTAAAATAAAATGTTTATCACTCCGAAAAAAGAAAATAATAAAAATGGAATTATTATATATTCATAATCAAAATAATATTTTTTCTTTTGCATCTTATTTAATATCAATATAATAATTAAAGTAAATAAGGTAAAAATTATGGTAAAAACAGGTAAACCAATCATTAAATAACCTGTTCCACATGGTGTTTTATTTGCAAAATAATCCATTCTAAATAAACAAAAATATATTACATATAAGCACCAAATAAAATAAAGCATAATTGGTATTATATTAATTCTATTTTTAATTTTTACCTTCATTAACTGCCAACTAATTACTGAAAACTGCCTACTGTTTATACTCTTTCACAGCATCCACAAAAGCCTTAGCATGATCTACTGGAATATTGGGTAAAATTCCGTGACCTAGATTTACGATGTAATTATCTTTTCCAAAATCGTTTATCATCTGATGTACCATTTTCTTGATAACTGGAATTGGAGAAAGCAACCTAGAAGGATCAAAATTACCTTGAAGTGTTTTCTTTCCACCAGTTAAATATCTTGCATTTCTTGCTGTAATTGTCCAATCAACACCTAATGCAGATGCTTTTGATTTTGCCATTTCGTCTAAAGCAAACCAACATCCTTTTCCGAAAACAATCACTTTTGTTTCTGGTGCTAAAGCTTCTACAATTTGGTTTATATAATTCCATGAAAATTCTTGATAATCAGCTGGAGAAAGCATTCCACCCCAAGAATCAAATACTTGAACCGCATTTACACCATGTTTTACTTTTTCTTTCAAATATAAAATAGTTGTATCTGTAATTTTTTGCAATAATAAATGAGCAGCCACCGGATTTGTAAAACAAAAACCTTTAGCTTTATCAAAACTTTTAGAACCTTTTCCTTCTACAGCATAACAGAAGATTGTCCAAGGAGAACCTGCAAAACCAATTAAAGGCACTTCATTATCAAGTTTTTCTCGGGTCATATCAATCGCATCCATCACATAACCTAAAGTTTCATTAATGTCTGGAACAAAAACGTTATCTACATCGGCAGCTTTGCGAATAGGATTAGGTAAAACTGGTCCGATTCCGTCTTCTAGTTCCACATCAATTCCCATGGCTTGAGGAATCACCAATATATCTGAAAACAAAATGGCAGCATCGGGTTTGATAATTCTGATAGGTTGCACCGTAATTTCAGAGGCTAATTCTGGCGTTTTGCATCTGGTGAAAAAATCATATTTCTCTTTGATGGCCATAAATTCTGGTAAATATCTTCCAGCTTGACGCATCATCCAAACTGGTGGTCTTTCAACAGTTTCGTTATTTAAGGCTTTTAAGAATAAGTCGTTCTTTAACATGTTTTTTGTTTTTTGAAACCTGTCAGGTCTTATTTATAATATTTTAGTACTTCTTCAATTACATTTTCAACGGTTGGTTGGAATGCAATTTTTATGTTTTTTGTTTTGTGTTCTAAGGCTTTTGCGGTTGTTGTTCCAATGCAAAAACAAATTTTGTTTTCCAAAGTGTTTTCTCTCAAATAACTTGCAACGGCTGACGGACTAAAAAAAAGAATTCCATCAATTTCGTGTTCTATTTTTTTTGATTTCAATGAGGTTTGATAAACCACAATTTCATTCCACTTTATGTTGTTTTCGTTTAATAAATCAGGCAACGTATTTTTTCTACTATTTCCGGAGAAAAAAGTAAACGAGCTATGATTATGTTTTTTTGCAATTATAGTACCTAAATCTTCCGCATAATCTACGCATTCTTGAACAATAAAGTTTTTTTTCTCAAGAAATTTTTTTGTTTTTTGTCCTACGCAAAATATTTTTTTGTCCTTTATTTCGTCTTGAATTCCTTTTGATAAGACACTTTTCACTGCATTTTTACTAGTGAAAATCAGATAATCCTTTAAAGATTCGATTTGGAAATTTATATTTTTTATTTGAATGAATTCTTCTTCTACTACGTTAAAATTTGCTTCAGAAAATAGTTTTTTCTCTGATCTTTTCAGTTTTTTAGTAGATAGAATTGTAATCAAAATTTATAATTTTATTTCGCTTTCCTCTTGGTCTTCACAATAAAATGAGATGTCTTTGTTATTACCATAAACTACCAAGATATCACATTCTTTCAAAACAGTGTCAGGAGTAGGACGACCAATAGTTTCTTTGACGATTGTTTTTTTACCTATTAAATTTCTTTTTTCGTGTTTTCTAATGATGGTAATTAAGGTAAGATGATATTTGTCAATGTCATTCAATTCCGCTAAAGTTTTACCATGAAATTCAGGTTTTGACTTTACTTCAGAAATGGTGTAATTGTTATCTAGTTGATAATTTTCTAAAGTAGTTTTGAAGTTAATTTGTTTGGTAAGTCTGTCGGCAGAATCTTGCTCAGGATGAATAATGCTATAAATTCCCATGGCCTCTAGAACAGTATCATGGATAGGAGACAAAGCCCTGGAAATAATTTTAACATCTGATAATTTCTTTATGATAGCGGTTGTAATGATGGCAGCACCTTCATTTTCACCAATAGCTACGACAACTTTGTCAGCATCTTTTAAAGGAACTGCGTCATAGGCTAATTCATTTGTAGAATCCATACAAATAACATGTGAAATTTTATCTTTCACTAAGTTAACTTTGTCCATTTGCTTATCGATTCCAATCACTTCGTTGCCTGTTTCCGTTAATGATAACGCTAAAGACATTCCGAAATTACCCAATCCAAATACGATTACTTTCATGGTATAAATATATTAATTTATCAAAATATTTTCTTTGGGATACTCATAAAATTGATGATTCAATTGGCGAAGCAATCCAACCATTAAATTGAGCATTCCTATTCGACCAATAAACATAGTTGCAATTAATACATATTTACTGGGTTCTGTTAATGTTGGTGTAAAATTTAGGCTTAACCCAACAGTACTGTAAGCAGAAAAGCATTCAAAAACAACGGTCAATACAGGCGTTTCTTTGGGTTCAAATATCAACAATGCCATAATAGCAATACCTATTACAATCAGGGAAATACATAAAATGGCAAAGGCACGAGAAGTGGACTCACTACTAATTCTTCGACCTAGAATTTGGATGCGACTTTTCCCCATGGCCACTGCAAAAATGTTTAATGTTGCTAGTGCAAATGTACTGGTTTTTATTCCTCCACCAGTAGATGCTGGAGAAGCACCAATCCACATCAAGAAAATTATAAACAATAGAGAAGGAACTGTAAATTGAGTAAAATCTACCGTATTAAAGCCTGCTGTTCTTGGTGTTACAGCATTAAAAGCAGTATTGGTAATTTTTCCAAATAGTGTATCATGAATTTCTAGCGTATTATGATATTCTGTAAGGAATAAAAACACAAAACCAACAATTAATAATAATAGGGTTGTGTATAAAACCAATCTTGTATTCAGTGTGATTATTCGTACTTGTTTGTGAATTCTATTTTTGTCAAAAAATTCTAAAACGTATGTTTTTATGTATTGATAAAAATTGAAAACAATATTATGGCCAAGTCCTCCAAAGATTATTAGAATCATTATTATCCATTGGAAAAAATAATGAAACCTTATACTTTCATCAAATAATCCTGATGAAAAAATAGAGAATCCAGCATTACAAAAAGCTGAAATGGAGTGGAAGATGGAAAAGAAAAACTTGTTTTCAATGACATTGTTGTCTAAAATGGAAAAATAGATGAAAATTGCTCCTACAAACTCTACGGATATGGTAAATATCACCACATTTAAGGCTGCTCTAAAAACGTCTTTTAAGCCTTCGTGAGCGATAAAATCCTTTGTGTTTAAGCCTTCTTTGAACGAAGAACCACCTCTAAAAAAGAAAGCGAAGAAAGAGGTAAAAGTTAAAATTCCAATTCCACCTAATTGAATTAAAACAAGAATTATGGATTGTCCTACAACGGTGAAGTCTTTAGCGGTATCGACAACGGCTAATCCTGTAACACAAACAGCACTTGTAGCAGTAAAAATAGCGTTGGTAAATGTTATTCCATTTGTAGTTGCACTGGGAAGCATTAATAAAAAAGCTCCTGTTAAGGCCAATATCATGAAACTTCCAACAAATACAATAGCTGGATTGAAGTAGATATCATAAATATGTCGAACCAAAACCAGTAAGCGAATTAAGAAATAAAAGATTAACCCTCCTTCTAAAACGGGTTTAACTTTTTGTAGGATATAATGTAAACTAAAATCTAAATTGAGGAGTGAAATTATAAGTGAAATAAATAAAATGACACTTATCAGTACAGTATTTACAAAGGCAACTTTCTTGTTGCTTTTAAACTTATATTTGAAATATTTGAATAAATTAAACCCTAAAAGGCCAAATGACAAAATTATTAGGCCAATAATATGTGGTGAGTTATAGTTTTCTTTGAAATCATATCCAAAATCAAAAACGATAAACAACAAAACAATGATGTCAAAAAATCGATAAAGGTAATTGAGTAAGGATTCTTTTTCCATTTGATTCTAAACTTGCTTCAGTATCTTTCGAAACCAAAACGTTTACATTTTACTTCACTTTTAGAGTTGTTCGAAGTTTTTCCATCAAAGACTTTGCTCCATTGGCTAAAATTTCTTCGGCACACTCTTGACCAAATTTTAAATAAGAATCAAAATTACAACTTTTTTCAATAGTATACTTTTCTTTTCCATCTAAAGAAAATAAAACACCTTGAAAATCAATATTTGTATGGTTTTTTATAGCTAAAGCACCTATTGGAGCTGTGCATCCACCTTCTAGAGTTCTTAGGAATTGCCTTTCTATAAAAGTACAAATTTCGGTTTCTTTGTGGTTTAGTTTTGACAAAGCTTCTGTGGTAAACGAATTATTTTCCATACCTACCACAACCATTGCACCTTGAGCAGGAGCTGGAATCATCCAATCCAAATTTACATAGGTCTCTGGCTTTAAGTTTATCCTTTCCAAACCAGCTGCCGCAAAAATAGCACCGTTCCAAGTATTGTCTTTTAGTTTTTGCATTCTAGTGTTTACATTTCCCCGTAAATCTTCAACAGTATGAGTTGGGTATTTATGAAGCCATTGTGCTTTTCTCCTTAAACTTCCAGTAGCAATAATTCCATCAGTGTGTAAAAAATCGATATTACCTTTGTGTACTAAGATATCTAAAGTATTAGCTCTTTCTAAAACCGCTATTTGTTTGATGCCTTTTGGTAAAGCAGTGGGTACATCTTTCATAGAATGCACAGCAATATCAACTTCACCTTTTAGCATCGCTATATCTAAAGTTTTTGTAAAAATTCCTGTGATACCTAATTCATATAAAGGTTTATCTAGAATAATATCACCTGTAGATTTTACAGCAATAATTTCAGTTTCATACCCTAATTGCTGTAGGTTATTTTGAACGGTGTGTGCTTGCCAAAGTGCTAATTCACTATCACGAGTTCCAATGCGTATTTTTTTTTCAATCACTTAGTCTTTTTTTGAAAATTAGTGGAAAGAATAGAAATTAATAAAAAGACTTTTCTTGTTCTAATTTAAATACTTTCTCAATCCATTCAATACCTTCATCCATAGAATCTCCATCTTTTAAATGGTTTACAAAATGGTTTGTTATTTTTTGGATTATTCTGTTGCTTATTATTTCAGCTTGTTCCTCGTCAAAGTTAGATAATTTTTTACGTTGAAAGTTTAATTCTCCTTCTTTTATTGAATTTAATTTTTCTTTCAAAGCAGTAATGGTTGGAGCAAATTTTCTGTTCTTGGTCCAAGCTAAAAATTCTTCTTTTATTTCTTCAATAATTGCTTCTGCTTGTGGAATATGTTGTTTTCTTTTTTCTAAAGTTTCATCCGTCATTTGCGATAAATGATCTAGATGAATTAGAGTAACCCCATCAACTTCTTTTACATTTTCATTCACATTCTTAGGAATAGATAAATCTAAAATCAAAAGTGGTTTTTTCAAGTTTAAAAGCGTTTTATCTATCGTTGGATTTTGAGCTCCAGTAGCTACCACAACAATATCCGCTTTTTGCAACTCAACTTCTAAGTCTGAATAGTTTTTAACAATTAAATTTAGTTTTTCTCCTAATTTTTCAGCTTTGTCTTTGGTTCTGTTGATTAGGGTAACATGTTCATGTTTGGTGTGTTTAACTAAATTTTCGCAAGTATTCCTGCCTATTTTTCCAGTTCCGAATAGTAAAATATTTTTAGACGAAATATCCTCAACATTTTTAATGATATATTGCACAGAAGCAAATGAAACAGAAGTTGCACCTGAAGAAATATCAGTCTCTGTTTTAATTTTTTTACTAGCCTGAATAACAGAATTAATCAATCGTTCAAGAAAAGAATTAACCAAACCATTTGATTTGCTTTCAACAAAAGCGGTTTTTAATTGACTGATAATTTCAAAATCTCCTAAAATTTGACTGTCTAAACCTGTTCCAACTCTGAACATATGGTTGACAGCTTCTTGGTTTTTATAGATATAGGCTATTTCTTGAAACTCTTCTACGGTTCCTTGACTGTTTTCACAAAGTAATTTAATAAGCTCATATGGATGGTTAGCAAAACCATATATTTCTGTTCGGTTACAGGTAGAAGTAACGATTAAAGATTCAATTCCTTCGGCTTCGGCTTGTATTAATAATGTAGCTTTTGCTTGTGCACTTAGACTAAATTTACCTCTCATTACAGCATCTGCTTTTTTATAACTAATACCTAATGCGTAAAAAGAAGTATGTTTTGCCATTCTAAAGTTTTCCATAATTATCCTTATTCTTAAAGATTCAACAAAATTATCTATATACTGTTTATAAAAGTAACGCTAAAAGGACTTTTTGTGTCGCTGTGTGATATTTTAATCCAAAAAGTCATAATCTACGTAAATTCTTTTAAATTTGTATTAAAATCAACCCTTTCAAAATTCTTTATATAGATTAATTCTAAATAAAAGATTGGTTTTAATTTAACATCATATACGAAAAAATATCGCTATGGGTTCTAAAGAAGAAATAAAAATTGAAAATAATTTTTTTTTAATTCGTTTTCAGAACGAAGGAAATGAAATTTATAAAGTGGAACGAGCTGTTAGTGAAGGACTTATTCAATTTCACTTTGGCATGAAAGGAAAGGCAAAATTTATTTTTAATGAAGGAAGATATACCCTAGATTTGAACGAACAGAAGTCATATTTGTTTTATAATCCTCAAAAAGAGCTTCCATTAAATTTAGAATTAGCTCCAAATTCTTGGGTTATTTCATTGATAATTTCTATAAAAATGTTTCATTCGTTGTTTTCTGCTGAAGCAGATTATATTCCGTTTATGAGTAAGGAAAATGCTGATAAGAAATATTATAAAGAGGATAATATTAGTCCGTCTATGACTATTGTTTTGAGTCAGTTGTTTCATTATAATTTAAACCCTTTCATCAAAAACCTTTACTATAAAGGAAAAGGATATGAATTATTGAGTTTGTATTTTAATGCAAATAACGATGCAAATATTGAGCAATGTCCTTTTTTAATTGATGAAGAAAACGTTTTAAAAATAAAAAGAGCTAAAGAAATTATCATTAATAATATGTCTGAACCACCAGGTTTACAAGAATTAGCGGATACAATTGGATTGAGTTTGAAAAAACTTAAAATGGGATTCAAACAAATTTATGGAGACACCGTTTATGGTTTTTTGTTTGATTACAAAATGGAATATGCCCGAAAATTATTGGATTCTGGTTCATACAATGTCAATGAAGTAGGTTTGAAAATTGGTTACAGTACCGGAAGTCATTTTATTGCAGCTTTCAAAAAGAAGTTTGCCACAACGCCCAAAAAATATTTAATGTCAATCAATCAGAATACCTAAAACAAAGATTAAATAAATGTTAATCGCAAAATAAAAAAATAAGTTTAATTACTTTTATAAAAAAAAGCATCAAATGAAAAAAGGAGTATTATTAGTAAATCTCGGCTCACCAGAAAGCCCAACACCGAAAGACGTTAAGCCTTATTTAGATGAATTTCTAATGGACAAATATGTAATTGATGTTCCATTTTTGTTAAGAGCTTTATTGGTTCGAGGCATTATTTTACAGACAAGACCTAAGAAATCTGCTGCAGCTTATGCAAAAATTTGGTGGGATGAAGGGTCACCATTAATTGTTTTGTCCAAAAGATTGCAAGCTAAAATTCAAAAACAAGTTAGTGTTCCAGTTGAATTAGCTATGCGATATGGAAACCCAAGTATAGAAAGTGGTTTACAAAAATTAAGTGACCAAGGAATAACAGAAGTTTTGTTATTTCCGTTGTATCCTCAACACGCCATGGCTTCAACTGAAACAATTTTAGTATTAGCGGAAAAATTGCGTAAAGAGAAGTTTCCTCATATGAGTTTTACCATAATTCCAGCATTTTACAATCAAAAAGACTATATCAGGGATTTATCAAATTCTATCAAAAGACACTTAGAAGGATTTGAATACGATCATTTATTATTTTCTTATCATGGAATTCCAGAGCGTCATATTCGTAAAACAGACATAACAAAAAGTCACTGTAAAATAGACGGAAGCTGTTGCAACACACCTTCACCAGCACATGAGTTTTGTTACCGTCATCAATGTTATGAAACTACAAAACAAGTAGTTGAATTTTTAGGAATTGAAGAAGGAAAATACAGCCAAACTTTTCAATCGCGTTTAGCAGGTGATAAGTGGTTAACGCCTTACACAGATGTTGAAATTAATAAAATGCCCGAAAAAGGAATTAAGAAATTAGCTGTTGTAACTCCTGCTTTTGTTTCGGATTGTTTGGAAACTTTAGAAGAAATTGCCATGGAAGCTAATCACGAATTTAAAGAACATGGAGGCGAAGAGTTTTTAGCCATTCCTTGTTTAAATGATGATGATGATTGGGCAAAAACTTTAAGCCGTTGGGTAGATCAATGGGCGTTTCAGCATAAAGAACAAACCGTATAATGGCAGTATCTTCAACCGAATTAGGTACATTAAGCATAAAGCAATTATTGATTAAACAATCTGTCCCTGCATCGATAGGCATTTTGTTCATGTCTGTCAATATCTTAATTGATACCATTTTTGTTGGCCAATGGATTGGTTCACTTGCTATTGCAGCTGTTTCGGTTGTGTTACCCATAACATTTTTAATTTCTTCCTTAGGAATGGCTTTAGGAATTGGAGGAAGTTCCATTATTTCTAGAGCTTTAGGAGCAAACGACAGAGAAAAAGCACTAAAAACATTTGGGAATCAGATATTGATGACGCTTACTTTGGCGTTGGTGGCAGTGATAATTGGCCTTTTTTATTCCAATGAAGTGCTATTGCTTTTTGGAGCTAATGGCGACATCATGCAACCAGCCAATGAGTTTTTTATTCCAGTTTTATATGGAGTTCCTTTTTTAGCACTTTGCATGATGGGAAATACCGTAATCAGAGCTGAAGGAAAACCTAAATTTGCTATGATTGCCATGATAATTCCAGCATTCAGCAACATTATTTTAGATGTAGTTTTTATTAAATTTTTAAATTGGGGAATGTTTGGAGCAGCTTTGGCAACTTCCATTTCTTACTTTATGTGTTTTGCTTTTATCTTATGGTTTTTCATTTATAAAAGTGAGTTGCGTTTACAGATTAAACATTACGCTTTAGATTTTAAATTAGTTTCAGAAATATCTTCATTAGGTTTCGTAACTTTTGCACGACAAGGTGTAGTGGCTATTTTATCTATTATTCTAAATCACACCTTATTTATATATGGAGGAGAACATTCAGTAGCGGTTTACGGAATTATAAGTCGGATGTTAATGTTTGCCTTGTTTCCAATATTAGGAGTTACACAAGGATTTTTACCTATTGCAGGCTATAACTATGGGGCAAAAAATTATGGACGAGTGAGTGATACTATTTCAACATCTATCAAATGGGCTGCGGGTTTAGCAACATTAATTTTTTTAATCATTTTAGTTTTTGCAGAACCTATTGTTGCCGTTTTTTCCAAAGATGCTGATATTATTAAGGAAACACCTAATGCCTTACGTTTGGTATTTGCGGCTTCACCCATAATTGCTATTCAGTTGATCGGAGCAGCCTATTTTCAAGCAGCAGGCAAAGCCATTCCAGCACTTTTACTTACACTAACCAAACAAGGATTTTTTCTCATTCCATTAGTACTAATTTTACCGAAATTTTATGGTATTTTTGGGGTATGGATTTCATTTCCAATAGCTGATGTTTTATCAACACTAGTAACAGGTTTCTTTTTAAAGCGAGAAATGAACCGCAAATTAACTCACGCTCAAAATGGAATATAACTACATTAAAGCTTTACATCTTATATTCGTAATCACATGGTTTGCCGGACTTTTTTACATTGTTCGTTTGTTTGTTTATCATGCCGAGGCCAAACAAAAACCGCAACCTGAACAAGATATTTTAATCAAACAATATCAATTAATGCAATATAGGCTTTGGTATATAATTACATGGCCAAGTGCAGTTTTGGCTAGTCTTTTTGCGTTTTATTTATTATATTTAAATCCAGCTTGGTTATCACAATCTTGGATGCATGTAAAGCTGGCATTCGTTTTGCTATTATATATTTATCACGCAAAGTGCCATCAGATTTTTAGACAATTACAGCAAAATAACGTTAAGCATACATCTAATTTCTTTAGAATTTGGAATGAAGGTGCTACCATTATTTTGTTTGCAGTAGTCTTCTTGGTCATCTTAAAAAGTGCCATCAATTGGGTTTTTGGTGTAATTGGTATATTTGTATTTTCAATCTTAATCATGTTAGGTTTTAGATTGTACAAAAGAATTAGAGAAAAATAGTATGAAGCTAATCCAGCTATGCATTGCAAGTTTTTTGCAAAAAACGTGTTTTTCTATAGCATAAAAAGAGCTTCTTAGGTCGCTTTTTTATACCAATGAAAACTACATTTTTTCACAAAAAAGCTTTCCATTACAAACGAAGTTCAGTGAACTTCGTTTGAAATAAAAGTTAAGTGAAGTAATCTGGGCTAAAACATAAAAATGGATAGAATTTTCAATATAAAACACCTTTCACTTCGACTAAGAATATTTCTTTCCATGATATTCTTAACGTTGATTGCTTCTGTTTTAATTGCAGCAGTTTCCATTTATCAATTCAAAAAAGAGGCTAGAGAATATCATCAAGATAGATTAGAACGAAAAGAAAATGCTATTGTCGAACACATCAATTATGTACTTCAAAATACTACATATCCTTTATCAACAAAGAATATTCCGTTAATTTTTAAAGAGAAAATAGGAGAAATAGCAGATGTTCATTCAATGGAATTAAATTTTTATGATTTAAAAGGGAATTTGTTATTGTCTTCAAAAGCCCTTTTTAGGCAAGATAAAGAAGCTCCTAAAATCAATCCATCTACACTTGAAATACTTGAATCTACACTCGAAAAAAGATATGTAGAATTTAAAACTATTGATAGTTTAAAAATGAGGTATTCCTACAGTTATATCAAAGATAATAAATTCAAGCCTTTAGCAATTTTGAATTTGCCTTATGAAGAAGATACTGATTTTTATGACAACGAATTGAGAAGTTTTTTAATGCGATTTGGACAAGTTTATACTTTTATGTTATTGATAGCTATTGCGTTGTCGTATTTTTTATCCAGTTACATCACAAAGTCATTAAAAATTATTAGTGATAAAATTAAAGAGACCGATTTCAATCAACAAAATCAACGAATTTTTCTGGAAGAAGGAAGTAAAGAGATAAATTTATTGGTACAAGCCTACAACAGCATGGTCGATAAATTAGAAGAAAGTGCAACTAAATTAGCTCAAAGTGAAAGAGAACAAGCTTGGCGTGAAATGGCAAAACAAGTCGCACACGAAATCAAAAATCCGTTAACACCCATGCGATTAACCGTTCAAAGTTTTCAGATGCGATTTAATGAAAATGATCCTGAAATAAAGAAAAAATTAGACGATTATTCTAAAACATTGATACAACAAATCGATACCATGAGTTCGGTTGCCAATGCTTTTTCTAATTTTGCCTCAATGCCAGCTCAACAAAATGAAACCTTGAATGTGGTTAAAATAGTTGAGTTATCCTTAGATATTTTCAATGAAGATTTCATTCATTTTACAAGTTCAGAAGAAGAGATAATTGCACGTTTAGATCGAACACAACTGATCAGAGTGATAACAAATTTGGTAAAAAATGCAATTCAATCTATGGCTGATTCTGATGAAAATAAACGCGTTGATGTTGTTGTTTACAGAGAAAATAGAAATGTAATCATTAAGGTTAAAGACAACGGAAAAGGCATTTCAGAAGAAAATAAAGTTCGTATTTTTGAACCAAAATTCACCACCAAATCAAGTGGAATGGGTTTAGGATTAGCAATTATCAAAAATATCATTGAAAATTATAACGGAACCATTACCTTTGAAAGTGAAGAAAATGTAGGAACGGAATTCATAGTTTCATTTCCAATAACACAATAATATCAATTGTCGTTGGCTTTTGCCATCGGATAAAATAAAAATAAATGGAAAATATTTTAATAGAAAAACAAGACAATATTGCTGTTGTAACCATTAACAGACCAGAAAAATTAAATGCTTTAAACAAAGCCACTATTCAAGAATTACATGAAGGTTTCAAATCATTAAATGAAGATGAGACAGTAAAAGTAATCCTCGTTACAGGTAGTGGTGAAAAAGCATTCGTGGCTGGAGCAGACATTGCTGAATTTGCTAATTTTTCAGTTGAAAACGGAGGATTATTAGCAGCAAAAGGTCAAGAGTTGCTGTTTGACTTTGTTGAAAATCTTTCCACACCAGTTATTGCAGCTGTAAACGGCTTTGCCCTTGGAGGTGGATTAGAATTAGCGATGGCTTGTCACTTTAGAGTAGCATCAGACAATGCAAAAATGGGCTTGCCAGAAGTTACTTTAGGAGTAATTCCAGGTTATGGTGGAACGCAAAGATTACCTCAATTAGTTGGAAAAGGTAGAGCTATGGAAATGATTATGTCAGCCACTATGATTGATGCAGCAACTGCAAAGGATTATGGTTTAGTAAATCATGTTGTACCACAAGCAGAATTGTTAGAATTCACAAAAGGAATTGCGGCTAAAATTACCAGAAATTCATCGGTTGCCATTGCAAAAGCTATACAAGCAGTAAATGCTAATTACGAAGATGGTGTTAACGGTTATGAAACAGAAATTAAAAATTTTGGGGCTTGCTTTGGAACTGAAGATTTTAAAGAAGGAACTGCTGCCTTTTTAGAAAAGAGAAAAGCTGTTTTTCCTGGGAAATAAATAGAAAACAATTTTATTTTGTTTAAAAGAAAAGAAGAATATCCAAGTCATCTAGAAACCATGGTAAAACTTACAATCATTATTGCTGCAATAGTGGTTGTGTTTATTTTACCTTTCTACTGGTTTTATAAATATGAGCGGCAAGGAATTGCAATGTTTCTAGTACTCTTTCTTTTAATGTCTCCATTTATTGCCTTTACTTTTAAAAAGTTAATCTATTTCAGAAAAAATGAAATTCAACAAGCTGTTACCAGTAAGTCAACAAAACTGATAATAATTTCATTACTAAATATTTGTATATTTCTATCCATTGGATTTAGTATGCTGATAGATTTAAAAGTGTTATTTCTTTTATATTTTTTATCATATTTGCCTATTTTTTCAAGCATTTATTCTAAGCAATTGATTAATCCACCAAGAATGTGGTTTACATTAATTACAAGTGTTTTTATATGTATTAATTATTGTTTTTCATACAATCCAAAGATTGAAAAATATACTTTTACCTCAACTGTCCAACGATTAAAATCAGGCTCAAGCGAAACCACTCTAATACGATTAGAAGATAATAAATATAATGAATATACCGGAATTAGAGTGTTTTTTGATTTTTCAAAAATGTATAAAAAAAATCAAATCGTTTATACTATTGAAGAAGGTTTTTTGGGAATTTCTGTCGTGACAGATTATAAATTTTATTAAAAACTATTTCTCTGCATCCCATTCAGCATAAAATTGCGACAAGAATTTTTCCATGAATTCGTGTCTTTTCTGAGCAATTTTTTTACCAGATTCTGTATTCATTTTATCTTTTAACAACAACAATTTTTCGTAAAAATGATTTAAGGTTGGAGCTTCACTATTTTTATATTCTTCTTTACTCATGTTGAGATTTGGAGCTATATTTGGATTATATATAGCTCTATTTTTAAAACCGCCATAATTGAATGTTCTGGCTATTCCAATAGCACCAATAGCATCTAATCGATCTGCATCTTGCACAATATCTAACTCTTTTGACCTGAATTTTTTATCAAAATTGCCTCCTTTGAAAGAGATGTTTTTTATAATATTCAAAACAGATGTAATTGTTTCTTCGTTTACACCTTCTTCTTCTAAAAATTTTCTTGCCACTTTTGGCCCAACCGTTTCGTCTCCGTCATGAAATTTACTATCAGCAATGTCATGCAATAAAGCACCTAGTTTCACAATCTCTAAATTGCATACTTCATTTTCAGCTATTAAAAGAGCATTTTTATAAACACGTTCAATATGAAACCAATCATGACCACCTTCAGCATTTTGAAGTTGTTGTTTTACGAAAAGGATAGTTTTATCGATTAATGTCATTTCGATTGGTTTAAAAAAAATCCCAAATACTGTAATTCTGAATTTATTTCAGCATTTAGAATTTGGAATTTTTATAATTTGATTTGTATGTTTTTACTTTATTAAAGCGGGTTGTACCCATTTGAAAATATGACTTTCTTGAGGAATAACAAGTCGTTCAGAAACTTTTGCCATTCGTGCGGGAAGCTTCATTAAATAATCTCTTGCTTTTTCGGCTTCACTTGTTAATCCATTAATTTTATCAATTTCCCATTTGTCAATTAATTTTTGCATGATATCTACATAATCGACAGCTGTGTAAACTCCTATCCTTTGTGCAGAATCTGAGAATTGTTCAAAAGCAGAACTTATTTTTTGACCACTTTCTCTCAAAAAACCTGCGGGCATTGTAATTTTGTGTTTCATCATGTGTTGAAAGGCCAACATCATTTCACTGGGATCAACTTTAAAAATTTGAGTAACAAATTCACTGTAAGCATGATGATGACGCATTTCGTCACCAGCAATCAATCGACACATTTTAGATAATTTGTTGTCGCCATATTTTTTAGCTATTTGTGCCACACGATTATGAGAAACATAAGTAGCTAATTCTTGAAAACTAGTGTAAACAAAGTTTTTATAAGGATCTGTTCCAGTGCCAATATCAAAACCATCGTTGATTAAATGTTGCGTGGTCATTTCAATTTCACGCATATTTACTCTTCCAGATAAATATAAATACTTGTTCAACACATCGCCATGACGATTTTCTTCACCAGTCCATTGTCTAATCCATTGACTCCAGCCATTTCTTCCTTCATTATCAACACCTTCAACTTCCATTAACCAAGATTCATAGGTTGGTAAGGCTTCTTCTGTGATAGTATCGCCCACTAAGGTTACCCAAAAATCATAAGGTAAATCTTTAGCAATCTCACGTAATTCTTTAACATCTTCATAAAAATTTTCACTTTGAGAATCAGGTAATAAATCAGTAGGTTGCCATATTTTTTCAACCGGAATAAGGTAATCTTCTACGAAGCTATCAATTTTCTTTTCTAAAAATTGCATCACTTCTAATCGTACATTTTTAATTGACATAGTTTATGTATTAATAGTCGAAACTATTGTTTTTTCTGTTTTTTCAAATAGTTCTTCAAAGGGATAATCAGAGACCTTAAGGGGTTCATGGACTTGAAAAGTTATTCGATTTCCTAAACCTAATGGAAATTGTCCAAATTTAGTCATTTTCCATGAATTATTGATGGTAATTGGCACAAAGTAAGCCTCTGGAGCAAATTTGTAAAGCATTTTTAATCCATTCACTGAAAAAGGTTTTGGAATTCCTGTTTTACTCCTTGTTCCTTCTGGGAAAATAACCACAGAATAGTTGTTTTTATTGATGAATTCACCACATTTTTTTATTTCGGCTAAAGCTTGTTTGGGATCTTTTCTATCAATCAAAGCAGAACCGCCATATTTTAAATTGTACGAAACACTTGGAATTCCTTTTCCCAATTCTTTTTTACTGATGAATTTTGGATGCCATGCTCTCATGAACCAAATTATGGCAGGAATATCATATAAACTTTGATGATTGGCTACTAAAACAAAAGGAACATTTTTAGGCAATTTTTCTCTTCCTTTAAAAGAATATGTTGTGCCTAAAATATGGGTGTTTCTAACCAAAAACCAATTTAAGATGAATACACTAATTCTATGGGCATTATACCCAAATAAATTATAACATATCCATTGAATGGGATGGAAAATAACCAACCAAAATAAAAAAAGGAAATAATAAATTACAGATAAAGGATAAGAAATTAATTTCTCCATAAAAGTAAAATTTTCACAAATGTAGTACTATAAAATAAAAAAACCATCAACAGAACGATGGTTTTAGTATGCTTGCATAATATGTGATTTGTGTTTAATTGATTATCGTGCAAACCCCATTGACACAATTTATTGTATTTGGAGGAAGAACTTGCATACAATCAGAAACGGCATTTGTTTCAATATTAAATTTGTTCTCCATTTCATTATAGTCAGTCACCATAGATTCTAAAGTAGATTGATTTACTGTGTTTGGGTATGACAAATATTCTTTTGGGCCACCACAAGGTTTTGCACCAAAGGCAATTGAATTGCAAGAAGATGCTTCTGCACAAGAAAAAGAAGCAATATAGTTTACAATCTCTTGTTTTTTTGCTGTCAGCATTTCAGGGGTAATGGTAGAATTAGTTGTCGTATCGTCATCGCATTGAAAACTTTGAAGCAACATGGATAAAAGTAAAATTCGCACTATATATTTCATAATTTTAGAAATTAAATTTGTTTTATACATAGATTCAAAAATGACGAAAGGTTGCGGCGTATAAAAAAATCCCTAACTAATTATTTAGAAAGGGATTGATTTTTTTTAAGAATATTGATTAGCAATATTCATTGTAAGCATCTTGTAAGTTTTCTGCAATTAATTCCGCTGGACGACCTTCAATATGATGACGTTCTAACATGTGCACTAATTCACCATTTTTGAATAAAGCCATACTGGGTGATGATGGAGGAAAAGGGAACATTTGTTCTCTAGCTGCATCAACGGCCTCTTTGTCAACACCTGCAAAAACAGTAATTAATTTTGAAGGTTTTTTTTCACCTGTTAAACTCATTTTAGCACCTGGACGAGCATTTCTAGCGGCACAACCACAAACCGAATTTACTACAACTAGAGTAGTTCCTTCTCCTTGAATGGCATCTTTAACTTCATCAGCACTATATAAATTTTTGAAACCTGCGTCTAGTAATTCAGCACGCATAGGTTTAACCATTTCTTCTGGATACATTATATTTAAATTTAAGATTAACGATTTCTGATTTGAAAATTAAAAATCTAATGCAAAGATACGATGATTTTTAAAGAATTATTTTAAAGAAACTATAAAATTTAACTATAGTTAAATAGAAAATATTCTTCCAAACAAGGCTCTAATAAAAGGCATTTTTGGACACTTCAGAATGACTTTTAAGTCTTCTAACCATGATGTTTCTTCATCTAAAAATTTTAGAATTAAGCCCGAATTTCCATTTTTGAATAAACTGGAAAATAGTTTTGAACCCAAAGCATTATTTTGATATAAAACATCTATAAAAAGTAAGTCATAGAACCAAAATTTGTCTTTTTTGTGAAATTGAGAAAAATTGGAATTTGTTGTTAAAAAGGTAACCAGTTTTTTTGATTTTTTCGTAACATTTTTAAATGTAAAACCAGTACTCGCTTTTGTCCATCCACCAGCTGAACCTATATTTATGATGTTTTTGGTGTTGTTTTTCCAAAAAGGATAACTTGTCATCGGAATATTGCCTTGTTCTTTTTCTACAATTTCATATTCAGTTATACCCAAGTTTTTAATGTACAATTCAATTTCGTTTTCGTATTCTTCTTTTGAAAGCAAATCTTTAGAAAATAAGGTGTATTCAATCAAAGCTTCATTTTTTGAAGTGGGTAAGACATACATGAATCTTGTATTGCCTTTTTGCTTCACTGAAAAATCCATAAACGTAGCCGTGCTTTCGTCAAAAACAAGCTCTTTACTTTTTATAAACCAACCGATAAAATGCTGCTGCAGTAAAGGATATTTTTTTTGGGAAAAAACTAAATTTGGATTAAATACAGAATTAAAAATCTTATTACAAGTGAAACTATTCTCCTCAGTTTTAACTAAACAATGATTGCCTAAATCTGAAAAATCAATTACTTTATCTTGTAGAAAATGTATGTTTTTATGTTTTGAAATTTCCTTAAAAATAAAATTATAAAAAGCTGAACCTTGAATCATTTTATAGTGATAAGGCTGAATGTTTAGTTGCTTTCTAAAATTTTCATTGGCAAAAAGTGTATTTTTCCATTCTTTAGAAAGTATTGTTTCAAACACATCGGAATCATCCCAAAAGCACCAAGTCCTATCATTAGATTTTTTGGCGTCAGCATCAAGTAATAGAATAGATTTATCTTGGAATGAATTGGAAATAATCATTTCGTAAACCGTCATTAAGGCTGATAAACCTGAACCCGTAAAAATGTAATGGTAATGTTGCATTGGTGCTTTTGTATGATAACAAATATACTTTTATTTGTGTTTAGGTTCGTAAATAAGTCTCAAAAAAGTACTAAACCTCTCATTTTCTCTACTAATAGGAACACCAGTTACAATTCCTATTAATAAACTGTTAGAAACTTCTACTCTCATTTGTGGTCTAATTGTCACATCAAAATCTTGTTCCTTGATTTGTTTGTTAAATTCAAGTCCGATGAAGTTTCGAGTACCAGGAATCATATAATGAAAATTGGAGTTAACTTGCCAAAGAGTATGAATTGCATTAGAATCATAGGATTGTTCCAATAAAGGGCCACTGTAAAGTAGCGTATGAAAATTTTGACCCCATCTTTTGGCTGCTACAAAGAACGGATTGAATATATTTCCTCTAAAAACTTTATCTTTTTTGTATTGATTGAAATCATTCATTTCAAATTCATGAATATATCCTAAGGCAAGCGATGTTTTTGCTTTTTCTGAAACTAGAAAGGTATATTGTGCCGCAATTTTTATGCTATTTAGCTTGCTTTCTGGAGAAATTGCGTCTTTTTCGTTGGGATAATACAATGAAAAAGGAAGTTCTACTTCTAATCCTAAACGGTCAATTGGAGCAAACTCATATTCTACTAGAGCAGTGTAACTATCATAGCTTTTGTTGTCTGTAATACCTAAACCAACATTCCACTCTTTTTCTCCTTTTCTAGCCCCTAAGTCTCTAATTAAATCAATATACAAAGGTTCAGCATGAAGGTTTTTAAAAGGTTCTTTTTTATCTTCAATTTCTTCAATATATAAACTGTCTTTGATGGTTTTAAAATCTTTTTCTTGTGCTTTTATTGATGCACAAAGTATTGTTAACACTATTAGTAATAGGTTTGTTTTTTTCATTTTTTATAATTTATAAATGTAATAGGATATAACTATGTGCTGCTCTTTATTAAATAAAAAAGCAGTAAAAAATTATAAAAATGAAATTTCTGGTGGTGGTGAATGGATTGCTAAATTAGTTTCGTAGTAATGGTATTTGTGATAGGATTTTTCTTTTTTTGGAAATGAAATAAAATTATTTTTCAAAGTCAAGGGGTTTGAAAGTATAAATTTATCTAGAGAAAAATTCTTTTTAAAGGTGTTTTTTTCAGATTCATCGGTTTCACTTTCTAAAATTGCATTTTCAAAACCTAATGCTTTTTCTACTAGAAGTTCAATGATACTTTCTTGTTCATTAAAAGAGCTTTTTTTTGAATCAAATTCAACCTTTATATCTTGGTAATCAACACTTATATTTAGAAAATACAAGGACATCAAAAACCAGAAATGATTTAAAAAAGGGTTATATTTTCTTGTGTTCATTTAACGATTAACCTGCTTAAAAGTTTGAATGCGAAAATAAATATTTTTCGTTTTTAAAATGATTAATGAAACGTTAATACTTTTTGTGTTATTCTATCTAAAATAAAGTATATCTCAATCCTAAAAAGCCTCTTATTCCTTGGTTAGGAGCATAAACATAACTAGGGTCAAAGGTTAATGCGTAAGGGTTATTTGGTGTAGCTGTAGCATTTCCATTGGCGTCAAAAATAACTTCTTTATCAAAAGGATCGTTTGCTCTTGCGATTAAAAAAGGGTTGTTTTTATTAGGTGTGTAATTCAAAAGATTTTTTAGTCCACCATATAGTTCAAAGCGGTTTATTCTTTTGTAGGTAAATTGTATGTTTTGGATGCTCCAAAAAGGAGAGTATTCTCTTCTTGGATCTAAATCACCTAATAAGGGTAATCGCATTGAACCGTATAAATTTCCTGTATAATCTATGGACAAATACCATTTTGGAATGTCATAAGTGATTCCCCATGTTGCACTGAATTTTTCTGTTAAAATGGGTGAGCTGACAATTCCGTCTCTTTTGTTTTTTGATTCTAATGCCGTAATTCCAGCTATTGTTTTTAATCCAAAAGGAAAAATAAACTCTGCATTAGCGGTGATTCCATAGGTTTTTGAATAGCCATTTAAATTGGCATAAATAATTTGATTGGGGTTTGTATCATAATCTGGTAAAATTTGATTGTCAAAATGCGTGTACCAGCCAGAGAATTCTAAAACAGAATGCACATTGTTTGCAATTTCAATTTTTTTCAAGTAATTCAAATTGATGTTATATGACTTTTCTGGATTTAATTCTTCTCTAATTATAACTTCTCTGGAACCTGTAAGTGCTGCATGTTCTTCAGTAAATAAATTCACAATTCTAAAACCAGTTCCTGCATTTATTCTAATAATATCATTTTGAGAAGGTTTGTATTTATAAGCAATTCTGGGTGTAAAAATAGAACCATGAATGGAATTGTAATCGTATCTTGAACCAAGCAATAGACTTTGTTTTTGATTAAATAAAATTTCATCTTGAACAAAAAGACTTATTATTTTGCTTTTATCAGGTTGAATGGTTGCCGTTGTATTGTCGTTGTAAAATTGATGTCTGTAGGCCGTTCCTATTAGGAAATCATGGTTTTTTATCTTTTTATTCCAAGTCATTTGGGCAAAGGCAATTTCTTGTTGGGCTAAAAAAAATATATTCCCATAGACTGAATTTTGGTGGTGATTGGTATATGAAAAAGTGGTTGTGATGTCTTCTAACAATGGTAGTTCATATTTTCCCAACAATTCATATCTTTTGGTATAAATACTTTCTCCATAAATTTCTGTTCCTCCTCTAAACGTTTTATTCCATTGCATTTCTCCACCCCAACGGTCTTCATAAAAAAATCTTCCAGCAAAACTCAATTCTTTTCCACTTTTTCTATCAATACTAAATTTGTTAAAAACTGAAAGTCTATCTTGAAGCGTTACATCAGTGAAATTATCATGGTTGTTGTCAATAGGAGTATTATAATTAAAATAATTTATTCCTAAAAGGGAATTAACTTTTTTACCAACTCTGTATTTTGCACCCATATCTATGTTGTTTTCTAACCATGAAGTACTAAAAACATCAGCAAAAAACATTGGTGCAGTTTCTGGACGTTTGGTAATAATATTTATTAAACCACCCACAGCTTCACTTCCATACAAGGAGGACGCAGGACCTTTTACAATTTCAATTCTATCGATTAATGAATTAGGAATTCCTGACAAACCATAAACAGTTGATAATCCACTTACAATAGGCATTCCATCTATAGTAACCATAGTATATGGTCCTTCTAGCCCGTTGATGTGAATGTCTCCAGTGTTGCAAATATTGCAGTTTAATTGAGGTCGAACACCATTTACATTTTGTAAAGCCTCAAAAATATTTGAAGTCGGATTTTTTTTAAGAAATGTAGCCGTGTAAACCTCTACTGGAACAGGAGTTTCTAATCTTGAAACGGGTTTTAATGTGCCTGTTAATACAATTTCATCTAAAGTATTTGATTCCGATAACTCACAGTTTAAGGTGTATGTTATTTGATTTTCAAGGATTATTTTTTTGCTACAAGTTTTAAAACCTGTATATGAGAATTGAATAGTATACTTACCTGCAGGAATATTCTCAAAAGTGTAATAACCGTTTTCATCAGCTGTCAGGCCTTTTTTTAGTTCGATAATTTGAACCGTTGCATAAGGTAAACCTTCTTTTTCAAAAGAAACAATTCCCTTAATAGTGGTTTGAGCATTTAATGATAAGACACAAAATATGAACGCAAAAATAATTTTCATTATAAATTAAAATAAATTTTAGACAAAACTAAAAATATAATTTATCAATACAAAATAATATTTTATATATTTGCTTAAAATAATACTTAATGACTACTTCTGAAGAAAATTATTTAAAGGTAATTTATCATTTATCAGTGGTTTCTCCAAAAGGGGTGAATACCAATGCTATTGCAGGAATGCTAGAAACCAAAGCCTCTTCCGTGACAGATATGTTGAAAAAATTGTCTGAAAAAGATTTAGTAAAATATAGAAAATACCAAGGAGCTTCTCTAACAGAGAAAGGAACGTTAACTGCAAAAATGATTGTTAGGAAGCATCGTCTATGGGAAGTTTTTTTGGTCGATAAATTAAATTTTTCATGGGATGAGGTACACGAAATAGCAGAAGAATTGGAACATATTCAATCAGAAAAATTAATCAATAAGCTAGATGCTTTCCTAGACTTTCCCGAATTTGATCCTCATGGTGATCCTATTCCCAATGCCAATGGAGAAATTAAGAAAGTGCAAAAACAACTGTTAATTGATGCCAAAGAGAATATATCGTATAAATGTGTTGGAGTTAAAGATTCTTCCACAGAGTTTTTACAGTATTTAGACAAACAAAAAATAGCCTTAGGTTCTACTTTTAAGATTATTGAGAAAGACACATTTGATGATATTCTTCATGTTGAAATCAATGGCATAAAGATTACCATTTCGAATAAAATAGCTACTAATTTATACGTACACTAATTATGTTTCAAGATGTATTGACCTATTTCGAAAGCATTGATCCTATATTGGCTGCTTTTTATGCTACAATGTTTACTTGGTTTTTGACCGCTTTAGGAGCTTCATTTGTATTCTTTTTCAAAGGAATGAACCGAACATTTTTTGATGGAATGCTTGGTTTTACTGGTGGAGTTATGGTTGCTGCGAGTTTTTGGAGTTTATTGGCACCATCTATAGAAATGAGTGAAGGAGATGGATTTGTAAAAGTAATTCCAGCTGCTGTTGGTTTTGCTTTGGGAGCTCTTTTTATTTTTGGTTTGGATAAAATTTTGCCTCATGTTCACATTAATTTTAAAGAAACAGAAGGGATTAAATCCCCTTGGCAAAAAACAACTTTACTGGTTTTAGCTATAACGTTGCATAATATCCCAGAAGGATTGGCGGTTGGTGTTTTGTTTGGTGGTGTGGCTGCAGGTATTCCAGAAGCTTCTATTGCAGGAGCAGTTACGTTGGCTATTGGAATTGGAATTCAAAATTTCCCAGAAGGAATTGCTGTTTCCATGCCTTTGAGAAGAATGGGAATGAGTAGAAGGAAAAGTTTTATGTACGGGCAATCGTCTGCTATTGTAGAACCAATTGCTGGAGTTTTAGGAGCTGTTGCGGTTACCTTTTTTACGCCTTTACTGCCTTATGCTCTTGCCTTTGCTGCAGGTGCCATGATATTTGTGGTTGTGGAAGAAGTAATTCCAGAAACCCAACAAGTCAATAACACTGATATTGCTACTTTAGGATTTATTGGTGGATTTATTGTGATGATGACTTTGGATGTTGCTTTGGGATAACATTTATTTCTATATTTTTAAATTGACTCTAAATTATTTTTTTTGAATAATGAGCATAAATAGATCAAAATAAACTTTTAAAGATTCTCTTTCTCTTGAGTTATATTGCAATTACATTAAAGCCTTTTTTTATATCACTTTTATTCCCTTTATACTGCCTCTGATTAACCTTTATATAACCTTAATAGGGAGTAGTAGTTTTTTATTATATTCTAAAAACCAAATATAAAATGTATCTACGCTCATCTTTAAAACGTAATACTATTTCTTTTTTTAGAACTTTTTTCTCTTAAAATATGATTTTTCTGATTGTATTGGTGAAAA
>CAZXPF010000001.1:0-285204 GCA_964643105.1 uncultured Flavobacterium sp. | reverse complement strand
AACAACAAATATGTCTGGGTGTTTTTCTAATACTTTTGCTAAAGCAGTTAATTCTTCACGATTGTAAACAGAACCACTGGGATTGCATGGTGAACTATACCAAACCATTTTTGTTTTTGGAGTGATGGCTTTTGCTAACTGTTCAGGTGTAATTTTAAAATCACTTTCAACAGTTGTGGGCACTTCAACAGGAACTCCACCAGCCATTTTAACGATTTCAAAATATGAAACCCAATAAGGTGCAGGTAAGATTACTTCATCACCATCATTAAGCATTACTTGCGCAATATTGTATAAAGATTGTTTAGCTCCAGTTGATACTACAATGTTTGCAGGTTTATACTCCAAATTGTTATCTCTTTTGAATTTTCTGCATATGGCTTCTTTCAAATCTACATAGCCATCCACAGGAGAATATGTAGAATAATTATCATCGATGGCTTTTTTGGCAGCTTCTTTGATAAAATCAGGAGTGTTGAAATCAGGTTCGCCCAAACTTAAACTGATGATGTCTTTGCCTTGAGTTTTTAATTCTCTTGCTAAAGCAGCCATTGCTAAAGTTTGAGAAGTAGATAATTGGTTAATTCTGTCTGATAGTAAGTGATTCATTGTGTTGTTGTATGTAAAAATCTTTTTTAAATGGTAAACCATTAATACATTAAGAGTATTAAGGATTGTCTTAATGAAACTTAATGTTTTAATGGCTCATATAATTTTGTTGAATTTTTTCTGATTTCTTCAATCGAAAATCTTATGCTATTTGTGGCTTTTGTCCTAATTCTTTCAAGTGTTTAAAATGAGAATATAAAGCACTTCTCATAGTTTTGAACTCATAGTAAGGTAAATTGAACTCTTGAGCTGTTTCTTTTACGATTTTAGCTATTTTGTCATAATGAATGTGGCTGATGTGTGGGAAAATATGATGCTCAATTTGATGGTTTAATCCGCCAGTGTAATAGTTGACCAACCAGTTTTTAGGGGCAAAATTAGCTGTTGTGAATAATTGATGAATGGCCCAAGTATTTTCCATAGTTCCATCTTCACTAGGTGTAGGTGTTATGGTGTCTTCTACAACATGAGCCAACTGGAACACTACGCTTAAAATAACTCCAGCGGTGTAATGCATCACTACAAAGCCTACTAAAACCTTCCACCAAACAATACCGATAAGCATTGGGATTACCAACCAAATTGAAAAATAAATTACTTTAGTGATAACCAAAGTTGTCCATCTTACGGAAGGTTTTTTCCATTCGCCATATGATAATTTCCTTTTTAAGTAGCGTTTCATTTGAAGGAAATCGGTTGTGATAGCCCAATTGAATGTTAATAATCCATATAAGAATACAGAATATATATGTTGAAATTTGTGAAAATATTTCCATTCTGCTTGTTTGGTGAAACGCATTATTCTTCCTGCGTCTAAATCTTCATCATGTCCGTGAATGTTAGTGTAAGTGTGGTGTAAAACGTTGTGTTGTACTTGCCAGTTGTACACGTTTCCAGCTAAAATATAGATACTTCCACCCATAATTTTATTTAACCAACCTTTAGAGGAATACGAGCCGTGATTGCCGTCATGCATTACGTTCATTCCAACACCAGCCATTCCTACGCCAATTACAACGTTGAGCAGTAAATAAGTCCAAAAAGGCATCTTCATGGCCAAAAGAAAGAAGTAAGGTGTTAAAAAGATAGTAAACATTACTATGGTTTTTAAGTGTAATTTCCAGTTTCCTGTTTTTTGTATTTTATTTTCTTTGAAATACTCATTAACTCTCTTATTTAGAGTTCTAAAGAATTTCATCGAATCGTTGTTTGAAAATGTAGGTGAATTTGTAATCATAAAATAAATATTTGATGCCAAAGATAATTATTATAATTTTTTCAAATATGATAAAGGTCATTTTTTATTCACTAAAAACACTATTTTTGTGAAAAATTTATCAAATGGAAGAAATACTTAAACAGTTTCCTAATCTAACTCAAAATCAAATACTTCAATTTGAAAAGTTGCAAGTGTTATACGAAGATTGGAATGCAAAAATTAATGTAATTTCTAGAAAAGATATTGACGAACTTTATACAAGACACGTTTTACATTCGTTAGGTATAGCAAAAATACAAGAATTTGAAAAAGGGACATTTATTTTAGATGTGGGAACTGGTGGCGGTTTTCCTGGGATTCCGTTAGCGATTTTGTTTCCCGAAACGCGTTTTTATTTGATAGATGTGATTGCCAAAAAGATTAGAGTGGTTAATGAGGTAGCAACAGCTTTAGGTTTACAAAACGTTAAAGCAGAACAAATGCGTGCTGAAAACGTAAAAGGAGATTTTGATTTTATTGTAAGCAGAGCTGTAACCAATATGCCTGATTTTGTCAGTTGGATTAAAGATAAAATCAAAAAACAAAATAAACACAATCTCAAAAATGGAATTTTATATCTAAAAGGTGGTGATTTAACTGAAGAATTAAAAGATTTTCCAAAAGCCACAGAATACAATTTATCCAAGTATTTTAAAGATGAATTTTTTGAGACTAAAAAAGTGGTCCACTTGCCTTTGAAGTTTAAAGCTTAAAAAGTACGAAATACAAAGTTTGAATTACAAAGTAATCATGATAGAAAAAAAGGGTTAAGAAAAATTCTCAACCCTTTTTGTTTTGTATTTACTATTTCAAAAACTATTCTCCTAAAAACGGGTATCTATAGTCTTCTGGTGTAACGAAAGTTTCTTTAATAGTTCTTGGAGAAACCCAACGCAATAAGTTTTGCATAGAACCAGCTTTGTCATTAGTTCCTGAAGCTCTCGCTCCTCCAAATGGTTGCATTCCTACAACGGCTCCAGTAGGTTTGTCGTTGATGTAGAAGTTTCCAGCCGCATTTTCTAAGGCTTTTGTAGCTTCCACAATCGCATATCTATCTTGACTAAAAATAGCACCTGTTAACGCATATTCAGAGGTTTCATCAACTAATTTTAAAGTCTCTGCCCATTTTGCGTCTTCATATACATAAATGGTAATTACTGGTCCAAAAAGTTCCGTTTCCATTGTAGTATATTTTGGATTTGTTGTAACAATAACCGTTGGCTCAATAAAATAACCTTTAGATTTATCGTAATTTCCACCTACTAAAATTTCAGCATCGCTGTCTTTTTTAGCTTGGTCAATGTAACTGGCTAATTTGTCAAATGAACCTTCATGAATTACAGCTGTGATGAAATTTGAAAAATCTTCTGGAGAACCCATTTTCATTGATTTTACATCGGCAACCAATTGTTCTTTGACCGCTGACCATAGGCTTTGAGGAATATATGCTCTTGAAGCAGCACTACATTTTTGACCTTGAAACTCAAAAGCTCCACGAACAATACCAGTTACCACTTGTTTTACATTCGCAGATGGATGTGCCACAATAAAGTCTTTTCCACCTGTTTCGCCCACAATTCTTGGATAAGTTTTGTAGGTGTGAATGTTGTTTCCTATTTTTTTATAGATTTCTTTGAAAACATAAGTGGAACCTGTGTAATGAACACCAGCAAAATCTGGATGTTCAAAAATAGTATCAGAAATCATTACTGGATCGCCAAAAACCACATTAATCACTCCATCAGGAACTCCAGCTTCTTTGAAAATATCGATAATGATTTTTGCAGAAAAAACTTGGCTGTCACTAGGCTTCCAAACTACTGTGTTCCCCATTAATGCTGCACTTGCTGGCAAATTTGCTGCAATTGCTGTAAAGTTGAAAGGAGTAATAGCATAAACAAATCCTTCTAAAGGGCGATATTCTACTTTATTCCAAACGTCAGAATTTGAATTAGGTTGGTCGTTGTAAATTTGCGTCATGAATTCAACATTGTAGCGTAAAAAGTCAATCAACTCACAAGAGGCATCAATTTCGGCTTGAAAAATATTTTTTGATTGTGCAATCATGGTTGCTGCGTTTATTCTGGCTCTGTAAGGTCCAGCAATTAATTCGGCAGCTTTTAAAAATATTGAGGCTCTATGTTCCCATGGCATTTGCGACCATTCTTTTCTGGCTTCTAAGGCTGCTGCAATAGCTTTGTCAACATGAGATTTTTCAGCTAAATGATAAGTTCCAACGATATGTTTATGATCGTGAGGAGCTGACATTGTTTTAGTGTTATTGGTGCGAATTTCTTCAGAACCAATGTACAATGGGACATCTATAGTCTCGTTCCACATTTTTTTGTAAGCCGCTAGAACAGCTGCTTTTTCAGGAGAATTTGGAGCGTAAGATTTTACGGGCTCATTGACCGCTTTTGGGACATGAAAGAATCCTTTTGGCATGATATTTAAAATTTAGAATTTAGCATTCAGCATTGAGAAAAATGAATTTTACAATACTAATTCCTTTATAATTAGGAATTAATTGCAAAAATACAAATGATTTTTTAAAATCTATGTTAGAAAAGTTACAATTTAATTCAAAGCAAAAGGAGCACTCAGTTTGAAAGTAGGAATTTCAACTTTAAAACTTCTTGTTGAAGTAAAATTAATCATGTTGAAATGCCCTTTCATAGCTCCAATGGGTGAAGCCAACAAGCAGCCTGATGAATAAATGTGAGATTCACCTGGTTTTAAAACTGGTTTTTTGCCAACAACTCCCTCGCCATCAACAATTTCTTTGTCGTTCAGAGAATCATAAATTTCCCAATGACGCGAATTTAATTGTACAGAATCTTTGCTTTGGTTTTCAATGGTAATTTGGTATGAAAAAGCAAAATGAATCTTGTAGTTTTTGAAGTAAGTGCCTTCAAAACTAGTTAAAACAGAAATTTTAATGCCTCTTGTGATTTGAGTTACCATAAATTTAGAATAACATAATTCCTAAAACCATCATTATCAATACTGCTAATGTAAGGAATATAAAGAATAATGGATTCAAAATTATGAATTTTAAAATTGTTTTCCAACGACTTTGTTTATAAAAATTTCTTAAAGATTTGTAGAAATAGATTGGAAACAATACTGCAAAAGACATTGAAACAAAAAATACAGATACGTTTTCATTAAATATTTCTATCAAATTGAATATTATCATACATAAAAATATGAATGAAAAAAACGTGTATGAAAAGACCAAATGCTCTGTGTAGTTTATTTTTTTAGAATAGAATACCATCCAAAACATAATGGTTAGTAAAGGAAGTGATAAGAAAATCAAAAACGGAAGCTTGTCATAAAAGTAATCAAAAAGTTCCTCGTTAATGTTGTTTGATTTAAATTGAATGGATTTTCTGTATATAATGCTGTTTTTAAAATTGTTTTCGTATCCGAGTTCTTTTAGCGTTTCTTCTTCTGATTTTTCAGGATGTTTTAAATGGAAATTTCTGAAAGAAGTAATCGTGTAAACAAAAGGGTCTGTGTTTTGGCTGATGTTTTTGTCAATAAAATCTTTCGTGTAAATGGAATCTTTACTGTATTCAATTTTGTTTTCAGATATTTTTTTTACTATGTCCTCGGCTAACTTTCCAGAATTTGAGGCATTTAAAACAATGCTGTCTTTTATTTGTTCCTCAACTTTTTCTTGTTCTGCTTTTTTACTACCGTTTGTATTTGGTTTTGTGACATTTTCAGTAAAACTAAAAGTAATGAACAAAACTATAGATATGCTTAAAAAAAATCGAAATGGATTGGCGTATTTATGTCTTTTTCCTTGGTTGTATTCTAGGGCTAAGATTCCGGGTTTTGTAAAAATAGAAATTATTGAATTTCTTAAACGGGAATCATAAGCATAGAAATTTGAAAGAAATTCTTCAAAGAAATCTTTTACTGTGATTTTTTTGGTAGAATTTAATTGTCCACATTGATGGCAATATTTTTCACTAATGTCTAATGCTGTTTCGCAGTTTAAACATCTGGTTCCTCTATACTGTCTGGATTTTCTCTTAGTCATTAATTTTTCATCACTAAAGAAGTTGTTGTGCCTATTCCTATAACTCTATCGTATCTGTCGTTATTTCCTCTGTAATAAACAACAATATTATATAAATTTTCAGTTTGAAAAAAATTTCCATCAATAGCGTTTTTACTGTCAACTTTTCCGTTTTTATCGGTTAAGGTATATTCGTAATTTACAAAGCCTTGTTTCATTAAAACAGCTTTTTCATAGTAACCACTTTCTTTGTTGTACTCCATCTTGTATTCATCAGTTTTGGCGTAGTTGTTAAACATTCCTCCAACGTAAATGCTGTTGTTGGTAAAAGTTGTTGCAGCATCTAGTGTGAAATAAACCCAGGTATAATCTGCTTGAATGGATGAGTTTTCAGCATTTCTGTTGTAGATTAAGAAGCGTCCATTTATATCGGGAAAAAAAGTATATACCCTGTTTTTTCTTTCTTGGTTAGGATATAAATGAGTGTTGTAAATATCTCCAGCTGTATATTTTAAGACGGTATTGTTGGTTGCTCTGATGGTACTATTTTCAAAATTTAAATATTCGTTTCCAGCCCAAAACTGGGTTTCTTCGTTGTATCTGTAAACCAATTCATTACCTATGGTGTATTGAGGAGGTATGTTGTGAATCGAATTGTCCCAACGACCGTTTTGAAAAATACTAACTTTTATATTTTGTTTAGGATTTTGATAAGTAGTTTCTCCTAAATTGATTGTAAAGTCAAGATTTTGCTTTTCCTGAACAGTTTCAATACTTCTAGATCTTCTCACAAGAGCTGGTATGGTAACCACATCTTCATATATGATAAATTTTCTTGAAAAAACGAGTTCGCGTTCGTCGTTAAAAATTTTAATCATATAATTACCACTTTTAATGATTTGATTAAAACGGTTAGGAAATTGCTGGGTATAATGTGAGTATAATTGTAAAGTATTGAAGGAATTTTCATACGTTATTATTCGTTGATTGTCCATTCCTTGTAGGTATTCCACTTTAGCTAAATTTGTAGGCTTCCAGTCGTAGCTGTATTGAGTGATGGTGTAATAGTAATCTGCTTCATTTCCATAAAGGTCATCAAACTGTAATTCAAAATTCTCACCTAATCTGAAAAAAGGAATTGCTACAGAGTCTCTTTGATAAAAAGCAACTGCCTTAATGTTGTAGGGTGGATTTACTTCTTGCTCGGGATATGACTGAGAAAAAGCACTTGAAATACATGTTATAAAGACTAAAATACTGGCTATTTTTTTCATAAAAAAGGATGTTGTTGACTGTAAAATTAGTAAATCTAAAAATAACTTTCCAATTATTATGCTTGATTACTTAAAAACAATTATTTAGAATTATTTTAAATAATAAAATCATAGGCTTAAATATTTGGTAAGCATGTGGGTAAATGATTAAATTTGCACGTTTTATAAAATAGTACTAACCATATCTTCAATAAACATGTCAAAAGACATTCGAATTAAAAAAGGTTTAGACCTTAAATTGAAGGGTGATGCGGCTCAAAATGTTGCTGTAGTTTCCCGCTCGAAAGTCTATGCTATTTCTCCTTCTGATTTTCATGGAATTACACCGAAAATGGTTGTAAAAGAAGGAGCAAAAGTTAAAGCTGGTGAAGTGATTTTCTACTCAAAAAATGATGAGTTAGTAAAATTTGTTTCTCCTGTTAGTGGAACAATCCAAGAGATTAAACGTGGTGAAAAAAGAGTTATTTTACAAATTCTTATCGCAGCTGATTCTCAAGATGTGCACGTAGAGCATAGCAAAAAAAATCCAAAAGATTTATCGTCTCAAGAAGTAAAAGAACAGTTGTTAGCTTCTGGTTGTTGGCCATTTATCAATCAACGTCCTTATGATGTGATTGCCAATTCTGCCGATACTCCAAAAGCTATTTTTGTTTCTGGAATTAATTCTGCACCCTTGGCGTCAGATTTAAATTTTACTTTAGAGGGTAAAAAAGAATTTTTAAAAACTGGTTTTGAGGCGTTAGCAAAATTGACTTCTGGGAAAGTGCATGTTACTACTAGAGCTAATGCTAGTTTTATGCCATCAACAGATGCTGTAGTTCTTCACAAAGGCGAAGGTGTTCATCCAGTTGGATTGGTTTCAACACAAATTGCTAAAATTGATCCTATCAATAAAGGAGAAAAAGTTTGGACAGTTCAAATTGAAGATGTAGCAATTATTGGTGAATTTTTCTTAACAGGAAAACTTAATCTTCAAAGAACAGTTGCTTTAACGGGTACAGGTTTTGAAAAACCTTCATATGTAACCGTTACGGTTGGTGCTCAAATGGCTGATGTTGTTGCTTCTAATTTAAAAGAGGGGAATTATAGAATTATAAGTGGAAATGTGTTGACAGGTGATAAGAAGTCTAAAGATAATTTCTTAGGATTTTATCACAATCAAGTTACTGCAATTCCAGAAGGAGACGATTATGATTTCTTTGGATGGAATTTACCAAGGCCTAACAAGTTTAGTATTTATAGAGCAGGAATGTTTTCATTCTTAACGCCTAACAAGAAATACGATCTTAATACAAATACAAACGGAGAGCATAGAGGTTTTGTGTTGACAGGAAAATATGAAAAAGTATTTCCTTTAGATATTTATCCGATGGAATTATTAAAATCAATTTTAGTTAAAGATATTGATCAGATGGAAGCTTTGGGAATTTATGAGGTAGCTCCAGAGGATTTTGCTCTAACGGAATATGTGGATGTTTCAAAACAAGATCATCAAAAAATAATTCGAGCAGGATTGGATATGATGATAAACGAAGTGGGTTAATTTCAAAATAAAGATAAACGAAAATGGGATTAAAACAAAATTTACATAATTTAAAAGAAAAGTATAAAGGAACAAAGATGGAACAATCTTTCAATGCTTTCCATACTTTCTTATACACACCAAATATCACAACACATTCTGGAGCTCACGTTAGAGATGCTGCAGATTTGAAGCGAGTGATGAATACAGTAATCATGTCGTTGATTCCTGCATTAATTTTTGGGATGTTCAATGCTGGATATCAGCATTTTGGTCAAATAAATGGATTTCCGCAAGAAGGGATATCTTTTTTATCTACTAACTTTTGGAATTTAGATAATTTATTGGTAGGTGCTTCAAAAATCCTTCCAATGTTAATTGTTTCTTATGGAGTTGGTTTAGGGGTTGAGTTTATATTTGCAACCGTTAAAAAACATGAAGTAGAGGAGGGTTATTTGGTAACAGGAATGCTTGTGCCACTAATTATGCCTATTGATTTGCCTCTTTGGATGTTAGCTGTAGCCGTTATCTTTGGTGTTATCATTGGTAAAGAATTATTTGGAGGTACAGGAATGAATGTATTAAATCCTGCTTTAACCATTCGAGCATTTTTATTTTTCAATTGGGCAGCTTGGATGTCAGGAGATAAAGTTTGGGTTCATGGCGCTGTTGAGGGTGTTAAAAATGCAGCAGGAACTGATGCTATTTCAGGAGAGACAATATTAGGTGCTCTAGCGGCAAACAAAGAAGTGGCTTACTCATGGCAAGACATGTTTTTCGGATTTATCCCTGGTTCAGTGGGAGAAACTTCTACATTTATGATATTGTTAGGTGCTGCTTTTTTAATCTTAACAGGTATTGGTAGTGCAAGAATTATGATTTCTTCTGTAGTGGGAGCTATTGCAATGGGACTTATTTTTAATGGCTTGGTTGATTCTGGAGTTATAGTTGAAGGAAGTAAATTCTACAGCTTAATGAGTTTTCCATTTTGGCAACATTTATTAGTAGGAGGTATAGCATTTGGTATTGTATTCATGGCAACTGACCCAGTATCTGCATCGCAAACAGCTACAGGTAAAATTATATATGGGTTTTTGATTGGTTTCATTAGTATATTGATACGTGTTTTCAATCCAGCTTATCCAGAAGGTGTAATGATGGCAATTTTGTTGATGAATGTTTTTGCACCAACCATCGACCATTATGTAGTTCAAGCTAACATAAAGAGAAGAATGAAACGTTTAAAAGTAAAAACTGCATAACATGTCAAAACGTACAGATTCAAATGGATATACTATTATTTTTTCAATTGTAATGGTAATAGTTGTAGGAGCTTTATTAGCGTTTTTTGCTAATTTTACTAAAGCAGATAGAGTAAAAAATGATCAAGTAAAAGCTCAAATAGATATTTTAAATGCTATTGGAGTTGAGGCAGATCGTTCTAACGCAACAGAAATGTTCGAAAAATATATCAAAGAGCAAAAGGTTATTGAAGGTGAAAAAGTTACTGAAGATGACAAAGCTTACTTGATAGATGTTAAAAAGGAATTGGATAACGCTAAAAATGGTAAAACTCAAAAGCTTCCTTTATTTATTGCTGAAAAAGAAGGTAAACCAGTTTACATTCTTCCAGTTAGAGGAAATGGACTTTGGGATGCTATATGGGGTTATATCGCTATCAATGACGATTTAAAAACAATTAACGGAGTTTATTTTGATCATAAAGGGGAAACTCCAGGTTTAGGAGCAAATATCACTGAAAAATTCTTTACGGACGATTTTAAAGGGGAAAGTCTTTACAATGAGTCAGGTGATTTTAAAGGAGTGGAGATTTCTAAATCGAATGCAGATCCAAACAATGCGGATAAATCAGATAATCAAGTGGACGCTATATCGGGTGCAACAATTACAGGTAATGGAGTAGGAGCTATGATTAATTCTGGAATCCGTTCATATTTACCTTATTTTTCAACATTAAAAAAATAAAAATGGCAGAAAATAAAACACAAAGTGAACCATTGTTTTCGAAGCAAAACATGGCTCTTATCAAAGATCCTTTAAAAGATAGCAATCCAGTTACAGTTCAAGTATTAGGAATTTGTTCTGCACTAGCGATTACGGCTGAGTTAAAAGCTTCTGTAATCATGGGGCTTTCAGTAATATTTGTATTGGCTGCGGGTAATGTTGTTATCTCCTTAATGAGAAATATTATTCCTTCTGCAATTCGTATTATTGCACAACTTGTAATAGTTGCCGCTTTAGTAATTATAGTAGATTTAACGTTAAAAGCTTATGTTCCTGACTTAGCTAAAAAATTGTCAGTTTTCGTAGGACTTATCATTACAAACTGTATTATCATGGGACGATTTGAAGCTTTTGCTTTAGGAAATGGTCCTTGGAAATCTTTCTTAGATGGAATAGGAAATGCCTCTGGTTATGCTTTGATTTTAGTAATTGTTGGTTTCTTCAGAGAATTATTAGGATCAGGTAAATTATTTGGTTTTCCAGTTTTTGGTGATCCCGTTGAAAAGACAGGTCTTTATGCAACAGGATATGAGAATAATGGTTTTATGTTGTTGGCTCCAATGGCTCTAATCACATTAGGGTTAATCATAGGTTTCCAACGTTCAAGAAATAGAAGTCTAATAGAAACAAACTAAGCAATGGAATTATTACAATTATTTTTAAAGTCAATTTTTATTGATAATATGGTATTCGCCACATTCCTTGGGATGTGTTCATACTTAGCCGTTTCTAAAAAAGTATCAACTGCTGTTGGTCTTGGTGCAGCCGTAATCTTTGTGATGTTTGTTACTGTACCATTGAACTACTTATTAGATCAGTATATTTTAAGACCAGGAGCTCTAGTGTGGCTTGGTGAAGAATATGCAGATTATGATTTAAGTTTCTTAACCTTCATTTTATTTATTGCAACTATTGCTACAATGGTACAATTGGTAGAAATGATTGTAGAAAAATTTGCACCAGCTCTTTACAACTCTTTAGGAATATTTTTACCTCTTATTGCTGTAAACTGTGCTATTTTAGGAGGTTCTTTATTCATGCAACAAAAAGAGTTCAATAATATTACAGAAGCAACTGTTTATGGAGTAGGTTCTGGTATTGGATGGTTCTTAGCTATTTTAGCTATTGGTGCGATTAGAGAAAAAATCAGATATTCAAATGTGCCTGAAACTTTTAGAGGTTTAGGAATGACGTTTATATTAACAGGATTAATGGCAATTGGTTTCATGTCTTTTGGAGGTATGTTAACTGGTGGTGATGAACCTGCAAAGAAAGAAGTTGTAGAAAATGTAGTTCCTTCTAAAACTGAAGTTGAAGAAGTTGCAAAAGATTCAACAGCTCTAGAAACAGTAAAAGATTCATTAACTCAAACAGTTCAAGAATAATTATGATAGCTCTAGAAGTAACAACTGGTGGATTAATCAGTACAACAGTAATAGCGTTTTTAATATTATTATTGGTTTTAGTGGGAATTATTTTGTTCGCAAAGTCTAAATTAGTTCCTTCAGGGCCAGTATCAATAAAGATAAACGGAGAAAGTGAAATTGAAGTTAGTTCAGGAAATACTTTACTTTCTACATTGGGTAGTTCAAAAATATTTTTACCATCTGCATGTGGTGGTGGTGGAACTTGTATTCAGTGTAAATGTATCGTAAAAGAAGGTGGTGGAGAAGCATTGCCAACTGAAGTGCCTCATTTTTCAAGAAAAGAATTAGCTGAAGGATGGCGTTTAGGATGTCAAGTAAAAGTGAAGAATGACATGGTTATCGAAGTTCCAGAAGAAGTTTTTGGAATTAAAAAATTCGAAGCTAAAGTATATTCTAATTATAATGTTGCCTCGTTCATTAAAGAATTCATTGTTGAATTACCAGATGATATGCATTATGAAGCAGGTGGTTATATTCAAATTGAAATTCCAGCTTGTGAAATTAAATATTCAGATATTGATATCACTGCACATCCTGAAGAACACCCTGGTGAACCAGATAAATTTAAAGCAGAATGGGATAAATTTAATTTATGGCCATTAGTAATGAAGAATGATTCATTAGTAGAAAGAGCCTATTCAATGGCTTCTTACCCTGCTGAAGGAAGAAAAATTATGTTGAATGTTCGTGTAGCTACTCCACCATGGGATAGAAACATCAACGGTTGGGCAAAAGTTAACCCCGGAATTGCATCATCTTATATTTTCTCAAGAAAAGCAGGTGATCCAGTTGTGGTTTCAGGTCCTTACGGTGAATTTTTTATCAATGAATCTGAAGCTGAAATGTTATACGTAGGTGGTGGTGCTGGTATGGCTCCAATGCGTTCACACTTATACCATCTTTTCCGTACTATCAAAACTGGTAGAAAAGTGACTTATTGGTATGGTGGACGTTCTAAGAGAGAGTTGTTTTATACAGACCACTTTAGAGCCTTAGAAAAAGATTTCCCTAACTTTAAATTTTACTTAGCTTTGTCTGAACCTCTTCCAGAAGATAATTGGAAAGTTAAAGATGGAGTTGATGGGGAAGGAGATGGATTTGTTGGTTTCATTCATAATGTAGTTATTGATAATTACTTATCTAAGCATGAAGAACCAGAAGATATTGAATTGTATTTCTGTGGACCACCAATGATGAACAAAGCCGTTCAAAAAATGGGAGAAGACTTTGGTCTAGACCCAGAAAATATTAGATTTGATGACTTTGGAGGATAATCTAAAAACACAAAACCGATTCAGTAATGAGTCGGTTTTTTTGTAATTTGTTCCAAAATTCTCACTTCTAATTTTAGTATCTTTGCATTATGGAAACACTTTCAGAACAAGAGCTACATCAAATTGCTATGAATCACGTAGGCAAAGACCTTGAAAAAAAAGGTTTTGAATTTATAGCTATTAATAGTCAACTCAAAAAGCACCCTCAATTTGTTTGTGTAGATACGCAAAACACACTTCATTTTGTAATGGTTCAAGCTGTGCCTTATCCCATAAATCCTGATGAACCTAATGTTTTATTCATAGAAACATTTTTAAATCATGCTCGAAAAAAAAAGGCCAAAGTCTTATTTGCTGGTGTTGGTATAGCTAATGCCGAAGATTTTGAAAAACCAGTTTATACAAATTCAGATTACATCATCAACTATAATGGATACAAAGAGATTATTTAGTTTGCTAGTTTTGATATTATTGTTTGTTTCTTGTCAAAAAAAGGAACCAATCTTTCATATTCTTCAAGGAGAAGCACAAGGAAGTACTTATAGTATTAAATATATTGCCAATGAAGAGTTAGTTTCTAAAAAGCAAATAGATTCTTTATTATTAGCTTTTGATTTGTCTTTGTCAACTTATCGTGAAGATTCAAAAATTTCAAAGATTAATGCTGGAGATTCAACAGTTGTTGTTGATGATTTCTTTATGGAAACTTTTAAGGCTTCAAATCAAATTTTCAAAGAAACTAATGGTCTTTTTGATCCTACTATTGGACTTTTGGTTAATGCTTATGGTTTTGGACCAAGTCACGAAAGAGAAAAGTTAAATCAAAATCAAATTGACAGTTTGTTGAATTATGTAGGATTTGAAAAAGTGAAATTGAATGCCAACAGAACTATTACAAAGCTTCATAAAGAAACTTATTTTGATTTTAATGCTATTGCTCAAGGATATTCAGTAGATGTTGTGGTAGATTATTTAAAATCAAAAGGAATTGAAAACGGAATTGCTGAAATTGGTGGAGAAATTGTTGGTTTTGGTAAGAATACAATAGACAATAAAAATTGGGTTATCGGAATTGATGACCCGCTACAAAAACCTGAAGAGAGAACTTTAATTGCCAAGATCAAAATTGAAAATTTGGGGATGGCAACTTCAGGTAATTATAGAAAAGTGGTTACAGATTCCCTCACAGGAGAAAAATTTGTGCATACCATAAACCCCAAAACAGGAATGCCTCAAAAAGGAAATGTATTAAGTGCAACAGTTTTAGCCAAAAACTGCAAAATGGCTGATGGATATGCAACAGCTTTAATGGTTATGGATATCAAACAAGGAATTGAATTTACTACTAATCATCCCGAATTGTACGTATTTCTAATTTATAGAGATGAAAATAATAAAGTGCAACAGTTTAAAACAGATAATTTAAGCAAATTAATTATTTAATTTATTTGTAACAAACTGGAATGATTTCTCCTTTTGCCAAACAATACTTTTCAACCCATTGAGGAGCAATTTTGGCTGTGTAATCTTCTTCAATGACTTTAAAACCAATACTTCTCAATTTGTCGAAATAATCTCGTCCATAAACCCTAACATGATCATATTGGCCGAAAATTTTTGCCCGTTCCTTTTCGTCAGTAATAGAATCATCCGAAAAAGTAACTGCTCTAGACAAATCTTGAGGAATTTGAAAAATTCCCATGCCACCGGGTTTTAAGATTCGATACAATTCTTGCATAGCCTTAGTGTCATCAGGGATGTGTTCCAAAACATGGTTGCATAAAACAATATCGTATTGGTTGTCTTCAAAAGGTAAATTACAAATATCAGCTTTCACATCTGCTAAAGGTGAAAGCAAATCGGTTGTAGTATATTCTATGTTAGATTGTTTTTTAAAACGTTTATAAAACTCTTGTTCAGGAGCAAAATGAAGCACTTTCAATTTAGTTTCCGAGGTGAAAAAGTTGGTTTCATTCCTCAAATACAACCAGAGTAAACGATGTCTTTCTAAAGACAAAGTGCTTGGCGATAAAACATTATTTCTTTGCGTTCCATATCCATAAGGTAAAAACATCCTAAAACTTTTTCCATCAATTGGATCAGTAAAACGATTGCCTTTTAAAAGAATAGCCAAAAGAGGTCGAACAATAATGCTCAATCGAATTAAAATTGGTCTGGGAATAGTATTGAGTATGAATTTGAATATTTTTTTCATTTTAAAACCGTAAAAACATATATGATGCCAAACAAAATTGAAAAAACAATGATAATGCCAAAATAAATTCCAAAAAATAGCAAGATATATTTTAATCCAGATGCAATACTTTGTTTTAAGTTTTGGTTATATAGTTTTTTAAAAATATAGATAGTGAAGAAAATGAAAAGAAATAAGAATAATATAGAATAAACACTAAAATTCATTTTCAAAACATTCACTAAAATCACTTGCATTACTAATGATATAAAACCTAAATTAGTTTGAATGTAGCTATTAAAGACTAAGTGTTCAAAAAAATTATGTCCTCTTTTGTTGAATACAATATAACTGGTTAAAGCATAAATTGGAATCAGCAACAATACAAAAAAGTTATAATAGCTCATCAACGATTCCATATAATTTTTTAAATCAAATTTTGGAACATTTCCTGACGGATTTGCAGTTTTAAAACCATTACTAAAACCATTAGAATATTCAGTTATGACTTCTAAAGGAAAAAATTTATAGAAAAAAACGGCTATAGTAGCATATAAAATTATGTACGAGAAAGGTTGGAAATATTTTTTTCTAGCACCTGTAATATAAGCTTCTAAAACATCTTTAGGATCTTTAAAAAGACCAAAAAAAGTTCTCCAAAAGTTGTTTTCCCAATTAAAAAAAGGACCAACAAATTCTTCCCAAGTTCCTTTCCATGAAAGTCTTTCATCAACAATTTTTGAACCACAATTGGAACAATATTTGGCATCATGCCCAAGTTGAAAATCACAGGTTTTGCAATTCATATAATAAAATTTTAAACACTAATTTAACAAATTAGCACGAATTTATAATATTATTCTTTTGTATTTTAAACTATCTTCACCAAAATTCACAAGTAGACCTAAATTGCATTTTGAAGCGGCTAAATAATTTAATACTTGTTTCGTTTCACTTGAAGATAATTCTTGAATCGCTTTTATTTCTAAAATAATAGAATCAAATAAAGTAAAATCAGAAAAATAATAACTTGGTAACAAAACACCTTTGTATTCAATAGTATATTTCTGTTCACGTAATATATGGAATGTTGTTTGTTTTAAACTCTATCTCTAAAGCATCACTATAAACTTTCTCATTGTGACCTTTTCCTAATATTTTATGTACTTCCATACATAATCCAATTATTTTAAAAGCCTCGTTCTTATATATTATTTCACTCATAATTAGTGTAAATTCGTGAAATTCGTGTTAAACTAAAGCACCAAAGCCTTCTGTCTCAATCCATCTTCTTCATTGCTCACAATACCTAAGGCATCATAAATATATGCAAAAGTGGAAAGTAACTCAGGTTTTCCATCTACAATTGCCACATCATGTTCAAAATGAGCACTAGGTTTGTTGTCAGCAGTGGTAATCGTCCAGCCGTCTTTGTGTTGCTTAATGTTTTTTGAACCCATATTAATCATAGGTTCAATAGCTACAACCATTCCATTTACTAGTTTTTTTCCACGACCTCGTTTTCCGTAGTTCGGAACTTCAGGATCTTCATGCATTTTTCTACCTAATCCATGACCACATAATTCACGAACCACACCATAACCATGACTTTCACAATATACTTGAATGGCATTGCCAATATCTTCCACACGATTGCCCACTTTTGTGGCACGAATACCTTCATACAAAGACTCTTTTGTAACTTTTAAAAGCTTTTTTGTAGCTTCATCTACTTCGCCAACTTCAAAAGTATAAGCATGATCACCATAAAAACCATTTTTATAAGCCCCACAATCTACCGAAATAATATCGCCTTCAACTAAAGGAGTATTGTTTGGAATCCCATGAACTACTTGTGTGTTTGGACTCATGCATAATGAATTTGGAAAGCCATACATGCCCAAAAAAGCAGGTTCAGCACCATGGTCACGAATGAATTCTTCGGCTAACTTATCCAAGTATAAAGTGGTAACACCTGGTTTAATTTCTTTTGCAATCATGCCAAGTGTTTTTGAAACGATCAAAGCACTTTCACGCATTAATTCAATTTCTTCCGCAGTTTTAATAATAATCATATCCAAGTTTTCTAATGGACAAAAATACAATTTTCTTAACAATTGCAATATCAATGTCAATATCAATTTTATGAATGCAATTTTTATCTAATTTTTCCTTTTTTTTGGAGCTATTTCCAGCTATCCACTCTATCTTTTTTGTCTCGTTTTTAGAACGAGACAAAAAAGGATGCCGTTCCTATCTGGGCTACGGAAATGAACAAATAATAACTATTCGTTAAAGATGAGAAAAATCATATTTTAAGTAAATTTTCAACTTTACCTTTGTATAAAAAATCACAGGTATGAGTAAATATGTGTCTGCAGCAGAAGCTGTAAAAGTTATTAAATCAGGGAATAGAGTGTATTTGCAAGCCGCGGCAGCAGCACCTACAATTTTAGCAAATGCATTAACAGAGAGAGCTTCAGAATTAAGAAACGTAGAAATTTGTCACTTGCATATTGAAGGAGAAGCTAGATATGCAAATCCAGAATTGGCGGAAAGTTTTCATGTGAATTCATTTTTTATTGGAGCAAACGTTCGTCATACTTTAAAAGCAGGAAATGGTTCTTATACACCTGTTTTTTTGAGTGAATTGCCAAGATTGTTCAGAAAAAACGTTTTGCCTTTAGATGTGGCATTCATTCATGTTTCTCCGCCAGATAGTCATGGATATTGCTCTTTAGGAGTTTCCGTTGAAGCAACTATTGCAGCGATAGAAAATGCTAAAATTGTAATTGCACAAGTTAATCCACAAATGCCAAGAACTTTTGGAGATGGAATTTTACACGAATCTGAAATTGATTATTTAGTAGATGTTAATGTACCCATTTATGGTCATGAGGTGAAACCATTTTCGTTAGAAGAAGAGAAAATAGGTTCCTATGTTGCTTCTTTGATAGAGGACAAAAGTACACTCCAAATGGGAATTGGTTCTATTCCAAATGCTGCTTTGAGTAAATTAATCAATCACAAGGATTTAGGATTGCATACCGAAATGTTTTCTGATGGAGTAATCGATTTGATTGAAAAAGATGTCATTAATTGCAATTATAAAGGAACATCAAGAGGAAGAGCATTAGCTACATTTTTAATGGGTTCCAAGCGTTTATATGACTTTGTAAATGACAATCCATTTATTGAAATGAAAGAATCATCTTCCGTAAACGATACCGCTAGGATTCGTAAAAATCCCAGAATGGTTGCTATCAATTCGGCTATTGAAGTTGATTTAACAGGTCAAGTGTGTGCCGATTCAATAGGAAGTAGAATGTATTCTGGTGTAGGAGGTCAAATGGATTTTATTAGAGGTGCTTCTTTAAGTGAAGGAGGAAAAGCCATTATTGCTTTGCCTTCTATCACCAAGAATGGAGAAAGTAGAATTGTACCTTTTTTGAAACAAGGAGCAGGTGTGGTAACTACACGATCTCATGTGCAATACATTATTACTGAAAATGGGATTGCTGATTTGTATGGTAAAACCCTAAAACAAAGAGTTAAAGAACTGGTTCAAATTGCACATCCAATACACCAAGAGCGAATTGAAAAAGAGTATTTTGAAAAGCTAACTTGTGTGTAATTCAATTTGTTGGCACTATTTTGAGTTTAATATTTTCTAATTATTTGAAAATAAATGGGATAAAAAATTTTTGTATCAATTAAAAGACTACCTTTGACTTAATAAAAATTATTTTAGATGAACATTTTCGTAGGAAGTCTTCCATTCAGTATTGAGGAAGCAGATTTAAGAGGTTATTTTGAAGAGTATGGTACTGTTGATTCAGTTAAGATTATTTCTGATAAATTTACCGGAAGAAGTAAAGGATTTGGTTTCGTAGAGATGCCAAGTGATGCAGAAGCTCAAAAAGCAATTGATGAGTTGAATGGAGGTTCAATTGATGGAAGAACTATTGTAGTTAATAAGTCTGAACCAAAACCAGAAGGAGAAAGAAGAAGCTTTAACAATAACCGTGGTGGAAACAACGGTGGTGGAAGAGGTGGTTATAACGACAGAGATAACAACAGAGGTCGTTACTAATATTTCTTATCAGTAAAAAATTAAATCCCGATATATATCGGGATTTTTTTGTTTTAAGATGTCTTAGATAAGTAATTTCGAGAGCTATAAATTTGGATTTGCAATTGTTTTGTACAAATTGATTATTGCTGTATAAAATTCATTTTCTAATTTTAGAGCATTTATTTGCGAACTAACCAAGCTGTTTTCTCTTGAATTTATTAAGAATAAAGAACTTTCACCTAAATTGAACAACCTGTCTTCTCCTTCAAGCATGGTGTTATAGTTGGCTACCAAATTTTCATTTATCTCAATTTGTCTCTCAAGAGAATTTATCTCAACTTGTTGGGCTTCAATCTTGTTTTTTAAATTTACTCGCTCCGTTGCAAGGGTAAATTCAGTATCTTGAACTTTTAATTTAGATAACTTTAATTTGGCTCTTTCTTTTCTTAAAAAAATTGGGAAAGAGAAATTGACCCCTACTTTATAATCCTCAAAACGATAGTTGCTAAAAGCATTGGGCTCAGAAATATAATTGTAACTTAGATCTAATTTAGGCAATAGCATATTTGCATTCAACGATTGTTCTATTCTAAGCATTTCAATTTTGGTACTCAGAGCATTAATTTTTGGATGATTTTCAATTTCAAATGCTATAAAGTTATCTAGCGCTAAGGTATTTTTTATGGTTGATGAAAGTGTTGTTTCTGGAAACAGGTTTTCATCTAATTCAACAGGGACATTGTTTTCAAGCCACAAGTAATTTGATAACTCCAATCGGGATTTTTGTAGTTTTAATTTTGAGTTTTCTAAGTTCAAACGCCTTGATTTAACGGTTATTCCCGCTTCAATACTATCGATAGCAGGTTTGTCTCCCTGTTCTATTAATTTTGCAACACCTTGATAACGAATATTAGCATTGGCAAGGTATTCTTCGTATAAAATAACCTCACTATAATTCTTTTTCCATTCAAAATAAGCTATGGAGGCTTGGTGTAATACTTCAACAGCGGCCAAATTGCGTTCAGCTTCTCCTAATTTTTGCTGCAGTTTGGCATTTCTCAAATCTGCCATTCTTTGGTTGATAAACAGGCCTTGTCCTACTGGAACAGAAATTCCTAGAGAAGTGAGGCCACTGTTTGGCAATGTGTTTTCAGGATTGATATAAATACCTTCATTATTGTCAAAAGCTGCTTTAATCTCTATGCCATACCATGTAGGAATCTTAAAGCTGCCGTTAAATATTGAGTAGTAGTTTTTGTCACCATATTGTTTCTCATCATAGGCTGCTTCTAATTTTGGGTCAAAAGCACCTCTAGCTTGTAACAACATAGCTTGTGCTTCACTCAATTTTAGATTCGCTTGTTTCACCAAAGGGTGAAATTTTTTTACAAAACCCAAATATTCTGTGTAGGAGAATTCCTTTGAGTCGATATCTTGTGCAAACATTGAAGCACTAAATAGCAGTAACAGATAAATAATTTTTTTGTTCATCGTTATTTTTTTTCTGTAGCTTGCTGTTCAACATTGTAGTAGTTAGGAGGAAAACCATTAAGAGTTCTCCAAATTTCAAACCAAATGGGTACAGTGTTAAGGAGGGCAATAGTTTGAGTTCCAGCTCCTATGCTTAACTCTTTGGGCCATTTTTTGTCAGTAGTATCTGGGGCTATTAGTACTCTATACTTTCCATTTTGGCTGATAAAATTTTCTTTGGCAACAATGACGCCACCAAAAGTTCCATAAGAAGCACCAGGCCAACCGCTAAAGACAATAGAAGGCCAACCGTCAAACCAAACTCTAACTTTTTCTCCTTTATTAATTAAAGGGAAATCTACTGGTGATATAAAAGTTTCTACAGCAATATCAAAATCAGAAGGCATTATGCTCACTACAGGAGTTCCTTCTTTAATAGTTTCTCCTAACCCAGATTGTAAAGCACGATTGACATAACCGTTTTGTGGAGCCAAAATGTAGTACATGCCATTTCTTATTTGATAATTGGTGTATTGATTTTTTAATTTATTGACTTGTGCTTCAGTATCAAACTGTGTGCTCAATGCAGTTTGTTTGTCACTTTGAGCTTTTGCCGTTTTTTCAGAGTATTCAGCTAAAATTCGATTTAATTCCATTCTAGCGTTAAGAACTTCATTTTGTGAAGCTATATATTTGTTTTCTTGCGTTATGATTTTTGCTTCTGTATCTTGAAGTTTTACGCGTTTTTCTTCAACATCGGTTAACGGCTTTAATCCTTCTTTATTTAAATTAACAGCACGGTTAAATTGAGTTTTAGCAATGGTTAATTGAGTTTTAACAGCTTCTAAATCAATGCTATCACTTTGTACTTTTAAGTAGGCTTGTTTCAGTTTATTTTGTGCTTGTTCATATTTCAGAGCTCTTTCACTTCCAATCGCTCCAATTTGGCTTTCTAAAGCTTTCACTTTTGAAGCATAAGAACTCACAGCACTCTCCTTCGCGGTTAATTGATTCCCTGTGTTTTCTACTAAATTTGGATCCAAATATTCTTCCTTGATTTCTGAAATAAACAGGATGGTATCTCCTTTTTTAACAAAATCACCTTCATTTACATACCATTTTTCAATTCTTCCTGCTATTGTTGTATGGATGGTTTGCGGTCTTTGGTTAGGTTTCAGCGTTGTTACAGTTCCAATGCCAGAGACATTTTGTGTCCAAGGTAAAAAAAGAAATAGTACCAATAATATGACTAAAACCCAAATGGTTCTTTTAATCATTAAATAACTTTTGTTGTCTTCCAGAACTTTGGTTGATTTGAATTTTTGGATATCAACCCATCGATCTATTCTATTGTTTGTAATGTTTAACATAGCTTATTCGTTAATGGATTTAATTTGACCTTTTTCTAAAGTTATTATTTTGTTGCATTTTTCTTTCCAATATTTGCTTTTTGAAATTATAACCAAAGTCCATGGCTGAGATCTATCTGTTAGTAAATCAATTACTTTTCCAGCTGTTTTTTTGTCTAATTTATCTACTGGTTCTTCCAAGAATAATATTTTTGGTTTTGCTACCAATACTCTAGCTAATAATATTTTTTGTATGGCTGATGAGTTGACTTGTTTTCCTTCTGAAATAAGAGGTGTTTCCAATCCAAGAGGTAATGATTTTATTAAATTCATTAGATCTAATTTTTCCAAAACTTCACTAACCTCACTCATGGTTACACTTGGACAACTACAAGTTATATTTTCTAAAATTGTGCCTTCAAAAGTGGTGTCTTTTAATGTGATGATACCGATTTTGGATCTGTATTCTTCAAAAGAGAATTTTTTATAGTTTGTATTATTAATGAAAATTGTTCCTGCTGAGGGCTCAATTAATCTCGATAACAAGCGTATTAATGTTGTTTTCCCAGAGCCGTTTTCTCCTTGTATTAGGACTCTTTCTCCCGCTTTTATAGAAAGTGTAACGTCTTTAAGAACAGGTAAATCTGCATCTGGAAACTGAAATGTTAGTTGTTCAGTGCTGATGTTGATTTCATTTTGTAACAACAAATAGCTTGTTTCTACTTTTTCTTTCTCTAAATCCAGATCCACTACAGTACCTAATTTTTCTAATGACGTAATTACATCATAAAATAACTCTAGTCCGTAGAAAATTTTCTCTACAGCAGCAATGATGGTTATGATTACGATTTCAGCAGCAATAAATTGGCCTATATTCATCTGTTGGCTCAAGACTAAAGTTCCACCTATAATCAACAAACCTGCTGAAATCAGTACGTTAAAACTTGTGAGTTGGATGAATTGTCTTCTTAATATTTTGAAATGACTTTCTCTGTGTTGCAGATATTCATTGACTAAATTATCGTTTTTTTGCAACGAAAAATCAAACAGTTTGCCGTTTTTAAAACTTAAATTATTTCTGGCAATCTCTTGCAGCCAATGGGCTACTTTGTATTTGTATTTGGATTCTTTCAAACTCGTGTCTAATCCTGAGTCGAAGTTTATTTTAAAAATCAAATATAACAAAGCCAGTAATAGTAGTCCAAAAAAGATGAAAAAGGAATGGTAAAGAGATAGCAATAAAATTCCGAAAACAATCTGCAAAGCAGCTGTAGAAACATCTAAGATAAGTTTTGAAAATCCTTTTTGAATGGTTATTGTGTCAAAGAAACGATTGGCTAATTCGGGTGGTGAAAAATGATACAACTGTTCGAACTTGATTTTTGGAAAGCGATAGGCAAATTCGAAAGAGGAACGTACAAATATTTTTTGTTGTAGATTTTCAGTGATTCTAAATTGCATAATTTTAAGAATTCCCACAAAAGCTACTCCTGTAACTACAATTATGACCAATACAATCCAGGATGTGCTTACTTTACCAGCTTGAATAAAATTTATAATGGCTTGAATGCCTAAAGGTATAGATAAACTTATTAAACCGCCAATTATAGAATAAATCAACAATTGATAAACATCTTTTTTATCAGCTTTTATTAGGCTTTTGAATCTTTCAATGGGTTTCATACGAGGTGCTATTTTTAAAGGTACTTTTTGTTATTATTTTAAATCTGATCTAATGCTTAAAGTACTTTTTGTATTATATCAATATAGAAATCTGTAATGCAATCTTTTTCAGCAAGGTTTGTGATGGTTTTAAAATGGTTTTTTAAATAATTTTGATGTAAATTTCCTTCAACAATTGAAGATGCTAAACTTTTTGCATATGGGTAAGAAGGATTAACTGCCTCAATCATTTCAATCAATCTATAAATTACTCTTTTATAAACCAAAAAGAAACCTTCTCTGTTTTCTTCATCTACTTCTTTAGTTAAGAGGGTCTTGGTAAATTCAGAAATTATAATTCTGTTTAGGACTGATTCGTCAATGTGAGGTGTGTTCTTATCATCAACAATATTTTGTGTCACAATCTTAATTCCAATAGATAATCTTTCTAAAGGATTAGAAATGTTGTTAGTCGAGAATACTAAGTTATATTCTATCCAAGACCAATACCAAGACGACAAATAAATTAATAATTTGTGTTTGTTTTCAAAATACCTGTAAATTGAACTTTCATTGGACTGAATTTTTTCACCTAATTTTTTAAATGTAAAAGCTTCAAAACCTATCTCATCAATCAAGACAATGCTAAATTGAATTATTTTTTTCCCTAGTTCAGAAGTTTCAGGATCCTTCACGTAAAGTTTTTCGTTGATAGTTATTTTGAAATTGGTTAATAAATTTTGCATTTTAATTGAAATTGATGGTTTGTTGATTATAGATTGATTTGGAATCCAAAATTCAATCTTAATAAATCAATATCTTCAATAAGTATATCGTTATCTTTTAAATCTAAATATTGCAAATTTTGTAATCCTTGTATGTTTAAAGGAAATTTTTTAAAGTTGTTTTTATTTAGGTATAAAAATTCTATGTTTTGTAATAAATTAATGTTTGATGGCAACTTACTCAATCTATCATTTTCTAAATGTAAAGTTCTCAAATTTGGTAAACTTGAAATAGTTTTAAGGTTTTTTTCAAGTTTAAAATTGTTTTCATTATTTAAAAATAATTCTTCCAAGGATGTCAGTTCTCCAAAATCAGCAGGTAGATTTTTAAAATTGTTTCCGCTTAAATTCAATGTTTTTAACTTTTTTAATGTGCTCAATCCTTTAGGAAGTTCTTTTAAATGCTCATTTTCTAAGCTCAAAAATTCTAAATTCTTAAATTGCGAAAAATCAATATTATCAAAATTAAGTTTTTGATTACTTAAATCAAGTCTTATAATTTCGTTTGGATGCATCAAGGCTTTTTCTATGTTTTTTTCAGCAATTGTATCTCTTGAATTGTCCTGACCCAACGCATTTCCTGTGGTAAAGTGAAGCACAATAACTATGAAATATGGAATAAAGTTTTTCATTTTCGTTGGTTTTTGATTATGGTTGAATTACATTTAATATCTAAAGCAAACAATTTTGATAGTTTATTTATACAAAAATAATAGTATTACTTTTAATATCGAAAACTTTAACCTTTAATTAATAATTGATTAGCTGGATTCATAAAAAAAAAACTTCTACCTGAGCAGAAGTCTTTACCTTATTGCCTGATTTTAAAAATATTAATTTATTTTGGACTGTAAGGTAGTGATGATTTATGAACAATAATTCTCAATTTTCCATCTTTCCCTTTTTTAAAGACCCATGTTTTGTCCACCATTACTTCTTGACCGTCTTTGTCGGTTACCCAAACGTTCCCCATAGTAATTGCAACTGAACCATAAATTTGTATGCCTTCATTTTTGTCGCCTGCATTATCATATCTTGCTTTAACCCATGGCTTTAGTGCAAAACCTTTGTCTTCAGGGTAATTTGCATCACCACCAATAAAGTAAGAAAGTGCACCTGCTTTTGTGTTTCTAAATGTTTTATCACCATAAGCTAGTGTTGGTTTGAAAAAAACTTTTCCTTGGTTATAATTGTAGGCTTCATCCAAAACTTGTTCGGCAAAAGCCTTGTAATCTCCTCCTTCTTCTTTGATTTGTCCAATTTTTACCAATGCATCACACCAGGCTTGTTGTGCAGCATTCACCTCATCATATGTGATGATGTCTTGTGCACCTTCTTCAACATAAACTAATCCCAATTCGTTGATGACTTTTTCTACTTTTTCATGGGTTTGATTTACAGCATTTTCTACTTCTTTTTTAGTTTCTTCTTTCACTTGATTGCATGATAGCATCATTACACCCAGCAATGAAGCTACAACTAGATTTGTTTTTCTCATAGTTTAAAGTAATTTTTTTTGCCTACTTTGTGTTCCAGTGTTCGGCTATTCTGGGATTTAAAAATTGTGATGTACACTGACTTGTAGTTGATTTTTTGATGTGTTTTCTGTTGATTGATTCATCCATCCTGCTTGTATTCTCATTTTATCGTTTATGCCATAACCTAATCCCAGATATAATCGGTTTCTGTCAAATCTTGGAACACTTCTATTATTTCCAATATTTTTTTCACCATTGATAAAAAGTTCATTATAAAAAGCTGTATAGAGGGTATTTTTTTTTAGTTCTTTTTTGTTTAGTGGAATATTAAGGAACAAGTTGTATCTGTACCTAGTTCTAAAATCTTGATTTTCTACAAACCTTTGTTCGTATCTAAATCGATGGGTTAAATAGATTTTGCTTCCTATTTTTTGGGGTAATAGCGCTTCTTGATAGATTCTGTTTTCTGAGCTCGTTTCATTATTTTCTCCTATAACTCCAGTTGAAATGTTAGCTATTCCAAAAGTAAACATTATGTTGGTGTTTTTGGGAGTGTATGTTGCACCTGCTCTAAGGAGTAATTGTTCTATATCCCCTACAATATTCCAGTTTCTAAATTGAAAGTCACCTTGAACTCCAAATTGACTTTCTTTGAACTTTGTGTTGAAGAAATACATATACCATGCCCCTAAATCATTCTCATTTGTGTCCTGTGCTATGGTGTTAAATGAAATTGATATAGTAACTAAAATTATAAAAACTCTATTTTTTTTCATTATTGAAATTTTTACTATGCAAATATAGTAGTAATACTATTAGTTTTTAAAAGTTTAACTTTTAATTAGATATTGTGCAAAAAAAAATCCTGATGGGAATCAGGATTTTAGTCTATTTCAATCAATATAAAATCAATTAGAGTAATTAGGTTTGTAGTCATTTCCAGAGAGAATGTCTAACATATCTTGTTCTAAGCTAATTTTTGGAGATTCAACAATTCTATTAATTTCAACGCCTTTTTTATAGAAGATAAAAGTTGGGACATTTGTTATATTCAAATTTTTTTCAAACAATTCTGGTGTTGTTTTACTTTTGTCCATCGCAATTAGAGTAATTCCTCTATCTTTAAATTGGCAAGCTTCTAAAACTTTATAAAAATTAGGGACATGATTTTGACTGTCCTCGCACCAAGTACCCATGAAGATAGTTACCGTAATATTTGTAACCTTGTCTTTCAATTGATCAACTACTTCTTCATTAGGCTTGTACAAATTAACACCAGGTGTAAACCAAGTATTAAATGGACTTTTTTCTAAATCAGATTTTGAGGCTTTACCAATCATCATCTTTTCATTATTGTTCGTAATTATTTTTCCTGTTGGGCTGCAGTTGGTCAATAAGAAGGGCAGTAATAATAATCCTATTTTCTTCATTTTATTGTTATTTGAATATGGTTTTTTGAATTGTTTTTCCGTCATCTCCAGATTTTCCATTTTCTCCATTGGAACCGTTTTTTCCTTCTTTTCCATGTTCTCCAGGTTTTCCGTCGGTTCCTTTTGTTATCGTCACACAACTAAAGCTAACCCACAAAATTAGGATAGAAACTATTTTTTTCATACAACAAAGATTTACAAGTCATGGCTTCTGGTTGCTGAATTCCCATAAGTTCAAGAACAGTTGGAGCAATATCCCCTAAAACACCATTATTTATATTTTTCAAATCTTTATCAACCAAGATTATTGGAACAGGATTAGTTGTGTGAGCTGTATTAGGTGTCCCATCAGGATTTATCATGGTTTCACAATTGCCGTGGTCAGCAATAATGATGGTGGTATAATTGTTTTCTAAAGCTGTTTCAACAACTTCTTTCACGCAATTATCAACTGCTTCACATGCTTTTATAGCGGCTTCCATAACTCCTGTATGTCCAACCATGTCACCATTGGCAAAGTTTAAACACACAAAATCAACTTCTCCTTTTTGTAATTCTGGAATTAGAGCATCTTTTAATTCAAACGCACTCATTTCAGGTTGCAAATCATATGTTGCAACTTTCGGTGAGTTTTTTAGAATTCTACTTTCTCCTTCAAAAGGTTCTTCACGACCACCAGAAAAGAAAAACGTAACGTGTGGATATTTCTCTGTTTCTGCTATTCTAATTTGTTTTTTATGAGCTTTTTCTAAAACTTCTCCTAGTGTTTCGGTGATATTGTCTTTGTCATAAATTACGTGAACATTTGAATAAGTTTCATCATAATTGGTCATGGTAACATAATACAAATTCAATTTGTGCATGTTTTGCTCATGAAAATCTTTTTGTGATAAAGCTTCCGTTAATTCTCGACCTCTATCCGTTCTAAAATTGAAGAAAATCACAACATCATCTTCTTTTATTACCGAAATAGGGTTGTTGTCCTCATCAGTTATAACCAAAGGTTGGATAAATTCATCAGTTATATCATTGGCATAACTCTCTTTGATGCTTTCTACAATGTTTTGGGTTTTAGTACCTATCCCATTTACAATTAAATCATAAGCAAGTTTTACTCTTTCCCAGCGTTTATCTCTATCCATAGCATAATATCTGCCAATTACAGAAGCTAATTTTGCATTGGTGTTTTTGAGGTGATTTTCTAAATCTGAAATATAGTTTACACCCGATTTAGGATCGACATCGCGGCCATCAGTAAAGGCATGAACAAACATATTTTGAACACCTTCTGCTTGAGCAACATCAATTAATCCTCTTAGATGTGAGGTGTGACTATGAACTCCACCATCAGAAACTAATCCTAAAAAGTGTACGGCTTTGTTGTTTTTCTTCGCATAATCAAAAGCATCCATTAACGGTTTTTCTTGATTCATAGTTTTGTGGGCTACTGCTAGATTGATTTTTGCTAAATCCTGATATACAACTCTTCCAGCACCAAGATTCATGTGTCCTACTTCCGAATTTCCCATCTGACCTTCTGGTAAACCTACGTTTAGACCATCTGTTCTTAAATGAGCATTTGGATATTTTGCATATAAACTGTCTATAAATGGGGTGTTTGCATTATCTATTGCAGAGACTCTTGGGTCAGGTGATTTTCCCCAACCATCTAGAATCATTAAAATTACTTTTTTGTTCATTGGAATTGTTTTCATGTATCAATTCCAAAGGTATAAAATTACAACCAATTTTTAGCTTGATTGTAGTCAATAAAATAGCGAATACTAACTGAAAAGGTATGGTTTAAATTATCTGTAAACACATTATTGAGATTTCTACCGTAGCTTTTGTCAATAGTTCTGTTAAAATCTGAAGTGTTATTTCTGTATAAAACCGTGGCTTGACTTCCAGGAGCAAACCACCATGAGTATGATAAATCTAAGTTCCAAGTATTAAAATTTGAATTTTTATTGGTATCATATGTTAGATTTTCAAGTAACCTGCCGTTTTCTTGTAAAGTATAAAACGTATTGTTTTCCGCAATTGACCAGTAATGTCTGACAGATAGACTAAAGTTCATTTGGCTGTTAATGGAATATTTTCCTGTTAAAGTATTGTTGACGGTGTTTCGGTCTCTTCTTGCCATGATGATTTCTTCGGTAGCAGAGAGGTAGTCAATCCATCCAATGTTGTTTTTTTGTACAAAAGGGTTTATCGCATAAATCAGGGACAATTTATCACTAAATCTATATCGTGGACTAATTTCTAAACTGAAATTTTCTCTTCCTTTTTCATCAAATTTTGCAAATTCGGTATAAACATCTAATGCAAATTTGTAGTTGTAATTTGAAGAAATACTTAGCCAAGAGCTGTAAGATTTAGGCAGAATTAAATACTGGTTCTCTACTCGTGCTTCATAATAATCATAGCTTTCAAAAGGTCTAACATTTGCACCAAGTCCCACATAATGATTCTTTTTTGTGGTTGAATTTATGTTGAAGTTGAAATTGTTACTTTGAATATAATTTGAAGTGTTATTAAATTCCATATAGCTGTTTAGGTTAACTCTAAACGTGTTAAAAACTTTGGTAGGATTTAGAATACGATAACTAGCATTAGCATACACATCATAGTAATTTGTAAGGAAATTAATGCCTAAGTCATTATTGTCAAAATCTTTAGATACATAGTCTGCTCCTATATTGTATCTGATTTTCCCTGTAGTCTCAGCTAAATAAATTGAAGAATTTATTCCACTGGTGTTTTTAGTATCATAAACAGAACTCATAGTCACTTTTCCTGATAAATTGTAGGTATTTGCTTTGGTGTTTAAATCGAAAAGTAAACCGGATACATTAGCATCTCTAAAATCTCCATTTCTTGTAACATTAGTATTGATAAAGGTTACGGAAGAATTTTGATTAAATCTTTGGTCTAAGACTGTAACATTATAATTGGTTAATGGCGAAACAATAGCTTCTCGTGAAGTGTTGTTCTCAGTATTTAAAATATTGACTTTAGTTTCTTTGGTGATGGCATTTAAAAATCCTATTCCAAGACCGTCATTATTTCTTCCAGAAATTTTCACTGCATTCAGAAGATTAACTGTGCTTGGGAATTCATCAATGATTTCATTAGGGGTTAATTCAGGAAAAAATTCAGGTGAAGCTCCAATTCTTCTCGAGTATAACAAGCCTCCTTTGTTGAATAAGTCTGTTCCTTCAGTAAAGAAAGGTCTATTTTCATTAAACTGCTGTTCAAAAGGGCCGAGATTTAATTCTACATTGTCAAATTTGGTTTGTCCAAAATCAGGGACTAATATTGCATCCAAAGTAAAGGCATCGTTGATTCCATATTTGATGTCTAAACCTCCTTTTTGTGTGAATGTAGTTTCGTCTTTAGTTGAATTTAAATAGGAGGAAGCATATGGAATTAAAAACAATCGAGTAGGAGGTGATATTTTTTCAATGCCTGTTAAAATTCCAGCTTGTTGTGAAAAAGCTCCAATTGTATTGTCAATGGGATTCCAAGTGTATTTTTGTCGGTATCGTCTCACTTCTCTAAAGAAATTTATTCCCCAAGTTTGATGATCTGTACTGGGAAATCTTAACGCAGCATATGGAATTTTCATTTCCACAACCCAGCCATAATCTGTTATTTCAACGTTACTATCCCAAATGGCATTCCATGAATAATCTTCGCCATCCAAAGAAGTAAAGTTACAGTCAGCCTGACCATTTGCTGCGGAAACATAAAATTGAAAATCTTGTTGACCATCATTGTAGCCATTGATAAAAACTCCAAATAAATCACTAGTACCAAAATTATCTCGTTCTGTGATTTCTTTTAGTATTTTAGAAGGTTCATTGTCATAAAGTGTCGCTCCAATGTAAACTGCATCATTGTCATATAAAACCCTTATTTCTGACCTTAGCTCGTGTGGAATAGGTGTACCGTTTTTAGGCTCAAAAGAAATAAAATCTTTTGCAACCTCAGTAGATTGCCATATAGCTTCATCCATTTTACCATCTATTGCAATAGTTTCTGAAGCAAACTTTGAATTAAGATTTTTTTTTGTGATTACAGACTCTTGACTATAGATAGCTGTAGAAAATAGAAAGAAAAAAAAAGTTTTGAAATTAAAACGCATTGAAGTTTTTTTGCAAAATTAAATTTTTATTTTTTCTTCCTTAAGAATTAAGAAATAATTAAGAAAATAGGATTTTTAGAAAATCTTTTTTGCTTGATTGTAGTCAATATAATATCTAAAACTTACAGAGATTGTATTGTTAGGATTATTGCTCATCACGTTTCTTAAATTGTCACTCAGCTTCGTGTTAAAAGTTCTTTCTAAGAGACTTGAATTGTTTCTGTACAATACAGAAATTAAGCTTCCAGGAGCAAACCACCACGTGTAGGATAAGTCAAAATTCCAAATGTTTTGATTGATATTAGCGTTTAAGTTATAGGTTGAGTTGTCATCAAAATAACCATTTTCTTTTAAGGTTAAGAATTTATTATTTATTGCGTGAGCCCAGTAATATCTTACTCTAAGATTGAAATTCATTACATTGTTGATGGAATATTTTCCTGTAATTTGGTGTTCTAAAGTATTGATGTCTCTTCTCGCATAAATGATATCATTGTTGTCATAATCTACCAAACCAATATCATTTCTATCTCTTATGCCTCTCACACCATATCGCAAATAAAATTTATCGTTAAAGCGATATTCTTGTCCTAAAGTAAGTGTATAGCTTTTACGTCCTGGTTGATCGTGTTTGATAAAGTCTCCAGTAAAATCAAAAGAATATTTCCTGTTTCTATTTGAGGAAATTGCAGTTTTAAAATTAATGTTTTTTGGATTGTAATTAAATCTTCCTTCAATACCTGGGAAATAAAAATCAAAGGTCTCAAGTGGACTTCCAGAAATGCTTAATTGAAAAATATCATTTTTTAAATTATAAAAGGAAGATAAAAGACTTATTGTGCCCAATTGTAGTTTTCCAGTTGTATTTTCAAATTCGGTGTTAATGTTTGCTTGAAATCTTATACTGTTGAAATTTTTAGTTCTCTTTAAGGTACGATAACTTCCATTGGAGTAAAATGAATAATAGTTGTTTCTGAAAAGAATTCCTAGATCATTGTGGTCGTAATCTTTGGAAATATAACCTGAACCAACACCATATTGATACTTTCCTTTGGTGTCACCAAAAAATAAAGATGAATTTGTGCCTCGTTTAATTGTGCCCAAATTGTTAACATAGCTATATTTCGACTCACCTGAAAGCTTATAAGTATTGGTTTTAGTATTTAAATCGAAAATTAAGCCTGAAACGTTTGCATCTCTAGCGGAACCATTTCTAATTACATTGGTATTAATGAATGAAACTGAAGAGTTTTTTCTAAAACGTTGGTCCAAAACAAATATATTGAAGTTAGTGAGAGGCTCAACCAGTTCTTTTCTGTTTTGATTTGTTACAGGATTTGATATTATGGCATAAGTGTCTTCGGTTAAAGCGTTTAAAAAGCCTATGCCTAAACCTTTTGAGGTTCTTCCTGAAATTTTTGTAGCGTTTAATAAATTTGTAATGGTTGGATTTTCAGTTATAATTTCGTCAGGATTTAGCGTTGGTTCTAAACTTGGTGTTCCTCCAATTCTTCTGGAATAAAATAGATTACCTTTGTTAAACAAATCAGTTCCTTCTGTGAAAAAAGGTCTGTTTTCATTGAACTGTTGTTCGAATGGACCTAAAATGAGATTTACATTGTCAAAAGTTGTTTGTCCAAAATCTGGAACCAATATTGCATCTAATGTGAATGAATCGTTTATGCCATATTTTATATCCATTCCAATTTTAAACTCATTGTTTGAACCGGCATCGTTGTTGTTGTGATAAAAAGAGGTGTAAGGAATGAAAAATAGTCGAGTGGGAGGTTTAATGTTTTCAATGCCTTCTAAAATTCCAGCCTGAACTACTTCATTGTTTAATTTGATGTCAATAAAATTCCAGCAATAACTCGTGTTGTCTTTTTTAATATCTCTGTACATATTCAATCCCCATGTTTGCTTTTCTTTTTCAGAAAAACGAATGGCTGCATAGGGAATTTTAAATTCTGCAACCCATCCAAAATCAGTGGTTTTTACACTGCAATCCCATATGGCATCCCAACTGTAATCTTCTCCAACTGAAGTTGCAATTGCGTCTAATTGTACACCAGCAGCACTAATAAAAAAACGATATTCTAATTGATTGTCATTAAATCCATTGAAGAAAACTCCAAAATGATCTGATGTGCCAAATTGATCTCTGAGCTTAATTTCTTTTAAAACATTCTTTGGGTCGTCATACATAATGGCACCAACATATATAGCCTCATCATCATATATAATTTTTACTTCTGTTTTTTTGTCTGGATTTTCTTCTTTTCCATTGTCTGGATAAAACATTACAAAATCTTTGGCAGCTAAAGCATGGTTCCATTCTGTTTCATTCAGTCTCCCATCTATGGATATATGGCTGTTTACCCTAAGTGCTTGGGTAGTTTTTTTGTTGAGGTTTTGGGAATATATTGCCTGTGAACTCAAAATAAGGACATGCAAAAATAAGAGTTGTTTGAACATTAATATGTTTATAGATTGGGATTACAAGTATAAAAAAATCTAAAATTATTTACACTAAAGTAGAAAAATATTCGTTATAACAACCTATTTTATCGATTAAGTGAAAGATATTTTTCATGATTTAGTTTTTAAAATTTGGTTTTTTTAAAATAATTTCTACATTTGCCGTCCTCAGGATAAATATTAATATCTAATTATCAATGTTTTATAAAATCTATTTTATCGTTTTTTTTAGTTTTTTCGCATCAAAACCAATGAATGAAAAGACTTCAAATTATACGAAACCTAAAGTGACTTTACATTTTGCTAAAAATAACATGCTTTCTAAGGCTGAACAATTTTTTTCATTGATTGAAGAAAATTCATCATCGGTTCCTTCCTTAGCAAGTTTTGAAATGGCTTTTAAGGGATATGAAAGTTTGAAAACAGCACAAAAATTAGAGAATGATATTTTGACTATAATAGATTTTAGTTTGTCGTCCAATGAAAAAAGACTTTGGGTTATTGATATGGAATCAAAAGAAGTTCTTTTTCACACTCTAGTGGCTCATGGTATGAATTCTGGTGAAGAGTTTGCTACCAATTTTTCCAATGAAGCAGAGTCCTACAAAAGCAGTTTAGGATTTTATTTAACAGGAGAAATTTACAAGGGAAAACATGGAGAATCACTTCGTTTAGATGGTATTGAAAAAGGAATTAATGACAATGCAAGACAAAGAGCAATTGTTATTCATGGAGCTGATTATGTAAGTGATTCATTTGCAAAAAACAACGGGAGGCTTGGGAGAAGTCAAGGATGTCCTGCTTTGCCAAATCATTTAGCTGCTAAAATTATTTCAAAGATTAAGACTAAATCAGTGTTATATATTTATCACCCTTCCAGAAAATCAAGTCTTGGTAAAGGACTTGTTTCTTAGATTTTCATACAATTCATCATCTAATTTGTAGATGTCAGGATAAAAAATAAGCTGATTCCTTTCAACCCATGCTGTGTAATAGAGTTGAAATACTTTTATATTTATTTTTACAGGAATAAATTTGGTTGTAGCTTTTTTGATTAGAGTGTCAATTTCAGATTCTTTCCACATTGCTTCGTTGTCTTTCATTAAAATTGTTTTTGCAAATAATAAGGGTTCTTCAATTCTTACACAACCAGAACTTAAAGCTCTGTAAGCTCTTGAAAAATATTCTCTATGGTTTGTATCGTGGAGATAGACCATATATTTATTAGGGAAATTGAATTTAACTAACCCTAAGGAATTATTATAACCAGGTTTTTGAACGTATATATATCGTTTATAATTTTCAGGCTTCCAATCTTTGGGTTTAATCGTGTCTTTTTTATTGTTTAAAATTGTAATTCTGTTGCGTGTAAAATAATCGATATTTTTTGAAGCTGATGGAACTAAATCTTCTTTTAATATGGTAGGAGGGATGGTCCAAGTTGGGTTGAAGACCAAATTACTTATTTTTGAAGTCAGAACTGGAGTTCTTCTAGAGGGTTTGCCTACTACAATTCTCTTCGTTTCTAAAGTGTCATTTTCAAAGACGAATGAGAGTTTGTATTCAGGTATGTTTATTAAAATGTAATTTTCTCCAAAATCCTCAGGAAACCATTTCCAACGCTCAAGATTGACTTTTAATTGTTCAATACGTTTGTTTTTTGAATGATTTAATGCTTTAACAGTTCCGCTTCCAATAACACCATCAGCAGATAATCCATTTCGTTGCTGAAATTTTTTTACAGCTATTATAGTTTCTTTGTCGTAAATGTTGGTTCCGTCATTTGAATCCAAATCCTCCCAATAAACTAATTTTTGTTTGATAATTTGTATGGTTTTTGATGAGTCATTAGCTGTGATTTTTGTATCCACAATGGTTTTGGGAAAATTATAATCAGGTTTTTTTAAAAGAATTTTTAAACTTTCTTTCAAGTCTAAATAAGGTTTGCTTTTTACGGAAACGTTTATAAGTAAATCGTTGATTTTGTTGTTCTGAATCGCTTCAATTAGACGGTTAACCTTAACAGGACTTTTAAAAGGCAAATCCCAATCATCATATAAATCTCTGGGGTTTAATTTTCCTTTATGAAGATGATCTGCTAAATTTTTAAAACCATTGGAAAGGAGTAAATCAAAATTTTGAAAATCATTATAATTCAATTTTGATCTGTTTTTTTCATAACGTTCAATTTCATTTAAATGATAATCTTCAGGGAACAGACCGTCTTCATCACATTTCCTAATAAAGGCAATAAGTGTTGTTCTGTTTTTTTCATCATTCCATATAATTTTATTTTCAAAAGAAGCATATAATTCCCTTATAGCATCGTTCTCCTTTTCTAAAAATTCAGGTTTAATAATTTGAGCTATAGAATCTTGATCAACAATAAAATTTGATTCTTTGGTAGGAGAAATTTTTTCTTTACAACCATGTAAAAAAGCAACTGATAAAAAGATAGAAAAGAAGTATTTCTTTACTTTCATAATTCTCAATTATTCTTGTTCCTTATTCTTAATCACTCATGAAAGATGTTGTGCTTTTTTGAAGGTTTTAAGTCAAGATCATTCAAAAAGCAATTCGTTTTTTAACTTTAAAGAGACAATATTTTGCGGATTTTAAAATTTTTGTACTCTTTTTTCGATTGTTGTCATTTATTTATAGCAAATACTCTTCTTGTGGTGTAAATATAAAGTTTTGTCTATGAATTGTTTAAGATTAAAAAAATAAATTAATGTAAATTTAAGGTAAAAAATCAATAAAAAATTTCAATAAAAATTTGCAATTAAAAAAACTTTTGCTGTATATTTGCACCACAATAATGCGGAAGTAGCTCAGTTGGTAGAGCTCCAGCCTTCCAAGCTGGTTGTCGCGAGTTCGAGCCTCGTCTTCCGCTCATCATAAAAAGCCTAACTAATTTTAGTTAGGTTTTTTTTATACTTTAAAATATTATTTCCCAAAAGCGAGTCATTTCAAATCTCTTAGTTCAGTTTCTGGGTTTATTTCGACTGGCTTCTCTCCTTTTTTAAATAATCTTGCGGTTAAAGTCCCTTTTAATTTTATGGAGTCTCCATATACTTCTAGCCAACTTCCTTCTCTTAGCCCCAAAACAGGTTGTGGATTGTAAAAATGAAACTCTTTGATTCTAGTTTCTCGGGTTTCTCCCATGTGAATAGAAGTGTCATCAGGATCTAAATAGTGAGGATTAATATTAAAAGAAACTAACCCCAACGTCTTAAAACTTGGAGGATAAACAACAGGCATATCATTAGTTGTGCCTATGGTTAATCCACAGATATTGCTCCCTGCACTTGTTCCTAAATAAGGGATACCTTTTTTTACTACTTTCTCAATACTATCCCAAAGATTATTTTTGTACAATTCGTTTACTAGTACAAATGTATTGCCACCACCTGTAAAAATGGCTTCTGCTTTTTCAATAGCTTCAATAGGATTATTATATTCATGTATGCCAGTTACATTAATTGATAAAAAATGGAATGCCTCACGAACTTTTTTTGTATATTCATCATGTGTTAAACCACTTGGTCGAGCGTAAGGAATAAACAATAGGTCTTTAACACCCTTAAAATGATTTTTAAGCATGGGGAATAAATAGTCTAAATAATTTCCATTATAAAGTGTTGAAGTACTTGCGATTATTATTTTTTTCATGTTGAATTTGTTGATTTACAAATTTACACTTTTTGCCTTAACATAAGTTTATAATCCTTTTACATTTTGTTATGAATTCAATCCTTTATATTTACAAAAGATATTATTTTAATTATATGGTTAAACAATTACTTTTATTCATTTTACTATTTCCATTGTCAATTGTGGCTCAAAACGATTCAATAATTAAAGGGCGAATTGTATCTGAGCTTAAAGAGTTGGAAGGAGTTCATATAATTAACATTACATCTATCGCAGGAGCTGTTTCTGATAGTGAAGGCTATTTTACCATCAAAGCAAAACCTTTAGATACATTGTTGTTTAGTGCAGTTTTTTTAGAAAAGAAAAAACACATAATAACTAAAGAAGAAAGTAAGCAAAAGCTAATCCTTATTCCTATCAAAGCCTCTACGGAGTATTTAAAAGAAGTTACCATAACGGAATATCCAAATATCAATGCTGAAGCCTTAGGAATTGTGCCGAAAGGTCAAAAAAAATATACACCTGCAGAGAGAAAATTAGCTACGGCTGGTGTGTTTAAATGGTATAGCCCGCTCTTAATTCCTCTTGGCGGAATGAGTTTGGATGCTTTGATCAATCAGATTAGTGGTAGAACTAAAATACTTAAAAAAGAGTTGGTTGTCGAGAGAAAAGAAATTCTTCAACAAAAAACATTAGAATATTTTAACAAAGACTACATCACAAATACACTATTAATTCCTGAGGATTATGTAGATGGGTTTTTATTTTATGTAGTAGAAAATGAAACATACTCAAATGCAATCCGTATAAAAAATATAACACAAGCTACTTTCTTAATGCACCAATTAGCGGTTGAGTATTTGACCTTGAAGGAGATACCTTTAAAAAAAGAAGATAGAAAAATTGAAGAACATAAGACTCCTAAAACCGAAAAAGATGAAGATTAAATTGCTCATACTTGCATTCTTCGTTTCTGCAATTTCATTTTCACAGCTAAAAGAAAGAGAGTTGGTAATTGGAAAAATAAAATCAGATTCTCTTGAAGTTGAAAATATAACGGTTTTTAATGCTACTTCAAACATTGGAGCAATCACAGATGTGGATGGTAAATTTGCCCTAAAGGTTAGAGAAAAAGACACGTTAGTTATTCAAGGGTTAGCCTATCATTCTTCCAAATACATAGTCCAAAGAAAAGATATAGATGCTGAGGTTCTCGAGATTTATTTAAAAGTAAGAATCAATGAACTAAATGAAGTTGAGGTTTCACCTTACACATTGACAGGAATTCTTGAAGTCGATACGCGAAAGATTAAAACCTATACGCCTGATTTGAGTGCGGTTGATTATTCAAAATTAAAACCTAAAGATATTTTAGATACTAGGCCTGTTAATTCTGCAATGCCAAATACACAGGCTACAACACCTGTTAATTTTATTGCTGTTTTTGGTTTAATAGGAAAAGGAATCAAACAATTGGTTGGAGGCAATAAGAATAAAATAACAGCATCAGAGAAAGCGTTCAATGAAAAAAGATTGAAAGAAATTCAAGCTAAGCCTTTTGCTGAGCATATGAAAGAACAATTTTCAAATCATTTTTTTACGGATCAACTCAAAATAAAAAATGAAGATATCCCTATGTTCTTGGCGTTTTCAGAAACTTCAAGTCAAGAATTAGTTGCCTTTTTAGAAGAGGAAAACCAATTGAAATTAATAGAATATTTAATTTCTAAAGCAGAAGCATTCAAAAAACAAAAAAAAGAAGAATAATATTTTATATTTGCTAGATGAAAAAGATAGTACCTTTGTTTTTTGTATTTTTTTTGTCCTTTGTGTTAACTTCGTTTAGCGACCATAAGTTTTATGTTGGCGTGTTTCAAGTGGATTATAAATTAGACAAGAAAGTCTTTCAAATTACTTCCAGGGTTTTTATTGATGATATTGAAAAAGCTCTTGAAGACAAACACAAAAAAAAGATATACTTAGCAACTCACAAAGAAATCAAAGAGTCTGAACAACTAATTGCTTCGTACTTTAGTGAGAAATTTAAAATGACAATCAATGATAAAGATCAAGAAATGGTTTTTTTAGCCAAAGAATACGAAGATGATGTGCTCATTTGTTACCATAAAATCAACTATAACGGTAAAATTAAGTCGTTAAGCATTTACAATGTTATTTTAACAGAACAATTTTCAGAACAACAAAATTTGTTACACACCAATATAAATGGTAACAAAAATAGTTTTTTGTTTACTAATAAAAATACTAAAAATAAAGTAGAATTATAACTAAACCTAATATCCAATGCAAACTAAATTATCAATCTTTTTTTGTAGCCTCTTTATAGTTTTTGGACAACTGAACGCACAAGAAAAGCAAGAAGAAAAGAAAAGAGAACAAGGGCATTATAACGAAAATAAGTTTCGTCAAATGTATGATTTGTTAGCAACGCCTAATATGTTTAGAACAGCCTCTGGTGCTCCAGGACCAGCTTATTATCAGCAACAAGCAGATTATAAGATAAAGGTAGAGTTAGACGATAAAAATGCTAAGTTGTATGGAACAGAAACAATAACTTATACTAATAATTCACCTGAATCACTAGAATATTTATGGGTTCAATTGGATCAAAACATGAGGGCTAGAACTTCTCAAACACCATTAGTAGGAAATCAAAATATAACTCCAGCACTAACAGAAGATAGATTTGCAAAACAATTTATGGAAAAAGGTTTTGATGGTGGTTTTAATTTGGATTATGTTAAAGATGCAAATGGTAAGCCAATGAAATATACCATCAATTACACCATGATGCGTATTGATTTAGATAAACCATTGAAAAATAAAGAGAAAGTCACGTTTTCAATCAAATGGTGGTATAACATTAATAATTATAGAGTTGATGGTGGACGTTCTGGTTATGAACAGTTTGAAGATGGAAACCGTTTGTATGTAATGGCTCAATTCTTTCCAAGAATGGCAGTTTATAATGACGTAGAAGGTTGGCAAAATATGCAATTTTGGGGAAGAGGCGAGTTTGCACTTGTTTTTGGAGATTATGATGTGAGTATTACTGTTCCTGCTGACCATATCATGGAAGCTACTGGAGAATTGCAAAACAGAAAAGAAGTTTTCACAGCAGAACAAGTAAAAAGATGGGAAAAAGCTCAAAATACGTTTGATAAGCCAGTGGTAATTGTCACTCAAGAAGAAGCAGAAAAAGCAGAAAAAGGGTTTTCAGACAAAAAGAAGACATGGCATTTTATCGCTAAAAATGTTCGTGATTTTGGATTTTCTACTTCTCGTAAGTTCATGTTAGATGCTATGGCTGTTCAATTGGAAACCGTTAAACCTATGGCAATTTCAATTTATCCAAAAGAAGCTAACCCACTTTGGGGAGAATATTCAACAAGAGCGGTAGCACAAACCTTAAAAACGTACTCAAAACATACATTTGATTATCCTTATCCAAAAGCTGTTTCCGTTTCAGCAGAAGATCAAGGAATGGAATATCCAATGATTTGTTGGAATTTTGGTCGTCCTGATAAAGATGGAAAATACACAGACAGAGTTAAATATGGAATGTTAGGTGTTATTATTCATGAAGTTGGACACAATTATTTTCCAATGATTGTTAATTCTGACGAAAGACAATGGACCTGGATGGATGAAGGTTTAAATACATTTTTAGAATATTTAACCGAATTAGAATTTGACGCTAATTTTCCAACAGATAGAGGGCCAGCGGCTAAGATTGTACCATACATGAAAGGAAATCAAAAGTTTATTGAGCCAATTATGTCTAATTCTGAAAATATTTATCAATTTGGAGCCAATGCTTACGGGAAACCAGCAACAGGTTTAAATATTCTCCGTGAAACCATTATGGGAAGAGAATTATTTGATCATGCCTTTAAAACATATGCACAACGTTGGAAATTCAAACACCCAACTCCAGAAGATTTCTTCAGAACTATGGAAGACGCTTCAGCTGTAGATTTAGATTGGTTTTGGAGAGGTTGGTTCTATTCAACAGATTATGTGGATTTAGGAATAAAAGAAGTTAAAGAATTTTATGTCACCACAGAACCTACATCTGAATTAAAAGATTATAAAATGAGAACGGGACGTTTTACCTATAATGAAGGACCATTTATTTATTTAATCGATTCTAACCACAAAGAATTTAAATCTAAAAACAAGAAAGCTTTTGAAATTAAAGAGGTTAAAATTCTAGAAGACTATGTAAATGAAAACTACACAGCTGAACAAAAAAAAGAATTGAAATCGCCTAAATATTTCTATGAAGTAGAGTTTGAAAAACTAGGAGGAATGATTATGCCAATTATTGCTGAATTACAATTCGAAGATGGTACTTCCGAAATACAGAAATTTCCTGCTCAAATCTGGAGAATGAACAACGATACCGCAAAACGTGTTTTTGCAACAGATAAGAAAATTGTAAAAATACAAGTAGATCCAAAACTTGAAACAGCAGATATTGATGTGGAAAACAATGTTTGGCCTAAAGAAGCTATGAAATCTAAATTCGATGAATTAGAGAAAAAGTAGCAATTATAATATTATAAGTTAAACCTTTGTCAAAATTATAAACTTTGGCAAAGGTTATTTTTTTCTTTGTAACTTTGTAACCTAAAAAAAATTAACAACACAGTTATGTTTGGAATAGGAGGAGGAGAACTTTTCTTTATAATAATAGTTTCTATCATGATTTTTGGATCCAAGGGAATTCCAGATGTCGCGCGATTTCTAGGAAAAACCATGGCACAATTGAAAAATGCATCTAACGAGATTAAGCATGAAATTCAAAAAAGTGCTACAGAAAATGGCGTTGATATGGATTCATTGACTGGTGGGATTTCAGAGGAAATTAAAAAAGCAAAAGAAGGAATTACCAATGCTGTAAACCCAATGGAAAATGTGACTTCTGATTTGGTAAATCCAATCCAAAAAGTGAAAGAAGATATAGAAAGTTTATCAGGACCTATAAAAAGACAATTGTAATTTTGGAAGAGATATTAAGATTAGATAAAGAGTTATTTGTTTTTTTAAACGGATTAGGAAGCCAACCTTTTGATGATTTTTGGAGTATCATCACCAAGCAAGTTTACTGGACACCTTTATTCATTGGAATTTTTTATCTGATTCAAAAGAAAGTAGGCTGGAAGAATTTTGGAATAATTATAGTTTTTTTAGCACTTTTAATCACTTTTACAGACCAAGTAACAAATTTATTTAAAAACGGAATCCAGCGATTAAGACCATGTAATGATCCTGAAATAAAAGACTATATTAGGATAGTAATTCATAGAAATTCCTTTAGTTTTTTCTCAGGTCATGCCTCAAGTTCCATGGCATCAACAATGTTTATATTTTTAATTATTAGAAACTATTATAAACACACCTATTTGTTATTTTTGTTTCCATTAATTTTCGCTTACAGTAGAATTTATCTAGGATTACACTTTCCATTAGATATAATTTCAGGATATGTTTTTGGTATTATGAATGGAATTATTTTTTATAAACTGTATAGTTTATTCATGAACAAATACAAAAAATAAATTAAAGACTCTTTATTTCTCATAAACATCTACAAAACTCTTGTGACGGTCAATCCATCACGTATAGGCAATAAAACCGTTTCTACTCTTGAGTCTTCATTAATTAGTTTATTATATTCCAATAAAACTTTTGTGCTTGTGTCCTTAGGATGCAATTCTTCTAAAACTTTTCCACTCCACAAAACATTATCAGACAAGATAATGCCACCTTTACGCATCATGGGAACAATCATATTGTAGTAATTGATGTAATTTTCCTTATCAGCATCAATAAAAACCAAATCAAATTTTTTATCCAACTTTGGAATGATTTCCATAGCATCACCTAAATGAGAAATAATCTGGTTTTTGTGTTCAGATAATCCAAAATATTTTTCCTGAATTTCAACCAATTCTTCATTTATATCAATTGTATCTAAAGTGCCATCTTTTTGTAAACCTTCAGCCAAACATAAAGCCGCATAGCCAGTGTATGTGCCAATCTCTAAAATGCACTTAGGATTGATGATTTTAGATAACATGCTCAAAACTCTACCTTGAAAATGACCACTCAACATTCTCGGTTGCATAATTTTTTGATGCGTTTCAATATCCAACTCTTTTAAAAGTTGAGGTTCAATTTGACTGTGATGAGCAACATAATCTTCTAATTCTTCGGAAATAAAGTGCATAAAACTGAATTTTGAACCACAAAAATACAAATTCCAACTCTTCTTTCTTTCATTCTCTGTTTTCTATTCTCTATTTTCTTTATTTTTGCACCATGCAAACGACAAAAAAAGACATCAGAGCTTTAACTAAAGAACAGCTTCGCGAATTTTTTGAAAAAAACGGAGATAAAGCTTTTCGTGGCAATCAAGTCTATGAATGGTTATGGCAAAAACGAGCACATTCTTTTGAAGACATGACCAATGTTTCCAAAGAAACTCGTGCCATGTTAGAAGCCAACTTTGTAATCAATCATATCAAAGTGGATACCATGCAACGCAGTGAAGATGGAACTGTGAAAAATGCCGTTCGTCTGCACGATGATTTAATTGTAGAGAGTGTACTTATTCCCACAAAAACCAGAACAACAGCTTGTGTCTCAAGCCAAGTGGGTTGTAGTTTGGATTGTAATTTTTGTGCCACAGCTCGTTTAAAACGAATGAGAAATTTGGAACCAGGAGAAATCTATGACCAAGTAGCTGCAATAGACAACGAAAGTCGTTTGTATTTTGACCGACCTTTATCAAATATCGTTTTCATGGGAATGGGTGAGCCTTTGATGAATTACCCAAACGTAATGAAGTCCATAGAAATGATCACCTCAAAAGAAGGTTTAGGAATGTCACCCAAGCGAATCACAGTTTCTACTTCTGGAGTCTCTAAAATGATTAAAAAAATGGCAGATGATGAAGTAAAATTCAAATTAGCCGTTTCGCTCCATTCAGCTATAGAAGAGACTCGTAATAAAATTATGCCTTTTACCAAAAGTTTTCCCTTGCCAGAATTGCGTGAAGCTCTAGAATATTGGTACAAAAAAACAAAAAGTGCAGTAACTTACGAATATGTAGTCTGGAAAGGAATCAATGATGATAAAGCCTCAATTGATGCCTTGGTAAAATTTTGTAAATATGTGCCTTGTAAAGTTAACCTGATTGAATATAATCCAATTGATGATGGTGAATTCCAACAAGCCTCAGAACAAGCTACCAATGATTACATCACAGCTCTAGAAAAAAATAATATCATTGTAAAAGTACGAAGAAGTCGAGGAAAAGACATCGATGCAGCCTGTGGACAATTAGCTAATAAATCTTAAATTCTCCTTTTTGTCTAGCTGAGCTTGTTTCAGCATCTTTTTTTAGGAACATTCCAGCTTCCGCTATATTTCTATCGATCATTTTTTGATTTATACAAGTATTAAATAACTTAAACTTTTTCAAATTCTTTTTCCGCTTCAAACAAATAGACTATTTTTGTTCCTGATATGAAAATAGTTGAACAAATAAAACTACCCATTGCCAAGGAGATGGAACTTTTTGAAAAGAAGTTTCATCAATCCATGTCCTCAAAAGTAGCTTTGTTGAATCGAATCACCTATTATATCGTAAATCGCAAAGGAAAACAAATGCGACCTATGTTTGTTTTTCTAACCGCCAAAATGATTGCTGATGGAACTGTAAATGAAAGAACTTATCGAGGAGCTTCAGTTATAGAGTTAATTCACACGGCAACTTTAGTTCACGATGATGTTGTGGATGATAGTAACAAAAGAAGAGGTTTTTTCTCCATAAATGCACTTTGGAAAAATAAAATAGCCGTTTTAGTAGGCGATTATTTACTTTCTAAGGGTTTATTGCTTTCCATTGATAATAACGATTTTGATCTGTTAAAAATTATCTCGGTTGCCGTTCGTGAAATGAGTGAAGGCGAATTATTACAAATTGAAAAAGCCCGAAGGTTAGACATCACTGAAGATGTTTATTACGAAATTATCCGACAAAAGACAGCGACACTTATTGCTGCTTGTTGTTCGCTTGGAGCCTGTTCTGTTGCACCAGAAAATGCAGAGGTTGTAGAGAAAATGCGAAAATTTGGAGAACTAATCGGAATGGCTTTTCAAATCAAAGATGATTTGTTTGATTATACTGATGACGCCATCGGAAAACCAACAGGTATTGATATCAAAGAACAAAAAATGACTTTGCCTTTGATTTATGCTTTGAATAATTGCTCCTCAAAAGAGAAAAATTGGGTAATCAATTCGGTAAAAAATCACAACAAAGACAAAAAAAGAGTTAGAGAAGTAATCCAATTCGTAAAAGATAAAAATGGATTAGCTTACGCTGAACAAAAAATGGTGCAATTTCAACAAGAAGCCCTTCAACTTCTTCAAGATTTTCCAGAATCAGATTATAAAGCCTCATTAGTTTTAATGGTTAATTACGTTATTGAAAGAAAAAAATAAATGCTATAAATTTCAATTTTTAAAATCCCAAAAATGCAATATTTACCTCACTATATTGGAATTTGGAATTTATTTTTTTGGAATTTTTCACTTCGTTACAACCCTTTCAAAATTATTCTCGTCTATGCTAATAGAAGACCGATTTTAAATTCAGAATTCTTATTTCTAAATTCAAAATGAAAGTAATACAATTACATCAGCAAGAAAAAGACCTTATTCAATTAGCTGTCGAAAATAACCGACAAGCACAACATCAGTTGTATGTAAATTTTTCTCCCAAGATGTTAAGTGTCTGTAGGCAATATATTAAGGATATTCATCATGCAGAAGATGTTATGATAACCGCTTTTATGAAAGTCTTTACCCATATTAACAAATATGAACACAAAGGGAGTTTTGAAGGATGGATTAGAAGAATTATGGTCAATGAATGTATCGATTATATTCGAGTCAAGAAAAATAATTTCAGTCATGAGAATATAGAGGAAACAATTTTGCCTAATGATTTTTCTGAAGAACAAGATTTTTCAACAGACGATATTCAACTATTGATTGACAATTTGCCAGAAGGTTGTAAAATGGTTTTCAATCTATATGTAATTGAAGGATATAAACACAATGAAATAGCAAAGATGTTAAATATAAATGAAGGAACATCAAAATCGCAATTAGCTCATGCACGAAAATTATTGCAAGAGCAAATTAACAAACTAAAAGAGAGAAATAATGGTACCAAATAATTTTGAAAAACAAGTTCAACAAAAGCTAAGCAATCGAGAGATTAAACCTAATACTAATTCATGGGACAGATTAGATGCAATGTTGAGTGTGGAAGAAAAACCCAAAAAAGAAAGGAAATTCTTTTGGTTGAATATGGCAGCATCATTCATCATATTGGCTTCAATAGGATATTATTTCTACAATCTAAATTCAACGGTTAAACCAACTCATGAAGAATCAATAATTGTAGATGTTGAGAAAAAAGAAGAAAACACTAATCCGAAAGAATCAGAACTCATAACAGAAGAAGTCTTAGTTACTAATGATGAAATTGAGGAAACTAGTAAAATGTCAAGTCGTTTAAAATCTTCAACAGTTAATAATCAACAATCAACAATCGTTAATCAAGGAGTTTCAAACGCTAATCAATCACTAGAGAAAATTAAGAATGAAACAAATTTAGTGAACAATTTAAAACCTGCAATACAAAATCAGCAACCAACAGCTAATAAATATATTTCAGCAGAAAAGCTATTAGCTGATGTAAGCAATATAAAATATGAGCCTAAAAATTCAGAAAAAAACAATACAAGAACTAGAAAAGGAATCTCTGTAAATCCAAACAGTTTATTGTCAAATGCAGAAATAGAATTGAACCATTCCTACAGAGAATCAGCTTTAGATAAATTAAATAAAAATTTCAATTCAGTAAAAACAGTTTTAGCCAACAGAAATTATCAAGAATAAATAAATCATCAATCAAAAAACGAAAATTATGCAAAAAATTATTTTTTACACCGTAATCTTAATTTTGTCATTTGCTGCAAAAGCAATTGCTCAAGAAAAAACATTTGAACAACGTGCCAAAGAAATTAGTGCACAAATTGAAACCATTACAACAGAAGAAAAAAAGGCATTAAAATTAGAAATTGACGCCATAGACAAACAAGTGGTTGAAGGAAAAATGACCAAAGAAGCTGCTGATCAACTTAAGCTGAAAATAGCTCAAGAAAGAGCCAATAATATCGAGGCAAAAGTGGCTATTGAAGAAGAGAAACTCAATCAATTGATACAAGACAAAGTGGATGGAAAAGTTAAATACGCAACAGATACCACAAGTTTGAGAATTGGTAAAAGATTTGTTATCAAGATTGAAAACGATACGCTTGATAGAAAACCAAGAGAATATAAAGAACGAAGAACTACTTCACAATTTGTTTTCGCTCTAGGATTAAATAACTTAATAACAGAAAACCAAAATTTAGAGAATTCTGATTTTGGAGTTTGGGAATCACATTTTTATGAATGGGGAATTACCTACAACACAAGAATCTTAAAAAACCACAACCTATTACATGCTAAATATGGATTTTCTGTAATGTATAACAACCTTAGACCAACAGAAAATCGATTTTTTCAAAAAAATGGTGACCAAACCAGTTTAGAAGTTTTTCCAGAACATTTAAAAGAATCTAGATTAAGAAATGTCTATTTGGTTTTCCCAGCTCATTTAGAGTTTGATTTTACGCCAAAAAAAGTATCTAAAGAAGGAGATAAAACATACTTCAGAACCCACAACTCTCTTCGTCTAGGAATTGGAGGTTATGCAGGAGTTAGAGTAAAATCTAAACAAATATTAAAGTATGAAATAGATGGAGATAGAGTTAAGGATAAACAAAAAGGAGATTTCAACGCTTCTGATTTTTCCTACGGATTAAGTGCATACCTTGGATACAGAGAAACAAGTTTATATATTAAATATGATTTGAATCCACTGTTTAAAAATAATTCAATAGACCAAAATAATGTGTCAGTCGGTGTCCGATTTGATTTTAATTAAGTACATAAGTTGAGTTAGTACTACTTTCCTGTAAGGTTTCTATAATCTTGCAGGTTTTTTTTGTTTTATACCTTGTCAACTTTGTATCTTTGATACTTTCAAACCCATTATTTGATATCACAAGCTTCCATAGAAACCGTTTTTGAAACTGCTCGAGTAGAGGAGGTGATTGGTGATTTCGTAAATCTAAAACGTGCTGGAAGTAATTTAAAGGGTTTAAGTCCTTTTGTGGATGAAAAATCTCCTTCGTTCATGGTTTCGCCAGTTAAACAAATTTGGAAAGATTTCTCCAGTGGAAAAGGAGGAAATGTAGTTTCGTTTTTAATGGAGCATGAGCATTTTACTTATCCCGAAGCTATTCGATATCTAGCTAAAAAATACAACATCGAATTAGAAGAAACCGTTCAAACCGATGAAGATTTGGCAACAGCCAATGAAAAAGAAAGTATGTACTTAGTTTCTGAATTTGCCAGTAAATATTTCCAAGATATTTTACTCAATAACGATGAAGGAAAAGCTATTGGATTATCTTATTTCAAAGAAAGAGGATTTACCCTAGAGACTATTAAAAAATTCAATTTAGGATATTCACCAGAAAGTTGGGATGCCTTTACCAAAGAAGCTCTAGGAAAAGGATATAAATTAGAATTTCTAGAAAAAACGGGACTTTCCATTGTTAAAGAAGACAAGCAATTTGATCGTTTTAAAGGGCGAGTGATGTTTCCTATCCAAAGTATGAGCGGTAGAGTTTTGGGTTTTGGTGGACGAATTTTAACCAATGATAAAAAAGCAGCTAAATATTTAAACTCGCCAGAAAGCGAAATCTACCATAAAAGTAAAGTGCTTTATGGAATTTTTCATGCCAAGCAAGCCATAGCTAAACAAAATAATTGTTATTTAGTAGAAGGTTATACTGATGTGATTCAATTCAATCAAGCTGGAATTGAAAATGTGGTAGCTTCATCAGGAACAGCCTTAACGCCAGATCAAATTAGGCTAGTTAGTCGTTTAACCCCAAATATTACAGTGCTTTTTGATGGTGATGCAGCCGGTTTGAGAGCTTCAGTTAGAGGAATTGATTTAATCCTAGAAGCAGGAATGAATGTAAAAGTATGTACTTTTCCAGATGGCGATGACCCGGATAGTTTCGCTAAAAAAACTTCCTATGAAGATTTAGTGCTTTATTTAGAAGAAAATGCTAAGGATTTTATTCAGTTTAAAGCTTCTCTTTTGATGTTAGATGCCAAAAATGATCCCATTAAAAAAGCCGATTTGATTCGAGATATGGTGGTGAGTATTTCCAAAATTCCAGATAGAATCAAGCGCGAAATCTATATTCAAGAATGTGCCCGAATAATGGAAATTTCTGAAGATGTCTTATTCAATACTTTAGCCCAATTAGTCAAGAAAGATATATCAGAAGCCAATAAACAATTAAAGTCTGAACAAAAAGCATTTGATGTTGTTAAGAATGAGTCAATTGCACCAACCGCTAAAGTTGATATACAATATGAATTAGAGCATCAAATTATCCAGATATTATTGTTATACGGCAACATTGAAGAGGATTTTGAAGATATATCTCTAAAAGCAGACGAAGAAGGAGAGTTAGTAGAGCACAAAGAAATTAACAGGTATAAAGTTTACCAACGAATTTATTTGAGCTTACAAGAAGATGAAATTGAATTGGCAAATCCAACTTTCAAAGCTATTTATGACGATATCATAAATTTTTACAATCAAAATACTCATTTTGAAATTGAAAATTATTTGCAACAAGTACCAGAACAAATTGCTTACGAAGTAACTTCAATTCTGATGAATGAAGAACGCAATGTGCTTCATAATTGGGAAACTAAGCAAATTGTAGTTAAACAAAAAGAACAATCCATAGGGCAATTTGTTACAGAAACAATTCTGACCCTAAGATGGTATTTAGTCAATAAAATTATTGACGATTTAAAATCGGAGTTAGTCGAAAAAAATCAAGAAGATAATTCCGAAATCCTATCTATGGTTGTGGACTATTTGGGCTTAACAAACGTTTTTTCAAAAAAGTTAGGAAGAGTGATGAGTAGACACCACTAAACCAACTGAAAAGTTTTTGCTTTGTTTATCAAATCTATCAAGTTCGTTACCTGAAGTTTGTGTAAAAGCCTTAGTTTGTAAGTGCTTATGGTTTTTTCATCCAAGCCTAAGGTTAGAGCAATTTCTTTGTTCTTTTTCCCATCTGCTAAATATTTCAAAACTTCAATTTCTCTAGATGATAATCTTTTGTGTAATCTTTCGCTGTTTTTAGTATCGTTTTGGGTGAGTTTTTTAACAGCTTCACTAACATATACATTACCCATTGAAACAGATTTAATAGCTGTAGCAAAATCTTTCATGCTCACTTTTTTCTCTAAATAACCTCTAACACCAACTTTTAATGCATTGTTGGCATACAGCGTTTCAGAAACATTAGAAAAAATAAAAAACTTTGTTGTTGAGTAATCCTTGACTAAAATTTTAACATCCCTTATACTAGATAAGCCAGTTAATTCAATATCTAAAATAACTAAATGAACAACTTTATTGTCAAGAAGTTCATGAAGGTCTTCAAGAGAAGACACGTGTCCCATAACATCAAAATCTACAGAATCTTTTAAGTATGATTTAATGCCTTGATAAATTACAGGATTATTATCAGCGACGCAAATTTTAATCATTTTATTTAATATATGTTAATTCAAATGTAAAAAAAAATGTAATACGGTAATCCATATTGTACTGTTATTTTAACTCTTGTGGGATTTTACAGACAGGAATAGAAATCATTTTATGCTTGTTAAGAAAATTCATTCTTTTGTAAATGCTGAAAACAATTTGCTCTCTTCCACTAAAGTCATTTTCAGTCTTTCCTTTTTCAAATTCTGCCATGGCCCATTCCAACTCATCGTAATTAGCTCCAATTTGATCTTCATCGCTTCTGTCATCACCAAATAAGCCATCTGTAGGTTTGGCATTCAAAATGGAATGTGGTACTTCCACATGCTGAGCAAGCAGTCTAACTTCACTTTTTAGTAAATCTGCAATCGGACTCAAATCAACACCACCATCACCGTATTTTGTAAAAAAGCCAACGCCAAAATCTTCAACCTTATTTCCTGTTCCAGCAACTAGTAAACCATGTATTCCAGCTAGATAATATAAAGTTGTCATTCTTAATCGGGCTCTGGTATTGGCTAAAGATAAATTATAAGCAGCTTCATTATTTGAATGAGGTACTTCATTCTTAAATGTGTCAAATGTAGGAGTCAAGTCAATACGCACATTGGTAACGTTAGGAAAGCGTTTCTTCAATTGTTCAATATGTTCGTTAGCTCTGTTTACGTGACTTTCAGCTTGATGTATTGGCATTTCTACACATAAGGTGTTTAATCCTGTTTGAGCACATAATGTCGAAGTTAGTGCACTGTCAATTCCGCCAGATATTCCCACAACAAAACCTTTAACTTTTGCGTTATTAGCATAGTCAAGTAACCATTTAGTAATATAATTGTTAATTTTGTTTGCTTCAAATGAGCTAGAATTTGTCATAATTTTAGGAATAATTTGTTTGTATTAAATGTATATTTGCACCTTTATTTATTTTCTATAAAAATATAAATTTTTTTCCATGAAGAAATGTTTCTTTTTATTAATTGTAGCCATATTTTCTTTCTCTTGTAAAAAAGAATCAAAAAAAGAGATTGATGTGTCTTCAATTCCGGTTTCCTTTGCTGTTGAAAGGTTTGATCAAAAATTCTATACTTCAGAGCCAGAGCATTTGCCAAAATTAAAAAGTGAGTATCCTTTTTTATTTCCAGAAATGTATGCTGATACGGTTTGGACTAATAAATTAAAAGATCCTATTTCAAGAGAATTGTTTGATGAAGTTCAGAAGAAATATGCTTCATTAGGAAAGTTAGAAAATGATATAGAAGATTTGTTGAAACATGTAAAATATTATTATCCAGAAAAGAAAACGCCAAGAGTTATAACAGTCATTACCGAAGTAGATGTAGATGCAAAATCTATTTTTGTAGATGATTATCTGTTTATTTCTTTAGATTGTTATTTGGGAAAAGATCACAGGTTCTATGAAACATTTCCAGAATATATGAGAATTGAGTTTGAAGAATCTCAAATTTTACCAGACATTGTTAGTAGTTTTTCTTATGGAAAAATAGCACCACCAAAAGACAGAACACTATTGTCTCTAATGATATACAAGGGAAAAGAATTATATTTAAAAGATTTGTTAATACCAGACGTTGAAGATAATGTAAAAATTGCTTACACAGAAGAAAAATACAAATGGTGTCAAGAGAATGAAGCACAAATGTGGAGTTATTTCATTGAAAATAAGTTGCTATATGATACCAACCCAAAAAACGAGCAACGCTTTATGAATGAAGCTCCTTTCTCAAAATTCTATTTAGAAATAGATAACGAATCACCAGGGAGAGTTGGTGCTTGGTTAGGATGGCAAATCGTTAGAAGTTACGTGGAAAATCATCCAAAAGTTAAAGTGCAAGATATTTTGGCTTTAGATGCCAAAGAATTATTTGAAGAATCTAAATACAAACCAAAGAAATAATGTCAAAGAAACAGTCAGAAATAAAATTCCTAGTTGAATTAGATGAAAATAAAGTACCAGAAAAGCTGACTTGGACAGCCCAAGACGGTGGAGTTGAATTAGAAGAAACAAAAGCAATTTTATTGTCTATATGGGATAGTAAAGCACAAGAAACCTTGCGTATTGATTTGTGGACTAAAGATATGCCAGTGGACGAAATGAAACTGTTTTTTCATCAAACTTTAGTGGCTATGTCAGAAACATACTATCGTGCAACAGATGACGAAAAAATGACAGCTACCATGAAAGATTTTTGTGATTATTTTGCAGAGAAACTAGATTTAATCAAATAGATTTTAGCTAGTTATTTGGGTTTTTATCAAAATTCGTTCATGTTTTTAAAAACATCATGATTAACACCATCTATAAAATCAAGTATTTCATCTCTACCAGTTCCTTCAGAGGAGGAAGTAACAAAATATTGAGGAATTTCTGCCCAATTGTTAGCTAATAATTGTTTTTTGTAAGCAGCAATATTGGATGCGATTTTAGATTTTCCAATTTTATCAGCTTTTGTAAAAATTAAGCAAAAAGGAACTTCTGTTTCTCCTAAATAAGTGATGAATTCTAAATCTATTTTTTGAGCTTCTAATCGGATGTCAATTAAAACAAAAGCACAAACCAATTGTTCTCTTTTTTCAAAATAATCCGTAATAAATTGTTGGAAAACAGCTTTTGTTTTTTTAGAAACTTTAGCATATCCATAACCTGGTAAATCTACCAAATACCAATTGCTGTTGATTTTAAAGTGATTAATTAGTTGCGTTTTTCCTGGTCTAGCCGAAGTTTTTGCTAATTTTTTTCGATCAGTTAACATGTTAATCAATGAAGATTTACCAACATTTGAACGCCCTATGAAAGCGTACTCAGGTAAAGGTTCGTTGGGACATTTACTAACTTCAGAATTACTAACTATAAATTCGGCTGTATTGATTTTCATTAGAGGTAAAATAAAATTCCCCAATTAAAAGGGGAATAATGTTATAGGTTGTGTTTTTGTAACCAGTTTAGTAAAATTTCATTGAACTCTTCAGGTCTTTCCATCATGGCAGCATGGCCACATTTGTCAATCCAGTATAACTCAGAGTTTGGTAATAACTGGTCAAATTCTTCCGCTACATTTGGTGGTGTAACTTTGTCATTTCTGCCCCAAATTATACAGGTTGGTGTAGTCATTTTAGGTAAATCAGCTGCCATGTTATGTCGAATAGCACTCTTTGCAATCGTTAATGTTTTAATAAGTTTTATCCTGTCATTAACAGTAGCAAAAACTTCATCAACTATTTCTTTGGTAGCTACTTTTGGATCATAAAATACATCCTCACTTTTTTTCTTGATGTATTCATAATCGCCTCTTTTAGGATAACTTTCACCCATACCACTTTCATACAAGCCTGAACTTCCAGTAATCACAAGTCCTTTCATTAGTTCTGGATACATTTTAGTATGATACAAAGCAATATGACCTCCTAAAGAATTCCCTAACAAGATAACTTTTTCTAATTTTTTGTGAACGATGAAATCATGTACAAATTTAGAAAATGCTTTAACATTGGTTTTTAAGATGCTCTGCGTGTAAATGGGTAACAATGGAATAATAACTTTATATCCTTTTGAAGGTAGAAAATTAGTAACCCCATCAAAATTACTCAATCCACCCATCAGTCCATGAAGTATAATAATTGGTGTTCCTTCACCAACTTCATAGTATGTATATTTTTTCTCTTTTCTTAACATAAAAAAATAGTTCTTTATAGAAACAAGTACAAATATAAGACTTTTAAATATAGCTAAAACTAAAATTTTAACAAATTCAAATTCTTGTTATTTTCTTACAAAATTTTTAATGTTTTTTTAAATCGTTAGTTTATTAACAGTGTATAAACTAGATTAATAACTAAAAAACAGCTCATTTGATTTTTTTAAACACCAACTCAAAACCTATGAATTTATACAACTCAATACGTTTTAAAAAATCAAAATTTTTCATTTCATCCCATTTTTAGGTCAATTAGTGGATAAACTTATCAACAAAGTGGTAGATTGTGGTAAATAGTGGTAAAAAATTTATATTTTTGTCAGTATAAAGTCAAAATCCCATCGTGAGTACACTAATTGGAACATACGAATGTAAGGTTGATGCCAAAGGAAGGCTAATGATACCAGCACCACTAAAGAAACAGTTTGCTTCTTTAGAGGATGGTTTTGTTTTGAAGCGTTCTGTTTTTCAGCCTTGTTTAGAATTGTTTCCAATGGCAGAATGGAATAAAATGATGGCTAAAATCAATAAGTTAAACCGTTTTGTGAAAAAGAATAACGATTTCATTAGACGATTTACAGCTGGTGTAAAAGTGGTGGAAATTGATGCGACAGGAAGATTGTTAATTCCAAAAGATTTAATTGTTTTTGGAAAAATTGATAAAGATTTAGTCTTGTCTTCTGCTATCAATATCATTGAGATTTGGGATAAAACTTTATATGAAAACGCAATTGAAAATGCTACCGATGATTTTGCTGATTTGGCAGAAGAAGTAATGGGTGGACAAAATGACGACGACGATGGAATATCATAATCCAGTATTGCTAAAAGAAACGGTTGATGGATTAAATATTCGTCCAGATGGTGTGTATGTTGATGTGACTTTTGGAGGAGGTGGTCATTCTAGGGAAATCATGTCACGATTAGGTGAAAAAGGAAAATTGTTTGCTTTCGATCAAGATGAAGATGCCTTAAATAATGCAATAGAAGATGAAAGGTTTACTCTGATACATGAAAATTTCAGGTATATAAAAAGGTTCTTACGCTTTCATGGTATTAAACAAGTAGATGGGATTTTGGCTGATTTAGGAGTTTCTTCACACCAATTTGATGTGGCTGAAAGAGGATTTTCAACTCGTTTTGAAGCAGAGTTGGATATGAGAATGAGTAAAAGAGGCGAGTTAACTGCATATCATGTAGTTAATGAATATGATGAGGTGGCTTTAAAAAAAGTGTTGTTGGAATTTGGAGAATTAAAAAATGGTGGAGCTATGGCCAATGTAATAGTGAACGCCAGAAAAGAAAATCCAATTAAAAATTCTGAGCAATTAAAACAAGTGTTGAATCGGTTTTTACCAGGACATAAAAGCAATAAGATTTTGGCTCAAATTTATCAAGCGATCCGAATTGAGGTAAATCAGGAAATGGAAGCTTTGAAGGAATTTTTGACACAATCATTGGAAATTCTAAAGCCTGAAGGACGATTGAGTGTGATTTCATACCATTCTTTAGAAGATAGATTGGTTAAAAGATTTGTAAAAAACGGCATGTTTGAAGGTGAGCCAGAAAGAGATTTTTTTGGAAATTTTGAAGTGCCATTCAAAACAATTGAAAAGCTGATTGTTCCATCTAATGAGGAAATAGCAATAAATAACAGAGCCAGAAGTGCTAAATTGAGAGTAGCAGAAAAAAAATAATTTATCATGAAAGCAAATATTTACAGTTTGTTAAAAGCAAAATTTTTAGTGAGCGATGATTCACTAAAGAACTGGAAATTCATTGTTTTCTTAATTGTTTTAGCCATGATTATGATTGCGAATAATCACAGATATGATGCAAAGAATTATAGAATTACTGAGCTAACAAGTGAAGTTAAAGAGTTGCGTTCAAAATTTGTAGATACTCGTTCTGATTTAATGAAACTGAAAATGGAATCTACTATCACGACAAAAATGGAAGCCAGAGGTATCAAACCCTCAGAAGTACCTCCACAAAAAATCAAAGTTTTAAAAACAGAAGAAGAAAGTTTAGTTAAAAAAATATGGCAATAGAAGAGAAAAATAATTCACTACGAATGTATTTGGTTGCAGGCTTTATGTTTGTGATTGCTGTTCTTGTTGTTATCAAGTTAACCAATATTCAGTGGGTTGACGGACCTTACTATCGTCAATTAGCTAAAGAATTAACGGTTAAAAATTTTCAAATTCCTTCCAATAAAGGAAATATTTATTCTTCAGACGGAAGTTTATTAGCCACTTCAATTCCAGAATATACTGTTCGCTTTGATGCAGTAGCACCAAAAAAAGAAGACTTTGAAGAGAATGTGAGTTTGTTGGCTGATTCCTTATCAATTCTTTTGCAAAAGCCAGCTGGAGAAATTTTATCAGAATTAAGAAGAGCAAGAGCTTCCAAAAACAGGTACTTGTTAATAGCTAGAAAATTAAGCTATACTGAATACATGAAAATCAGAGGGTTTCCACTTTTCAATAAAGGAGCTTTTAAAGGAGGAATAATCACAGAACAAAAAACAGTTAGAGAACATCCCATTGGAAAAATTGCTGAAAGAACTATCGGATACGAAAGATTAAATGCAGACGGAACAACAAACGGGAAAGGGATTGAATATGCTTTTAAAAAATACTTAGATGGAAGCAACGGCCATCGAATGATGCAAAAAATTGCCAAAAATCAATGGAAACCCATCAGTGATGTGAACGAATTAGAGCCACAAGATGGTTATGATATTATTTCGACTATTGATGTGTACATTCAAGATATTGCCCATCATGCTCTGTTAAAACAATTAGAATATTACCAAGCAGATCACGGATGTGTTGTAGTAATGGAAACCAAAACAGGTGAAGTGAAAGCCATCTCCAATTTAGGAAGAGACGAAGACGGAACTTATTATGAAACACAAAATTATGCGGTTGCCGAGTCAACTGAACCAGGTTCCACATTTAAGTTAATCGATTTGATTGCCTTATTAGAGGATAAAAAGATAGATACCAGTAAAGTCTATGACACACAAGGTGGAGTTGTAAAATATTATGGGAAATCTGTTCGTGATTCTAACAAAGGAGGATATGGTAAAATTTCTTTAGCAAGAGGATTTGAACTGTCTTCTAATACAGTCTTGGTGCAAGCAGTTTACAACAATTATAAAGATAACCCAAGTGAGTTTGTAAACAGAATAAAAAAGTATGGTTTGGATAAACCGCTAGGCTTGCAATTCATTGGAGAAGGAAAACCAAAAATCCCTCAGCCAGGAACAAGTGATTGGTCTGGGATTGCTTTGCCTTGGATGGCTTATGGATACGGAGTTTCAGTTACTCCATTGCAAACCTTAGCACTTTACAATGCCATTGCAAATGATGGAAAAATGATAAAACCCTTCTTTGTGAAAGAAATAAAAGAATGGAATACTTCGGTACAAAAATATGAGACAGAAGTCATCAATGAAAAAATTTGTTCTGATGAAACATTAAAGAAAGTTAGAGCTGTTCTACAAAATGTTGTTAAAAAAGGAACTGGATCAAAACTGTATTCTCCAAATTTTTCAATGGCAGGAAAAACAGGAACCGTTCAAATGAATTATAAGGATAAATCAAAACTATATTATGCTTCTTCTTTTGTAGGATATTTTCCAGCTGATGAACCCAAATATTCTTGTATTGTTGTAGTGCACAAGCCCAATGTAGCTGCGGGATATTATGGAGCTGATGTGGCTGGGCCAGTTTTTAAAAGAATTGCACAAAAAATTTACACAGATGCACCATCAACTAACGAAGTTAAAAAGCTAGATAAAAAAATTTCCAGTCAAGAAAAGTCATATACGAAGTTATACGATATCAAAACAGCAGAAAATACAATGCCAAATGTAAAAGGTATGCCAGCCATGGATGCTATCGTGCTTCTTGAAAATTTAGGGTTGAAAGTTAAAGTAATAGGAAAAGGAAAGGTTAAAAAACAATCCGTAGAAAGAGGGCAACGAATCCATAAAAAACAAATAGTAACACTAGAATTATCGTGAAAATTTTAAAAGACATATTATATAAAGTAGCCATTGAAGTCGTAAAAGGGTCAACAGATGTTGCTGTTAATTCCATTGATTTCGATTCTAGAAAAATTGCACTCAATGATGTCTTTGTTGCTATCAGAGGTACTGTTTCCGATGGTCATAGTTTTATCGAAAAAGCGGTTACTCAAGGAGCAATTGCTATTATTTGTGAAGAGTTTCCGGAAAAGATTGTTAATGGTGTGACTTACATTAAAGTAAAAAACACCAATGAAGCATTAGCCTTTTTAGCCAATAACTTTTACGATAATCCATCTTCCAAAATAAAATTAGTTGGTATTACAGGAACCAATGGAAAAACAACAGTTGCTTCTTTGTTATACCAATTATTTAAAAAAGCTGGATATAAAGTTGGATTACTTTCAACTGTAAAAATTCTTGTAGATGAATCTGAATACAAAGCTACACACACTACACCAGATTCCCTAACCATCAACCGCTATTTGGAGGAAATGGTAAGTCATGGGTGTGAATTTTGCTTCATGGAAGTAAGCTCTCACGGTATTCATCAAAAAAGAACTGAAGGACTTCAGTTTGAAGGCGGAGTTTTTACCAATCTATCACATGATCATTTAGATTACCACAACACATTTGCTGAATATAGAGATGTTAAAAAAACATTTTTCGATAATTTATCAAAAACAGCTTTTGCCCTAACAAATATTGATGATAAAAACGGAGCAGTAATGCTTCAAAATACAAAAGCCAGAAAATTAACTTATGCTTTAAAATCATATGCAGATTACAAAGCTCAAATTTTAGAAAGTCAGTTAACAGGGTTGTTGCTAAAAGTAAATGATAATGAAGTTTGGGTAAGACTAATAGGAAACTTCAATGCATACAACATGTTGGCTATATATGGAGTAGCCATAGAACTTGGAATTGATAAGATAGAAGCTTTGAGATTGTTAAGTGAACTAGAAAGTGTAGCTGGGAGATTTCAGTTTATCATTTCAAAATCAAAAATTACAGCTATTGTAGATTATGCTCATACACCAGATGCTTTAGAAAATGTTCTACAAACAATCTCAGAAATCAGAACTAAAAATGAACAACTAATTACGGTTGTAGGTTGTGGTGGTGACAGAGATAAAACAAAACGACCAATCATGGCAGAAGTCGCTTCAAGGATGAGTGATAAAGCAATTTTGACCTCAGATAATCCAAGAACAGAAATTCCAGAAACTATCATTGAAGACATGGAAAAAGGAGTTGAACCCCAAAATTTTAAAAAAACTGTTTCAATCGTGGATAGAAAACAAGCTATAAAATCAGCTTGCATGATGGCAAATGAAAACGATATAATCCTAATTGCAGGAAAAGGTCATGAAACTTATCAAGAAATCAATGGCGTTAAACATGATTTCGATGATTTAAAAATAGTAACTGAATTATTAACCCAACTAAACAAATAGAAGATGCTATATTATTTGTTCCAATATTTAGAAAATAATTTTGATATTCCAGGAGCTGGGTTATTTCAGTACATAACGTTTCGTTCTGCCTTAGCTATTATTTTATCATTGCTGATTTCTACTGTTTTTGGAAAAAGAATTATCAACTTTTTAAGAAAACAACAAGTAGGAGAAACCGTTAGAGAGTTAGGCTTGGAAGGACAAAAAGAAAAAGCAGGAACACCAACAATGGGAGGTGTAATCATCATCTTGGCTACATTAATTCCTGTTTTGTTGTTAGCTAAGCTAGATAATATTTATGTAATTCTATTGATAGTAACCACTCTTTGGATGGGAACTATTGGTTTCATTGACGATTACATCAAAATATTTAAAAAAGATAAACAAGGATTAAAAGGTATTTTCAAAGTAATAGGTCAAGTTGGTTTAGGATTAATTGTAGGTTCAGTTTTGTATTTCAATGAAGGTGTTACCGTAAGAAAAGATACAGCTGAAACTAGAATTACAGCATCAAACACCGCTTTAAAATCCATGTTGGAAGAAAAGTCAACCGCAACAACAATACCTTTTTTCAAAAATAATGAATTTGATTATGCTGAAATATTAAGTTTCATGGGTGATGGATACGAAAATTGGGCTTGGATTATTTTTATTCCAGTGGTAATTTTTATCATCACAGCAGTTTCAAATGGAGCCAATCTTACTGATGGAATTGATGGATTAGCAGCAGGAACATCAGCTATTTCAGTATTAGCATTAGGGATTTTTACATTCGTTTCAGGAAATATCATTTTATCAGATTACTTGAATATCATGTATATCCCAAATTCAGGTGAAATGACAGTTTATATAGCTTCATTCATAGGTGCATTGATTGGATTTTTATGGTATAACTCCTATCCAGCCTCAGTTTTTATGGGTGATACAGGAAGTTTAACCATTGGAGGAATCATTGCAGTTTTGGCCATTTCAGTTAGAAAAGAAATGTTATTGCCTGTATTGTGTGCCATTTTCTTTGCTGAAAATTTATCTGTAATCATTCAGGTGAGTTATTTCAAATATACCAAGAAACGATTTGGTGAAGGAAGAAGAGTTTTTCTCATGTCACCTTTACACCATCACTACCAAAAAAAGGGCTATCACGAAAGTAAAATCGTAACCCGATTTTGGATTGTTGCTATTGTGCTGTCAATTGTTGCTATTGTAACATTAAAACTAAGATAACATGAAAAGACTTGTCATTCTTGGAGGTGGAGAAAGTGGTGTAGGAACAGCCATTCTTGGGAAGAAAAAAGGATATGATGTTTTTGTGTCTGATTTTGGGAAAATTAAAAACAATTACAAAGAAGTTCTTGGATTAAATAAGATTGAGTGGGAAGATGAAAAGCATACAGAAGAATTAATTCTAAATGCAGACATCGTAATGAAAAGTCCTGGTATTCCTGAAAAAGCACCCATTGTAAAAAAGCTTTTGGAAAAAGGAATTCCTGTGATTTCTGAAATTGAATTTGCATACCAATATACAGATGCAATCACTATAGGAATAACAGGAAGTAATGGGAAAACTACAACAACTTTGTTAACGCATCATTTGCTAAAACAAGGTGGTTTAAATGTAGGTTTAGCAGGAAATATTGGGAAAAGCTTCGCTTGGCAAGTAGCAGAAGACAAAGTTGATGTATATGTGCTGGAGTTAAGTAGCTTCCAACTAGATGGAATCATAAATTTTAAGCCTCACATAGCCGTCATTACAAACATTAGTCCAGACCATTTAGATCGATATAATTATGATTATGGCTTGTATATCGAATCAAAGTTTAGGATAACAATGAATCAAACAGAAGAAGATTATTTAATATATGATAATGAAGATGAAGCCATTTCATTTTGGTTAAAAAATAATAAAATAAAAGCCAAGAAACTCCCTTTTTCATTAATGCAAAAACTTGAAGAAGGAAGTTATTTAGAAGACAAAACAATAATTAATATCACAAACAACAAACAAATCAATATGCCAACATCAAATTTATCACTAGACGGAATGCATAATGTGAAGAACGCTATGGCTGCCACAACAGTAGCTCAGCTAATGAACATTAGAAAACAAACGATCAGAGAGAGTTTGTCCAATTTCCAAGGAGTAGAACATCGTTTAGAAAAAGTATTGAAAATTGAAAACGTTCAGTACATCAACGATTCAAAAGCTACAAACGTTAATGCCACCTTTTTTGCCCTAGAAAGTATGGAAACACCAACAATATGGATTGTCGGTGGAGTTGATAAAGGAAATGATTACACAGAGTTGATGCCTTTAGTAAATGAAAAAGTAAAAGCTATCATTTGCCTTGGAGTAGATAACAAAAAAATCATCGACTCATTCAACAATATTGTAGATGTAATGGTAGAAACTTCTTCGATGGAACAAGCCGTTAAGGTGGCTCAAAGAATTGCTGAGAAAGGAGAAACAGTTTTGCTATCACCAGCTTGTGCAAGTTTTGATTTATTTGAAAATTACGAAGACAGAGGTAACCAATTTAAAAGTGCAGTAAGAAGTCTATAATGAATAAATTTATTAATAACTTAAAAGGAGACAAAGGAATCTGGGCACTAGTGTTCTTGCTAGCGCTAATTTCTTTTATGCCAGTATATAGTGCAAGTACCAATCTTGTCTATGTAATTGGTAAAGGGTCAACTTTGGGTTATTTAGTAAAACATTTAGGTCATTTATTTTTAGGCTTTTGTATCATTTATTTTGTGCATAAAATGCCGTATCACTACACCAAAGCCCTTTCTTTATTATTGATGCCTTTGGTAGTGGTTTTGCTTATTTACACCATGTTTCAAGGAACAACTATTGGTGGAGCAAATGCAAGTCGTTGGATAAGCATTCCATTTATTGGTTTGAGTTTTCAAACCTCCTCATTAGCCTCTATTGTTTTAATGGTTTATGTAGCTAAGTATTTGGCAAAAATTAAAGAAAAAGAATTCACTTTCAAATCTTCATTGATTGAATTGTGGATGCCTGTTTTTTTGGTGTTAATATTGATCTTACCATCAAATTTTTCAACTACAGCTTTGATTTTTGCGATGGTTTGTATGTTAGTTTTTATCGGACAATATCCTTTAAAATATTTAGCCACCATTATCGGTTCGGGAATTTTAGTACTTGTTTTATTTGTCTCAGTTGCTAAAGCTTTTCCAGAGCAAATGTCAAATACAAGAGTTAAGACTTGGGAAGCAAGAATTGATCGTTATCTTTCTTCAGATGAAACAGATGAAGATAATTACCAAATTGACAAAGCAAAAATAGCTATTGCCTCAGGAAGAATTTATGGACTTGGCCCAGGAAAAAGTGTGCAGAAGAACTTTCTGCCTCAATCCTCTTCGGATTTTATTTTTGCAATTATCGTAGAAGAATACGGACTCATTGGCGGACTAGGCATATTGTTCGTCTATATGTTATTATTCTTCAGGTTCATCGTATGTGCTCACAAAGCGTCTTCATTTTATGGAAAATTATTAATCATAGGATTAGGTTTTCCAATAATATTTCAAGCCTTGATAAATATGGGTGTTGCGGTTGAACTTTTACCGGTAACAGGGCAAACGTTACCATTGATAAGTAGTGGAGGAACTTCCATTTGGATGACATGTGCTGCTATTGGTGTCATCTTAAGTGTAAGTAAAAAAGACGAAGAAGTAGCAGCCGATTTGAAAGAAGCAGAAAAAAGAAACGAAGCCCTTCAAAGGATAATTGATAGAGAAATACAGCTCGAAGAAGAAAGAGAAGAACAACCAGAAGTAGCGGCTAAAGAAGAAACCCATAAAAATCCATTAGAACCTATCTTAAATCAATAACATGAGTACTAAAAAATTCATAATCAGTGGAGGAGGAACAGGAGGACACATCTATCCTGCAATCGCTATTGCTAATGAATTAAAAAATAAATTTCCAGAGGCAGAGTTTCTTTTCGTAGGAGCAAAAGATAAGATGGAAATGCAAAAAGTGCCTCAAGCAGGTTATAAAATCAAAGGACTTTGGATTGCAGGCTTACAAAGAAAATTAACCCTTAAAAATGCAATGTTTCCATTGAAACTAATTTCAAGTTTGTGGAATTCATACTTAATACTAAAAAAATTCAAACCAAATGTGGTGATAGGAACAGGAGGTTTTGCCAGCGGTGCGGTTTTACAAGTTGCTAACCTTTTAAAAATTCCAACAGTAGTACAAGAACAAAATTCCTATCCAGGTATTACTAATAAATTACTAGGGAAAAAGGCAAGTGTTATTTGTGTAGCTTATGAAAACTTAGAACGTTTTTTTCCAAAAGATAAAATCAAACTGACTGGAAATCCAGTTCGTCAAGATTTGTTAGATATTGATGCAAAAAGAAGCGAAGCAATTGCCTACTTTAATCTAGATGATAACAAAAAAACGCTACTAATTCTTGGAGGAAGTTTAGGCTCGAGAAGAATGAATCAATTAATTGAAAAAGAACTAGATTTTCTGTTGCAATCAGGCGTTCAAATTTTTTGGCAATGCGGAAATTTTTACATGGCAGAATACAAACATTTTGCTGAAAAAGAAGGTGTTCAAGTAGTTTCCTTTATCGATAGAATGGATTTAATATATGCTGCTGCGGATTTTATAATTTCTCGTTCTGGGGCTTCATCAGTTTCTGAATTATGTTTGGTAGGAAAGCCTACAATCTTTATCCCATCACCCAATGTAGCTGAAGATCATCAAACCAAAAATGCCAAAGCTATCTGTGATAAAAATGGAGCGATCTTAATAAAAGAAACAGACTTAGATAGCGAATTTGAAACTGTTTTCAAAGATTTAATTTCAAACGAAGAGCAACAAATACAAATAAGTCAAAATATAAAAAAACTAGCTAAACCAAACGCTACAAAAGATATAGTTGATGAGATTGTGAAACTGTTGAACCGTTAATTGTTTTAACGGATTATTCAAGATAAAGTTACAGTTACACAATTCATCAAATAAACGATTATACAAAATGAATTTAAACCAAATACATAACATCTATTTCATAGGAATCGGAGGCATCGGAATGAGTGCCTTAGCTCGTTATTTCAAAAATATTGGAAAAAATGTATGCGGTTATGATAAAACAGAAACAAAATTAACCCAAGAGTTACAGCAAGAAGGTATAGATGTTCATTTTGAAGATAATATCAGTTTGATTCCAGAAGATTTTTATGTAGAAAATACCTTAGTCGTAATCACGCCAGCTGTACCAACTCTGCATTCCGAGTGGAATTATTTTAATGAAAGAAATTATACAGTCAAAAAAAGAGCAGAGGTTTTAGGATTGATTACAAAAGATACTTTCTGTTTTGCCGTAGCTGGAACACATGGAAAAACTACAACCTCAAGTATTTTGGCTCATATTTTGTTTCAGAGCGGTCTAGATGTAACATCCTTTTTAGGCGGAATAGTTGAGAATTATAATTCAAATCTTGTTGGAAATGGAAAGACAATAACAGTCGTAGAAGCTGACGAATTTGACCGATCTTTTTTACACCTTCATCCCAATATTGCTTGTGTAACATCCATGGACGCTGATCATTTGGATATTTATGGAGATGCGAATGCCATTGAAGAAAGTTTTAGAGAATTTGCGGATAAAGTCGGAGATAAAACCAAATTATTTTATGCCAATGGTTTGACGCTTGATGGAATTTCTGTTGGAGTAAACGATGATGCAAAAATAACAGCTCAAAACATAAAAATTGAAAATGGATACTATGTTTTTGATGCAAGATTTGGAAATGAATTAATTCAAGACATACAATTCGGATTGCCAGGACATCACAATTTGTCTAATGCATTAATAGCTTTGTCAATGGCAAAAACCTATGGTGTGGCAAACGATAAAATTAAAAGGGCATTAGCATCCTTCAAAGGCATTAGAAGACGTTTTTCCTTCCAAATTAGAGAAGAAAAAGTTACTTATATAGATGATTATGCCCATCATCCCACAGAAATAAATGCTGTACATCAAGCTGTGAGAGAATTATTTCCAATGCAAAAAATATGTGCCGTTTTTCAACCGCATTTGTTTAGTAGAACTAAAGATTTTGCAGACGATTTTGCTACAAGTTTATCTCAGTTTGACGAAATTTTACTAATGGAAATTTATCCTGCGAGAGAATTGCCTATGGAAGGGATTACTTCAACATGGTTGTTGGGTAAGATAAATAATAAAAATAAAAAATTAGTTCAAAAAGAAGAACTTTTGAATGAATTAAGTCAATCAAACGCAACCGTTTTTGTGACAATAGGAGCAGGAGATTTAGGAGAAATGGTTTCAGAAATAAAAAAGACAATAAGTGAAAAAATTGAATTGGAATAATATACGATTAGTACTTATCATTATCCTAATGATTTTCATGTATTCTTTTGCCAGAATTAAAAATCAAGAGCGAAAAATACAGCAGATAAATATTGCTTTTAATGAAGATGATTATCCTTTTTTAAACGAAACAATGGTTAATAACTTGTTAATACAAAATTTTGAAGGTTCTTCCAAAGTAAGAAAAGAAAGGGTAGATTTGAAGAAGCTAGAAAATGTGTTGAATGCTAATAAATACGTCGATAATTCTGAAGTTTTTTGTTCGATAGATGGAATTTTAAGGGCTAAAGTCAAACAAAAAAAACCTATAATTAGAGTTATTAATGAAAGGGGTTCTTATTATTTAGACGATAAAGGAGATAAAGTGCCTTTGTCAGAAAATTTCACACCAAGAGTGCCTATTTATTACGGCGTTATTAGGGAAAGCGAATTAAAAGAACTTGTTGCTGTTTTTGGCTATATTGATAAAGACGAAATGCTAAAGCATAACATTGTTGATATAAAAAAATCTCAAAAAGGGAATATCATTTTTTCGGTGAGAGACTATAATTACAAAGTGATTTTTGGAACAGAAGCCAATATGGAAACCAAATTCAAAAATTACAAAGCGTTTTTGCAACACGCATCAAAAGATACATTGATTAAGAACTATAAGTCAGTCAATTTGATTTTTACACAACAAGTAATTTGTGCTAAATAATTTGGGTATGGGAAAAGATAACATAGCAGTAGGATTAGACATCGGAACAACCAAAATTGTTGCCATGATTGGTCGCCAAAACGAATATGGAAAATTAGAGATTCTTGGAATAGGAAAGTCTAAGAGTTTGGGTGTACACCGTGGAGTAGTAAATAACATCACACAGACCATTCAGTCTATTCAACAAGCTGTTCAAGAAGCAGAAGCAAACTCAGATTATAAAATCAATGATGTAGTGGTAGGAATTGCAGGTCAACACATACGTAGCATTCAACACAGTGATTACATCAGTAGGCCAAACGCAGAAGAAGTAATTGGCGATGCAGATATAGATCAATTAATTGGTCAAGTACATAAATTGGCAATGTTACCAGGAGAAGAAATTATCCACGTGTTGCCACAAGAATTTAGAATTGACGGTCAAGCCGAAATAAAAGAACCTGTAGGAATGTACGGTTCAAGAGTGGAGTCAAGTTTTCATGTGGTAGTTGGACAAGCCGCTTCTATAAGAAACGTTGGCAGATGCATCAAAAGTGCGGGTTTAGATTTATCAGGATTAACCTTAGAGCCATTAGCTTCGGCAGATGCTGTTTTAAGTCAAGAAGAAAAAGAGGCAGGTGTTGCTTTGATTGATATAGGTGGTGGAACAACAGATTTAGCCATTTTCAAAGATGGAATCATTCGTCATACTGCAGTAATTCCCTTCGGAGGAAATGTGATTACTGAAGACATTAAAGAAGGATGCTCAATCATTGAAAAACAAGCCGAATTGTTAAAAGTAAAATTTGGTTCTGCTTGGCCAGGAGAAAACAAAGACAACGAAATTGTTTCTATTCCAGGTTTGAGAGGACGTGAGCCTAAAGAAATTTCATTGAAAAACTTATCTAAAATTATCCATGCTAGAGTAGTGGAAATTATTGAGCAAGTATATGCTGAAATCAAAGAATACGGCCACGAAGAAAGTAAGAAAAAGCTAATTGCAGGTATAGTGTTAACAGGTGGAGGTTCACAACTAAAACACATCAAACAATTGGTAGAATATATAACTGGAATGGACACCAGAATAGGATATCCAAACGAACATTTAGCTGGAGATTCTGATGAAGAAATATCAAGTCCGTTATATGCAACTGCTGTTGGTCTAGTGATGAATAGTATTAGAAATAATACCAAAAGTGCTACGCCATTAGTGGAAATGAAAAAGGAAGAAGTGGTTAAAGAACCAGAAATTAAAGTTGAAGAAGAAGAAATTATTGATAACAAGATGACAACAACTTCAAACAACGATGTGGAGAGTACAGAAGGAAAAGTAAAACGATCATTCTTTGATAAGTATATCGAAAAAATCAAAGAATTTTTAGACAATGCAGAATAATTAAAAAACCAAAAATATGATGAACGACTCAGAATTTGGAAATATTTCATTTGATTTACCTAAAAATCAATCAAACGTAATTAAAGTAATTGGTGTTGGTGGCGGTGGAAGCAACGCAATCAATCACATGTTTAAACAAGGAATTAAAGGGGTGGATTTTATAATCTGTAATACAGATTCGCAAGCTCTTGCAAATAGTCCAGTGCCTAATAAAATACAATTGGGAGTAAACCTTACTGAAGGACTTGGAGCTGGAGCAAATCCAGAAATAGGACAACAGTCAGCGATAGAAAGTGTAGATGAAATCGAGAAAATGTTAGATACTAACACCAAAATGATTTTCATCACTGCAGGAATGGGTGGAGGAACAGGAACAGGTGCAGCACCAGTTATTGCTCAATTGGCCAAAGAAAGAGATATTCTTACCGTTGGAATCGTAACAATTCCTTTCCAGTTTGAAGGAAAAGTGCGTCAAGAACAAGCCTTACAAGGAGTGGAAAGATTGCGTAAACAAGTAGATTCACTTATTGTAATCAACAACAATAAATTAAGAGAAGTATATGGTAATTTGGGGTTCAAAGCAGGTTTCTCTAAAGCAGATGAAGTTTTAGCAACAGCTTCAAGAGGAATTGCGGAAGTAATTACCCATCACTATACACAAAATATTGACCTTAAAGATGCTAAAACCGTACTTTCAAATAGTGGAACAGCTATCATGGGTTCGGCTGTAGCTGCTGGAGAAGATAGAGCTAAAATTGCTATTAAAAACGCATTAGATTCTCCATTGTTGAATGACAACAAAATCACAGGAGCTAAAAATGTATTGCTTTTAATTGTTTCAGGATCTCAAGAAATTACCATTGATGAAATTGGAGAAATCAATGACTTTATTCAAACAGAAGCAGGTTTCAATGCCAATATTATTATGGGTGTTGGTGAAGATGAAGCGTTGGAAGATTCAGTATCTGTTACCATTATAGCTACAGGTTTTAATGCAGAACAACAACATGAAATTGTAAATACTGAGCCAAATAAAATCATCCATTCTTTGGAAGATGAGCAAAAAATTGTTAAAAATCTAATTGATAAAGCAAATTTTAATCTTGAAGTTGAAGCAGAAGTGGTTAGTCCTATGCAAGCTGAGTCAACTTCATCCCTTTCGGCTCAAACAGAAACTGTAATTTCTGAAGAAAAAGAAGAAAAAATTGTCTTTTCACTCGAAGAAGCAACGGAAGAATTCAATACTGTTGTGGCACAAGAAAATGATTTGATTGCGACTACAGAAGCTTTGAGAAACATTAATGTTACATTTGAAATCATTGCACCACAGGTAAAAAAAGAACCTGTTTTTGAAATTACTTCTTCACCAAAACCAATTAGAGAAATCGAAGTGGTTGAACCAGAATTTGTGGTTGCAAAAGAAGATGATTTGTTGTTTTCTTTAGATATGTTTGAGACTAAATCAGAAGAGAAAAAAGACAATCAAATTGTTTTTAATTTAAATGACGAAGTAAGAGATGTAGTGGTTAATGAACACATTGAATTTATTCCAGTCACAGAAGTAGAGAAAAACGGAATCATCAAACATTCATTAGAAGAATATTTAGAAAAAGAAAACGAGTTATTAGGAGCAAAACCACAACAAGTGGCAGAACCAATTCATCCAGAATTAGACATCAAAGTCAATACAGTTGAAGCTCAAGATAATTCAGAGGCTATAACAAATATAGAAAACAGAGATTTAACCGAATTAACAATTGAAGAAACATTACGCCTTCGCACAGAAGAACGCAAACGCAAAATGAAAGAATTCAATTATAAGTTCAATACCAATTCTCGTATAGATGAAATAGAAAGACAACCAGCGTACAAAAGAATGGGTGTTGATTTAGAATCACCAGAGTTAAACCATACAAAGTCTAGAATGTCTTTAGGAACAGATAGCAACGACGATCCCCAATTGCGTTCTAACAATTCTTTCCTGCATGACAACGTAGACTAATTTCCATAAACTTAACCTCAAAAGCCCGTGTAGTGAATTGTAACTATACGGGTTTTTTAATTATCTTTGCTTTTAATTATTAATCAATGAATGTGAATTACCACTGGTTTCGGTTAGTGGGCAAAAAACTATAAAAATGAGTTTATCTACAAAAATTATGGACAGTATGAAAGAAGCTATGAAAGCTAAAGATACTGTAGCCTTAGAGGCTTTAAGAGCTGTAAAATCTGAAATATTATTAGCACAAACTTCAGGAGCAGCGGAAGGACTTACTGAGGAAGACGAAATCAAAATTTTACAAAAATTGGTAAAACAACGTAAAGACAGTGCCAATATTTTTACAGAACAAGGTAGAAATGACTTAGCCGAACCAGAATTAGCACAAGTTGCTGTTATAGAAAAATTTTTACCAGCTCAATTGACAGAAGCAGAAGTGGAAGCAGCTGTGGCCAAAATCATTGCTGATGGTGGTTTCTCAGGAATGGCATCCATGGGACAAGTAATGGGAATCGCTTCTAAGCAATTAGGAGCAAACTCTGACGGGAAAACCATTTCTACTATAGTTAAGAAATTATTAGTATAATTTAGACTATAGAGAATAGAATAAAGAAAATAGATAGAGTCTTTTATCTTTTCTCTTTGTTCTGTTTTCTTAAAAAAAGGCTTCGTAGTTCAACTGGATAGAATATCAGATTTCGGCTCTGAGGGTTACAGGTTCGAATCCTGTCGAGGTCACGACTTTTAAGAGTAAAAATCTCTTAACCCACATTAAAACCCGCTATTTGCGGGTTTTTTGTTGGACATTAATGGACTTTAAAGGACAATATTGGACAACTTTATTCCCCTAATTATTCCCCTTTGTAAAATTTCATAAATCTTTGAAGAATTCAGCCAAAGAAATTTGGTGTATTTCTAATACCTTAATTAAGGTCTTTAATGTAATATTCTGACCTGATTCTATTCTCCAATATTGAACTCTATTTAGTTCGTTTTCAAAGGCAAATGTTTCATAACTTGTATAACCCCTTGATAATCTGAGTTCTTTAAGCTTTTGAGATATTTCCTTGATTTTTAAATCTATATTTCTGTCTAAATTTTCCATAGAGCGGAAAATTGGAAATAATGTCGCTTAAAATTTACCGCATATATTATACAAATTATTATCTTAGCTGAAATTTTTAGTATGGATAGAATATTTTTTTCAGCATTATTTGTAATACTATTTGTAAATAATACAATTGGACAAAAGGTTAGTAATAAAGTTGGCGATTCAATTTATGGGGATTTTAATGGAGATAAAAAATTTGAATATGCCTACAGAAAATTAATTAAAAAAGGATTTGGAAATCCTGTAGAAAATGGAAGTCCAAGCGACTATGAAATTAAATTTAGTGATAAAAGTATAAAGCCAATTAATGTAGGTTGTTGTTGGTTTAAATTAATAAACGAGGGCGACCTAGATAATAATGATTCTGATGAAATTTCTATAATACAATCTCCCGAAAATGGTTGTATTGGATATATTAAGACATATTCCATAAAAGACGATAAAAAGACGGATTTAATTAACTCATTCAGCATGTTCATTTGTGCTGAATTAACCGACGATGAACTACAAAAATTAATTGTACTTGAAAATAATATTGTTTACTACCACGAAGCTGACCCGAATGATGAAAATTTATTAAATGACAACGGGGATAAAATTATTTTTGAGCGATTAAAAAAGATAAAAGCTTTTGAAAATAAACCTAAAGTCAAAAAGACTAATGATGTTTTAAATAGCTTAAAATCTAATAAAAATAATACTAGTTCAGAAAATGGAACTGGTAAAGGAGTAGAAGAAAGTTCTTTAGGTAAGAGAAAAATAATTCTAAAACCTAATCCTGAATATAATTGTAATGAGCAAGGTAAAATAATTGTAGAGATTACCGTTGATAAAGATGGAAATGTAATTAAAGCATATGCTGGTACTAAAGGAAGCACTAATTTTTCTAAATGTCTATTAGAAGCATCTAAAGAAGCTGCTTTAAAAACTAAATATGAACCACTATTAAATGAAAATATTGACCAATTAGGTTACTTAACTTATAATTTTTTATTGAAAGAGTAAAACCCTCTTAACCCCTGTAAAATAAGCGACTTTGATTAGGTCGCTTTTTTTTTACCCAAAATCAAAATGTTAAAATTGGGAAATCGCCAAAAAAAAAAATGATTTCCGAGTATTATGTAAAGAAAGCAAGTTTGAATTATTAATTTTTTAAATTTTAAATACCAATGAAAAATTCGTTTTCGGTTAAAGCTATTCTAAGAAAAGAGCAACCAAGAAAAGATGGAACTGGAAGATGTCCTATTTACTTTCAGATTATTTATCGTGGTGGAAAAACTAAAACACCGTCTGGAAAATTAATTCACCCTAGTTTATGGGACGAAAAGAAAAAATGCCCAAAAGATTCATTATTAAAAAATGTTCTAATGAAAGAAGAAAGTAGAATTTACAAGATTCTTTTAGAAATGGAAAATAATGATGTAGTATTTACTAAGGAAACTATCTTAAAGAAAATTAAAGGAGAAGATAAAGTCAAAATCAATAACGACTTTTATTTTCATTTTGATGAAATTCTTAAAAATAAGTTTGCTATTGAAGATATAGCTATTGGTACCCAAAGACATTATAAACAACTAAGAGATAGGTTAAAATTGTTTAGACCTAAACTTACCTTAGATGAAATTGATACAAGTTTTTTTGATGATTTTATCTACTTCTTAAAAGTGGATTTAGAATCAGGCAATTCTGGAACTAATAACTATGCAAAGTATTTTAAAACCATTTTGAAGAAATTAGTTTTAGATAAAAAAATAAAGGAAAACCCGAGTATAAACTTTAAAAAATTATATGAAGAACCACGAATAAATTTTTTAAACCCTAATGAATTGGAACAATTAAGGAATGCTGATTTAAAGTTAGGAAATTTAACTAAAGGATTAGAATACACAAGAGATTTGTTTTTATTTAGTTGCTATACAGGATTGAGAGATTGCGATATTAAATCTTTAAAGAAAAAAGATATTATTGATAAAAAAGAAATAATAAAAAGGCAAATTAAAACTAAAAAAGAAGTTTCGATACCCTACAATGACTATTGGATAGAAATATTAAAAAAGTATGATTTCGATAAAAAGAAAGACAATGATTTAGTATTTGAATTAAAGAGTAATGCTGTATTAAATAGACATTTAAAAATCATTGGTAAAGTAGCTAAAATTAAGAATAAAATTAATTTCCATGATGGACGGCATACGTTTGGTTCTATACTAGCTCTAAGAGGATTTCCGATTAACTATATATCTAGTGCTATGGGGCATCGAAGTATAAAAACAACTCAGATTTATATGAATACCGATAAAGATACTTTAAGTAAATTAATGAAAAACGTAAAATTTTAATCTATGGAAACTAAAATACAAATAAATCAAAAATTGATAAAAAGAAAAATTCTTGAATTGGCTAAAACAAAGAAAGAACTGCATATTGAAAAAAATAAAAATACAACTGAAATTGCTGAACTAATTAGACCAAAAAACGACAATGATATATTAACTGTAAAAATGATAGCAAAGCAATATAAACTTTCTGAAAAGACTGTATATAGATATATTAATCGAGGAATGAAAGCTTCACAAGGAACTACAAAAGGTTATCATTTTGCGGTAAGAAAAGATGTTGAAGATTTTTTAAAAAGAGACCAATATGATGTATATAAGTAATTTCAATTTGGAAAGTCTAAAAAGAATAAATAAAACAATTTAATTAAAAATTTAAAATCATGGATAATAATACAACATACATAGATAATTTTAGTTCAACTAGAAATCGAGTAAAAGAATGGACTGAATATTTTCCTAAACCGAAAGAAGGCAAAAAACCTTTGCCTAAAAAGTATAATTATTTCAGAAGAAGATTGTATGGTGAAAAAGGAAATAGCTTTTTATTATTGTCTTTACGCTACGATGACGAAGAAGACATATTCAGATTAAGAATAAATGGAAGTTTAAAAAAATGGTATTTCAATGGTAATACCCTTGATAATTTAACTCTACCTCAATATCAAATTTGTATGAAAAGAATCGCTTTGGAAACAGGTATCACATACGATGATATGCTTGAGGGAAGAAATACTAAAATTGAATCAGGAGTAACGATTTGTTTGAAAGCTAAATTTAAAGATTTATTAAAATGCTTTGTTTGGTATAAAGATTTTGAAAGAGAGGAAAAAAGCGACACAACATTGTACTTTAGAGGTAAATTCTACAGCTTTATTCTTTATGAAAAAGCTATCGAAATTAAATCCAAAAGCCATTATAGAAAAGGTCGATATATAAAAGCTGATAAACCCCTTGAATTTACAAAAACATATTTAAGATTTGAAGTAAAAGTAAATTCTGTTTGTGGTGTTTCTTTTTATAAAGAAAAGGCAAATACCGTTGAAAAAATAATTGAAAATTGGAACGAAATTATATTACAAATCCAATCCTTTTTTGAAAGTATAGAATTCATAAATTTTGAAGATGCCAAACATGAATTTGAAAATATGACCTATTCAGAATTGAAGAAGTTTTTAATGGTTGTTGCTATTAAATCTTTAGGTTTTCAAAAAGTATTTGAATTGTTTAACAAAATTGATACTGGTACTAATAAAACAAAGTATCGTAATGAAATTTTTAGTCTTTTAAGAAGTTTTGTTTCTGATAATATTGCTTTAAGAGAAGAACTTTTATATGAATTTGAGAAGAAAATAAATAGTTTACTCTATAATAAGATTAATACTTATTCTAATAGTAATAATACTTTAATAGAAGAATAAGCCAAATCTAATAAACACGATAATAAATAAAAAATCTTTTTAGAGCCAAATTAAATTGATAAAAAAGCCAAAGCGGAGATAAGTAAACAAGGTCAATTACTTTCTCTGCTTTGTTTGTTTATATTAACATCTTTTTAGCTGGTTTTAGCAATTAATTAGCTAAAAAGGTAAGCTTAGTAGTTAATTTAATAAAGGTGACTTAAATAAGTTTAAATTAATGAACCTGACATTAATTTTTTAAACTGACAAATTAATAATCTATTGATTGTTAAAGTATTATAAAAAAAATATGAAATATTGTCATTATAAGACATGACAAAATCCTTTAGGCATGATATTTGCTTAAAGAAACGAGTTATTTGTAAAAGCCATATAGAAAGTTCTCCGCTACCTATTGAATTTTACATAAAAAACGAATTAATATAAAAGGATATTCGTTTTTAAGGGTCTGCAAATGTAAAACTATTTTTTAAACCTGCAAATTTTTTAACACTTTTCCTTTTTTCGGTAACGTAGCACCGTTTGCTATTTAATTTAATAAAAGAAAAAAAATGGAAAATTTTCATTTAGTCCATGAAGATGGAAAGTACAAATTGAAAAAAGAGAATGCTGAAAGAGCTTCTAAAGTGATTGATTCTAATAAGCTAGAAGCTATTAGTCAAGCAAAAGAATTTATTGTTAAACAAGGAGGTGGTTCTTTGAAAATCCATAAAAATGATGGTGGATTTCAAGAAGAAAGGACATATCCTAAGTCTAATGACCCAAGAAAAAGTAAAGGTTAAAAATTAATGTAAAAAAGTAGTATGGAACAATTGTACAAAAACGAAATTAGTGAATACTTAGAAGAGTTAGGAAAAGAATTAGATATAACAAATTCTGAGCACGATGCCATTGTAAAAAGTTACGAAGCTGTTGGAGATTGGTTATCCAAGGAAACTTCTTCGTTGAATTATTATAGTCCTAAAATTTTACCTCAAGGTTCTTTTATGTTGGGAACTATTGTAAAACCAATTAATCCCGAAGATGATATTGATATTGATTTGGTTTGTAAATTAGAAAAAAAGCCAAACTCGTGGACTCAACAGGATTTAAAAGTAAAAGTTGGAGATAGATTAAAATCTAATTCAACATATGATAAAATGTTAAAAGACTATAAGGATGGTGAAAACTATAATGAAGGTGGTAGAAGATGTTGGACTTTAAAATATTCCGATGTTGCAGGTTACCATATGGACATATTGCCTTCTTTTTCAACTGATAATTTGACATATCTATTTGAAAAAACTTTTAGTGCTAGTGATGAGATTGACGAAAATGATTTAAAAAGATTAGCAATTAGAATAACTGATACTGAACTTGATAATTATGATTCGGAAACTGATGTTGAAAATTGGAATAAAAGTAATCCTTTTGGATATGCCAAATGGTTTTGGTCTAAAGCTATGACTAGTAGAGTAAAATTATTTTCGTTGAATGAATCTGTTGACCCTGTTAGAGCTTATCAAAAAGAAAAATTACCACTGCAAAGAGTTATTCAATTACTTAAAAGACATCGAGATATAATGTTCTCTTCAGATGAATTTGATAGTGAAAATAAACCTATATCTATAATAATTACAACATTAGCTACTTTGGCGTATGATAGGAGTGAAAATATAATAGACGCTTATTCAAATATAGTTAATAGGATGCGTGGCTTAATTAAAGATAGATTTAATCCAGAAAGTGGTAAGTATGAAAAATGGGTAGTAAATCCTATAAATAAAGAGGAAAATTTTGCCGATAAATGGAGTGAAAATAAACAAAAACAAGACTATTTCTATTTATGGTTAGATAAGCTTGAAGAAGACCTAAATAACCTTTCAAATAATTTAGGGAAAGGTCAAGAATATTTGTTTGAATCATTTTCTGATATGTATGGGGAAAAAGTTTCCAAAAAGGTATTTTCTAATATTAGTGAGAAAAAAAGAATCTTAAGAGAAAATGGAAGTCTAAAAATGGCTATAGGTACTGGAATTCTTGGTAGTGAGGGTGTTAAAGTTAAGAATCATAACTTTTTTGGAAATAATAATGAGTAGTAAGTTCTTTAAAAAAAAGAAAACTTCTAAGTCATATTTATTTAAAAAAACAGAAGTTTTATCTGTTAATTCTCAACTAGAAAGATTAAAATCAAGTTTTCCGAATTTAGAAGTTATTGAATCAACTAAATTAAGATTTGAAATTATATTAAAACTTAGACCGCATATTTTTAGTAGAGAATATGATGTGAAAATTATTCACGAAAGAGGTAGTGTTTCTGTTTACATTGTAAATGAAAAATTAAAGATTGCTAAAAATAGAAATAAATTACCTCATGTATGGAATAATGAAGAACAAAAAATTTGTTTGTATTCTAAAGATGGCGGAAAATGGAGTAGCGATAAATCTATTGTCTCTACAATTATACCTTGGGCTTCCGAATGGTTGTATTATTATGAGATTTGGTTAATTGATGGTAATTGGAATGGAGGCGGACATGATGAATATTCTAACGAAAATGAAGAAAAAAATGAACAATAAATTTAAAATACTATCTATTGATGGTGGCGGGATTAAAGGTGTTTTTCCCGCCTTTTATTTAGCTTTAATAGAACAAGAACTGGCTAAAAGAGATGATGGAAAAACTAAAATAAAAGACCATTTTAATTTAATCACTGGTACTTCAACTGGTGGAATAATTGCACTTGCTTTATCTCTTGGAATTCCAGCTAAAGAGATTTATGAACTTTATCTTAAAAATGCAAAATGCATATTTGGAAATAAAAAAGCTTTCTTTTTTGGGCAATTATACAATTCTGCTCATGAAAGAGATTTTTTAGAAAAATTAGTTAGAGATAAGTTTAGAGAATATTACAACGGTGAAGACCCTAGAATTAAAGATTGTTTAACTAATGTAGCTATTCCAATATATGATTTAATAAAGGGTAATCCTAGTGTAATAAAATCTCCATATCATCCAAATTTTAAAAGAGATTTACATATTCCTGCGTATAAAGTTGCTATGGCGACATCTGCAGCACCTACTTACTTTGACCCTTATTCATCAGATTATACTGATTTAGATGGTATGGAAAGACCTTTCAAAAATAAAGTAGATGGTGGTATTATGGCTAATAATCCTACTGTCATTGGAATTTTAGAAGCTACTAAAGCATTTGGGAAAAATTTATCAGATTTGGAGATTTTATCTTTGGGAACTGGCTATAAAAAATTTACTGAAGGCGATTCAAATAGAAAAGAATGGGGGTTATTATATTGGATGAAAAAAGACAAAAGAAAAAGACTTATTGAACTATTCATGCAAAGCCAATCTCAGCTCGTAGAAAACTATATTAGTTTATTATACCAAGGTGTTGACAAGACTGAAAAAGATAATCCAAATTTTGTATATGATAGGATTAATGTTTTACTATGTGAAGATGATTTAATTGAAATGGACGAAAGTGACTCAGAGAGAATTAAAAGTTTTGCCGAGTTAGCTTTAGCCGAATTTCATGAAAAAGGTACGAATGTTTTAAAAAATCATTTTTATTAGTTTTCCCCTAATTATTCCCCTTGAATAATTTACAATATAGAAAAATGTAGTAAATTTGTGGGATAAACGCTTAAAGTTACGACCCTGTCGAGGTCACAATAGAAACATATGAATTGCCGTTGACTTCAGTCAACGGTTTTTTATAGAAACAAATTGGCTTTAGCCAAAATTAATTCAACCCAATCTCCACCCAAATAGGAATGTGATCCGAAACCTCACCAGCTTTCTTTAGAGATGTAAAATCAGCATAAAAATGAATTACATCCTTCTTTAAAATTTTAACTTTTGCCGTATTATACCAAATATTATCAAACTCAGAAGCCAGGCATTCTTCTTTCTCACATTCTTTTTTTAATGTCGTTTTTTGATTTTCAAAAACCGAAACAAATCCCATTTTTTTCAACGGATTGAAAACAGTATGCTTTGACGGACAATTAAAATCACCTATAAAAAACAAGTTTAGTAAAGGATATTGAGCAGGTAAGAATTTGAAATATTTGATTTCCGTTTCAGGTTGTTTGCTTTTCGTGATAGCATGAAAATTAACAAGCGTGATAGATTTTTCTTGAAAACTAAAAGTACAATAATAAGGCTCTCTATCAATTGCTAAATTGTATTTTTTTTCTAACCAAGCTTCTCCAACTTTATTCACACGTTTAGTTTTCCATAAAAAAGCATACCGTTCTGTTTTGTAACTGTTGCCCGTCGTAGGTTCACTAACCACATAATCCCATTTCGAACCTGTTCTGTTAAGTTCATCTGCTAGTTTGGCTACAGCTTGCGAACCACCATAACCCGCTACAACTTCTTGTAGAGCCACAACATCATACGCTTTTAAAGTATTGGCAATATAAGTAATCGTAGAATCAGATTTTGATTTTCCTAAGTTTTCTACATTCCAAGAAATGACTTTTAGTTGGGAAAAAGCAGTAACATAAACAACTAAAAAAAATAAAAAAAGTATTTTCTTCATTTTGCTAAAATACTATCAATCCTCAAAACCGCAAAGCGTAAGCCCTAAATTTTCAGCATCAGATTTTGATTTTTTGACTATTTCATGTTTACAAGCATTTAAACCTCTACAGGTTTTTGAATAGTGATATTTCTTCACATCTTTAGAGCCACAAACATATACCTCATTGTTATGAAAACTTGGAATGTTTGTAGTGATAAAAAATAGCAATGTAATAATTAGTTTCATATTATTCTACAGTTAGTTCATAAGTAATGCCGTTTTCGTCTGTACCTTTTAGTTTGCCGTGAGCATACCACTCTACTTCAATAGTATAAGTGTTTCCGTTTTTGTCTTCAATTTTACCAGCACCATATTTGCCTTCAACATTGATGTTGCCAGACACTTCATTGCCATTTTCATCAAAACCAATTATATCATAATTGTACTCATAGCTACCCGAATACCCTGTTCGGTATTCGTACTCATATTCTTTGTTTTTATAAAACGTTCTAGCTTCTTCAGGAGTGATGGTTTCAATGTCATCTGGTGTGATTTTTTCAACAGGAGCTACTTCTTGATGGAAAGATTGGACTTCTTCTGCGTTGGAAGATGTTTCTTTGCAGGAGAGGAAAACAATAAAGCTCAAAAACAAAGTAATTTTTCTTATAATCATGATTTTTTCAGATTGAATCCCATATTATTCCAAGTTCATCACAAGCATACTCAATTTGTTTTCTTCTCATTTTATATGATTTTGGGGCATTGTCATATGTTTCATTAAAAATGTCAACAGAAATACAATAATTTAAGTTAGGAGAATCTTTTGATTGTTCTTCTAATACCTGATGAATTAATGTTGCTACATTTTTTCTATCATCATCATTTAGTTTATAGCCTTTTACAATATTAAATTTAATACCTCCAATAAAAGCTTTGTTTTTTATAGTTCCTTTTATTATGACGTCAGGGTTAACATTAATATTCAGATCTTTGATTTTTAAAACATATTTTTTTGTTGATTTAGTTCTTTTAAATTTTAATAATTCTTCAGGTAATGTTATTTTTAAAAAACTATTTAATGCTTCTATAGAAGTTTTAGCATCATTTTCTTGGAAATCACTTTCGCTTTCTTTTGAAGACAAATTTTCAATTTGACTTTCAATAATTGATTTATCAAAATCCTTAATTATGAAATCAATCATAGCTTGTCTTGCATCTGCATATCTAATTGAAATGAAGTCTAATGGTTCTTTTTGATCTTCAATAATTCTTCTTCTTCTAACAGAATCTGCTTTTAAATATTCGGCTAACTTATTTACGGATATTTTTTTCATTTTTTTTTATTTTAGATTTGAGGAATTAATAAATAAACTGTATTCATTACCATTATATGATTTTTGTAATATATATTTCATAATCATATCATCATCAAATTTAGTTGATATTGATGCTGAACTAGCGTTTCCAATGTAGCTTGTATAGAAAGTAAAAGATTTTGAAGACCCAGAAGCAATCATGTTATAATCAACATAACCTTCATCTGTTGTAATTTCATTTTCATTTTTATCAAAATATTTAACTATAAATTTTAAACTAGGTATGTCAAAATCAGAATTATTTTTTACTATTCCTTTTCCACTAGCAGAGCCTCCATATCCACTTTCCCAACTCCATGTAATTATTTTAACTTCTTTTTTTAATTTTAATAATAAATCTATTGAATAATTCATTAATAATTCATCTGCAATTTTTAATTTTTTTGAAATTGATTGATCGGTAATATCAGTTTTTTTATTAATACAGCCTGTTTTGATGGCAAACAAATATTTATCATCTTCATTATAATTTCGTATTCCTTTACTATCATATATTTTTAAATTTTCTTTATTAATACTATCATCATACTTTAGATATAATTCTATGTTTTGAGAAAATGATCTTCCAAAGCTGTTTTTATAATTATTCTCGATTATTACTTCAATTAAGCCATTCTTTAATTTTATATCTTTTATGCTTATTGTGTCTGATTTGTAATATGTGTCTATATTTATAAAGTCAGGATATATATTAATCATCTCTTCTTCATTTTCATTTTTAATTGCAGTGAAAAAATCAACTACAGTTTTTTGAGCCAATTTTTTATCATTGTTACAACTAAAAAGTAATAATCCTATTAAAGCTATTAGAATATTTCTTAATATAATTTTCATACTTTTATTTTTTTAATTCTTCAATTTTATTTTTTGCTTCCTCAAAAGTTTTTTCAATTGTTTCAATATTTTCAACATATATAGTGTTGTCTGAACCATATTTTTCTAACTTCATGAACCAAGTAGCTTTACCTTTATTTACAAAATAACCAACTTTAAATCCATCAACTGTTGTAAATTTGTTTTCAAGATATTCAGAATTGGAAGCTATGTCTTTTTCTATCTCAGATTTCAAAGGAGTCAAAGCTTTAATTACTTCTATTAAGTCAGAATATTCAATTGATGCTACAGAAGAGCTATATTCACCTATTTTTTCGATTTGGAAAAAATAGGTGATTAATGTTCCAGATTTTATTTTTCTTACTCTAGTTTTAGTTAGTCCGTTATAAAGAACTTTAATACCTGCAACTTTGTAATCAGTAATTTTTATAATACTTCCTGTTTTAGAATAGAATGCATCTATTTTGGTTCTTTCTTTCTCAGCTTCTTTATCTGTGACTTGAGAATAACTATTTATAAATAATAGTAATGTTAGTATTGATAATATTTTTTTCATAATTATAATTTATAAGTTAATTTTCACTTTCATAAAACCCAACCGTTTCCATCAATTCTTTCTCAAACAAATAAATCTCATCTATGCTTTCAATGGGTTGCTTAGTTTCGTTTTTGTTTTTGTCAAAGAGACCAAGGTATTTTTTATTGCCATTCAGATGTAATCTACAAAGTGGTTTTCGGTTGTTGTCATCTAATAAAATTCCAAAATAAGATTGAGTATCTCTGTGGACTATTCGTTCAATAGGAAGTTTTCTTCTCAAAATAGCAACAACAATTCTGTAAGCTTCTAATTCTTCCTCAGTGGTGTTTACTTTTGAATCATCAAGAACAACATCTATTTGTTCAACAAGTTGTTTCTCCGCTTCTTTGTTTAATGCAGCATTTAAACGATCATTCACTTTATCGCTAATTAATTGATTGAATCCTTTTTGAACTAATTCTTTAAATTCTTCCATTACTTTTTCCGTTAATCTTCCGTTGTAAACTTTATTGGCAAACAACCTTATAAAATCGAAAGTGGGTTCATTTAATTCTTCGTTAATTAGTTTTTTTATCTCTTTGGTATATTTTAAAGAACTTGCGTTGTTTACAATATTATTTACATCAAAGTTTGATTTGTGGAATTTTGTAATTTCATTAACCATGTTTTCTTTTAAATTTGTTATGTCAAATTCTAAAAAAGGTTTTTCATCCATCTTGTTTTTTTCGTCTAAGTCTGTGAAAAATTGAAAATGAATACCATTGGTCAATAAGGCAAATCGAGTCTTGGTAACATGAAAATATCGAAATAATTGAGAATTATGAACGGTTAAATTTTCTTTCCAGTTTTTACATTCGATAATTAAAATGGGTTCGTTATGCTGAAAAATAGCATAATCCACTTTTTCACCCTTTTTTAATCCTAAATCAGCCGTGAATTCTGGTACAACTTCAGTTGGATTAAAAGTATCATAGCCTAAGATGTTGATAAAAGGCAAAACAAAAGCATGTTTTGTAGATTCTTCGGTTTCTATTTTGTCTTTTAACTGATGAATTTTATCAGCTAATGCTTTTAATTGTGATTGGAGTTCCATTTTTTATAATTTGAAATTATGCCCCAAACATATAACCAAAAAAAACAGCATCCTTGCGGATATCCGTAAAGGTGTGATTTTTTTAAAAAAAAGGTGTATTTTTATAAAGAGAAGAAAATTATCATAAAAAAATGTACAGACAAGTCGCGACTTGTCTGTGCATTTTTTGGAAAAGATTTATATTAAACCTAAATCTTTTGCCATTGCAACTAGATGGATGGTATTGTTGGCTTTAAAATAGGTTTTTAGTTTGTTGATTCTTTTTTCTATGGAAGATTTACTGCTAGGTTTAATGCCTAAATCCACAAAACGCTCTTCCATTTTTTCTTGAGGTACTCCATATGATAGTAATAATAACAATTGAATGTCATAATCATCTATTTCATCCACCATTTTGTTTTGTAGAATATAGTTTAAATTAGGGGCCAAATAGCGTTCCTCTTCTTTATAAACCATTTCAATGGATTTTTTGAGTTCAGGAATACTGTTTCTGCCTTTCAAGACAAAAGAATTAATGCCATATTTTTTAAAAAGACTTTTAATGCGAAACGTTTTTTCTTCAATAGATAAAACAATAATCTTGATGTCAGGTTGAATTTTCTTAACCGCTTCAATCAAAGCTTCCCCAGATTTTATTTTGTTTTCAACATGGTCATCTTTAAAAGATAAGTCCGTGATTAATAATTCATAAGGAAAACCGTCGTTCAAGGCTTTTTGAATCTTATGGAATGCCTCATCACAATATTTAGCACTTTGTTTTTCAACGATATTTAAATCGGTAAGGGTGTTTATTATGGATGAATTAATACTATCAATATCTTCGGCTACAATTACTTTTGCAAACATAATCTTACTTTATTTAGGGAAATTTATTTTTACTTTGAATCCTTTTTGAGGTTCAGCTTCAAAGGTAATTGTTCCTTTTATGTTTTTTATGCGGTTTTCCATATTAGAGAGACCGTTTTTTAATTTTAACGTTTTTTGACCAAAAACACCGTTGTCTGAATAGTTAATTTGGTATTCTTTACCTTTATTTTCAAAGCTAATGACCGCCAAGTTACATTGACTGTGCTTTTTCATGTTTACTAATAACTCCTGAATAGCTCTATATATTGCAATTTTGGTTACATCTTTTGTTTTTTTCCAATCTATCACATCAAAATTTTTAACAATAACGTTGACAGCATTGCTGTTGAAACTAGAAATCAGACTTTTTAGATGTTCGTTAAAGTGTTCTCCAGTATCTATTTCACTATTTTCAATAGAAATGTTTCGTGTTCGTTTGTAGATGGTTTCCAATTGATTAACAATCTTTTCTTTCTGTTTCAAATTTGAAAAATCTTCTGTTTGCATTTGAGTCATAACGTTAAAAACATCATTAGCCAATTCATCGTGAAGCTGCTTGGAAATTCGAGTTTCCGTTTCATAAGTAGATTTTTGTAGCTTTCTTTTATTTTTTGAACGAATCAAGAAATAGATTAGAATAGTTATGACTCCAAATCCCAGAAAAAGATATGTTATAAGTATTTTTTGTGCTTTTTCTTTTTCTTTATTTTTAGTTTCTTCTTCCAAATTGAATTTAACGTTGGCAAATTGATTTTTTGAAGTTTTTCTAGCAAAATCAAGACTGTCTCTTATTGAATTAATTTTTAGATAATACTTTTTTTGATGTTTTATTTCAGAGTTTTTTAAAATTAAATCTAGAGATTCAATCCTGTCTTCAGGATTATTGACAGCTGTGGCAGCTGTGTAAGCTTTTTTTGCATATTCTTTTGCTAAATCAATATTTTCGTTTTGATAAAATTTAGATAAATGAATCAAAGGTGCAATTTTTTGAAAATCATTTTTTAGACTATCACTTATTCTCAAAGATTCTTTTAGGTATTTATAGGCTTCATTTTTTTTACCAATCTCTAAATAAGCATATCCTAAATTATCTAATATTCTGGAATATTCCGTCCTATCTGATTTTAATGTGCTATTTTTATGAAGAGGATAAAGAATGTCAATTGCTTTTTTGAAATCCTTTTTTTCAATGTAAACAACTGCGATATTGTTTTGCATTTTGACTTTGTAAATTTCTTTTATCAATGTAGGGTCGTTTAAGCACTTGTTGTAAAATTCTAAAGCTTTATCATAGTTGTCTAAGGCTAAATAATTTACACCTAAAACACTATAGATGGATTGAATATATTCTCTATCCTTACAGTTTTTAAAAAAAACGAAAGCTTCAGTTGCAGTAGCCTCGCTTTCAAAGTATAATCCTGTTTTATGTTCAATTTTGGCCATCTCACCTAATATGTAGATCATTTTGTCTGCCTGATGGTCTTTAGTTTTTAATTTAGCTTTTTTAAAATAATAAAAAGAGCTATCTAATTTTATCAAGCTATCTCTGTAAAAGCAAGCTTTGTTAATATAGGTATTAGCTTCATCATTTTCAATTTGATTATCCTTCTTGTCACATGATAAAATGGATAGCATAATAAATAAAAACGGGAAATGTTTCATGTTGAATTTCATTTCCCGAATTTATTAAATAAATTTTAACTTAAAGCTAAATTTTATTGTTTTTATGGTTTTGTTGGAGGTGGAGGAGGCGGGTTTATTGTTCCGCTTTGACCACCTGTGTCACCGTCTGCAAATTGTGCTGGAATTTCCTCAGTTACACTCTCAGCTGTGCAAGATACTCCTGCAAAAGACATAAAAATAATTGCCAATAAAAGATATACTTTTTTCATGATTTTAAAAATTTTAGAATTGAACAAAGGCATGGCTGTTTGAGATTTTCTCAAATAAGATTTAGATCAACCATGCGGTTAAAAAAATGTGATTGGGAAGTAGTGTGCTAAACCAGAAAAGTCAAATTATACTTCCCTAATAAAAATTCTAATCTGTTTAGCATCACTTTTTTAGAAGTAGTTTTGTACATTTGTCCTTATCGCGAAATAGAACAAGAACTAATTCTGAGGCAAAGATTCGACGTTTTTCGATCGCTGTCTATACAGAATTCTGATAGTTCTGATAGTTCTAAGAAAGTAGGAGAAAGTTTGAAAAAATCTAGTAAAATCTGAAAATTCTGAAATAAATTTATGGCAAAAGACTACTTAAATGAATATAGAAAAGAGATTAGAAAAAGATATGAAGTAGAGAAGAAAGAGGGTAATCATGCTAATTTTTTAGTAAATCCTTCACCAGCTAATCTTCGGGAATTATGTATTAATATTTTTAGAGATAATAAAAACACGGATGATTTTGTAAGCTTTCGATATTATTTTGGATTTGAGTACACGATAGAAAATGTAAATGAGTTGAATCTCCAAAATAATTTGAATAAATTCGTGCCTATTGGTAGATTTTTAAAAGGAGAGTCAGAACTCAAAAGTATTCATGGATTAGATTTAGTAGCCATGCTTGTGAATTTTAAAAATAGACCTTTTAATAAGTTTAAAAATTTAGATATTGATGAAGTAGGAGTTGAGAAAGAAGAAGATAATTTATTGTTTTTTGAACCTGAAAAGTTGAAAGAAAATGATACTAAAAGTGAAGAAGAAACAGGTGCATTGAGTAAACCTTCAATGATTCTTGCATTTGCGAACACCAATAATAAAGAAAGAATAAGTAAGAACAACAGAAAAGATAAATTAAAGTATGTTGTTGTTGGACTTCTTATTTTAGTCACAGGATTTTTTGGAACTAACTATTTTTTGAATCAAAATAAATGCATGCAATGGCAAGGCGATCATTACGAAAAAGTAGATTGTGATATAAATGGATTGGCAAGTTTTTATAAAGTAGAACCAGTAAATGAGCATCAGTTTAATTTAAAAAGAGTAGATGTTACCGATATAACAGTTTGTTTTAGAGGTAAAGAGCCTATTGTTTTTTACAGTAGAATAAATGGTAAACTGGAGTGTTTTAATCAAATGGGTAAGCATCCAGAAACGGGACAAATCTTGAAACCCATTTCAAATCATATGCTTCAAAAATATGTATACAAGACTAAAAAATAAAACAGATTTGATTTTTAACAATTAATTAAATTCAGTAAGAATTGTCAAATTCAAAAAATCATGTAATTTTGTTGCCTAATTAATTGTATTTAATGAAATACTTTTTTTCGTTATATGTCTTGTTTATGTCCCTTTGTGGTCACTTGTATGCTAATGCAAATCAGCCACAAAAGGTATTAAATTTACAAGAAACAATTAATCATATAGAGAACATTGACATTAACATTCTTCACAAAGATAATGTTCTAGAACCATCATATTTCCATACCATTTTTCAAAAGGAGAATGACTTAATTTGTACAACAGATTCTGAAATTGTTGAAGAGGAAATTGAAACTTCATGTAAGAAAAATAGTCTTTCTAATGCATACTGCAGGTTTGACTTTCACAATCAAAAACTTGAAAGCCATTACAGAGTTGTCAAAAGACGTTTCTCGCAAAATAAGTTTTTTGAATATTATACTACCATAAAAATAAACGTGCTACTAAGCGTATATTTAATTTGATTTCTTTTTCATAAAATCTTAAATCCTATAGTTTTCAACTAATAGTGATTTTCTCGTGTGTTTACTACACACCTTTTTTAATTATTACCATAAACATCGTTTAAATAAAATTACCATGAAAAGAATTCTCATGTTCATGAGCATTTGTGTTTTAACAATACAAATAAGTTGCCAAAAAGAAGAAAAAGAAAAAGAAGAAAAAACAGAATATTTAGTTACCCATCCAATCCAAAAAGATACAGTAGTCACCAAAGATTATGTTTCGCAAATACAATCCATTCAACATATTGAATTAAGAGCTTTAGAGAAAGGATACCTTCAAAAAATATTTGTTGATGAAGGTCAGTTCGTTAGAAAAGGACAAATCTTATTTCAAATCATGCCTAAATTATATGAGGCAGAAATGCAAATAGCAAAAGCAGAAGCAAATTTTGCTGAAATTGAATACAAAAACACCAAAAGATTAGCCGATAGCGATGTGGTAGCACCCAATGAATTGGCAATGGCAAAAGCAAAACTAGATAAAGCAAATGCTCAATTGTCATTAGCTAAAGTGCATTTACAATTCACTGAAATCAGAGCTCCATTTGATGGGATTATTGATCGTTTTCAAGTAAAGTTGGGAAGTCTAGTAGATGAAGGAGATTTATTGACAAACCTTTCAGACAACAGTAAAATGTGGGTCTATTATAACGTACCAGAAGCTGAATATTTAGATTTTAAAGCCAATCAAGAAAAAAGCAATACCACAAAAGTCAATTTGTTAATGGCCAATAATAAATATTTTGAATACCCTGGAATTGTAGAAACCATAGAAGCTGATTTTAACAATGAAACAGGAAATATCTCTTTTAGAGCTACTTTTCCTAATCCAAAAGGACTGTTAAGACATGGCGAAACGGGTAATATTCATGTAACCTTACCTTACAAAAACGCAACTTTAATTCCTCAAAAAGCAACTTTTGAAGTTTTAGATAAAAAATACGTCTATGTAATTGATAAAGACAACAAAGTACAATCAAGAGAAATAGTCATTGCAGCTGAACTACCTCATTTATTTATCATTAAAAAAGGGTTAAACGAAAAGGATAAAATTCTATTAGAAGGATTACGACTTGTAAAAGAAAATGAGAAAATCAATTACAAGCTCCAAAAACCTGAAGTAGTGCTTTCTAATCTAGAACTCTACGCAGAATAATCGAATACTATAAAAAATAAAAAAACATGTTTAGTAAATTCATACATAGACCCGTTTTTGCAATAGTAATTTCGATTATTATTGTTTTCATGGGGTCACTTTCAATTTTAAAATTACCAACATCCCAGTTTCCTGATATTGCACCAACAACAGTAAATATTTTTATTGCTTATCCAGGGTCAAGTGCCGATGTTTTGGTAAAATCTACACTAATCACGCTAGAAAACGCCATCAATGGAGTAGAAGGAATGCGATACATGGCCACAGATGCTACCAGTGCAGGTGAGGCTACTTTAAGAATTATTTTTGAACCAGGCACAGATCCCAATCAGGCAGTGGTAAGGGTGAAAACTAGAGTCGATCAAGTAATGCCACTGTTGCCAGAACTTGTTCAACGAGAAGGTGTAGTGATAACGCCAATTCAACCTAGTATGTTGATGTATGTCAACCTATATGCAAAGGGTAAAGATATGGACGAAAAATTCCTATACAATTACGCCAGCGTGAAAATGCTACCAGAAATCAATAGAATTAAAGGAGTAGCAAGATCTCAAATTTTAGGAAGTAGAACTTATGCCATGCGTATTTGGTTGAATCCAGATCGAATGAGAGCTTACAATATTTCTACTGATGAAGTGATGAAAGCATTAGGAGAGCAAAGTATTGTGGGACGACCAGGAAGAATAGGGCAAAGTTCAGGAATTCAAGCACAATCTCTAGAATATGTTTTAACCTATAAAGGAAGATTCAGTGAGCCTGAAGAATATGAAAATGTAATTATTCGAGCTAATGCCAACGGAGAAATCGTTCATCTAAAAGACATTGGACGAGCTGAATTAGGAAGTGAATTCTTTGATATTTATTCAAATTTAGACGGACATCCATCTGCTTCAATCGTATTGAAACAAAATTATGGAAGTAATGCCAATGAAGTAATTGAGCAAGTAAAAGCAAAATTGGAAGAAATGAAAGAAACATTTCCACCAGGTCTAGATTACCAAATTAGTTATGATGTTTCTAAATTCTTGGATGCTTCTATTGAACAAGTAATAGATACATTAAGAGATGCTTTTATTTTAGTAGCTCTAGTAGTTTTTATTTTTCTTGGCGATTGGCGTTCAACTTTAATTCCAATTTTGGCTGTACCTGTTTCTTTAATTGGAGCCTTTTTTGTGATTCAGTTTTTCGGGATTACCATAAACTTGGTTACACTATTTGCTTTAGTATTGGCCATTGGTATTGTAGTAGATGATGCCATAGTCGTCGTGGAAGCTGTGCATGCCAAGTTTGAAGAATTTCCAAATATTTCACCATACAAAGCAGTTCAAAAAGTTTTAGGAGAAATCAGTGGAGCAATTATAGCGATTACTGCCGTAATGGTGTCGGTATTTATCCCTATATCATTTATGTCAGGACCAGTTGGAACTTTTTACCGTCAATTCTCAATCACTATGGCAAGTTCGATAGTAATTTCAGCAATTATTGCCCTTACTCTTACTCCAGTGCTATGTGCGATGTTGTTGAAAAACCATCACGGTAAGAAAAAGAAACAAAATATTTTGACCAAAGCTTTAGATCGCTTTAATACTCTTTTTGACAAACTTACAGGCAAATACGTAACCTTATTAAAGTCGATTGTAAGTAGAAGAGGGTTGACCTTTTTGGTGTTATTGACTTTTTGTGCTGGTACTTTTTTAGTGAATAAAATTCTACCTTCAGGCTTTATTCCTAGTGAAGACCAAGGAACTATTTATGCAATCATCCAAACACCACCAGGATCAACCTTGGAAACAACAAACCAAGTTTCACAACGACTTCAAAAAATTTGTGAACATGTTGATGGGGTTGAATCAGTTTCTTCATTAGCAGGGTATGAAATCATGACAGAAGGTAGAGGTTCCAATGCAGGTACTTGTCTTATCAATTTGAAACCTTGGTCAGATAGAAAGCATAAAGTGACAGAAATCATGGAAGAATTGGAAGAAAAATCTAAAAACATTGGGGCAAAAATTGAATTTTTTGAACCACCAGCCATTCCAGGTTTTGGTTCTTCAGGAGGTTTTTCTATGCGATTATTAGATAAAAGTACTACAGTAGATTACAAAGATTTTGACGAAATCAATAAAAAATTCATGGAAAATTTGGAAAAGAGAAAAGAATTATCAGGCCTGTTCTCTTTCTTCGCTGCGAATTATCCACAATATGAATTAGAAATTGATAATCAGTTGGCCATGCAAAAAGGAGTTTCTATCGGAAAAGCGATGGAGAATCTAGATATTTTAATTGGTAGTACCTACGAGCAAGGTTTTATAAAATTTGAGCGTTTTTTTAAAGTTTATGTGCAATCTGATCCTAAATTTAGAAGATTGCCTTCAGATGTTTTGAACATGTATATTAAAAATGATGCAGGAGAAATGGTTCCTTATTCGTCATTTATGAGATTGAAAAAAACACAAGGGCCTAATGAAATTACAAGGTTTAACATGTATAATTCGGCAGCTATTCAAGGACTTCCAGCAAAAGGGTACACAACAGCAGAAGCTATTGAAGCCGTTAGAGAAGTAGCAAAAGAAACGTTGCCAAAAGGATATGATATTGCATGGGAAGGACTTTCGTATGATGAAGCAAGCAGAGGCAATGAATCTATTTATATTTTTCTAATCGTATTGGTGTTTGTGTATTTTGTGTTGGCAGCACAGTATGAAAGTTTTATAATTCCACTCGCAGTTGTATTTTCATTACCAGTTGGAGTTTTTGGTTCGTTTTTATTGCTAAAATTAATGGGACTTCAAAACGATATTTATGCCCAAATTGGATTAATTATGTTAGTCGGATTACTCGGAAAAAATGCTGTTTTAATTGTTGAATTTGCAGTTCAAAAACATCATGAAGGATTATCAATACTAGAAGCTGCTATAGAAGGAGCAAAAGTGCGTTTTCGACCAATTTTAATGACATCATTTGCCTTTATTGCTGGTTTAATTCCTCTGATGCTAGCCTCAGGAGCAGGAGCTATTGGTAATAGAACATTAGGTTCAGCAGCTCTTGGAGGAATGCTTTTTGGAACTGTTTTTGGCGTTGTAGTAGTGCCAGGATTGTATTTCATTTTTGGCACCTTAGCTGACGGAAGAAAATTAATTAAAAATGAAGACGACAGCTCCTTATCACAAGATTTTGTAGAACAAACAAATGATTTTTCAAATCATAAAAAGCATAAAAATAGCCATGAATAAGAATAGTTATAGACAAATAATTAGTTTCATTTTACTATTGAGTTTTATAGGTTGTAAAACACCAAAATTAATGCAGCGAAATGAAAATAAAGATGTTCCTTCAAGTTTCAATACAGTTAGCGATTCTCTTAACGACGCACAATTGAGTTGGAAAGAATATTTTGCTGATCCTTATTTAGATACTTTAATCACAACAGCACTACAAAATAACCAAGAGTTGAATATTGTGATGCAAGAAATCGAAATTTCACGAAATGAAGTAAGAGCTAGAAAAGGAGAGTATTTGCCTTTCGTAGGATTGAAGGGTGGAGCTGGAGTTGAAAAAGTGGGAAGATATACCAGTCAAGGAGCAAATGATGCTAATACTGAAATTAAACCAGGTCAAGAGTTTCCAGAACCATTACAAGATTATATGCTTGGGGCATATGCAACTTGGGAAATTGATATATGGAACAAGTTACACAATGCAAAGAAATCAGCTGTTAGCAGGTATTTAGCTTCTGTTGAAGGAAAAAACTTTTTGCAAACCAATTTGATTGCAGAAATCGCTCATTCATACTATGAATTGCTTGCTTTAGATAATCAATTGCAAATCATTAAACAAAATATAGACATCCAGAATAATGCTCTAAAAATTGTTAAACTCCAAAAAGAATCGGCTAGAGCAACTGAATTAGCTGTGAAAAGATTTGAAGCACAGGTTTTTAACACGACTAGCTTACAATTTACAATCCAACAAAAGATTATTGAAACAGAAAATAGAATTAATTTTTTGGTAGGGAGATTTCCACAGCCTGTCAAGAGAAGTTCGCAGATTTTTAATGATATAACCCCAAGAATTATAAATGTAGGTATTCCTTCTCAATTGTTAGAAAATAGACCAGATGTAAAACAAGCTGAAATGGAGTTGATGGCTGCTAAATTAGATATAAAAGTTGCTAAAGCCAGATTTTACCCTTCGTTAGGTATTTCTGCAGGAATTGGCCTTCAGGCTTTTGATTCAAAATATTTATTTAAAACACCAGAGTCATTGCTTTATTCCATAACAGGTGATTTGGTTGCTCCGTTGATTAATAGAAATGCCATTAAAGCAGCTTATTATAGTGCCAATGCCAAACAAATTCAGGCAGTGTATAATTATGAAAAGACAGTTTTAAATGCTTATGTTGAGGTAGCAAATCAACTGTCTAAAATTGAAAATATGGCAAAAATTTATGCCTTTAAATCCCAACAAGTAGAAGCACTTAATCAATCAGTAGCCATCTCAAACGATTTGTTTAGTTCGGCTAGAGCTGATTACATGGAAGTCTTGTTGACCCAACGCGATGCATTAGAATCAAAATTTGATCTTATTGAAACCAAAATGGAACAAATGAGTGCTCTAGTAAATATATATAGAGCCTTGGGTGGTGGTTGGAAATAATTTTAAGTTAATTTAGAATCCTGAACATTTTTGTTCAGGATTTTTTATTTTAGCTGAATTGTTTTTGGCCTTTAAATTTTATTTTATCTTGACTTACTTCATCGTTTTTATTGCAATTCTTTTTGTTGCCGCAATTTTATACAATTCAGTTATAGAACCTGCCTATGCTTTTTTCTTAAGAAAGCCCATCTTTGTTCATTTTTATTTCAACCCTAAAAAGTTGACCAATGCACAATTGCGTATTCTTGAAAGAGAGTTTCAGTTTTATCAAAAACTTTCTCCAAAATTGAAAAGATATTTTGAGCATAGAGTGGCTACATTTATTGAGGTATTTCCTTTTTATGGGAAAGAAGGTCTGCAAGTAACAGATCAAATGAAAGTCTTAATTGCTTCAACAGCCATAATGTTAACGTTTGGTATGCGAAATTACTTGTTTACAATCATAGATAAAATTGTCGTTTATCCAGATATTTATTATTCAAAAGTAAACGACAATTACCATAAAGGAGAGTTTAATCCCAGAATGAAAGCTATAGTTTTTTCATGGAAGCATTTTTTAGAAGGTTATGCAATTAGTAATGATAATCTCAATTTGGGATTGCATGAGTTTTCACATGTGTTGCACTTTCAAGGACAAATTAATTCTGATACATCAGCCACAATTTTCACAGCTACTTATGAGGAAATTATGGAACAAGTGAGAAGGCCTAATAATTATAAAAGATTAATAGAATCAGATTATTTCAGAATATATGCTTTCACCAATCAGTTTGAATTTATTGCAGTAATTTTAGAACATTTTTTTGAAACACCAACCCAATTTCAGAGAGAATTCCCTGAGTTGTTTGAAAAAGTTAGGGTAATGATTAACTTCTCAGAACCTATTTAGTAGCATTTTTTATAACAATTGTCATGTTTTTTTCGTAAATTTAGAGATAACTTTATAGTGTTAATTTCAAAATTTACAGTCATGAAACAGAAAGTTCCCGTGTCAACTATTATGACGAAAAATGTGATTAAATTAAATCTTAAAGATGATTTAACAAAAGCAGAAGCACTTTTTAAAAAGAATAAAATAAGGCATATTCCAGTAGTTAACGGCAACAGAATAATTGGAATGTTAAGCTATACAGATTTACTTCGTATTTCCTTTGTTGATGCTATTGATGATGATGAAGTAATTGATGCAACTGTATATAATTTATTTACAGTTGAGCAAGTCATGGCTAAAAATCTTATTACAATTTCTCCAGAAACTACAATAAAAGAGGCCGCTGAGATTTTATCTAGTAAGGAATTTCATGCATTGCCAGTTGTACTTGGAGATTTGCTAGTAGGAATTGTAACTACTACAGATTTAATAAAATATTTGATTGATCAATATTAATGAACTTGACAAGTTTCTAAAACTTGTCAAGTCATTGTTTATTGTTATTTTGTGATTTGTTTTAACCCTGAAATATTAGCTTGTGGATTTTCTGCACCAAAAACATAACTTCCTGCTACCAATACATTAGCGCCAGCTTCAACCAATTGTTTGGCATTTTTATCTGTTACACCACCATCAATTTCAATTAATGTGTCTAACCCTTGCTCATCAATCATTTTTCGTAGTTTTCTGACTTTTTGATAAGTAATATCTTCAAATTTTTGTCCACCAAATCCAGGATTAATCGACATGATTAATACCATATAACATTCAGGTAAAATGTCTTCCAAAACAGAAACAGGTGTTGTTAAATTTAGTACCACTCCAGCTTGGCAACCAGCAGCTTTTATTTGTCTTAATGTTCTATGCAGATGCACAGTAGATTCATAATGCACAGTGATAATATCGGCACCAATTCTAGCAAATTCTTCAATATAACGCTCAGGTTTTTCAATCATTAAATGAACATCTAAGGGTTTGGTAGCATGTTTTTTAATAGCTTCTATGACAGGCATCCCATAAGAAATGTTTGGTACAAAATGCCCATCCATAACATCAATGTGAAACCAATCAGCTTCACTGTTATTAACCATTTCAATGTCTCGTTGTAAGTTAGCAAAATCAGCAGCAAGAACTGATGGTGCAATTAATGTGTTTTTCATGTTAGTTTTTTTACGTAGGGATAATTTGCGAATTGCCCGTACTTTTTAATGGGTTTCGTGTGTTGTTTCGGCAAAGATAATTCTATTTTTCAGCTATCCCAAAATCCTTCATTAAATCCAATCCATAGTTTCTTAAAGTATCAATAATTTTAATTGATTTCATCCCTCTTTCGGTAATTGAGTATTCTACTCTTGGAGGAACTTCAGGAAACACTTCTTTAGTTATAAAGCCATCTTCTACCAATTCTTTTAATGCCTTTGACAGCATCCTATCCGATGCGTGAGAAAGACTCTTTTGCAACTCACTAAAACGCCACTTTTTATCTTTTAATCGCCATAAAATAGGCATTTTATATGTACCACCTATTTTATTTATTGCGAATTCTACTGGATTGTGGAACAAACGTTTGTCTTTAACGAAATCTGGCATACTTACATTTTTGTTAGTTACTTACAAAGATACGTAGATATTGCTTACAGTATAATCCTAAGATAAATTTGTACCGTCAAATAACAAAAAAATACTAAGGATTAAAAAATAATTCTATTAACATTAGTATTTATATTCCCTCTTTGGGATAGCTCAAACCAATAAAAAGTAATCTAATAAAAAAACAAAAAATGGAACAAGTTAAAGAAGTAAACAGTTATGTGCATTTTCATGGTGCCTCTTCAAAAGGTAAAATTTTAATGGTGGTAAGTTCGCCAAGTATCAGTAAACAAACTGGATGGCCAATTGGTTTTTGGGCATCAGAATTAACACACCCATTGCTAGTATTTCAAGAAGCAGGTTATGAGATAGAATTAGTTTCAACTCAAGGAGGCGATTTACAAATGGATGGATATTCAAATCCTACGGATGCAAGCGGTTATTCAGCTAATGACATCATTACTTTGGGGTATATGCAAAAAACTGAATTTAATGAAATGTTGAAAAACACAAAAAAATTGACAGATGTTGATGCCAAAGATTATGTTGCGATTTTTTTAGTAGGCGGTCAAGGCCCAATGTACACATTCAAAGGAAACAAAGATTTAGAAAAATTATATGTGAATTTCTACGAAAGTGGAAAACCAAGCGCAGCGGTTTGTCATTCTACAACATTATTATTAGAAGCTAAAAAATCAAACGGTGAATTATTGGTGAAAGGAAAAACATGGACTGGTTTTGCTGATGCAGAAGAAGAGTTTGCTGACCAAGCTGTAGGAATGAAAATACAACCTTACAGAATAGAAGCAGAGGCTAGAAAAATTGAAGAAACTACTTTTAAAGTTGCTGCTCCATTTAGTTCGTATGCAATTGCTGACGGTAATTTAATTACTGGACAACAACAAAATTCAGGTGCAGCAGCTGCAGAATTAGTGGTAGAGCAATTGAGTAAGTAAAATTATCCCTACATATGATTACAGCTGTAGTTATAAAAAATAGTTTAAGTTCAGCGATAATCAGAGAAAAAATAAATCAGCAGAAAATAATTTTACAAACCATTTACTTTTCTAAAATACTTTTTGAAATAGTATCGAAATAAAAGTTGGCTAATTGAAAACTTAACTAAATGGTAAAAAAAGAACATATTGGTCGCGGAATTTTGGCCGCAATATTTACCTAAAAAAGCATTAGACAATAAATTACACGATTTATTGATAGAAGCAAAAAATCATGTTGAAATTAATAAAATTAAAAATTACTAATCATATAATTATGCAAATCAAGAGAACATCTACAGCCGTTTGGAATGGCACGGGAAAAGGAGGAAAAGGTGCTTTAAGTACTCAAAGCACCGTATTAAACAAAACACAATATGGATTTAATTCTCGTTTTGCAGACGGAATTGGAACCAATCCAGAAGAGTTAATTGCAGCAGCTCATGCCGGTTGTTTTAGTATGAAATTAGCATTTAATCTGCAAGCTGCGGGATTTTCAGTCATTGAGTTGAAAACAGATTGTGAAATTGTTTTTGAAGATGGTAGCATTACTCAATCAAATTTAAAATTAAGTGCAAAGGTGACTGAAATTAGCCCTGAACAATTTGACGAATTAGTAAAAGATGCTGAAGCCAATTGTCCTATTTCAAAACTATTGAACACAAAAATTTCACTAACTTATACCTTAAATTGAAGATGAAACTAGCATTCATAGGCATTGGTAATGTGGGATTTGCTATTGCTAATAATTTACAGAAGAAAGGCCACGATATTATCATAGCTAATAATGACGAAAATTCAGAAACCGTAAAAAAAGCATTAGAACAAAACCCAAACTTTTCTGCAAAGAAAATACAAGAAGCCATTGATGAAGCTGAGATTGTTTTTTTAGCAACACCTTTTAATGCCAACGAAGAAATTCTAAGAACTTTGCAGTTTAATGGTAAAGTTTTAATCGATTGTACCAATCCAGTTGGTTTAGGAATATCTCATGGATTAAAAAGCGAGATTTCAGGAAGTGAAAAAGTTCAAGAATGGGCACCAGATGCTAAAGTGGTAAAAGCTTTTACTATTTATGGTTTTGAAAATTTTATAGATAGTTCTTATCCAAATTACAACGTTAAACCCGTTATGATGATAGCTGGTAATACTATTGAAGCTAAGAATAATGTGTCCAAAATTAATGCCGATTTGGGGTATGAAACTTTAGACACTGGTGGATTAGATCAAGCCTTGCATTTAGAGCATATGACATTGCTTTGGGTAAAAATGGTGCGAAGAGATGGACATCATCCTAATTTTGTTTGGGCATGTTTAGAAAAGTAGTTTGTTAGAATAAAAAAATAGATTACTTTTAAGATTTAAATCCTCTCTATGTACACACGAAGAAGATATGGTTTCTGGATGACTTTTAATTGGAGTAAAAAACCATTTATAATTGGATTGGTTTATGCAACTCTATTAACCATAATTTTTGAATTGGTTTATCACCAACTTAATTTTGATTTTTCCATTAGCTGGCAACCCATCAGTGTTTTGGGAATTGCCGTGGCGTTCTATCTAGGCTTTAAAAATAATGCCAGTTATGATAGAACTTGGGAAGCAAGAAAAATTTGGGGTGGAATTGTAAATAATTCTAGAGCTTTTGGGGCAGCCGTTAGTAGTTTTGTGAAAGGTAAAGATCAAGATTTTATAAAAAAAGAACTTATTCACAGGCATATTGCTTGGCTTACAGCTTTAAGATACCAACTTAGGTTGCAACGTGAATGGGAACATACAGAATATAGATTAAAAGGAAAGTACAACCCGACAATCTCAGAACATTATTTTCACGATTTGGAAAATGAAATCAAAAATGTTTTGTGTGAAGAAGAATTTGAACTTTATAAAGGTAAGGCTAATATGGCAACTCAAATTCTTCATAAACAAGCAACAAGACTTCAAGAGTTAAGAAATTCTGGTTATTTTGAAGATTTTCGACACATGGAACTTCATAAATTAATAGCTGAATTTTATGGAGACCAAGGCAGGAGTGAGCGTATAAAAAATTTCCCCTTTCCTAGACAATATGCATCAACAGCTTGGTGGTTGGGAATTATTTTTGCAGTTTTGGTTCCTTTCGGATTGCTAAATATTTTTCATAATTTAGATAGTCATACCGTTTGGTTGACTATTCCTTTCTCCGCATTAATAATTTGGGCTTTCTTTCTAATGGAAATGATAGGTGACTTTTCAGAGAATCCTTTTGAAGGAACCTATAACGATGTGCCCATAACTTCAATCAGTAGAGGAATAGAAATAGATTTAAGAGAAATGCTTAATGAAAAGGATATCCCCAAACCCAGTATAGCAGAAAACGGATTTTTAATGTAAAACAAGAGTATGGAATTTGAAAAAATATTTAAAAACAATGAAAAATGGGTTGCTGATAAATTAGCGTTAGATCCCAATTATTTCACACAATTGGCCAAAGGACAAGCTCCTGAGATTTTGTATATAGGTTGTTCTGATAGTCGAGTTACTGCAGAAGACTTAATGGGACTTCAACCTGGAGAGTTGTTTGTTCATAGAAATGTTGCCAATATGGTAGTTTCTGTGGATTTGAATGTAATGAGCGTTATCAATTACGCTATCAATCATTTGAAAGTGAAACATGTTGTGGTTTGTGGACACTATGAATGTGGAGGTGTAAAAGCTTCACTACAGCCATTTGATTTGGGAATTTTGAATCCATGGCTTAGAAATATTAGAGATGTTTATAGGATTCACCAACAAGAATTAGATCAAATAACTAATGAAAACTTGCGGTTTGATCGGTTAGTGGAGCTCAATGTGCAGGAGCAATGCATTAATGTTATTAAAACGGCAGCAGTGCAAAAAGCCTACAAAGAAAGAGGATTAACTGTTCAAGGTTGGGTTTTTGATGTTAGAACTGGGAAATTGAAAGATTTAAAAATTAACTTTCCAGAAATATTAGCCAACATCATGAAGATTTACAGTTTGGATTAGAGGGTTGAACTTTGTACTTTACAACGAATTGAGTTGACTGGAGTTTTGCTCCCAAAAAGCAAAACTCCGGAAACCCGAACGAAGTGAATCGACTGGAGTTTTGCTCCCAAAAAGCAAAACTCCGGTAATCAGCCGGAGTTTCAATCATCAATCAAAAAACGAATAGTCTTAGACTATTGTTCGCGTTTATTAGGTTTTATCCTAAATATGTTTTTAATATTTTACTTCTAGAAGTGTGTTTTAATCTTCTGATAGCTTTTTCTTTAATTTGGCGTACACGCTCACGAGTTAAATCGAAAGTTTCACCAATTTCTTCTAAAGTCATTGGGTGTTGATCACCTAAACCAAAATATAAACGCACTACATCAGCTTCTCTTGGTGTCAATGTTTCCAATGCTCTTTCAATTTCAGTTTGTAACGACTCATGAATTAATTCTCTATCTGGATTTGGAGATTCACCTGAACGTAAAACATCATATAAATTAGAATCTTCTCCTTCCACAAGTGGTGCATCCATTGATAAATGACGACCAGAGTTTTTCATAGACTCTTTTACATCATTTACTGTCATGTCTAATTCTTTGGCAATTTCCTCAGCAGAAGGTGGTCTTTCATTAGATTGCTCTAACAAAGCATACATTTTGTTGATTTTATTGATAGAACCAATCTTGTTTAATGGCAAACGTACAATACGAGACTGTTCTGCTAAAGCTTGTAAGATAGATTGACGAATCCACCAAACCGCATAAGATATAAATTTGAAACCACGAGTTTCATCAAAACGTTGAGCCGCTTTAATTAAACCTAAATTTCCTTCGTTAATTAAATCGGGAAGTGTAAGTCCTTGATTTTGATATTGTTTGGCTACCGAAACAACGAAACGTAAATTAGCTTTTGTTAATTTTTCAAGTGCTCTTTGGTCACCTGCTTTAATACGTTGTGCTAATTCTACTTCTTCATCTGCAGTAATTAAGTCAACTTTTCCAATTTCTTGGAGGTATTTGTCTAAAGAAGCAGTTTCACGATTCGTTACCTGCTTGGTAATTTTTAGTTGTCTCATTTAATTTCTCTCCTAAATTAAGTATTCAGCTTGTTATACGTAAGAAGTTACCAAAAAGTTACAAAAGTTTTAAAATTATTTATTCTACTACATAATTTTCTATTTTAGTCCTGTAAAATTCTATTTTTTGGTACATCCGATTGAAGAATATTTTTTGGTCTTTCTTGCCTGCTTTTGAAATTGATTTGGAGTTTTTTAGTTGATTTAAAATGAAGGTTTTTTCTTCGTTGCAACTTGTCTTATCTGTGTTTACATAATAACTCAACATGTTGTGTGGAATGAAAAATGAAGATTTTTTTTCATGAGTAAATAAAACCGTATTGTTTAAAACCAAAAGTTCATTGTAAAAAAGTTCAAAATTCGAATCGCTTTTTTGCACTTTATTTTCTACTGATAGTATTATTGTTTTAATGTCTTCAAGAATCATTAGAGCGTTTTCATAAAGTAATAAGCCTGCTTCGTAAAAATAAAATAACTGTTGTAAAGAACTGTTTATGGTAGTGTCGTTCCATATTTCAATTCTATTAACGTTTTCAAAAATGGATATTAACGCTGATGATTCTTGTAGTAGCGATTCCTCAATTTTAAAATTTTCAAAGCTAAGATTTTGTTCAGCGGTTAATATGTTTAACCAAACATAAATTTTGAATTTTGAAAGTATACTGCCACCAATTGTATAATGCAATGGAATATCTTTGGCAGAATAATAAACCGTTGAATCATTGTTTTTAAAGCTATTTAGCAATAATGCTGATTTTTCTAGGTAGAGTCTAAAATCTGATACTGAATGTATGGTTTTCGTTTTTTCTAAAACAAACTTTTCCTCTTTTTTGAATAAATTATCCATAGCAATAGCATAATGAGTGCAAAGTTGAACAGTTTCTTCAATAGAAAATTTAGTTTTTCCAGAAACTCTTCTGTGAGCTGCATCATAACTTATATCTAGAACTTTTGCCAATTCCTCATTCAAGGAACTTTCTTTGGGAAGCATGTTTCGTATGGTTTTAAGCAGTAATTCTTGAGCTTTCATTTTGTGATTTTCGCAAATGCTAAGATATGAATTATTATTTAAAGCAATTTTTTTTGTGAAACATGAAATAGTTTTGGCTTGCTATTTTAATTAAAATGAAAAAATATGAAAGCAAAATATTTCAATAAATCTGAAGAAGAAAAAGTATTTTATACCGTTTTAAAAGAAAAGGTTCATAGTGAATTTAATAATGAACAAATTAGCTATGGGAATTTTATATTTTGGAGAAAAGGTGTTTTTTGGTTTTTGCTTTGCTATACATTTTATGCTTTCCTTTTCTTTAAAGAGATATCTGTATTCCAGTTTTTTGTAAGTTATCTGATTTTTCAATTATCAGGTCTTTTAGTAGGTTTTAGTTTAGGTCATGATGCTAGTCATAATACTGCTTTTAAGAGTAAAAGATTAAATGCAGTACTTCATTTTTTTAGTTTTATGACAGTGGGTATTGATCCAATGCTGTGGGGATTGAGGCATATTCGTTCGCATCACTTATATGCTAATGTTGAAGGAAGTGATGTGGATATAGATAAGAATCCATTTTTACGTTTAAGTCCTACACATCCTTGGTCGCCAAAACATAAATTTCAAGCATATTATGCACCTTTTGTGTACATGTTGACATTATTGCATTCTGTGTTTGTTAGTGATTGGATTTACTTATTTTCTAAAGACTATGATTGGATGAAAAAAGGATTTTCCAAAATTGAACTTTACAGTCGTTTTTTTCTTTACAAAATAGTATTTTTTATGCTAATTTTAATTCTTCCAATACTTTTTTCTCCTTTTAGTTGGAAAGTTGTAGTTACTGCTTTCTTATTATCAAGTGCTTTTACATCTTTAATTTTTATCATAATGCTTGTAGGTACTCATTTTTTTGAAGAAGCCTATTATCCTGTTTCAAATGACGAAAACCTAGAGCATTCATGGGCAGTACATCAACTTTATACTAGTTGCGATTGGAATGCTGATAAACATTGGGCCAGATTTATAAGTGGAGGCTCTAATTGTCATGCTGCACATCATTTGTTTCCCAATGTTTGTCATGTGAATTACAAGGAAATTAATGCTATTATTAAAGCGACTACACAAGAATATAGATTGCCGTATCATCATAAAACATTATTTGAAATGATAACTTCACATTTTAGGCATCTTCATAAAATGGGTAAACTAAATTAAATCTTATACGTAAAAGTAATTTGTATGATAATTTTGATACTATATCAGCTAAAGATTTATTGTTTTATTCAATTCGTATCAATCACTTCCAAAAGAGTTGCTTTATGGAAAAGCAAACAATAGAAATGAATCAAAAAAAAACAAGAAAAGCATAAAAACAAAAATCCCGTTACAAATAGATGCAACGGGATTTTTTATGAATTAAATAATCGAATTAACCTTAAGGTTTATCTTTTTTCTCGATTGGCTTTTCTTCTCTAGGAGGTCTAGGTAATAGAGCTTTTCTTGAAACTTTTTCTTTTCTTGTTTTTGGATCAACTCCAAAGTATTTCACCATAAATACATCACCCATGTTTACTACATCCGTAACATTTTCGGTTCTTTCCCAAGCTAATTCAGAAACGTGTAATAAAACTTCATTTCCTGGTGCTTGTGTGTATTCTACAACGGCTCCAAAATCTAATAGTTTAATCACTTTCACTTCGTAAGCTTCACCCACTTCTGGTTTGAAAACAATAGAGTCAATTTTAGCCATAACCGTTGCAATTCCTGCTGGGTCAGTTCCTAAAATTTCAACAATTCCTTCTTCAGTGATTGGGTCTTCATTGATAACAATTGTTGTTCCTGTAGCTTTTTGTAATTCTTGGATTACTTTTCCTCCAGGTCCAATTAATGCTCCAATAAACGCATTTGGAATTCTTCTAGTAATAATTTTTGGGGCTTTAGGTTTAACGTCAGCTCTTGGTTGTGCAATAGTTTCTGTTAATTTTCCTAAAATATGCAAACGACCATCTCTAGCTTGAGCTAAAGCTTGTTCCATAATGTCATAACGTAAACCGTCAATTTTAATATCCATCTGACAAGCAGTGATACCATCAGCAGTTCCAGTTACTTTAAAATCCATATCACCTAAATGATCTTCATCTCCCAAGATATCTGATAAAACGGCAAAATTTGTTCCGTCAGTGATTAATCCCATAGCGATACCTGAAACTGGTTTTTTCATTTGAACTCCAGCATCCATTAAAGCCATCGTTCCAGCACAAACGGTTGCCATAGAAGAAGAACCGTTAGATTCTAATACTTCAGAAACAATACGAATGGTATAAGGACAATCTGCAGGAATCATGTTTTTTAGAGCACGTTGTGCTAAATTTCCGTGTCCAACTTCTCTTCTAGAAGTTCCTCTCAAAGGTCTAGCTTCTCCAGTTGAGAAAGGAGGAAAATTATAGTGTAAATAGAATTTCTCTTCACCTTGTTCTGATGGTGAGTCAATTACATTAGCTTCTCTAGAAGTTCCTAGAGTAACTGTTGCCAAGGCTTGTGTTTCACCACGTGTAAATAAAGAAGAACCATGAACAGAAGGTAAATAATCGGTTTCACACCAGATTGGTCTGATTTCTGTTGTTTTTCTTCCGTCTAAACGTGTTCCTTTTTCAAGGATTACATTTCTAACAGCTTCTTTTTGAGTTTTATAAATGTACTTACCAATTAATTCTGCCAAGTCAGCATTTTCAGCGTGATCTTCTTCAGTAAATAAAGCTTTAATTTCTTCTTTAATTTCAGCAAATTTTTCACCTCTTTCACTTTTTGCAGAAGCTTCTTGGGCTATGGCATAATATTTATCATAAGCAAACGCTTTGATTTTTGCATATACTTCTTCGCTCTCTGGTTCGCCTTCATATTCTCTGTAAGCTGGTGAACCAACAGCAGCTCTCAATTTCTCTTGAGCTACAATTTGAATTTTTATAGCTTCATGAGCAAACTTGATGGCTTCAACCATTTCTGCTTCCGAAATTTCATGCATTTCTCCTTCAACCATAGCCACAGAATCCATTGAAGCACCAATCATCATGTCTATGTCAGATTGTGCTAATTGCTCTCTACTGGGGTTGATTACAAATTTTCCTTCGATACGTGCTACACGAACTTCTGAGATTAAATTGTAAAAAGGGATGTCTGATACGGCTAATGCTGCTGATGCTGCCAAACCTGCTAAGGCGTCTGGCATTACATTTTCATCATAAGACATCAATTGAATCATCACTTGAGTTTCAGCGTGATAATCATCTGGGAAAAGTGGACGTAAAACGCGGTCAACTAATCGCATGGTTAAAATTTCACTGTCACTTGGACGTGCTTCTCTTTTGAAAAAACCACCAGGAAAACGTCCTGCTGCTGCAAATTTTTCACGGTAATCTACTGTCAAAGGTAGAAAATCTACACCTGGGTTTGCTGTTCTTGCTGATACTGCAGTTGCAAGCAACATACAATCTCCCATTCTAACAACCACAGATCCATCAGCTTGTTTCGCTAATTTTCCAGTTTCGATGGAGATGCTTCTTCCATCACCCAAATCGATAACTTCTTGAAATACTTTTGGAATCATAATTTTTTAATTCTTAATTAAACAAAGGGTTAGTTGTGTTGTTGTTGTGTGTAGTTGTTTGAAACCCAATGAAAAACCGAACTTTTTATACTATAGAAACATAAAATAAAAGGGGCACAAAGCCCCTCATATTGATTATTTTCTGATGTTTAATTCTTTGATAATCTCACGATATCTCATGATATCTTTCTTCTTCAAATAGTCTAAAAGACTTCTTCTTTTTCCTACTAAAAGTACTAACGAACGCTCCGTGTTGTAATCGTGACGATTTCTTTTTAAGTGCTCCGTTAAGTGAGAAATTCTGTGCGTAAACAACGCGATTTGTCCTTCAGCAGATCCTGTGTTTTCTGCTTTTCCTCCGTGTTTAGCGAAGATTTCTGCTTTTACTTCTTTAGTTAAGTACATGCCAATATTATTTTAAATGATTATTATGTATGAATTATATGGTGGTAATTCGGGTGCAAAGATAGAAATATTTTAGAATTATGAATTATGAATTATGAATTATTTTGAAAAAGTTAAAATAACATCGCAACTTGCTCATTCACAAACTCTAAAAAGCGTTCGTCTGCCTCTGTGAAAGGATCGATAACATGAGAATCAATATCAATTTGACCTATGTTTTTTCCATCCACAAATAGAGGAACTACAATTTCTGATTTAACAGTGAAACTACAAGCGATATAATTGTCTTGAGCAGATACATCTGGTACTACAAAATTGGCATTGGATTCTGCTACTTGTCCACAAATGCCTTTTCCAAAGGGAATCACTGTATGGTCAGTTGCAGCACCAACATAAGGTCCAAGATGTAATGTTTTGGTTTCGTGATTAGCAAAATAAAAACCTACCCAATTATAATAAGTAACATGGTCTTGTAGGTATTGACAGATATTTTTTAATTTTTCCTCTTTGGTTAACGATTCATTTTTGACAAAGTCAATTATGGATGGTTTTAAAGTTTCAAAGTTCATTTTTTACAATTTTTCTGCAAAAGTATTTATTCTATTTTGTATCAGGAAATTTATTATTTTATTTTAACTTTTGATGTAAGCTAGCTTGAAAATTTTATTCTGAAAATTATTCGTTCAAAATGCATATTTTTGAAAAAAAAAATACTTTGAAAGAAATACTTCATCAATACAAGCCTTTTTTTACTTTTCTACTAAAGTTTGGATTGTTTTATCTGCTTTTCGCTTTTTTATATAGTTCTTTTTTAAAACAATACGATACTTTGAAGTATGAGTTAGATGCAATTACAGAAGCAGTTTCTGATCAAACTTTTTATGTAATGAGATTTTTGGGAGAAGATTATAAAGTTCTTCCTCATGAAACAGAAGCCGCTACAAAAGTGATTTATAAAGGTAAATATCTAGCTAGAATTATTGAGGGTTGTAATGCCGTAAGCGTAATTATCTTATTTGCAGCCTTTGTTTTTGCTTTTGCAGCTTCTAGTTGGGTGAAAACTATTTCTTATATTATTTTAGGATCTATTTTAATTTATGTTTTAAATATAGTTAGAATTGTTTTATTGGTTAAAGCGATTTATTTTTACCCTGAATATCAGGAGTTTTTGCATGGGACTATTTTTCCATTGTTTATTTATGGAGTAGTGTTTGTTTTGTGGATAATTTGGGTTACTAAATTTTCAAAATATGCCAAATAAGTTTTTTAGATATTCATTACTTCTAATTGCATTTTTTTTGATACTGTGCATTCGTTTTTTTGAAGATACGTTATTCTATGATCCTTTATTGACTTTTTTTAAAACAGATTATCAAAACAGATCGTTGCCTAACGTTGAAGCATTGAAATTAATTTTGAATCTTTTTTTAAGGTATTTTGCCAATACATTGCTTTCTATGGCAATTATCTATTTGCTTTTTCTGGACAAAACACATGTCAAAGTAGCTCTTGTGTTGTATTTGATTTTGTTTGTTTTGCTCTTAGTCGTCTTTTGTTATTTGTTGTTTGTTTCAGATAATCCCAATTATCTAGTTTTATTTTATGTGAGACGTTTTTTGATTCAACCTATTTTACTATTGTTATTAATTCCAGCGTTTTACTTTCAAAAATTAACAAGTAAATAACTTTTTACGTTATAGATTTCGTATATTTGCCCAAATGAAATTTAAAAAGCAAATAAGTATTCTAATAGCTCTAGTTGTTTTAATGGCAAATGTGAGCTCAGATTTTATTGTGCATTATTGCAACGATACAATTGCTTCAATTTCATTCAATACATCTTCAGAAGATCCATGTGCTAAACCAGCAGTGTCGTGTTGTGCAGCAGATAACGAACATGATAGCTGTTGTTCAAATAAAATTGTTAAGGTTGAGAAAAAGACGGATAATTTTCTAACTAAATCCCTAAAATTTGATTTAAATGATGTCGTTTTAAACGATATTTCAAATGTTAAATTTATACATAAAACGGTTTCATTTTCTTTTAATGAAAATCCTGCTTTTTATTGCGAATCTAACGCTCCACCTCTTTATAAATTATATTGCCAATTGGTTCTTTATGCTTAATTTTTTAATGTTTTCTATCAAGACATAATTGATTAAATAACATTAAAATATATAATAATGCATAAAAAAATAATGTATTTACTGCTGTTTTTTTCTTCATTTATTTATGCTCAGAATGAAGAAATTAGAGGCAAAGTACTAGATGAAAATAATGAAACCTTATTGGGAGCAAATGTTTATTGGCTCAATACAAATATTGGTGTGGTTACCAATGATAATGGTGAGTTTGCCATAAAAAAATCTTCTGAGACTACAAGTTTGATTGTAAGCTATATTGGTTACAACACTCAAAAAATAGAAGTGATTGATAATTCATTTTTAACTATCAAATTAAAGGCTGTTGAAGAGTTGTCAACTGTTACAGTATCTAAAACTGTCAAAAGTACAGAACACTCCATGTACAAAGCAACTAATGTTCAAACGATGGGACAAAAAGAGTTGTTAAAAGCAGCATGTTGCAATATTTCTGAGAGTTTTACAACAAATCCATCTATTGATGTTAATTATTCTGACGCAGTTACTGGAAATAGACAAATAAAAATGTTAGGATTAACAAGTCCTTATATTTTAATTGCTGAGGAAAATATTCCTTCTGTTCGAGGAGCATCACAGGCTTATGGCTTATCTTTTGTTCCGGGTACTTGGGTAGAGAGTATTCAGGTTACTAAAGGTGCTGGAAGTGTAATTAATGGTTATGAAAGTATTTCAGGTCAAATAAATTATGAAATTTTAAAGCCTTCCGATGACATTCCATTTTTTCTCAATGCTTATGGGTCAACAGATAGTCGTTTTGAATTAAATACGCATTTTAATCAAAAATATTCAGATAAATTAAGCTCAACGTTGTTTCTTCACGGAAACACTAGATTGGCTAAAAATGATATGAATAATGATGGTTTTTTGGATAATCCTATTGGAAAACAAATCAATATTTTAAATCGTTGGCAGTACAATGATGCAGAAAGTGGCATTGTGAGTTTCTTAAACCTTAGGTATTTAACCGATGAAAAACAAGCAGGTCAGACTAGTTTCAATCCTGAAACAGATAAGCTAACCACAAATGCTTGGGGAAGTGAAATCAATACTGAAAAATTTGAAATTTCTAATAAAACAGGTTATGTTTTTCCAGATATGCCTTTTCAAAGTATAGGTTTTCAAAATTCATTTCAATCACATACGCAAGAATCTTATTTTGGACTAAATCAGTATGATATTGATCAAAAAAGCTTTTATTCTAATTTATTATTCAGTTCCATAATTACCAACACAAAAAATAAGTTTACCACAGGAATTAATTTTACGTATGATAAATATAAGGAGTTTGTAGCCGTTAATTTTTCAAATGATTTTTCAAGAATTGATAATTCAGTTGGTGCTTTTTTTGAATATGATTTTGATAATTTAGACAATTTTCAAGTAGTTGCAGGAGTTCGACTGGATAATCACAATCGTTTGGGAACATTTGTAACTCCAAGATTACACATTCGATATAATCCTTGGAAAGACGCCGTTGTTAGGGCTTCTGCTGGAAGAGGAAAACGAGCGGCTAACATTTTTGCAGAAAATCAACAACTATTTGCTTCTAACAGAAATTTTTCACTATTAAATAATGATGGGAAATTATATGGTTTAAATCCAGAAATAGCATGGAATTATGGGTTAAGTTTCATCCAAAACTTCAAATTATTTGGAAGAGATTCAGGTATTGTTTTAGATTTTTATAGAACAGATTTTGAAAATCAGGCCGTAGTCGATGTTGATTTTAGTCCTCAACAAGTTCTTTTTTATGATTTGAATGGCAAAAGTGTTGCCAATTCGTTCCAAGCGGAATTTAATATTGAATTGAAAAAGCATTTAAATTTCAAAACGGCTTATAAGTATTATGATGTCAATACAGATTATACTGTTGGAAATCTTCAAAAAGCTTTACAAGCTAAAAATCGTTTTTTTGCAAATTTGGCTTATGAAACCCATATTTTAGATAAAGGACAACAATGGAAGTTTGATGCTACATACAATTGGTTAGGCAAACAGCGTTTACCTATTACAGCTAGTAACCCTTCAGTTTATCGTTTAAATGAATTTGGAGAAGCTTTTGGTGTTGTGAATGCTCAGATTACAAGAACTTTCTCAAGCACATTTGAAGTGTATGTTGGAGGAGAAAATATTGGAAATTATAAGCAAAATAATGCAATTGTAGGAGCTAATGATCCTTTTGGTTCGTATTTTGATAGTAGTATGATATATGGTCCTGTTTTTGGACAAATGTATTATGCTGGTTTGCGATTTAAAATAAAATAGTATTAAAGAAAGTATTAAGATTTTAAAAAAATAGATTTAGAGAAAACAAGTTTTTAATTAAAATAATAAATTATGAAAAAAATAATTTTAGTGATGTTAGTTTCTTTAATTGGAATTACAGTCCAAGCTCAAGAAAAAAAGAAAAGTAAAAATGCAAAAGTTGAATTCAAGGTTGAAGGAAATTGCGAAATGTGTAAAAAACGTATTGAAACAGCAGCTTTTTCAGTAAAAGGAGTAAAAAGCGTTGATTGGCATACTGAGCACAAAGATATCCATTTGATACTTGATGAGAACAAGTGTTCTAAAGAAGATGTGGCTAAAGCTATTGCAAAAGCAGGTCATGATACTCAATACGCCAAAGCATCTGATGAGGTTTACAAGGAACTTCATGGATGTTGTCAATATGAAAGAATTGACTAAATGAGATTTAATCAATAAAAAAATCCCGATAAGATTAATTTCTCATCGGGATTGTTATTTTATATACTTCTTACTTTGTATTTTGTACTTCACACTCTAAAATTACATCATTCCTGGCATTCCACCACCCATTGGCATAGCTGGAGTATCTTCTTTGATGTCAATTAAAGCGCATTCTGTTGTAAGAATCATTCCTGAAACAGAAGCAGCATTTTCTAAAGCTACACGAGTTACTTTTTTAGGATCTATAATTCCAGCTGTAAGCATTTGAACATATTCACCAGTTTTAGCGTTGAAACCAAAATCGGTTTTTCCTTCTAACACTTTAGCAATTACCACTGAACCTTCACCGCCTGCATTTTCTACGATGGTTCTTAAAGGAGATTCTACAGCTTTATTTACAATTTGGATTCCAGTTGCTTCATCGGCATTTTCAGCTTTTAAGTTAGATAAAGCAGCTTTTGCTCTTACTAAAGCCACTCCACCACCAGCAACAACTCCTTCTTCAACAGCAGCTCTTGTGGCATGTAAAGCATCGTCAACTCTGTCTTTTTTCTCTTTCATTTCTACTTCAGAAGCAGCACCAACATATAAAACAGCAACTCCACCAGCTAATTTAGCTAAACGTTCTTGTAATTTTTCTCTGTCATAATCAGAAGTTGTAGTTTCAACTTGTGATTTAATTTGATTTACTCTTGCCTTGATGTTTTCAGGATCACCAGAACCATTTACAATTGTAGTATTGTCTTTGTCTATGGTTACATTTTCGGCAGTTCCCAACATTTCTATAGTAGCATTCTCTAATGAATAACCACTTTCTTCAGCAATTACAGTTCCACCTGTTAAGATAGCGATGTCTTCTAACATGGCTTTTCTTCTGTCTCCAAAACCTGGTGCTTTTACAGCTGCGATTTTTAAACCACCTCTTAATTTATTTACCACTAAAGTTGCTAAGGCTTGACCATCAACATCTTCAGCAATAATTAATAAGGGTTTCCCTGATTGTGCTACTGGTTCTAGAATAGGTAATAATTCTTGTAAGTTTGATATTTTTTTGTCGAATAATAAAATGTATGGGTTATTCAACTCGGCAATCATTTTATCAGCATCAGTTACGAAGTATGGAGAAAGATATCCTCTGTCAAATTGCATTCCTTCTACAACATCTACGTAAGTATCTGTTCCTTTTGCTTCTTCTACAGTGATAACACCTTCTTTTCCTACTTTATCAAAGGCTTGCGCAATTAATTCTCCAATTGTATCGTCATTGTTGGCAGAAATTGAGGCAATTTGTTTTATTTTTTCAGATGAATTGCCTACAGTCTGTGATTGCTTAGCTAAATCTTCAACAATAGTTTCAACAGCTTTATCAATTCCTCTTTTTAAGTCCATTGGATTAGCTCCAGCGGCAACGTTTTTTAAACCTTCTTTTACGATAGCTTGTGCTAAAACAGTGGCTGTTGTGGTTCCATCTCCTGCTAAATCATTGGTTTTTGAAGCTACTTCTTTTACCATTTGAGCTCCCATATTTTCTAAAGGATCAGCTAGTTCAATCTCTTTAGCTACGGAAACACCATCTTTTGTTACTGATGGTCCACCAAACGATTTGCTAATAATTACATTTCTTCCTTTTGGTCCTAAGGTTACTTTTACAGCATTTGCTAATGCATCTACACCTCTTTTTAAACCATCTCTTGCTTCTATATCAAATTTAATATCTTTTGCCATTTTAATTTATTTTTTTATTATTAATCCGTTGGCTATAAAGCCTAACGGCAATTTGATTGTCTTAATACTCTAATTAAATAATTGCGTAAATTTCATCTTCCTTCATAATCAGGTAATCTTTACCTTCATATTTTAATTCTGTTCCTGAATATTTACCATACAATACTGTGTCTCCAACTTTTACAGTCATTGTATGATCTTTTTTACCGTTTCCAACTGCCATTACTGTTCCTTTTTGTGGTTTTTCTTTAGCAGTATCAGGAATTATCAATCCTGAAGCGGTTGTAGTTTCTGCAGCCATTGGCTCAATTACTACTCGATCTGAAAGTGGTTTAATGTTTAATGACATAGTTTTATATATTTTTATAAATTTAAATTGATGTTCATGAGATTTCAGAAATTGTGCCAAAGACAAATTCTGCCATTTTTACTCCAAAAAAAAAGCCAGCACTGACAGGCTGGCATTTTCTATAATTTCACTAAAATTATTTAGCTGTATCTTTTGGTTGAGTTGCTGTTGAAGCATCTGCTGGTTTTGCATCTGATGCTGTTGGTGCAGTAGCAGAAGGAACTGTTGTAGGAGCAAGTTCACTTTCGTTAACGATTTTTGAACCATTAACACCGCCATTGTCAAAACTTAAAGTAGATAAGAAAATCAATACAATTAATGCTATTCCTAAATACCACGTACTTTTATCTAAAAAGTCTGTTGTTTTTTGAACTCCACCTATTTGTTGTGAACCACCAAAAGAAGAAGATAAACCTCCACCTTTAGGGTTTTGTACCATAATTGCTAAAATTAATAGAAAACATACTATTGTGATTGCTATTAAAAAACCTGTAAATCCCATAATTAATTATTTTGTTGTAAATCCTTTATATCTTTTATTCGGTTTGCAAAGAAAATACTTTTTTCTGGATATTTCAAAATTAATATTTCATATGCTTGAATTGCCTTCTTATATTTTTTCTGTTCTAAGTAAATTCTAGCTAAAGTTTCAGTCATTAAATGAGTAGGTTCTTCTGAAGATTTTTCTATAAACTCAGTGTTTATAGTAGTTTCTTTAATTGGGCCTATTTTAGGGTTTGATTCAATGAATTTGTCTATTAGGTCTAGTTTTTTCTTTTTTTCTTTTGGAAAAACTTCTTCGTTTTCCTTTTTTGCTCTATCAATTGGAGTAAATTTTGTCAATTGTAACCATTCGGAGAAAGAATGTTTTTCTTGTGCATCAAAATGTAATGGTTTATTAATGTCTAATTTTTCTTCAATTTCAGAGAGCGGTTCTAAGCTGATTTCATTGGAGGCTTTAAACTTTTCAATGTCAATATCCCTTTGGATTGCACTTGGATTTAATACTTCAAAACTTTCCACTACAATTTCATTAATCTCTTTTTGTTGTTTTTCAATTAAATCTTTATTTATTGTTTTGAATTTTTTTGAGGTTATGAAATCAAATAATATGGTTCTGTCTGTAGTGTGTGCAGCTGTTTTTTTTAATTCAAAATTATATCTGTAACTGTTTAAATTATACAATCCTTTTAAATGTAAAGCTCTTATGCCTTGGAAATAGGGGTATTGCTCCAAAATAGATTCAAGAACCATAGTTTGGTTTTCATCCATCAAATGAGGATTATTTAAAAGATATGTTATGTTATTTAGATTCAATATTTTGTTTTTTTACCATTTAGCTAGTGCTTCGTTGAATATGTCTTGTGTAATTCTATCAAAAATGATATCCAGAGACCTTGATAATTGTGCTCCAGTTAATTGTGTGTTTCCATCAAAATCATCATAGAATGAAAAACGTTTTTCAAAATCATCTTCTTCATTTTTTCTGTTTGTAAACCTTACATTTACAGATATTGTTAGTCTATTTTGTGCCGCTCTTTGATCAGCAGTTGCTGTCATTGGGGTAACCCTGTACTCGGTAATTTCACCTTCAAATAATAACTCACCTCCAGAAGTTGTTAAATTTAAATTGGTTTGATTTTGAATTAAATCTTGAAGCTTTAAAGTGAATGTTCTTTCTATTCCAGGTTCAATCAAATCGGCATTATTGGCAAAGTAATTGACTTGAAAAGACTCAGCGTCAATAGGTTTTGCACCTGTGAAGTTGTAGGCTCCACAACCATTAAGCATAAAGCTCACACAAAGGAACAATAGAGGTGTTATTTTTTTCATTCAAAATGGTTTATAAATCGTATTGTTTAATTTTTCGGTATAAAGTTCTTTCAGAAATTCCTAATTCATCTGCTGCCGCTTTTCTTTTTCCTTTGTTTCTGTCTAAAGATTTTTTAATCAATTCTATTTCTTTAGCTTCTAAACTTAATGTTTCTTCTTCTTCAATGGCTTCGGCAAAAAGATAATTTTCCTCATCATCTTCTTCAATTTCTTCAAACTTTTCCTGTGATTGATGGTTTTTTGTTGGAATAACTTCTAATCTAGGTTCTTCATCAAAGATAGAATTGTTTTCATCAGGTTTGCCATAAATTTTTTGAATTAAACTTTTATTTGCTTCTTGAATATTTGAAGTTCCATTTTTAATTAAATCTAAGGTAAGTTTTTTTAGATCAGATAAATCACTTTTCATGTCAAAAAGAACTTTATACAATATTTCTCTCTCATTGCTAAAATCGCTTTCCGTCTTTTTGTCTTTAACTAAAGCGGGTAAATTTGAACCATCTTGAGGAAGATAGGAGTGGAGAGTTGATAAAGTAATGTCTCTATTGGTTTCTAATACAGAAATTTGTTCGGCAATATTTCTCAATTGACGAATATTTCCGTTCCATCTATATTTTATTAAGTATTGTGTGGCATTTTCATCTAATTTAATAGGGGGCATGCTGTATTTATGAGCAAAATCTGAAGCAAATTTTCTAAATAGCAAGTGAATATCGTCTTTTCTTTCTCTAAGAGGAGGCAATAAAATTTCAACGGTGCTTAAACGATAATATAAATCTTCTCTAAATTTACCTTTTTCAATAGCATCAAACATGTTAACATTTGTAGCAGCTACAATCCTAACATTGGTTTTTTGGACTTTTGAGGAACCTACTTTAATAAATTCTCCATTTTCCAAAACACGTAACAATCGGACTTGGGTTGTTAAAGGCAATTCTCCAACTTCATCCAAAAAAATAGTTCCTCCATCAGCGACTTCAAAATAACCTTCTCGAGAGCCTGTTGCTCCAGTAAATGAACCTTTTTCATGTCCAAATAACTCGCTGTCTATAGTGCCTTCTGGAATCGCACCACAGTTTACAGCAATATATTTTCCATGCTTTCTGTGCGAGAGTGAATGAATTATTTTAGGAATGCTCTCTTTCCCAACACCACTTTCACCTGTCACTAGCACTGAAATGTCAGTAGGTGCTACTTGGATAGCTTTTTCAATGGCCCGATTGAGTTTTGGGTCATTTCCAATAATCTCAAAACGTTGTTTTATATTTTGTATGCTTTCCATTTTTAATTTATACTGAATTTATTTCAAAAACTATTTTATGTTTTCTTTTGACACGGATTAAAAGGATTTTCACAGATTTTAAAATTTATATGTTGTGATGACTTTTTTTGAAAATTAATTAGCAAACCAATTTCAGAATTTGCTAGTTTCATGTAATTTAATGTTTTGATATATGTTTGCTAGAAAATTTTTTAACTGATTTTACTTCTAAAATTATATCATCATTTACTGTAAAGTCTGCAATATATTTTCTGGGCAAAACATGATTTTTATATGTATTTTGTATTCTTTTTCTCTTTTAAATAAAACATTATTTTTCCCTAAATTCTATTTCTAAGGCATCTTTATAAATTATTTCTAATAAACCAAGACCAAGATTTCTGTGCACTTTCATACAGATACCAATGATTTTAAAAGTTTCTTATTCTCTGTATAATGCTATTTTATTTTGGTTTTGTAATCCGTGAAAATCTTCTAATCCGTGGCAGTAATTAATTCATCAATTCACTGTAGCCAACAGCTTCTCCTTTAAGAGTTGCACCAGTGCAATCGTTAATTTTTACAAGAACAAAATCGCCCACTTTATAATTTTCTTTAGGAAAAACAGTTACTATATTTTCAGAGTTTTTACCACTCCATTCTAAATTGGATTTTTTGGATTCTTTTTCAATTAAGACTTCAATAGTTTTTCCGACAAACCTTTTGGTTCTTGTTTCGCTAATCTTTTGTTGCAAATCAACAATTTCCTGTAACCTTCTTTTTTTAGTTTCTTCAGGAACATCATCTTCCATTTTTCTGGCGGCTAAAGTTCCAGGTCTTTCCGAGTATGAAAACATATAGCCAAAATCATATTGTACGTATTCCATAAGACTGAGTGTGTCTTTGTGATCATCTTCTGTTTCTGTGGGAAACCCTGCAATTAAATCCTGCGAAATGCTACAATCAGGAATTATTGCTTTTATTTTATCAACCAATACCATGTATTCTTCTCTCGTATGCTGGCGATTCATTTCTTTCAAAATTCTTGTGCTTCCACTTTGAACAGGTAAGTGAATATAATTACAAACATTATGGTATTTTGCAATAACGTGCAACACTTCTTCGTGCATATCTTGTGGATTTGAAGTAGAAAATCTAAAGCGCATTTTAGGAAACTGAATAGCACACATTTCAAGCAATTGAGCAAAATCTACAGCTGTGGCTTTTTGCATTTCAGTTGCTTTTACAAAATCTTTTTTCAAGCCACCACCATACCATAAATAGCTATCAACATTTTGACCCAAAAGACAAACTTCTTTGAAACCTTTATTCCATAAATCCTGAATTTCATCAATTATACTTTGTGGTTCTCTACTGCGTTCTCTTCCACGGGTGAAAGGAACAACACAAAAGGTACACATATTATCACAGCCTCTTGTTATGGAAACAAATGCATTTACGCCATTACTGTTTAGTCGAACTGGTGAAATATCTCCATAGGTTTCCTCTTTGGAAAGAATTACATTTATTGCATCTCTGCCATCTTCAACTTCACTCAATAAATTAGGTAAATCTTTATAGGCATCTGGTCCAACTACTAAATCAACAATTTTTTCTTGTTCCAAAAATTGCTCTTTTAATCGTTCTGCCATACAACCCAAAACACCAACTTTCATTTTAGGATTGACATCACGTTTTACAGCGTTGTATTTTTCCAAGCGTTTTCTTATGGTTTGTTCCGCTTTATCTCTAATAGAACAGGTGTTGATCAATACCAAATCAGCTTCCTCAAGGGTTTGAGTGGTGTTGTAGCCTTGTTCATTCAATATGGAAGCTACAATTTCGCTGTCTGAAAAATTCATAGCACAGCCATAGCTTTCAATAAAAAGTTTTTTGGTATTTGTTCTTTTCTGTTCAAGGACCAAACTTTGTCCCTGTATCTTTTCATCTATTATTTTTTCCATAAAACGGTTTTCACTTTCAAGTGCAAAGATAATACTAAAAAAGAATTTATGACAACTTGTCAGATTTCTTTAACAATTTTTATTAGTTCAACATATAATGAGTAATTAAATCTCCGAAAAAATAATTTTAGCAAACATAAAATAGAATGAATTAGAACCTTATTTTCATGTTAGAAATTTTATTGACAAAGTATAAAAAAAGCTACATAACCTTAAAATTTAAAAAAAACACATACTTTTGCGACAAATAAAAATCAGAATGGCAAAGAATTTAGTTATCGTTGAGTCACCTGCAAAGGCAAAAACAATCGAGAAGTTTCTAGGAAAAGATTTTCAAGTGGAGTCAAGCTATGGGCATATTGCCGATTTGCCTTCAAAAGAAATTGGAGTGGATGTGGAAAATGGTTTTAAACCTAAATATGAAGTTTCTTCCGATAAAAAAGCTCTTGTTAGTAAATTGAAAACGCTTTCTAAAAATGCTGATACTGTCTGGTTAGCTTCCGATGAGGACCGTGAAGGAGAAGCTATTTCTTGGCATTTGGCGGAAGAGTTGAAATTAGATAAAAAGAAAACCAAGCGAATTGTTTTTCATGAGATTACAAGATCTGCCATTTTAAAAGCAATTGAAAATCCTAGAGATATAAATTATGATTTAGTTAATGCTCAGCAAGCACGAAGAGTTCTAGATAGATTGGTTGGCTATGAACTTTCGCCAGTTCTTTGGAAAAAAGTAAAAGGAGGATTGTCAGCGGGTCGTGTGCAATCTGTTTCTGTTCGATTAATAGTGGAACGTGAAAGAGAAATTCAAGATTTTAATACTGTTGGAACTTACAGTGTAACTGCAGAATTTACTACAGAGGCAGGAAAAAGTTTTAAAGCTAAATTGCCAAAAAATTTCAATACAAAACAAGAAGCAGAGGAGTTTTTAAAAAGAAATATTGGTTCTTCTTACAAAGTTGCAGACCTGGAAACTAAGCCAACAAAAAAATCTCCAGCGGCACCTTTTACAACTTCAACATTACAGCAAGAAGCAGCACGTAAATTGTATTTACCAGTTGGCATAACCATGCAAATTGCTCAGCGTTTATATGAAGCGGGTTTGATAACTTACATGAGAACAGATAGCGTTAATCTTTCTCAAGAAGCGATGGCTGCAGCTCAAGCAGAAATTACACGTTCTTATGGGAAAGAATTTAGTAAGCCTAGAAGTTTCAACAATAAAAGTAAAGGAGCACAAGAAGCACACGAAGCTATCCGTCCTACTGATATGACTCAGCATACAGTCAATCTTGATAGAGATCAAGCTAGGTTATACGATTTAATTTGGAAAAGAACATTAGCTTCTCAAATGAGTGATGCTGAACTAGAGAGAACTAACGTTAAAATAGTAGCTAATAACCATAATGAGACTTTTACAGCGAGTGGAGAAGTAATCAAATTTGAAGGATTTCTAAAAGTATATTTAGAAGGTCATGATGAGGATGAAGAAGAGCAAGACGGTTTATTACCAGCCATGAAAGTAAATGAAAAATTGTCAAACACTTTTATTCAAGCTACAGAACGCTTTTCTAGACCACCTTCAAGATATACGGAAGCATCACTGGTTAAAAAATTGGAAGAATTGGGAATTGGACGTCCATCGACATATGCACCAACAATTTCAACAATTATAAATAGAAATTACGTAGAAAAAGGAAGTTCAGAAGGAGTAGAGAGAGAATATACTCAATTTACTTTGATGGGTAATGAAGTGAAATCAAAAGTTTTGACTGAAACAACAGGTTCTGATAAAGGGAAATTAGTGCCTACAGATATTGGTACTATCGTAAATGATTTCTTGGTTAAGAACTTTTCAGCTATATTAGATTACAACTTTACAGCAAAAGTTGAACAAGATTTTGACGAAATTGCTGAAGGTAATATCGATTGGACAAATATGATGAATGAATTTTATTCAAAATTTCATCCCAATGTTAAAGATGTAGAAGAAAATGCTGACAGAGAAAGTGGAGAACGAATTTTAGGGAAAGATCCTAAAACAGGAAAGCCAGTATCTGTTCGTTTAGGAAAATTTGGTCCAATGGCTCAAATAGGAGATGCGGATGATGAAGAAAAACAGTTTGCAAGTCTAAGTCCAGATCAAAATATAGGGACGATAAATTTAGAGGAAGCTTTGAATCTTTTCTTATTGCCTAAAAGTTTAGGGACGCATAATGGAGAAGAAGTGGAAGTGAATAATGGTCGTTTTGGACCCTATGTTAGGTTTGGTAAAATCTTTATTTCCTTACCAAAAGGTGAAGATCCTTTGGATGTTACTTTAGTTAGAGCAAAAGAATTAATTGCTGAAAAAGAAGAAGCAGATGCTCCAATTGGTTCATACGACGCATTGCCAATACAAAAAGGAGTAGGTCGTTTTGGACCATTTATTAAATGGAATGGCATGTTCATTAACGTAAGTAAAAAGTACAATTTTGACAAATTGTCGCAAGCTGATTTGAATGAATTGATTGAAGATAAATTGCAAAAAGAGAAAGACAAGATTATTCACGATTGGAAGGAAGAAGGAATTCGCGTCGAAAAGGCTAGATGGGGTAGAAGTGTGATTTTGAAAGGAAAAATTAAAATTGAGTTGAGTAAAGATGTGGCAGCATCAGAAATGACTTTAGAGGAAGTGAAAGATTTGATTGAAAAGAAAGCTCCAGCAAAAAAAACAGCGGCAAAAAAAGCACCTGCAAAAAAGAAAACTACTGCAAAAAAGAGATAATATATGATGTTTGAGTTTTTACAACCTCTATCAGATGATTTACTTATAGATATTTATAGGGTATCAAATCAGGCTTTAGGTAAAAAAGTTATATTTCATACTGCTCATGAAGTACCAAACATAGAAAGAAATACCATTGCAATACTTGGGGTTTTAGACAACAGAGGGTTAGGTTATGCAACTGATATAGATGACTTAAACGATGTTAGATTGCAATTTTATGATTTATTCCCTGGAAATTGGAATACACAAATTTATGATTTAGGAGATATTGTTGCTGGAGATAGAATTGAGGATACTTATTACGCAGTTAAAACAGTTTGTGCAGAATTAATAAAAAATAGGGTTATCCCAATAGTTATTGGAGGGAGTCAAGATATATCTTATGCTATGTACAGAGCCTATGATCATTTAGATCAAATGGTAAATGTAGTCGCAGTTGATAGTAAATTTGATTTTGATAATGGGCATAGCTCATTGCCAGCAGATTCCTATTTGTCTAAGATGATAGTTGAGGAGCCAAATAACCTATTTAATTACAGTAATATTGGTTTTCAAACCTATTATAATTCTCAGGAAGAAATAGATTTAATTGAGAAATTATATTTTGAAGCATATAGATTAGGTGATATTTCTCATAATACTACGATAGCAGAGCCTGTTTTTCGTGATGCAGATTTAGTGAGTGTTGACATGAGAGCTGTTGAGTCAAGTGCTTCAGGGAATAAAAAACCTTTTGTTCCAAATGGTTTTAATGGAAAAGAAATATGTATCTTAGCAAGATATTCTGGAATTAGTGATAAGATTTCTTCCTTTGGAGTTTTTAATCACAACAATACACCAGAAGAAGCAGTGCTAATTTCACAAGTTGTATGGTATTTTATAGAAGGATTCCATTACAGGTCAAATGAGTATCCTATTGGTTCAAGAGAAAATTTTATAAAATATATTGTGCCTATCGAAGATGAAGAGTTGGTTTTTTACAAAAGTAATCATTCAGAAAGATGGTGGATTGAAATTCCGCATACGGATTCAAGCAATAAATTGAAGAGAAATACGTTATTACCTTGTTCTCATGAAGATTATTTGCTTGCAATTGAACAGGAAATCCCTAGTAGATGGTGGAAAGCACAGAGAAAAAATTGTGTGTAGATGCAATATTTAACTAATTTTAGCGTTTTTGAACAATTAAATGATGCTATTTAAAGAAATTTTGTGATTTTTTTAATAAAGTATTGTTTTTGTCAAATAAAATAAATAGGTTTACGCCCTGAAAAAATTAAAAATTTTAACCCAAATTTAATATGAAGAAGTTCATAGTATTTTCAATGTTTGTTTCAATTCTTGCAAGTTGTGGAGGAGGAGATAAAGGAGAGCTTGTAGGAGTTAAAGGAAGAAAATGGCATCCTGAAAAGCCATATGGTATGACATTAGTTCCGGGTGGAGCTTTTATCATGGGTAAATCCGATGATGATCTTGCAAATATGCAAGACGCACCAACAAAAACAGTTACTGTTCGTTCGTTTTACATGGATGAAACAGAAATTACTAATTCAGAGTACCGCCAGTTTGTAGAATGGGTAAAGGATTCAACGATTAGAACAAGATTGGCAATATTAGCTGATGAAATGGGGCAAAAACCAGGTTCAGGTGGAATTGGTGAATTTGCGTTCAATGATGCAGATCCAGCAAATATGTCTCCTTATGACAAATACATGTATGAGAACTACTATAGTGTTGGTTCAGATGATGACCCGTTCGCAGGTAGAAAGCTAAACAAGAAAGTGAAATTAATTAAAGATCCACAGAAATATCCAGATGAATATTACGTTGAGGTAATGGATTCTATGTATTTGCCAGCTGCTGAATCATACAATGGTTTAAGAACTATTGATGTTTCCAAATTAAAATTTAGATATACTGAAGTAGATTTGAATGAGGCTGTTAAACAAAAAGGAAGAAAGGGATTTGTTAAAAAAACAGAACCAGTTGAAATTTATCCTGATACAACAGTTTGGATTAAAGATTTCGCTTATTCATACAATGAGCCAATGCACAATGACTATTTTTGGCATCAAGCTTATGGAGAATATCCTGTAGTTGGAGTTACTTGGAAACAGGCAAAAGCATTCTGTGCTTGGAGAACTCTTAACAAAAATGCTTACATCAAACAAAAGAAAGGTAGAGATTTAATCAACCAATTCAGATTGCCAATCGAAGCTGAGTGGGAATATGCTGCTCGTGGTGGAATCGAATCAGCAACTTTTCCTTGGGGAGGCCCTTATGCTCACAGTGATAGAGGATGTTTCTTAGCAAACTTTAAACCTAACAGAGGAGATTATGCTGCTGATGGTGCTCTTTACACTGTAGAGGCTAAGTCAATGGAAGCTAATGATTTTAATTTATACAATATGGCAGGAAACGTTGCTGAATGGACTGAGACTTCTTATGATCCAGGAGCTTATGAGTTCGTTTCTACTATGAATCCAAACGTTCCAGATAGAAAAAACCAACGTAAAGTTATACGTGGTGGTTCTTGGAAAGATGTAGCTTACAATTTACAAAATGCAACACGTGATTTCGAATATGCAGATTCTGCTAGAAGTTACATCGGATTCAGAACAGTACAAGATTACATGGGTACTCAAACTACTGGTCAATAAAGTAATAAAAGAATATTAATCAAACTATTTATATTAACTTAACTAAATTAAAAAAACTTAACTAATTAAAAATTTATTATTATGGCAATTTTAAGTAAAAAAATGATGAATTTCCTATACGGTATGGGAGCAGCGGTTGTAATTGTTGGAGCATTATTTAAATTAATGCACTGGCCTTTTGCAGGACCAATGTTGATTGTAGGATTATTAACTGAGGCATTCATTTTTGCTTTATCTGCTTTTGAAGCGCCTGAAAAAGATCTTGATTGGTCTTTAGTTTATCCTGAATTAGCTGGAGGAGAGTCAACAGGAAAAAAAGCTAAACAAGAGAATCCTGCTGAAGCTCAAGGGTTATTGTCTCAGAAATTAGATAATATGCTTAAAGATGCTAAAATTGATGGAGAGCTAATGTCTAGCTTATCAAATAGTATCAGAAATTTTGAAGGAGCAGCAAAAAATATTGCACCTACAGTTGATTCAATTGCATCACAAAAGAAATATAGTGAAGAAATGTCATTAGCAGCTTCTCAATTAGAATCTCTTAATAGTTTATACAAATTGCAATTAGAAAGTGCAAACAGAAATGCGGAAGCTAACAAAGAAATTGCCGATAACGCTGCGAAATTAAAAGAGCAAATGCAAAGTATGACGTCTAACATCGCATCTTTAAACTCAGTTTATGGAGGTATGTTGACTGCTATGAGTAACAGAGGATAATTAGTTTTATCTTATTAAATAAAAATTTATTAATTAAAAAAACTAATTAACACAAAATGGCAGGAGGAAAATTAACCCCTAGACAAAAGATGATTAACCTGATGTACTTGGTTTTCATCGCAATGTTGGCATTAAATATGTCAAAAGAAGTATTATCTGCTTTCGGACTTATGAATGAAAAGTTTGATGGTATCAATGCTTCACAGACTGAACAAAATAACAAATTAGCAACTCTTCTTCAAAGTAAGGCTGGTGAAAATGCCGGAAACTTTGCTGAAAAATTTGAGAAATCTAAGAAAATTACAGCAATTAGTACTGATTTTTATAATTTTCTTGAAAATGTAAAGACTAAAGATATACTTGTTGATTTCCCTGCTGAGAACGGTGTTTTACCATATGAAGCAATGGATAAAAGTAATATTGATGAGAAGTGGTTTGCGGGAGATAACTATTCTGCAAGAGGAAAAGAAATTGTTGGTAAGATAGAAGATTACAAGAAATCCATGTTAGCTGTTTTTGGTAATGATGTGACTTATAGTGCTTTGACAACTAAGATTAATAAGTTATTTAACACTGACAAAGTTAAAGATGGTGAAGGAGTAAATAAAAACTATTTAGATTATCATTTTAAAGGCTTTCCTGCTATTGCATCAGTTGCTAAAATAACTGCAATGCAAAATGATTTGAAAACTATAGAAAACGAATCTTATAATATTTTCTTAGGAGCTTCATACAAAGAAGCTGCATCTATGAAGAATTTTCAAGCTATTGTAGTTTTAGATAAAAATGCATATTTCCAAGGTGAGACTGTTACTGGTAAAGTTGTATTAGGTCGTTATGATGCTAAAACTACTCCAACTTCATTTGTTGGTCCAGGTAAAATTGAAAACGGTCAAGCAATTATTAATATGACTGCTGGAGCTGTTGGTGAGCAAAATATTTCTGGTAAATTTACTTTCTTAGAAGATGGTAAAGAAGTTCCATTGGATTTTTCAGGAAAATACGTTGTTGTTCCTCGTCCAAATTCAGCAACTATTTCTGCTGATAAGATGAATGTCGTATATAGAGGTGTTGATAACCCAATTTCTGTTACTTTTGCTGGAATTCCAGCTGATCAAGTTAATGCTAGTGCACCTGGTATGTCTTCTGCTGGTGGTAAAGGAAAATATATCTTAAGACCAGGTAGTGGTACTGAAGTAGTTGTTACTGCTACAGGGAAAATGTCTGATGGTAAGGTTGCAACGGATAAAAAAGTGTTTAGAATTAAAGGATTACCTAACCCAACTGGTAAAGTAAGAGGTGAGGTGGCTGCAAAAGGACCTACTTCTAACCTTGAGGTTTGTACAGTTTCAGCTGAATTAGAAGATTTTGATTTTCCAGTTACTGTTAATGTGACACAGTTTACTGTTAAAGTTCCTGGTCAACCAACAGTGGTTGTTAATGGAAATAAGATGGATGCAAATGCAAGATCTAAGATAAAATTAGCAAAAAGAGGAGACGTAGTTGTTATTGGTAATATAAAAGCTTCTTTCTCTGGTATAAATCAATTTGCTAAGGCTACATCTACTTGTACATACGAAATACAATAATTTTACATTATTTGAGTTTTATTAAAAACTAATATTTTATATAATGAATTACAAAAATTTATTTTTAGCTATATTGACATTAGGTTCGATCTCTGTTTCGGCTCAATCAAATTTGTTAAATGCTAAAACTCCAGATCAAATTGGTAAAAAATCAGAAGCGCAAATGAATTCTGATAATGACAAACCTCTTCCATATGGATATGTTGATGATAGAGATGTATTGTTTGGTAAAACAGTATGGGAAATTATTGATCTTGACGAAAGAGTGAATTTTCCACTTTATTACCCTATTGACGAAAACTTAGGTGAAAATAGAAAATCATTATATAGTGTTTTAGTTCAAGGTATAAGAGATGGTAGAATTACAGAAGTATATAGTTCCAGTTACTTCAATTCTAAAAAAACTTTGAAGGAAATAGAGGCTTCTCTAGTTAAAAGAGATACTTCCGATTCTGGAAGAGAAGAAATGAATGCGGATTATGAAGCATATAAAAATGGAACTAAGCAAGTTTCTGAGGAATATATTGTTACAACTGAATTGAAAGCTATTGATGTTGATGGTTATAGAGTTGTAGGAAGATGGTATTTTGATAAAAGACAAGGAGAGTTAAAATACAGAATGTTAGGTATCTGTCCTATAATACCTGATGTATATACCATGGATCAAGAAGAAAAAGATTATATCGACTTGTTTTGGGTATTTTTTCCAGCAGTGAGAGACGTTCTTCATGAAAATTATGCGTTCAATGACAAAAATTCATCTGCTCCTATTTCATTTGACCACTTGTTAAATGCTCGTAGATTTAGTGCTACGATTTATCAAGAAGAAAATGTACAAGGCGATAGAAAAATCAGTGAGTACATGAAAGAAAATGCTCAAATGCAATTGTTAGAATCAGAAAGAGTTAAAGATAAAATTAGAAATTTCGAACAAGATATGTGGAGTTACTAATTCTTTACTTTTAATTTATATAAAAACTCTTATCATTTATTTGGTAAGAGTTTTTTACTTTTACACCATGATAGATTTTATAATAGTAGGTAATGGTTTAGCAGGCATTAGTTTTGCGGAAATAGCTCTTCAAAATAATAAATCAATAGTAGTTTTTGATGATGACTCTCAGCCTTCTTCAAAAATTGCTGGCGGTTTATATAATCCAGTAGTATTAAAAAGATTTAGTGAAGTTTGGAAGGCAAAAGAACAATTAGAAATTGCATTTCCTCTATACAATAATATTGAAAAGAAGTTAGATATTATTTTTGATTATAAAATCCCAATTTATAGAAGGTTGTCATCAATTGAAGAGCAAAATAATTGGTTTCATGCTGCAGATAAACCAAATCTATCTCCTTTTTTATCTCCTTTATTGATTAAAGAAGAGTTGTCTTATGTGTCATCACCATTTGGGTTTGGAGAAGTTTTAAAAACGGGCTATTTAGATGTTGCTACTTTAATTAAAGACTATAGTGATTATTTGAAAAATGCTAATTGTTATGTTTCTGAAAGATTTGATTACGATAAAATAGAGTTTCATGACAATCACATTCGATATAAAGATATTATAGCAAAACACATAATCTTTGCTGAAGGGTTTGGGATTCACGCTAATCCTTTCTTCAATAATTTACCATTAGATGGTACTAAAGGTGAGTTACTTATCATCAAAGCTACTGATTTGAAACTAAATGTTGTAGTAAAATCTAATATTTTTATATTACCACTTGGAAATGATTTATATAAAGTTGGTGCAATATACGATTGGAAAGACAAATCTAACACACCAACGTTAGAAGGAAAAAACGAATTAGTAGAAAATTTAAAGGATTTAATTTCTTGTGAGTTTAAAATAGTTAATCATTTTGCAGGTGTGCGTCCAACAGTTAGAGATAGAAGACCCTTAGTAGGTTCTCACTATCTTCATAAAAACTTACATGTTTTAAATGGCCTCGGTACTAGAGGAGTGATGCTAGGTCCTTATTTGGCTCAACAATTATTCAATGCTATTGCTGAAAATAGCCCTTTAGAAAATGAAATCAATATCAATAGAATTTATAAAAAAATGGATGTTAAATAGTTTCTTTATGTTCTCTATAGTTTTTATCAAATGAAATAAACATGTTTATCCAAATGTTTCTAGCTAATCGCATAATCACCGGCATCATAACTATTAAAGTAATTACAATTGCTATAAAAGAGGTCATTAAAGTACTTCCAAAGAACACAAAAGATACAATAAATGCCGCAACAGCAAAGGCAACTCCTAGTCCATAACTAACATACATTGCACCATAAAAAAAAGAAGGCTCAATGCTATACTTAGTACCACAATGACTGCATTTTTCGTGCATTTTGTAGATATTTCCTAAATGATAAGGATTTTGATCCAAATACATGCTTTCTTCTTGACATTTTGGACAACTTCCTGTTAAAATACTATTTAGTTTGGATCCTTTTTTTAACATTTGCAAAAATTTTATTCAAAGATACGATATCAACGGTTTATCTTTGTAACAATTGTAACAAAACATAATGCTAAACATACATAATTTATCGGTTTCCTTTGGTGGAACATTTTTATTTGAAGAAGTCACTTTTAGACTAGGTGCAGGAGATAGAGTAGGACTTGTTGGAAAGAATGGTGCAGGAAAATCAACCATGCTGAAAATTTTAGCAGGTGATTTTAAACCAGATTCAGGAGTTATTGCCACTGAAAAAGAAGTAAAAATGGGTTTCCTTCGTCAGGACATTGACTTTGAAGAAGGAAGAACTGTTTTGGAAGAGGCTTATCAAGCATTTGAAGAAATTAAGAAAGCAGAATTTCGTATTGATGAAATCAATCATCAGTTAGCTACAAGAACAGATTACGAAAGTCAATCTTATTCAGAGTTAATTGAAGAATTGTCTGATTTAACACATCATTATGAAATATTAGGAGGTTATAATTATGTTGGAAATACTGAAAAAATTCTTTTAGGCTTAGGCTTTAAAAGAGAAGATTTTAACAACTTGACAGCAACGTTTTCTGGTGGATGGAGAATGCGAATTGAATTAGCTAAACTACTGCTTCAAACCAACGATATTCTGTTGTTAGATGAGCCAACCAATCACTTGGATATTGAGAGTATTATTTGGTTAGAAGGATTTTTGAGAAATTTTGCTGGAGTGGTAGTAATTGTTTCTCACGATAAAATGTTTTTGGATAATGTAACTAATAGAACCATTGAAATTTCATTGGGGAAAGCATATGATTTTAATAAACCTTATTCGCAATATTTAGAGCTAAGACATGAGATTCGCGAAAAACAATTGGCAACTCAAAAAAATCAAGCCAAAAAAATTGAAGAAACTGAAAAGTTAATTGAAAAATTTAGAGCCAAAGCTTCCAAAGCATCGATGGCACAATCGCTTATTAAAAAACTAGATAAAGTAGAACGCATTGAAGTGGATGAAGACGACAATTCGGTAATGAATATTTCTTTTCCTGTTTCTCAAGTGCCAGGAAGAGTGGTGATTGAAGCTGAAAATGTTACAAAATCCTACGGAGATAAAACCATTTTAAAAGATATCTCATTGCTAGTAGAGCGTGGCAGTAAGATTGCTTTTGTAGGTCAAAATGGACAAGGAAAATCTACATTCATAAAAGCCATTGTTAATGAATTTGAATATCAAGGTACTATAAAATTAGGGCATAATGTTCAATTGGGTTATTTCGCTCAAAATCAAGCAGAGTATTTAGATGGTGAATTAACTTTATTGAGAACGATGGAAGATGCAGCAACAGATACCAATCGTTCTAAAGTTAGAGATATGTTAGGTTCGTTTTTATTTAGTGGTGATGATGTAGAAAAGAAAGTAAAAGTGCTTTCTGGAGGAGAAAGAAATCGTTTGGCTTTATGTAAATTGTTGTTGCAACCTATCAATGTATTGGTAATGGATGAGCCGACCAACCACTTGGATATTAAGTCTAAAAACGTTTTAAAAGCTGCTCTACAAAAATTTGAAGGTACCTTACTTTTAGTATCTCACGATAGGGATTTCTTGCAAGGCATGTCTAATATTGTTTACGAGTTTAAAGATCAAAAAATCAAAGAATATTTAGGTGATATTAACTTTTTCTTGGAACAACGCAATATGGAAAATATGCGTGAAGTGGAGAAAAAAGATATTGTTAAAAAAGAAGACCCAAAAACAAACAACAAAGTTTCATACGAAGATCAAAAGAAAAACAAATCGCTTCAAAATCGGTTGAGTAAAATTGAAAGTCAAATTAGAGACTTAGAAATTAATATTCAGAAAGATGATAAAGAATTGGCTTCCAATTATGATAAATTAATTGAAAATGCTGCTTTTTTTACCGCTTACGAAAAGAAAAAGAAAGAGCTTGATAAATTGTTGGAAGACTGGGAAATGGTTCAAGAAGAAATTGATTCCTTGAGTTAATCTATTAGTCCTATTTGTTTTGAGTGTTCAATAGCCTCTTTACTGGATTTGAAATAACATGTTGCAATACCTAAACTAGCGATATTATTCATGGTTTTCGATGTGTTGCTTTTTGGGGAATTTCCAACTTGTCTAATATAAACAGCTTTTATGTGCAAAGGAAATATTTTGCAAATGTTTTCATACAACTTAGGATCTTTTTGAGAATCATCACCCAACAAAACGTATTGCAAATCAGGATAAAACTCTAAAATATGCTTGATTTTATCAAATTTATGATTGTGATTTCCACGGCCTGTAAAAAATAATTGCGTCAAACTTGTTTTGATGTTTTTCAGAAGCAAAACCGCTTTAGGTAATTCATGAATACTTGCAAATTGTGTAATAAGACTATATAAATTCCATTCGCTACTAGATACATAAAAAAAAGCATTTTCTTCATTTTTGTCAATTCTTCCTGCTGACTTTAACACTTTATAGTGTGCCACCACATCTTTGAAGACTTTTCGGCTATTTACGTTTTTAAACAACAAAACATATAGTTTTTTTAAAGGATTTCGAGTGTGAGAAATCAAAAAAGTGTCATCAATGTCAGAAATAAAACCAAATTTACCAGCTGTTGGTCTAATATAACTTGAACTTACTTTTATTGTCTTATCCTGATGTTTGATGAAAACCGTATAAGCCATCCATCCAAATTTTTTATTTTCTTTTAAAGGAATGCAAAATTTAAAATAGCCATCATCTAATGTTTTAGAGTGGATTGTTTCTCCATCTAATTCCAAATATACATCTTCATTAGGTTCTGTTTTTATTTGAAAAAGCTGAATTATGGATTCTGCATTTTTGAAATTTTTCTTTTGAAAATCATAATTTGCTTTCTCATTAGGTTTAAAAACATGTCCCATAACAATTAACTCTTGGTCGTTTGCATACCCACGATATAATTTTAGTACAGGTTCCATTTATTTTTATACATTTGAGATTAGGTCTCACAAATTACAAATTATTTAGTAATACTTAATAATGACAGTCAAAAAGAAATATATTTTAGTCATAAATCCAATTTCTGGTGATGTAGATAAAACGGAAATCGTTGAAAAAACTATTGCTATTGCTAATGAAATGAGTATTGATATAGTTGTTTATGAAACTAATGGTAAAAATGATGAAGAAGAAATTTTGAAATTGTATTTAGCAATCAATCCTGAACGAATTTTAATTGCTGGTGGCGATGGAACTATAAAAATGGTAGGAGAAGTTTTAGAACAATATGATGTCGTTTTTGGAATCATTCCAGCAGGTTCTGCGAATGGTTTAGCAACTGATTTAAACTTACCTAAGACCATCGAGGAAAATATTAAGATTGCCCTTCAAAATGATTTTATTGCGATAGATATGGTGGAAATAAACAAGAAGAAGAGCCTCCATTTAAGTGATATTGGGTTGAATGCTGTTTTAGTGAAAAATTACCAAAACGGAAGTGTTCGAGGAAAATTAGGATACGCTCTTAAGGTGGTTCAGACTCTAAATGAATCTAATGAGACTTTTGATGCAATAATTGAATTTGAAGAGCAAAAAATTGTTTGTGAAGCAGAAATGATTGTAATTGCCAATTCTCAAAAATATGGAACTGGAGTTGTAATCAATCCAAACGGATCAATCAATGATGGTAAATTTGAAATTATAGTTTTGAAAAGTGTCAATTTGCTAACCATTGGAAAGATAGCAACTGGAAATGTATCCGAAGAAACAGAAGAAGTTGATAGTTATTCAACGAGTAAAGCTTCCATAACAATTTCAAGAAAAATTAGTTTCCAGATAGATGGCGAATATTGTGGTGAAGTTGATCATTTAGACATATCAATTTTACCCAATCAAATGAAAGTAGCGGTTTTGTAATTGATACTAATTATTTGAAAGGATGCCTTTGATGCCAAGCAGTTTTAGGTTCTAAGAACACAAATAATTTCGCAATCATAAAGTCAATTATTTTGTTAGAATGCTTTATGTAACCAAACATTTCCTTAGGTTTTGCACCTACAGAACTTTTGATTTCAAGTGCTGTTCTTGCAAATATAATTTCTTTAAATCCTTTTTTGATTGAATAGCCAATCATGTCGTATAACATGTTTAGGTACAACATTTTTTCACGCTGAATGGTTTCGTCATATCCTAAAAAATAAGTGTCCATGGCATCACCATTTTTTACTAACGTATTAAATCCAATCATTTTATCATTTAAAAAATAACCATAAAATAAAAAGTTATCTTCAATACTTTTCTTAAACTCATAAAAGTGATTTTCAGCCAAAAAAAACGTATTAAAAGGAGCATTTTGAGCTACATGATTGTATAATTCATTGATGGTTGCTTCATGAAATTTTATATCTTCACAGGATAATTTTTTCTTTTCAATTGTTGCAATTTTTTTTCTTGCTCGTTTATACTGGTCACGATACTTTTTAGTTAATGAATTCACATAATCAGTTTCTGTTTTCCAATCATCAGCAATTGAAAAAATCATATTGGGTTGTGTAGAAAATTTGTAATAATCAGCAAGAATTTTATCTATAATTGTTGAAGTTGCTTCGTCAAAATCTTTAAAAACAGTTAAATGAATTTTTTCTTTTATGAATATTGTTTTTAATTCATTTACTGCATCTCTGAGGATTTCAAGTGAATCTGTCATAGAAATTTCATCCGAAATAACAAATGCATTCTGACCAGTCAGCATATTGTTCCCTACAAATAAAACATGTGAACAATAATTTTTGAACACAAAGTTTCGGACAGAGGTTTTTAAGCAATTATCTCTATCGCCAAAATGATTCAATAAATTTAAATTTAGAAACTGAGTTAAGACAACGCCTACTAAATGATTGTCTTTAAATAGACCAATATAGTAACACCTCATGTTTTTAGGACACGATTGTTCTAACATTTGAAGATAAGTAGATGTTAGAAAAATATTTTTTTTGGCAATTGAATCCCAGTTTTCAGGAAGACTATGACTCGAATCGTAAATTATAAATGTTTTGATAGCTTTTCTTTTTATTCAAATATAAAATTTACTTTTCATTTGATTTCTCTTTTAAGTTTTTTTTAATAATTCAATAATTTGTGATTTTTGAAATTACGGTTTTACCGTAATTTCATTGAAAATAGACATGTTTTTTACGGTTTTACCGCATATTTTTGATAATCTGATAAAATTTTAAGAAATACGCATTGTGCTTTGCTAGTTCTGATGTAATTTAGCAATAACAATAACCCCCAAATTTATTGTATCATGAAAATTAACAACCTACTCATCGCACTATTTTTTGTGTCTTGCTCTGTTTTTGCATCAGTTTCTGAAAAGGAAAAGCAAGCTCTAATCCATTTAAATAAATCTACTAATGGTGATCAATGGACAACTAAATGGGATATTAGTCAGCCTGTTGAATCGTGGTATGGAATAACGGTAAAGGATCATAAGATTGTAGCTATAGAATTAGCAGCCAATAATTTAGAAGGAAAAATACATAGTTCAATAAAAGATTTAAAATATTTAGAGACATTTAATGTTTTTAAAAATAAGTTGAACGGAGAAATTCCTGCTGAAATTTTCAATTTGACAAACCTTAAACATCTTAATTTGTCATTTAATTCATTTTCTGGTGAATTACCAAATACTATTGGAAATGCAAAATCTTTAGTTAATTTGGAAATATTCATGAATCAAATTTCTGGTCAATTACCTGAGTCTATCGGGAATTTAAAAAACCTTCAGTTGCTATCTTTGTTCAATAATTCTTTGACAGGTGAATTACCACAGAGTTTGTACCATCTTACAAATTTAGAAGAGTTGTTGTTAAATAGTAATGCTTTAAATGGTGAATTAAACCAAGATATTGCCAACTTAATAAAACTTAAGAATTTGAGTTTGTTTGACAATCAGCTAAGAGGAACAATTCCTTCTCTGGATAAATTGACTAATTTAAAATCACTAAATCTATCATTGAATAATTTTGTTGATTTCACAGATGCTTCTTTGGTAAATTTAGATAGATTCAAATTGCAGATGTATAAAAATAATCAAAAAGAAAAAGTGTCTTTAGCAGAAAAAGAAGAAGGAATAGTTGTTTTAAATAAAAATCTAAAAGAAAATCAAGTTACTTTGACCATTAAAGAGTAGTTATTACGTTGATTTTGATAAAAAAGGGAAGCATGAACACATGTTTCCCTTTTTTTTGTGATTTCTAGATTATTTCCAGCCACATAGTATTGCACCCATTAGTGTCATAACAATAATCCAGTAGCCAGAGGTAATGGCAACATATTTGAATGATTTTTGTTCAAATAAACAGTTTGTTGCAATAACTGGTAATGCAACAAAAAGACCAATCATTGAGCCGTGAAGAGCACCATGTTTATAGCTTCTAAATTTATCTCCATAATCTGCTAAAAAGGCCGTGTAGGATGGTAAAGCTTTTTCAATCTCAGAAGGTCCACCAATCATGCCTAATGCTCCAAATTGATGAATCACTAATGTTGGCATAATGAATGCCAACATGAAGGAGAAAATAAAGGTTAAGCCAAAGATTTTTGCCATGCTTCCTTGTTTGGCTTTTTCTTCAGTCATGCCAATCTCTTTCATCCAAATGGTTCCGAAAACTTTTGGATTATACCACACAAATCCGACAACAAAACTTGAAAGAGCAGCAACCAAAATTGCTGGAAAATTAATTAGTTCCATAATTGATATAGTTTTAGGTTAGTATATCAAATGTAAAAAATAAATGAATTAAATAAACAAATGTTAAAATTTTTACATAAAAAAACCATCAATAATGATGGTTTAAGTATTTGATAGCGTATAGTTTATTCCGCAGCAACTAATTTTGTAGAGCTTCTGTAGAGAAAATTCGTATATATGTGTCTTCTTGCAAAACGACTAGGCGATTCAGCATTTACCATTTTGATATAAGTGTTTTTTGGAACACCAAAGTATTCAAATTTTGAACCATCTAAAAACTGAATATATAAAACAGTATTATCCATATAAAAATCTTCTATATTGAAGTTTTTTATAGTGTTTTCATATTCTTCTTTAACTTTTTCTTGTGTTTCAGGAGCTATACTCACTAAAAAATGATAAGCTTCAATAACATTTTTACTTCTTTCTTCAGCAACCAACCTTTCTGACGCGTCTGCAATAGTATCAGGGTGATCTTCCTTCATGGCGTTTCTGTAAATTGTTTTAAGCTCTTTAAGAGTAACGTTTTTGTCAACATTTAGTAGTTTTCTGTACTCAGCAATTTTTTTAGTATTCATAGTGATGCAATATAAAAAGTCGATATTAATTAGGTGACTTTCAAGTTTTTATTCAAATTGGGTGCAAATGTAGGTTAATAATTTAAATTACAAATCATTTTTTAGATTAAAGTAAGGTTATGTATTGGATTTTGGGGAGTTTTTTAAATACTTTTTTTACTTATAATTCAATTGAGAAGACGATACAAAATATCTTGTGTGTATATTATTTTTTAGCAATATAAATTTAAGGATGATTTTAGGAATAATAAAAGGTCTTGCATAATGAAAACCTTTCATTAATAATTTTTTCAGTGGAATTCATTGAAATGAGTATCCAAGTTAAAATTTTATTCAAACTAAGTAACGCTATAGAAAGAGTTAAGATTTCAACATTTTAACAAATGAGAGGGGATTTTTAAATAAAAACCTGTAATTACTTAAAATTAATTTAAGGTTTAAAAAAAAGCTATTAATCTTAATTCTTAAAATTATGTTAATCCGTAATACTAAATAAGCTTTTACAAGATTATTTACTTAAATTCAATAAAAAGAGAAATCATGGAAGTAATCCAATATTTGACAAATTTTTTCTTTTTTTTATTTAAAAGATCATTAATATTTAAAATTAAAGTAATTCTTTTTTTTCAATCACAACATTAGTAATGATAAAATTTGAATTATTCTTATAATCCTTTTTTTTCAAAGTTGAAAAATGTTTGATAACTCCAATTAATGGATTGTTTTCTAAGTTGTTCAACAATAACAAAGTTTTGTTAAAATTACCTTCAACTGAAAAATGATAATGTGTTACTTTTGATTTGTTTTCTATTAAAATTTTGGGCTCATCAAATGCAACTATCTTAAGATTACTTTTAGAAGCTTCTTCACCTATTAATTTTAATAGATTATTTTGTTGGTTGGTACTATTGTTATTATAATTTAGTTTGTTTAGGATTTTTTCTAGATTTTTGTTTCTAGATTGTAATATGTTTTCTTGATTTCCATTATTGTGTATTTCTACTAATTCTTCATTTAAATCCGAATAGGAATTGTAGTAACTTAACGTTTTGGAAATAGCTAATTTATATACTATTATAAATGATAGTAAAGTAAAAATTAAGAGAATTTTATTTTTGTTATTTAGTTTCATTTAATTCAATCTTAATAGTAAAAGACAAATCTTTACTTTCATCTTTGCCAAAATTTAGTATTGTAACTTTATTGTACTCCTCTTTATTTGAAATCAAATCAATCCATTCCGTAAATTCATCATTTGATATAGTTTTCCCACTTATTAGTATATTATTGTTAAGATATGTTGTTGGTTTTTCTATACTTCCTTTTTTCTCAATTGGTTGAAATTGTACTTCGTTCAATAAAATGGAAGTTGGAATAGATACTATTATTTCATTTATGATAACTGATAATTTCTGAGTGTTTGGGACAGTAAATTCTTTCAATATCTTTTCCTTTTCATTGATGCTTTTTTTTAATTCTTCAATAGTTGTAATGTTTATATTGTTCTGTTCGCTCAATATATTCATTTCATTAAATTTATTAAAATAATAATTAAAAAATATAAAATTTATAAGAAGAATAATTAAAATGCTGTAGATTGAAAAGCGTGAAAATTTTTTAAAAAACAAATCTTGAAATACATTGTTTTTTAAAGTTGAATTTAATTCGTCAATAGTACCAATATCTTTTTTATTTTTTATAAAAGATATTATACTTGAAAAAGACAGTAAATCAGTATTTTTTATCTCAATACCATCTAAATCATAATTGACAGGCTTAGTTAAATTAGAAAAAGTAATTAAATTAGAATTTTTATTATATTCTTTTCCATTTAAAAAAACAGAATCATTATTTATATAATTCAAAACATTTTCTAAAGTTGAGAGACCAATAAAAACAGAATTTATAGTTATTTTCTTGTTTTTTTTTAAAGAATCTATAATTTCGTTAACATATGATTTTCTTACTATTGAAACACTACTTTTGTCAGAAAATCTCCATATTTGATAATAAAATTCATCCAAATTTAAATTAGGAAAAGCTTTCTTGACTAAAAATGAATCAGTTTTTTCAATAGAATCAACTTCTTTTGATAAAACTTTATTAGTGTTCAGTGATAAAATTATTGGGATTTCAGTTGCTTTTTCTTCTTTAATTTCATCGATAGAATTGAATTTTAAAGAGTCTATGATGGATAGTTCGTTTTTGTTCTTTTTTACAAGAATACAATTTACTTTTTCAAATTCATTTTCAGCAAAAATTTCAATACCAATGAATTGATTTCCAATTATTATATTTTTGAGTTTATCAAAAAGCATATTAATAAATTATAGTTGGTTTTATTAATACGGTTAATTTCTTTTTTGAATCTTCTCTTTTTCGTGAACTAAAAAACCATTTTATAATAGGTATTCTGGATAAAAGAGGTACACCAGAGCCATTGTCGTTTTTTACTTTTTCTTCTAATCCACCTAAAACGATAAGATCTTGATCTTTAACTCTTATGATAGAAGTAAATTCTCTAGAATTAATTCCTGGCGGAGCATCTCTATCTACTTTTTGACCGTTAAAACTTGACTGAATTACTTTAACATCCATAGTTATTTGACCATCTCCAGAAATAAGAGGCTTTATAGTTAATGATAGTTCAGCATCTATTGGTTGGTAATTTTTTATTTCTGAAGTTTGTGGTATTTGCGATCCATAAAAATTTTGATTTGTAACAACATAATACGTTGTTTCTCCAATAGATAAAAATGCTCTATGCCCATTCAATGTCGATAATCTCGGAGTTGATCTAATGTTAACAGTACCGTTGCTTTCCAATGCTTTTAAACTTAAATAAAAATTAGGCACTACATTTCCGATATTTAATGACCCAAAGCCTTCAAAGTTATTTATTATTTTATTAATGGTTTGGGCTCCAAGAGTAATGTCGGAAGTTGGAAACACAGAACCTTTAGTAACTGAAGGCTTATCACCAATTCCTGCATTAATTCCAGTTTCAATCGTTGCGTTTCTACTAACTTCCAGTATCATCACTTCAATCAGAACAACAGGAACTGCTTTGTCAATATATTCAATAAATGATTCAAACCTTGAGATATTTTCTGATGGGCCACTAACAATAAAACTATTAAGTTCAGTGTCAATTTTTATATCTAAACCATTCAAAATTTCATTGGGAAAAATTTCTAAAATACTGCCTCCTGATTTTTCTTGTGAAGTGTTGTTGTTTGTATTGTTAGTGTAATTTGAGTTACCAGCATTAACATTGGGATTAAAATTTGTAAAATTATTTTGATTACCAAGCCTGCCTGCTGTTCTACCTTCTTTACTTGGGTCGCTCAGAATTTCAATAGATCTATGCATCAATGGAATTGATTTTATACTTCTAGTAAGCAGTTGGTTTTTCAATCCAAATATGTAAATGTTATCTTTTTTGGTAAAAGTATAATTGTCATTATTTGTAACGCTTGATTGATCGTTATTTTGGACCCCATTTTGAAATTGGTTATTTGAGTTTGACGAATTCACGTTGGTTTTGGACTCAAAAATTTTATTTAAAAGCTCGTCAAATGTTATTTTTTTTGCCTTCAAAGAAGCTGTTCCAATATTGTCTATCGGACTAGAAATAAAAATATCAATGTTTAATTCGTTTCCGATATCATATATGATACTAGAGATGGGTGTATTCTCAAAGTCAACTTCCATTATCTTTTTGTCGGCGTCTAGAACAGAAAAGAAAAAATTTGATTTTCTATTACGAATGGGTCTAGAAGCTTTTTTCTGATTTGAATCAGATAAATTTCCTGTAACTTGATAATCGCCTCCTAAATTATCAAACAAATAAAAATTATCTTTTGTTTTTTCTACCTCTAAATTATTAGCAAAAGCTAATTTATTTAAAGCATCATCAAAAGGCATATCTAAAATATAGGCTGTTAATGATTTGTTTTCTAACCCTGGAGAAAAAACAATATTTTTACCACTTACATTGGTTATTTTTTTAAAAACGTCATATAATTTGTCTTCTTTTAAATTAAGACTTATTAGTTCTTTATTAATATCAAATTTTACATCAATTTCTTTTTCTTTAATAATCTCTTTAGGTTTTTCATAGGGTTTCATGGAAAGAATATTGCCCGTAAAGTCAATCGTTAAATTATATTCCTTACACAAAAAAACTAGTAAATCAGACACATTTACATCTGAAAAATTATTAACAATCATTATTTGATTTAATGAAGGCGCTACACTGATATTAACTTTATGAACATCAGAAACTGCTAATATAAATTCAGAAAGTGTGGCTTGTTTTATATTTACATTAACTTTTTGGTTTAAACCAGGTGAATCGGGTATGATTGATTCTATATTGTTTTTTATTTGTAAAATTCTGTTTTCTTGTGCGTTAGTGATTAACACACAAAAGAAAAATAGAATATAAATAATTTGCCTCATTGCTTTTTATAAAATTAAAATTGACCAAATATAAAGTTTTTAAATCATTAACAAAGAAAATACTTCTTCAACAGAAGTTTCTCCATTAATTATCATTTCTAAAGCATTTGATTTTAGAGTAGCAATCTTATTTTCTTTAATGTAATTATCAATAGAAGAATTATTATTTTTTATATATTCTACCAATTCAGTAGTTATGGGGAGAATTTCATATATAGCTTTTCTTCCTGAGTAACCAGTATGAAAACATTCATTACAACCAACAGCTTTATAATCTTGAATCAAATTTTTTGGCAAATCAAATCCAATTGGAAAATCACTACTTTTTGTAGAAGAGGGTTCTTTGCATTTTGGACAAAGCTTTCTAACTAATCTTTGAGCTACACTACAATTTAAAGTCCCTGCAATTAAAAAGGAAGGAACTCCCATATCGATTAACCTAGAAATTGTTGCCCAAGCTGAATTGGTATGAATAGTTGACAAAACTAAATGTCCAGTCAAGGCAGCCCTCACTGCCATATTAGCAGTGTCCACGTCTCTAATTTCACCAACCATTATAATGTCAGGGTCTTGTCTCAAAAAAGTTCGTAGTGTTTTTGCAAAGTCTAATCCAATACTTTCTTTTAATTGTACTTGATTAATACCTTCAAGGGTGTATTCAATAGGGTCTTCAACAGTTAAAATATTGCTGTTAGACTGGTTTAATAACTTTAAAGTGGCGTAAAGAGTTGTGGTTTTTCCTGAACCAGTAGGTCCAGATATAAGTACTATTCCATTTGGCTTTCTGATACTCTCTAAATATATTTTTAATTCGTTTTCCGTAAAACCTAATGACTCTATATTGATGTGAGAAGTATCTTTGCTTAAAATTCTCAAGACTACTTTTTCACCATGAAGTGTAGGTAAAATAGAGACTCTAATATCAAAGTCATCGGTTTGCGTTGAGATTGTAATTCTACCATCTTGAGGCAGTCTTTTTTCTGAAATATCTAATTGAGCACGAATCTTTATTTTATTTACAATGACTGGATATTCGTCATTTGTAATGTGAAATTGCTCTTTTAGTTTTCCATCTAATCTATATCGAACTCTTGCTTTATTTTCGTAGGGTTCAAAGTGAATATCACTACTACCAATTTCCTTAGCAGTAATTACTATTTTCTCTAAAAAATCAGTTGTATATTCTATGTTAGAGACTTTTTGTAAAGAACTCCTTCTAAAATTAGTGGATAAATACTGATCTAATTCAGATTTTTCAATTTTATTTAAATTGATTTTAAGGTTTAGTACAATTTCTAATTCATTTTTTAAAACTTTTATGTTGGACGAGTCTGTTAAAAAAAGTAATGTATCTTCATTTTTTTCAACAGGCACTATTCTATACTTGTAGGCTTGTTCAGCACTAATAATTTGTTGTAAATCAATTGAAATTGTAAAATCTGTCATTTTTTATAAAATAAATAGAATGTTTCTACCTAAAAATAAAGATGTTAAATAAATAAAACCCCAAAAAAAACTCATATATCCTGCTAGTGGAACAGTTATATCATTTTCTTTTTTAATAGAAACCATTAAATGTATAATTAAAGAGAAAAGCAATGATACAATAAATAAAATGCAAAAGGTTAATATCGGAAATAAAAAAGTAGAGGTTAGAAATAGAAAAATATCTCCCTTACCAATACTTTCATTTATAAATTTTTTTCCAGTAATGAATTTTGTATATATGTAAGACATTAAAATTAAAACCAAAACAAAAAATAAATTTATTGAAGTTTCTGTAAGAATAGACTGCCAAGAATGATAAAATAACTGAATGCTGAAGCCTAAAATGCCAACAGCTAAATATAAAAACCAGTAAACCATTCTATCTTTACTATCTTGATAAAAAATTAAAAAAAAAACAAAAATTAGAACTAGCTTTAAGAGTAATAGCATTAATCTTTTGTTATTTCTTTTGGAACTCCATTTTCATCAATTTCCCAAACATTAAAAACACCATCATTGTCAAAATCTGTTACCGAAGTTGCTCTAGCTTTGAATGAAGAGTTAGAAGCCTGAGTGATTTCATAAACATAATTAGCTGAGCCATTTTGCTTAACAGTTAAAGGAGATTCAAAATCAATGTCTTTTAAGTTGTCACTATATTTTGAATACATAAAATGATTTTGTTTTTGGGTATTGTAAATATATTTTAATTGTGTCTGTGCTTCAACACTTTTAGCTTTCGATATTAATGGCATTAGATTAGGTAGAGCTAATAATAATAGAATACCTATAATTGCTAAAACGATAAGCATTTCTTGTAGATTAAAAGAATTTAGCTTTTTTAAAAAAAACTTTTTTTTGAAAATAAATAGATTATCCATATTTTATTTAGTTATCTCTATTAATGTGTTGAAAATTAGAATTTGTTCAAAAATAGAAAAAAATAAATAAAAATTATGTTTATTAAATTTAGACTATAATTAAATTTCTTTTTTGTGAGAAAAAAAACCAATTCATTATTTAGATTTATTTTAAATTACCATAAATAATCCGACAAAAGTGCTTATTTAAAGGATTAAATGTAGGATTTGAGTTAGAAATAGAATAATTACAGTTTTTCTGTAATTGAGTTTTAAAAAAAAAGTATATTTTTGAAAATCTGTATTTATTTTCTTAATTAAAAAACTTTAAAACTAAAAAATGTCAAAAGCGACTCCTTTAAAAAAAGCAATAAAATTTAACACTGCTAAAATTCTCCCTTTAATTTCGATAATAGCCATAGTTTTGAGTTTGTTGGCTATTTACTTATCACGATCAAGTTCAGAGCTTGTTTATGTTGATGTAAATAAATTGATGGAAGGCTACAATAGGACAAAAATAGAGAAAGAAGCTTTTGAGAAAAAAGCAACTACTATGAAAGGCAATATAGATTCGTTAGTTACAGGTTGGCAAAAAGAATTACAAGCCTATGAAAAAGAAAGAGCTTCAATGTCACCAAAAGAGTTGCAGTTAAAACAAGAACTATTGTCAAACAAGCAACAACAAATTAATGGTTATCAAGAAGCCATTCAAAAACAAATCCAAGAAGAAGATAAAAAAACTACCCAAACCGTAATCAATGACATCAATGATTATGTAAAGGAATACGGTAAAAAGAAAGGATACAAAATCATATTTGGCGCTAGTGGAAGTGGTAATATCATGTATGCAGATGAAGCTACAGATTTGACAGAGGAGATTCTCAAAGGATTAAACGCAGAGTATGATAAGAAGAAGTAATCTTTTTGCTTTTTTACTGATGGTATTAGTTTCATGTAGCGGCAAAAATTTTGACACTACAGAAGAATTACTCACTTACATTAGTGATGAAAGCAATAACTACAAATATTCAAAAACGGTAAACGGTGTAGACTATGTATTACAATACAGACCTACAGATTTACTGGTCAACCAAGAGCTGAGCGATAAAACGAATAAGAAAGAGATAGAAGAGTTACGCAATAAATACAAAAAGTATCTGTATTTCAATTTATCCATGTCGATGAATAATAAAGAGTTGTTGAGTAACGTTGTAAGAGATAAAGCACAATTTGGACAAATGGTAAATGATTTAGCTTTTAACATGGATGAGAAAGTTCATGTTTACACACCAGAAAAAGACACCATTACCATGACAGATTTTGTGTATCCTCGAATGTATGGGATGACCAATTCAACCACCATATTGATTGTTTATCCAAGAGAAGAGAAATATTTAAAAGAAGACTATTTAAACTTTACGATAGAAGATTTAGGCTTATACACAGGAGAAGTGAAGTTCAAGATAGCTACAAAGCCTTTACACAACGAACCGAGATTAGATTTATAATACCATCACTATATTGATTTTATGAACAACCCAAAACCCTTCCAGAAAAGAATAGCTATTGTATTATTAGCCATTTTTATTCCATCGTTACTACCAGTTAACATGCTATATGCTTCTAATAATGGACCTGTAGCACCAGAAGCAACCGCTTTTGAGCCTGTTGACGCTACAGATATGGTAAATTTAGTAACTGGTGACATGAGCTATGTTTTGCCATTATTAAATGTGCCAAGTCCAGAAGGTGGTTATCCTTTAGCTTTGTCCTATCATGCTGGTATTGCAATGGACCAAGAAGCATCTTGGGTTGGGTTAGGATGGAATCTAAATCCTGGAGCAATAAATAGAAATGTAAATGGTGTTGCCGATGATGCCTACAATAATAAAATTGTGAATTTTGTTTATTCTGATTTAGGAAGTCATTCTTCTGTAAATATAGGTGTAGGTTTTAAGTATAGCATTTTTAGTACTGGTTTAGAATATTCATTTGTTGACGGAAGGGGTACAGGTGGAATAGTCTCTTTTGGGTTGATGTTAGACAGGGGCATTGGTGCAGATTACAACGTTGGATTTGGAGATTATGCTAATAAAAGTAGCGCTAGTTTTTATTTAAACGGATTTGGATTGAATAAATCAAATAATTCTATAGGTTTTAGTTATAATAGTTATTTTTCTACGGGAGCGAATATTAAAAATAAATCAAATGATTTCTCTTTAAGGGGAGCATCAAATTTTATTAGAATTGGTGATTCGTCGATAGGCTTTAATACTGGAAGTTATAACTCTCCTAACAATGTTGCAACAATCACTAAATCATTTCATGCTGGAATTCCAATTACTAAAGCTTTTGCGGTAAGATTGGGATATTCAAAAGCTAACTACAGTATGTTCAATTCACAAACAGATAATACTAATGGAGCTTTGTATTTGAAAAATTCATATAGAATATATGATTATTTAAAAAATGAAAATTATAGAAACGAAATAATGGACGCAAATGAAGAATCTTTAACTATAAAAAGTCCAATCGATGGCAGAAATTATATTACAATAAATACACCACACCCTACATATGATAATTTTTCTGTAAATGGTCAAGGTATCGGTATGAATATTCAGCCTTTGGTTTTAGATAGTAAGTCATTGGTTATGAGAACTGAAAAAAATGATCCATACAATACTAGTACATCAGCTCAAATGGGTTTCATGGAGAAATATAATGTAGGAGATCAGTTTGTTAATTCTTTTATGAATGATAATAATGCTTTGAATAACAAGATTCATTTTTATGATATTAATTCACCTACATCATTTATTGATAATTCATTATCTACTTGGGATTATAATAATAATATTTCAAAAATAACTGACATTAGCAATATTGAAAGTCAAAATTATCAATTTTTAGATAATAATTTAAATGTAGGTTTTGACGTAATTAAAAATAGACTAAAAAAAGATTCATATGTTGAGGCCTATACAAATGAGCAAATTGCTAATAATACAAATTTAATTATTGATTCAAAAGGCTTGGAAAGGTCAGCTTTGTCTAGTATGGTTCCTAAAGGTATAGGGGCTTTTAAAATAACAACAAATGATGGTAAAACTTATCATTACTCAAATCCTGTTTATCATTATGAAATGATTACTAAAAATTTTAATAGTAATAAGCCAGAAGATAATGAATTTGTAGATAAAATTAGTACACAGCCATACGCAACACATTGGTTGTTGACAGCAATTACTGGTTCTGATTATTTTGATTATAACCAGAATGGAAATGTAGATAAGGATGACTTTGGTTACTGGGTTGAATTTGAATATGGTAAATGGACAGATTCGTATTTGTGGAAAAGAGAAAGTTTAAATAAAACTTTTTTAAATTACTCAGAAAGACAGAGAGCAAGTTGTAATACAGAAGAACACAGGAAATCTTCTTCAAGAATCATAGGAATTAAAGAAATATATTATTTAAATTCAGTTAATACTAGAACTCACTCTGCATTATTTTTGAAGAGTGAAAAAAATGATGATTTAGGAAACTCTATAATCAAAAGTAAACAATTTAATAATGTAGATACTTCTATTTTTTACAATTCTAATTATTCTACTGGTGTATATTCTACTCAAACAAATTATAATTATAACTACAATATTAAGGGTAATTTCAAAACTCTTAAACTAGATAAAATTGTATTAATACCGATCGAAGAGAAAATAAATTTTACTTTGAATTATGGGCAAGCTTCAACTAGTCAACAGTTAAGTTATATAAATATTAATTCAACTGCTCAACTTTCAAATGCAATAGGTCAAGATTTAGGCAGCGTTAATTCTGTTATTCATCAAAGAACTTGGTATGGAGGTAAATTTTTAACTAATGTTTATTTAACGAATCAATTAGATGAAGATCTTGTAAATCAAAAGGCTTTAAAAAAGATTGAGTTTAATTACACTTTATCAAATAAGTTTTTTTTAAATTCAGTTACTGAAATAGGTAAAAATAATATTCAATCAATACCGCCTCATCGATTTGAATATTATAATTTTAGAAATTATAGTCAAGAAAATTATGATTTATGGGGTTATGATAAATTATATCCACATAATTATAGTTTAAAAAAAATAATTGTTCCAATTGGAGCAAATATTCAAATTGAATATGAAAGAGATGACTTTTCAAATGTTATACAGAATTCTTCTATTACACAAAATCAAATAAAACCAATAGCTAAAAAATTTTCTAGATTAAATAATGGATTCTCAGGAGTTTTTGAAATGAAGTGGCTTAATCCTTGTTTTTTGATTAATCAAATTTATCCTTGTGCAAAGGTGGGAGAGGTTATTAATGTAGAATTTAGAAAAAACGCAAATATGTTTACAGTACAAGCTACAATAACAAATATAGACTCACAAAACAATATATATGTATCTTTTAATCAACAAGTTCCAGATATGTATGTTGGAGATTTTTATTGTTGTAGTAATGGTCATGGCTCTACGCAAAATTGTTCATATTATGTCGATTTACAATTTAGTTGTAATATAGATAATGAAATGATTGGTAAATGTGATGACTCTAGAGGTGGTTTGCGTGTTAAAAATATTAAAGTAACGGATAATAATTCTGTCTATAAAACTAACTATGATTACAATATTCCTGGCACAAATATTAGTTCAGGAATCACTCCAGCAACTCCATATGTTGAAAACCCTTTAACAAAATTTTTCAACAACGGTGTAATTTACAAAAATGTAAAGGTATCAACTCAAGACATTAATAATAATACTCTAGGAATAAATCAATATGATTTTAATGTATATAGCCCTAATATAAATGTTCAAATGACTGGTGGAATTAGAGAAACTTCTACTGGACAGAATGCAACTATTTCTGTTACATATGGTGATTTTATAAAAATAAATGCTACTCAAAGAACAAGAGAGGTAGATGTAACTGCAGATAATTACGGTTCTAATAGTTTTCTTGCTTGGACATCTATTGGAGAAGCAGAATTAATTGACAATACTTCTAAAATAGGTGAATTAGTATCAAAAAGAGAACTCAATGCTAAGAATCAAGTTGTAAGTAAATTAGATTTAAAATATAATAATCCATTTGAAGATTCATATGGTACAATTAGTGAGTCTTTTGAATCGTATAAAACAAAAATAGGAATACCAGGATTGTCACCTGGAGGTCAAATAGTTGGGTCAACTTATTATAACTATTTTGTTAACTCTTTCAAGAAGAAAAAAATAGCATCTATTTTAGTTTCTAAAGAGATTACTAGTAATAATTATTCAAAAACAATTAATTACGACAAATACGATTTTCTTACGGGTCAGGTACTGGAAACAACATTAACAACAAGTGATGGAAAAGCATTTAAATCAAGACTTGTTCCTGCTTATACAAAATATCCACAAATGGGTAGTAAGGTAGATGATATAAACAATCGTAACATGTTATCACAAACAGCGGCTACTTATTCTTATATTCAAGATGCTGGTGAGTGGAAAGTAACGGGAGTGGGTATAACTACTTGGAATAATAATTGGAGTTATCAAGATATTGCAGGTATTAATACATCCCCTACTGTTAACAAAGAAAAAATATGGAGAAAACATAAAACTTACACTTGGAATGGTGAAACTAACACAAGCGGAATATTTTTAAATTATGACAATAGTAATGGCAATGATGATGGATTTGTATGGGGCGTTGGACAACCTCAAACTAATCTAAAATGGAAACAATTATCTGAAGTAACATTATACGATCATTACTCAATGCCTTTAGAAGTTAAAGACATCAACGGTAATAAAGCTTCTACAAAAATGGATGTCTTTAATGAGAAAATCGAAGCAATAGGAAATGCTGCATATAATGAAATGTATTATACTGGAGGTGAAATTATGAAAGATGATTGGGGAGGTCAAGAGATAAAAATGATAAATGTTAGAAGAAATGTAAATCTCGTTCATTCTGGTAAGTATTCAGTTGCTTCTAGAAATGACTCTGACTTTGGAGTTCTAATGAAAAATGGTCATCGTCCAGGAAAATATAAATTAACAGTATGGATTCACAGCAATAATTTTTTAAATGCAAAACTGACTGATAATTCTGGAAATTTTGTTCCATTTAATGAAAATGAAACTAAAAAAGCGGGTGAGTGGTATTTAAAAACAGCTTATTTGAATGTAACTGCTGGTGAGTATAGTATTAAATTAAGTTCATTTGATTCAAATTGGGTTTTTTATGATGATTTAATGATACGACCATTAGCGTCTTCAATAACCGGATATGTTTATAATGAGTATGATGAATTAACACATATAGTTAATAATAATGGCTTAGCTACTCGTTTTGAGTACGATTCAGCAGGAAGATTAATTAAGTCATATATTGAAATAGTTGATGACGCATCTAATGGTATTACAGGTGGCTTTAAATTAAGTTCTGAGAATAGGTATAATTACAAAAACATGAATTAATCATTATTTGTTACTTACCAATTTAAAAATCATTAATATGAAAAATATAATTTTTGCTATAATTTTATTATATACATCTCTTTCCTTTGCACAAAGAGGTACGCCAATTACTGATATAGGTGATGGCAATGATCCGTATATTTATGTTTGGTATTTGGATGCTGATATTGATGGTTTAGGAAATCCCGCCATTTATATAAGTACATCTTCAAATTTTCCGCCAGTAGGATATGTAAATAATGATGATGATTGCGATGATAATGACGAACTTATAGGCATGCCTATAGCTTGGTATCCTGACAACGACGGAGATGGTTATGGAGAGAGAGATTTAAATGGTAATGTTATTATAATAGTTCCCGACCCTACAGATCCAGTTTTAGACCCTTCTGATGGTGGACACGGTACAATTCCAATTCAATCAAATGCCATATATTCTTGTACACAGCCCATAGGTTATGTTAGTAATCAAGATGATTGTAATGATAATAGAGCTAATGTTAATATTTTGACTTGGTATGAGGATGCAGATGGAGACGGTTTTGGAAACCCAGACGCTTCAATTACAAGTTTGTTATTAAATTCATGCCAAATGCCAGGTGGTTATAGTAATCTCAATTCCGATTGCAATGATCAGAATCCATCTATAAATCCTAATACAGAGTGGTTTTTAGATAATGATGGAGACGGAATTTATGATGTAGGTATTGATAGTTATTTTTTAGGTTGTAGTCCTCCAAATTCAAATTATATTAGTTTTCCTGAATATTTTAATTTGAATTGGATTCATACTAAAAGTTATGATGTTTCAGGAAATCTAGTGGCAGCCTCAAGAGTATATTATGATGAGATAGGAAGATCCACTGTAAGTTTGACAAAAGATTTTCATAATCAAAAAATGTGGGGTACGGAAAATATTTATGATAGTTTTGGCAGGGTTTCTCAAACTTCATTTCCTACAATATCTCAATATACTTTTCGTAAAATTGATTTTTTATCTGATTCCTCATCCAAAACTCAATATTTAGATCCGTTTTATAGTGATAATAACCCGTATGATCCATACCAAGCAACAGCTTCACACCCTTACACAGAAGTAGAATATGATAAGTTAAACCCAGGAAATGTCATCAAATCTTTTGGAGGGAATCAAATAAATGGAGAGTGGAAATCAGGTTATTCTTATACTGTTCCAGCGGCTCAAGAGATGTATTATTTATTTGGACATAACTATTATAATGGTCCAGTTGAAGCAGGTAAAGAAGAAATTATTACTAAATTTTATAAAACTGTTTCAGTTGATGCTAATGGAGTCGAAAATGTAGCATTCTCCGATGGTGAAGGAAAAACACTAGCCCTTGCAAGATCAGGTATAACAAGCCCAACTACTATTAATCCCTATCCAGTACATTCTTTAATTGGAATTCAAGGTTATGTAGATGTTTGTATTCCTCCTGGAATAACATCTGGTATTACCTTAATTGGTGGAGCTAGTAATTATGATGTATATAATTTAAGAGAAAACACAGATGTTCCAACTACAGCATCTCTTTCGGGTGGAAACTGCTATAGAATTGTAGCAAAAGTAATTCCCATTGTTGACCCAAAAGTATATGTAACTCAGTCAACAGGTGTTTTAAGTTATAACACTTTAGACCCTGCAGGTGTTAAAGGTATTTCATACAATGTAAATTATTATGATTATTCTTTTAATATTTACGATAATACAGGTAGATTAAAAAAATCAGTTCAACCTAATGGATTTACATCCGTTTACCCAGCTCCAGCAACGTTAACAATTTCAGCAGCTCCCTCCTACATGTCCGAAACCTTTACAAGTTTTTCAACAACTTATAATTACAATACTTTAGGACAGTTGATACAAGTTAGTTCGCCTGATGAAGGTACATCAAAATTTGCCTATAGAAACGATGGTCAAATTAGATATTCGCAAAGTGCTTTGCAAGCAACTCAAAATAGAGTCTCCTATACAAATTACGATAATCTTTCTAGGCCTATTGAAAGTGGTGTTTTTACTGGGACTTCAACAATTTGGAATAGCGCTACAACTAATGTTGATAATTCTGCCCCTTTGTTAGTTGGAACAACTGCAAGTGAGCGCACTTTCACTATCTATGATTATGTGGACAACATAGTAGGTTTAACTGTAACCATTCCAAGTTCTTTATCTTTAACTACACTTGCTCCTACTTATGCAGCAAATCAGAAAAATTTAGCAGGTAATGTAGCAGTAACTTACAAAGCAGATTTAGGTACTACCATAACTAATATTACTTGGTACAGCTACGATATTTATGACAGAGTAGAATGGTTAGTAAAATATGACAGCGCATTAGGAGGTGTTAAAACCATTGATTATGTACATGATAAAGACGGCAACGTAAAACAAGTAATTTTTCAAAAAAATCTGAATGCAGAAAAATTTACGCATCAATACACGTATGATGCCAATGGCAGATTAACTAAAGTAGAAACTGCCAGTGGAACAAACCCACTAACCGAAGATGCACAATATACTTATAATACTTCAGATCAGTTGAATAGAGTTAGAATTGGAGAAACTATACAAGGAATAGATTATGTATATACCCTTGGAGGTACACTTAAAAGTATTAACCATCCAAGTTTAGAAACAAGTAAGGATCCTGGAAGAGACGGTATGGCTGGTTCACCAAATTCATCAGTTGCACCAGATATTTTTGGAATAACACTTGATTATTTCCAAGGGGATTATAACAGAGCAAGTACCGATATAGTAACCTCACCAAACATAACTCCTAATTATAGTGGAAACATTATGGGTTCTCGTTGGGCTATTAAAAATGCTGCAATGGATTGGCCTTCTCCATCTACAACAACTGCTCAACAAAAAGGATACTTATATGATTATAACCGTAACAATTGGCTCACAGAAGCAAAATTTGGCGAAGCAACAAACACAGGGTCAATTAATGTTTCTTCAACAAAACATAGAGAACAAGGTTTGGAATATGATTCAAACGGGAACATTACCAAGCTACAGCGAACTAACGATACAGGTGCAACAGTAGATAATTTAAACTACAATTATACTTATACAGGAACAAATAGATTAAACTTTGTTTCTGATCAGGTAAATAGTCTTACCTTTCCAAATGACATAGATTCTGGGCAATTAGCAAGCAATTATGTGTACAATGTTTTAGGACAACTAACCTTAAACGAACAAGAAAAAACACATTATGTGTATAACACTCAAGGTTTAGTTATAGAAATAAGACAAGGTAATCTTAGTTTTGCTTTAGCAACAGCCAATATAGTTAAATTTTATTACAATGAAATGGGACATCGTGTTAGAAAAGAAGCCTTTGTAAATGGCACTCTTCAAAACACAACCTATTACGTATTGGATGCAGGCGGTAATACAATGGCTATATACAGCAAGCCAATTGGTGGTACAATTTCTCAAACTGAACTTCCTATTTATGGAGCTTCAAGATTAGGGGTTTGTAATAAAGCGGGTAGTAATTATGTAAAATATTATCAACTTACCGACCATCTTGGCAATGTTAGAGCAGTAGCCTACAAAAATGGTAGCGTAGTAACTTTTGCTTCTTATGCCGATTATTATCCTTTTGGAGAACCACTTAATGGTAGAAATTCAAATTCTGGAAACTATCGTTATGCTTTTCAAGGGCAAGAGAAAGACCCAGAAACAGGAATGGAAGCTTTTCAACTTCGTATGTGGGATGGTCGTTTAGGGAGATGGTTAAGCCCTGATCCTTATGGGCAATATGCTTCCCCATATCTTGGAATGGGTAATAATCCGATTAATGGGGTTGACCCAGATGGGGGATGGTTTTGGAAAAGAGGAGCAGAAAAAGCTAGACAAAGAGCTATTGATGCAGGTTATGATGTTAGTGAAGTAAAAGGTAGTTTTTGGAAAGGATATAGTTTTGATTTAAAAAAAGACTTTATTGAATATGATGATAATGGAAATTTAACTATTATGCCAGGTGGAATTGTCCTTCATAGTGATGAAGGATTGGCAGATTTTTTACCTGCTAATATAAGTCAATATACTCCTAATACATGGAGTAAAATGGAAAATAATTTTTTTGGGAATATGATTTATCAACCATCTAATGGTGTATATGCTTTTTCACAAATTTTTATGGGTAGAAGTGTAGGTAATGGCTCTATGAGAAGTTTGAATGGGTCATCTATGACAACTGATGGAGCAGTAGGAGGAGTTAGTGAAGCTGCTGGGTTGTTATTGCCTGCGCTAAAAGGATTAAATGCAACAACAACAGCCACTAAAGGAGGAGGTAGCTGGTTACAAGGGGGTAAAACATTCACTCAGTATAAAGCAGCAAGAGGTGGAACTGAAACACTAGCAAAGATTTCAACTTCCACAGGTACTCAAAGAATCAGTACTGAATTTCACCATGTTTTTCTAACTCAGCGGATTCAAAGAGCCTATAATTTGCCTAACTGGGCTGTCAATAATAGATTGAATGTTTGGAAGTTAAACACAGTTCAACATTCTCTTATTGACCCATATCGATACAATTTTTTGAGAGCCGGTTTTAAACCTGAAGTTGGTTGGATTGGAAAGTATAACTGGTTTACTAAATTTTAAAATAATTGAAGAATGTTTGGACTTTTTAAAAGAAGTAAAATCGAGAATTGGGAAACAGATTTACTTAGAAATGTAATAATTAAGTTACCATCAGATTATTCCATTCTATTAAATCAAATTACTGATGGTTTGTTTAGAGGAGTGCTTGTAGACGTAGGCGATATTCCTGGATATGTAGCTTTTACTTTTCATTCTGAAGTACTAAAAAAATATGATAGAGAAAAAGAACAAGATTTTAAGCTTACTAATATAAAAGTATATGATAATAAATCAATGGATTTTGTTCCTTATGAGATTTATGTTTCAAGTGGTACAATAAGTGGTTATTCTTTAGGTAGTAACAAGAAGGTAAAGAGTATAGATATAACTAAAGTTGATGTATCAGGTTTTAAGAAAGAATTTATTGGTGAATCTGATTACAACCGAATTATTCATTTACTTAATGAAGATGAAAAGAATCTTTTAAATCATTCGGAGGTTTATTCGATATTTGTATCCGACAAGGAATACTTCCATATCAAGGATTTAGAAGATGGAGATTTTATTGGAATGGATGCAAATAAAGTTATTTATCGAATTGCTCATGATCCTTTGGAAGCATTGGTAATTAATAAAAAATTGTCAGAGATATTAAATGAGAAATAATAGGGGTTTGCCGTTAAGGAGGAACGCAACAAGGCTGCAGACAACATTGTGTATGGATAGATATAACTAAATCAACTCTAATACAAAATTCAGGTAAGTTTTCTTTACAACAAGGAGGTTTAGAAGTGAAATATTTTGCTAAATCTATTGAAGATACAAATTGGTATGGACAACGACTTTATCCCAATGGATACGTGATCATAAAAGGAACTGTAAAAGCACCAGTTAATGCAGCTCAACATTGGTTTCAGCATGTTGACATTGGAGCATATGTTTTTCCTAAAGAAACTTTACCTCATATAATTCCTCATTAAATATTTGTTATGCTTATAGAAAATAGAGAATATAATTTTGTTGGTGAACTAAACTTGAACAGAAGTAGGGTTTTAGGTCAACTATCTCAACCTAAAGACGATAAAGTAAATTGGCTTTTTTTAAATGTTGGAGAACAACAATTTAGTTTTGTTTATAAAATTGAAAATCCGATAGAAGCAAAATATGGCTTCTTTTTTAAAGTTAAGTTATCATTTACGATGATTGAACTTGCAAGAAAAATTATCAAACTAAATCATACTTATGAAGTTTTAAGAGGTCAGGAAATTATTGGTACAATTCGTTTGTTTGATGCTTTGGAATAATCTAAAATTTAAAATAAAATTACCTCTAAAAATATTATTATATGCTAACATTAGTGAAACAAAAAGAATTGTAGATGATGATTTAATTTACAAAACATTATTTTTAGATACTTTTAATTCAAAAAAAGCAATGTTGGAAACGATCTCGAGTAAATTCATTAGCGTGATTTATAATTAAATTCAAGTTATTAAATCAATGAAAAAAATATTCATTATATTCTTTTTATTTTGCCTCAACCTTATTTTTTCGCAAGGAGAGGCAAACATTTGGTATTTTGGTCAAAATGCAGGGTTGGATTTCAATAGTGGAAGCCCTGTGGCATTAACTGATGGTCAAATGAATACAGGAGAAGGATGTGCAGTAATGTCCACAAATTCTGGGCAGTTGTTGTTTTATACAGACGGTATAACGGTTTGGGACAGAAATCATGACATCATGCCAAATGGAACAGGTTTGTTAGGAGATTCTTCTTCCACTCAATCAGGAATTATTGTCCCAAACCCAAGTAATCCAAATATTTTTTATATTTTTACTACAGATATCATAGATATTGATACAGGAGCGACAAATGGGTTAAATTATTCTGTTGTTGATATGTCTTTAAATGGTGGATTTGGTGCTGTAACTTCTCAAAAAAATATATTGCTAAAAACTCCTGTTTGTGAAAAATTAACAGCTGTAAAAAATGAAGCTACAAACGAATATTGGGTACTTTCACACGGGTATGGAAACAATGAATTTTACAGTTATAAAGTTACTTCTTTTGGTGTGATAACTACACCTGTTATAAGCACTACTGGTATAGTAGTGGATAATAATTTTCCTAATTGGTCTATAGGCTACCTAAAATTTTCCCCAGATGCTACAAAAATTGCAAGTGTAAATATGTATCTTTCACTGGAGCTTTTTGATTTTGATATAACAACAGGACAAGTAAGTAACCCCTATTTATTTTACTCTTACAATAGACTGGATTATGGAGTAGAATTTTCACCTTCTGGAGAACGTTTATATATTACCTATGGATATAAAATTTTTCAATTTGATTTAACTGCAACAAATATTGTTGCTAGTGAGGTATTATTATATCAATTGCCATTGTCAGAAAATTCCACTTTTCAAGCCTTACAATTAGGTCCAGATGGTAAAATATATTGTGCAGTACATGATCAAAATTATATTGCTGCGATTAACAATCCTAATGCTTTAGGACTTGGATGTAATTTTCAATTAAATGCAGTTAGTTTAGGGACAGGTGTATCCAAAATAGGACTTCCTCAATTTATCCAATCTTATTTTAATGTTGGCTTTAATGTTGCCAATACATGCTTTGGAGATGTTACGGCATTTAACCCTACAAACACAACAAGTGTTACTTCTGCCTCTTGGAATTTTGGCGATGGCTCTAGTTCTACGACTATTAGTCCAACTCATACTTACACAAACCCAGGGACATATACCGTATCAGCAACCTTTTCAAACGGCACAGAAACTTCTTCACATACAAAACAAGTAAAAATCTCCGAAGTTCCAGTTATAGCAAACACTATTACCAATCAAACCGTTTGTGGAACAGCTGCAATGAGTTATGATTTGGCACAGTTTAATGCAACAGTTATTGGTAGTCAATCAACAACAACTTTTGGAGTAGCTTATTTTTCCTCCCAAGCCAATGCAGAAAACCATACAAATATTTTAACAAATACGCAAAACCTACCTTTAGGAACTTCAACTTATTATGCCAAAATATACAATTTAGCCAATCCAAACTGTTATGCAATTACTAGTTTTGAGGTAACATTATATAATCAACCAATTGCCAATGCAGTATCAAATTATATCATTTGCGAATCTGCACCTTATGACGGCATAGAACAATTCGATTTGCAAACTAAAAACGCATTAGTTTTAGGAAATCAGTCGGCAAGTAATTTTTCAATATCATACTATGCATCCCAAAATGATGCAGATACCAATACTGCTCCATTGCCGTTTTTGTACACAAATACTTTACCACAAGAAACCATTTATGTGCGTATAGAAAACAACTCAAATACAGATTGTTTTGCTACCACAAGTTTTAACATAGAGGTTATTCAACAACCAACTGTATCAACAGTTACCGATTATGTATTGTGTGATGATGCTTCTAATAATGGTATTGAACAATTTGATTTAACTACAAAAACCAATGAAATTTTAAACGGTCAATCAGCAACAGTTTTTGAAGTTAGTTATTATTTAACATTGAGTGATGCTCAAAATAATACAAACGCAATTACAACTCCAATAAACAACATCACAAACAATCAAGATATTTATTACAGTATAACAGCTATTGGTAATGCTAATTGTAAAGTGATTGATAGTTTTAAAATAGTGGTTTCAAATCTTCCGATGGCCAATACTCCAAATGATATTTTCATTTGTGATGATATAACCAACGATGGATTTGGAACTTTTGACTTAACTCAAAATAATTCTGTTATATTAGGCAATCAAAGTGCAGCAAATTTTACAGTTACCTATTATGAAAATCCGAATGATGCTGAAAATGCTGCTAATCCGTTAAATAGCTCTTACACCAATACTTCCAATCCTCAAACTATTTTTGTTAGAATTGAAAACAATAACAACTCAGATTGCTATGACACAACTAGTTTTCAAATAGGTTTATATCAATTACCAATTGCCTATCAACCTCAAAACATGCATTCATGCGATACCGCAAATGACATTACAGAAACTTTTGACTTATCACAGCAAACAGCGGGTATATTAGGAAATCAAAGTCCTACAGACTTTACTGTGTCTTATCATCAAACACAACAAGAAGCAGACAATAACACCAATCCATTACCTGCCAATTATTCCAGTACGCAACCTTCAAAAACAATTTATGCAAGGATTGAAAATGTATTAAGTACATCTTGTTATAATACAACTTCATTCCAATTGATTATTCATCCAAATCCAGTATTAAATATTAATCAAACCTATACAATTTGTGAAGGTAACCCAATAGTTATTTCTGCTCCTTCAGGATTTAGTAGTTATAATTGGTCCACAGGTTCTACATTAAACCAAGCAATTATTTCACAAGCAGGACAATATACTTTAACAGTAACAAAAGATTATGGAACCATAATTTGTTCAACAACAGAAAATATAACAGTTGTAAATTCTAATGTTGCAACAATAACAGAAATAACAACCGAAGATTGGACAGATAATAATAATGTAATATCAATTTTCGCAAATGGTGATGGAGATTATGAATATTCTTTGAATGGAATTACCTATCAAGATAGTTCCGTTTTTACAAATTTAGTAAGTGGTCAATATACAGTTTTTGTTAGAGATAAAAACGGCTGTGGCATTCAAACCGAAAGTATCTATTTATTAATTTACCCAAAATTTTTCACACCAAATAATGATGGTTACAATGATTATTGGAAAGTTAAATTTTCAAATGATGAGCCAAATATAAAGACAGAGATATTTGATCGTTATGGCAAATTAATTCATGTAATAAATGGAAATTTAAATTCTTGGGATGGAACCTTTAATGGAACAACTTTACCTGCAACGGATTATTGGTTCATAGTTACCCGTGAAAATGGCAAAGAATTTAAAGGTCATTTTGCCTTAAAAAGATAGGTTTTGAAATTCTTATATTTAAATCAAGAAACTACAAATTTCTATTGATATTAAATGCTACCAAAAGCTTTTGATAGATTTTTTTATCAAGAATGAATTTAAATTACCATAAATAATCCGACAAAAGGGCTTATTTAAAGGATTAAATGTAGGATTTGAGTTAGAAATAGAATAATTACAGTTTTTCTGTAATTGAGTTTTAAAAAAAAAGTATATTTTTGAAAATCTGTATTTATTTTCTTAATTAAAAAACTTTAAAACTAAAAAATGTCAAAAGCGACTCCTTTAAAAAAAGCAATAAAATTTAACACTGCTAAAATTCTCCCTTTAATTTCGATAATAGCCATAGTTTTGAGTTTGTTGGCTATTTACTTATCACGATCAAGTTCAGAGCTTGTTTATGTTGATGTAAATAAATTGATGGAAGGCTACAATAGGACAAAAATAGAGAAAGAAGCTTTTGAGAAAAAAGCAACTACTATGAAAGGCAATATAGATTCGTTAGTTACAGGTTGGCAAAAAGAATTACAAGCCTATGAAAAAGAAAGAGCTTCAATGTCACCAAAAGAGTTGCAGTTAAAACAAGAACTATTGTCAAACAAGCAACAACAAATTAATGGTTATCAAGAAGCCATTCAAAAACAAATCCAAGAAGAAGATAAAAAAACTACCCAAACCGTAATCAATGACATCAATGATTATGTAAAGGAATACGGTAAAAAGAAAGGATACAAAATCATATTTGGCGCTAGTGGAAGTGGTAATATCATGTATGCAGATGAAGCTACAGATTTGACAGAGGAGATTCTCAAAGGATTAAACGCAGAGTATGATAAGAAGAAGTAATCTTTTTGCTTTTTTACTGATGGTATTAGTTTCATGTAGCGGCAAAAATTTTGACACTACAGAAGAATTACTCACTTACATTAGTGATGAAAGCAATAACTACAAATATTCAAAAACGGTAAACGGTGTAGACTATGTATTACAATACAGACCTACAGATTTACTGGTCAACCAAGAGCTGAGCGATAAAACGAATAAGAAAGAGATAGAAGAGTTACGCAATAAATACAAAAAGTATCTGTATTTCAATTTATCCATGTCGATGAATAATAAAGAGTTGTTGAGTAACGTTGTAAGAGATAAAGCACAATTTGGACAAATGGTAAATGATTTAGCTTTTAACATGGATGAGAAAGTTCATGTTTACACACCAGAAAAAGACACCATTACCATGACAGATTTTGTGTATCCTCGAATGTATGGGATGACCAATTCAACCACCATATTGATTGTTTATCCAAGAGAAGAGAAATATTTAAAAGAAGACTATTTAAACTTTACGATAGAAGATTTAGGCTTATACACAGGAGAAGTGAAGTTCAAGATAGCTACAAAGCCTTTACACAACGAACCGAGATTAGATTTATAATACCATCACTATATTGATTTTATGAACAACCCAAAACCCTTCCAGAAAAGAATAGCTATTGTATTATTAGCCATTTTTATTCCATCGTTACTACCAGTTAACATGCTATATGCTTCTAATAATGGACCTGTAGCACCAGAAGCATCTTCATTTGAACCTGTGGACGCTACAGATATGGTAAATTTAGCAACAGGAGATATGAGTTATGTGTTACCTTTGTTAAACGTGCCTAGTCCTGAAGGAGGTTATCCTTTAGCCTTGTCTTACCATGGTGGAATTGCTTATGATTTAGAGTCGTCATGGATTGGACTAGGATGGAATTTAAATCCTGGTGCTGTAGAAAGGGGAGTTAATGGGCTTCCAGATGATTGGAAAGAAGCATTAATTAGGACTAGAAATTATTATGAGTTTAGTTCAACAGCAATTGATATTGGAGTTTCTGTTGGTATTGAAGGTGCTGCATCAATAGATATTGGTGTTTCATATGGATATGATTCTAATGGAGGAAATTATGGTACTGTTAATTTAGGTGTTGGAACAATTGATGGAGGAACAGATGCTAATGCGGGTGTTAGTGTGGGATATCATAATAAATCGGGTATGATATTTAATGTTTCAGCAGGTATTTCAGAAGGAGGTGTAGGTATTGGAGGTTCTGTAGGAACCCAAGGTGCTGCAGTTGGAGTAAATTATTCTTTTTCCATGGGAAAAAATAAAGATGGTAGTTCATCTCCTTTAATATCAACATTAGGGATTAGTTTAAGCTCAGAGGGAATAGGTGGTAGTTACTCACTTTCCATGGGTCAAGGATCATCTAGTTTTTCAATTAATTCGGGAAGTTTAGGAGAATTTAGTGAGACCAACATGAGTGTTGCTATTCCTTTAGTTGTAGTTCCTGTATGGTTAAAATTTGGTAAAAGAAAAATTAAGTATGAAAAAAACGAAACCTATGCTAATTTTGTATATGGGCCTTTGTATTATAAAGATTTTAATTATCAACAAGGTCAAGGTTCTTCTTATTCAACTGCTTTGAGTAATGAGTCAAATAGAGATTTTTTTATGGATTCTTATGAGCAGGGATTACCCGAATCAGAATCAGAATTGGTAAGTTATCAAGATATTTATCAAAGTCAAAAATATGCATTTACATTTCCTTCTTATGATAGATATGTTGTTAATGCACAAGGACTTACTGGGGCAATGGCTCCAAGACTTTTTGAAAATGGAACAATTGTAGGGAAATCCCAGAACTTTGAACAAAAAGACGATAAGATTGGTGGGGGAGTAGTTTTTCCAATTACTGGAAGTGGAGTTCCTCCTGCAGCATATTTAGAGCCTAATGTTTCTGGATATAGTGGTGGTATTTATCATTTTGGGGTTCCAACAACTTATGAGTATAGAACCCTTGAAAGTTTTGTTATGAATTGGAATTACAGTAGTAGTTCACGAAAATTTACAAAGTCTTTTGGCACTTCTTTAGATCAAAATGCATCAAATCAAATGCGTTTTTATTTTGAAAATAGTTTTCCATCTAATTTGTCTATAACACCTAGTTCCTTAAATGCTTCGGGTAGTATTATGCCTGGATATATTGGAAATTTTAATTCAAGTATATCAAGCAGACAGCACAATTCAAATTATGTTGAGGTCTATACAAATCAGCAATTAATAAATAACCCTACCTTAGTATTAAGACCTTTTAATGGGGATAATTTGTATGATAGACAGAATGATAATGGGTTTGTAAATGAAGGTATTGGAGCTTATAAAATTACAACTCCTGATGGTAAAACATATCACTATGCAATGCCGGTTTACCAATATGAAGAAGTTTATAGGCAGCTTAAAAAGAACCCAAGTAATATAGGAGATAATGATCCATATAATGATTTTTTTATTGAGAACAGCTTTTACCATGAGCAAAGAAAGAATCAACCTTATGCAACGCACTGGGTATTAACTGCCGTTACCGGACCAGATTATTATGATGCAAATGGAAACGGTTATGCAGATAGTGCAGATTATGGATACTGGACAAGATTTGATTATGGCAAATGGACAGATGGATATTGTTGGAGAACACCTTTTAATGGATTTAATGATTTTGATCAATTTGCTAATTACAATCAAAGTGAAAATGCTAGGGAGTACGGATGGGGTAGAAAACAGCTAGCCTATTTAAATAAAGTAGTTACTAGAACGCACACAGCCATTTTGGTAAAATCTTTGCGTCACGACAGTATGAGTAAAGAAATCGGTAAGGAAGTAATAGGTGTGAATTCAAATGGTCAACAAATATTGGGTTATCCGTCATTTGAAGGTGATAATGGAGTATACTATCCATCTCAAAGAACCATGAAATTAGATGAAATAATACTAATACAAAATGAAAATGATAATGTTACCGCAGCCAATCAGGTACTGCCTATTACTGTAAATCCTTCACAAACTAGAACGGTAAATTGGCACAGTCCCATTGTAAAAAACTATTCACCTTCTACTAATTATGTTCAATATAAAATTAATCAACAAAGTTTAGTTATTGATAATGGTGATTTGCCTAAAGATAGTAGTGGAAATTATTTGATTTATCAAAATGCTGAAAAAATAATTAAATTGAATCAAGATTATAGTTTAGCTACAAATTCACCTCATTCGGATGCACCAGCAAGTGGATCAATAGAATCAAAAGGTAGGTTAACTTTAAAGTCAATTCAAAATTTAGGAAGAAATGCATATAATTATATGCCTCCCACTATTTTTGATTATTTTAATAACAATTTACCGTATCAAGATTGTTTTAATGCTACTTGCAATGTGAAAAATCCTTGGGGATACAATAATGATATACCTCAAGCTTGGTCATTACAAAAAATTACAACCCCAACAGGTGCAAAAATAGAATTTGAACTTGAAAAGGATACCTATTGGACTGAAGCTTTTTCAAGGAGATATTGGCTAGAAGATTTAATGTTTAAAGTGACATATAATTCAACTCATGTATTTATTGACTGCCAGAATAAAACAGGTTCGAGTGTACCCATTAATTTTAATCATTATTTCATTAATGGAGAAAGAGTTTTCTTAGATTTATGGATTTCTAATATTTTTGACGAAAATTGTTTATTATCCAACGAAACGGATATTGGTATAGTTGATGTAATTGGTGGGGAATATTGCTATGTAGAAACTGTAAATAATGATAATGTAAGAATAGTTGCGAATAGATACTCTCATTCAATATCAGGAGATGATCCAAATAGGGTTAATAATATTTGGTTTGCAAGAGGGAATAATCCAACTATTGGTTCTCAATTATATAAAGGAGGTGAAAGAGGAAGTACTGAACATAATGATGGTGGCTGTGGAGGTGGAGCATCAAGAAATCATAATATGTATTATAATATTTTAGCAAATAGAACGCCAGGTGAGGGAACAGGTGGTGGGCTTAGAGTTAAAGCTATCACATCAATTGACGAATCAAATAATCGATATACAACAGAATATGATTATAACCATCCAACTAAAAATAGAACTTCAGGAATAACTTCTTTCGCTCCTGTTAGAGGTTTAAAATATGTGCCATATCAAACAGAACTTCCTGCCCCTAGAGTAATGTATGAATATGTTACTGTAACCGAAAAGACAACTAATAATGGTGTTGCACAAAAAAATGGTAAAACAGTATACAGATTTAATGTATTAGAAAATGCAACAAATATTTTTGACAAAAATATTACCGTTGGGGACTATTTTAAAAGTGAAGTTGTGACTAATGATAATTTAAATTCATCATTAAAAGTAAAAGGAGCTCAGATAAAATTGCACGATAATACTTCACAATTGGGTTCAGTTATTAGTATTGAAAGATACAATAATGCGAATCAATTAATGTCTAAATCATTTACAAAAAGGAAAACATTAAACGAATTAATTGCTTCTACTGCTAATAATTCTTCAAAAGGAGCAGTGCAAGAATCGTTTCAAAGTATGAAATCTATTCATCAGTTTAATAGTAACTATGTTAAAGCTCAAGCCGGGTTATCAGGTGTATTTGTCAATTACACAACCACTCAAAAGGTACATACAAGTAGTAGTTTAAGTACACATAATAGATTGTTAAATGTGTCAACTAAAGTTGTTTACACTCCTTATACAGATTATACAGAGGAGTTAAATGGTTATGGTCAAATTCAAAGAACTTGGCAGGAAGACCAAGATGCTGTGAATGGTTTGTTTAATACCACAATCTCAAGAAATTCTAAAGGAATAATAATTAAGAATCAAATTGTCCCAGCATACTCAGTTAAAAAAACAGACGGAACATTAGCTTACAGTTCAATGGGTAGTAAAGTCAATAACATAAATAATAAAAACATGCTAACACAAGAGGCTATGACAATTACCTCAATAGCAGATGGAAGCAATTGGAAAACAATTGATGCAAATATTACTACTTGGAATGATACATGGAAATATAGAAATGAAGATACAGGAACCGATGTTAACGAAACAACAAGAAAAGTGTGGAGAAAACACAAAACATATGCTTGGAAAGACGCTTTACAGGCTGATGGTTCATACATGACAAACATAACAAAAGATAATACTCAATTTAATTGGGGTGTTGGAACTCCATTGTCCAACAAGTGGCAAAAATTATCTGAAGTTACAAGATATACTAGATGGTCATCACCAATTGAAACAAAAGATATCAACGGTAATTTTGCTTCAACTAAAATGGCTGATAATGGAACAAAAGTATTGGTTTCAGGAAATGCTCGTTATACAGAAATGTATTATTCAGGAGCAGAGTATGTGAAATCTGGTAATTTGTTCGATGGTGAAGTGAAAGGAGCAAATTATAGATCAACGGATGTAGCACATACTGGAAGTTATTCAGTGAAGTCAACTACTGGCGGTGAAAATTTGTTTGAGGTTACAGGATCAAGTGGAAATACAGATTATTACAACAATCAAGATAATTATACTGCTACATTTAGACCAGGAAAATATAAGGTTTCGGTTTGGGCGTTAGAGCAAGGTAACCCAACAGTAGCAACCGTCTTTAAAGTTAATAATGTCGTTATACCTCACTCTGATGTAGTTGCCGCTGGATGTTGGAAACAATTGAATTATTATTTTGATATTCCTGCTAATACAACTTCAAATACTATAGTATTGACTACAAATCAAGTTAATGGTGCTAACTACTATGATGATTTTAGAATGTGTCCAATAGCATCATCTGTCAACACTTATGTTTATGATCAAAATACAGACGAATTATCCTATATGTTAGATGCAAATAATATGGGTGCTGCGTTTAAATATGACGATGCTGGTAGATTATGGGCTTCTTATGCTGAAGTTGTTGATTCACCTGTGTTAACAGGTGGTTTCAAAATTACCAGTCAATACAAACAAAACTACAAAGGAGCAGGATTATCAGTTGATAATGCGCTACCTGTGATTGATAATTGTTACCATACATTTTTACCTTTGAGTCTTGATATAAGAAGTGAATGTATCGGAACTTTTGAGAATAGATATAAAACAACTGTTTCTGGTGGTTCAGGTAATTTTTCTTATCAATACAAATGGAAGACAAATATTCCAAATAATATATACAGCCCTTATGTCAACGGAAGTAATGAGATGTTAATTCCCTATGCTCCAAAATATTGTTCTGGTGACAGTTCAGGAGGAACATTTGGTAAAGTATGGAGTTTTGTGGTAAAAGTAACAGATTTGACAACAGGTCAAACCATCGAGAAATCTTATGAAACAGAAACCGCTTGTACTTTTACTACCAATAGCAGATCATTTGAAGATGTAGAAATAAGTAATTGCAGTAATTTTTGTTCACCTAATGAAATGAGATTTAAAATTCATTTGGATGATATTGGACTGTCTGGCAATTTCAAATATGAATATGCTTATTACGATCCATCAGTCGGATTTTACCAACAAACTCTAAATTGGATTGATGTTACCAGTACACAAGGAAGCTTTTGCCCTTCATTTAGTACTACAGCCGATTCAAACTGCCCTAGTGGATATAGAAATGTAATTTATTTTACTTATAGAATTACCAATTTGTCTACCAGCGAAGTCACTTATCATTTACCTCAAATATATTATGGAGATTGTACAAGTTGTAATAACTGTATGCTCAGAAATAGTTCAAGCGAGGATCTAGAATATGCTCAAAAAGGGACATTAGTTTCTAAAGATGCAAATGGTAAAATTTTAAATGTAAGAACTATAAATAACACAACTAAATAGAGGATTATTATGAAAAGACTATTCGTATTTATTTTAGTTATGCTTTTCACAAAGCTATTTGGTCAAGTTGAGCCAGCACCTGTTGTTAGTAATACCAGAAACTGGGTTAGTAGCATTAGTTATAATTTAGAAGGAGAAACGTTGAGTAAAGGCGTAAGCTATTTCAATGATTTGGGTAAGGCTACTCAGCAACAGAGTTGGGATGTCTTAACAGGCAGAGTTTGGGCAAGTGAAGTTCGCTATGATAGTTTTGGAAGAGGAGTGTTACAAACGCTATCGGCACCTGTAAATAATGCAGGTAGTTTTTTATACCGATCAAATTTTATAAGCTCTAATAATGCAACTATTGGATTGTATGATTACGATGCACCAAGTACATTGATTAATCCACCAGCATTAAGTGCAGATGTAAATACTTTGGGTTGGTATTATAGTAATTTAAATACATCAGACTCTTATCAAGATGTGACAGTCTATCCATACACAAGAACCGTTTTTAGCGAGTTAAACCCAGGTGCGGTAAAAGCTGTATTAGGCGGAAACAAGATCAACGGAGAATGGAAACAAACCTATAGTTTTACTATGGTTGCAGAAACAGCAGCTGCTAATGATCAGTGGTATTCCTTTTTTCAGAATAAAAAAGTAATGAAAACCGTTAGCAGAGATGTTGACGGTAATGAAGCAGTAGTTTATGTAGATATAGATGGTAATATGCTTGGAGCTGCTCGAAGCGGATTTAATGTTAGTGGAGTAAGTTTTAATAAAAATGTTTACTCAGAGATATTAGACAAAGGCTACGTTGATATCCACATTTCAGGAAATGTAGGAATTAGTTTTCAAGGAAATACTAGTGCGCACAATCTTCGAGTATTTAATTTAATTACAGAACAAGAAATTCCAAGTAATCAATGGGGTTCATTACCAAAAGGCTTTTATCGTGTAGAAGACATCAATAAACATTACGCTAATAATTATATTGGAAATATACCACCAACACCAGTTAGGGTAAATCATTCAATTAGTTATTATGATTTGAGCTATAATGAATATGATATCGCTAATCGATTATTAAAAACGGTACAGCCTATTGATGAAACTCATCAAACTACTTTTACATATAATTCATTAGGGCAACTTTTAGAAACAACAAGTATTGATGAAGGTCGTGCTGAATTTTTATATCGCAGAGACGGACAGATTCGTTTTTCACAAAATCAAGAACAGAAAAAAACACATGCCTTTTCCTACACAAACTATGATAATTTAGGAAGACCCATAGAAAGTGGAGTTTATAAAGGGACATCTTATGTGTACGGATTCACAACACATTACACACCACCAGATTTATCAAATCCAAATCCACCAACTGTTCCTTATGTAAATTTAAATACCATAGTAGATCACCCAGACGGCTTTGATGCCAATGGTAGAACAGAACAAAATTTTTCGGTTTACGATGTGCCAGACCCTGCTCTAGTAACAAAACTGTCAAGTTGTGGTTTGCCTGTTCCAGAATATACTCAATCATTTGTGTCTGGTAACGTTTCCCACACATATACACAGTATCCTTCAACCAATAAAACATGGTATAGTTATGATGTTTACGGACGTGTTAAGTGGATGATACAAGAAGTGCCAGGTTTATCCTGTTTAAAAACAATAGACTATGAATATGATCCTATTTCAGGACAGGTAATAAGAGTAGATTTTCAGCGACACAACGCAGCTGAACGTTTTGTGCATAAGTATGAATACAATATTGCAGGTCAACTCACAGATGCCTACACTTCAGTTAGTGGAACATCATTCATCCACCAAGCAAAATATATCTATAATGAGTCAGGAGCATTAGTAAGAACAGAACTTGCAGATAATTTACAAGGAATCGACTATGTTTATAATTTAAACGGACAGTTAAAAGCGATTAATCATCCATCATTAACGGCATCAGATGATCCAGGAGGTGATGGTGCCAATGGATTTGCAGCAGATGTTTTTGGGATGCATTTAGATTATTATAATGGAGATTATACAAGAACAAATACTCCTAAACCAATAGTTACGGCTACAGCAGGAGCAATAGGCACAGACCAGTTTAACGGAAATATAAAATCCACCCGATGGAATACACAACTTCCATCTTCTGCTCAGAATGCTTATGTATACGATTACAATAAAAACAATTGGTTAACACAAGCCACTTTTGGTAGTGCAACAATTTCTGGTAATACAGCAACTATCGTGGCAAATTCAAATGAAGATTACCAAGTGTCAAGTATAGCGTATGATGCTAACGGAAATATCACAAGATTAAGACGAAAAGGATATACAGATGCCAATGGAACCAACAGTATGGATAATTTGCGCTATGAATATGATCCAACATACAAGAACAGATTGAAATATGTGATGGATGATGCAGATAATCCAGATGTAAACCGATACAACGACATAAGAGACCAAAAAGTCCTTACAGGTAGTTTATCGCACGGAGAAGCAAATATTTCACTGTTGGATAATTACATCTATAATGATTTAGGTCAAATGGTTGCCAATTTGCAAGATAAAGTTTTGTATGAATACAACGCATCTGGATTAGTAAGTAAAATAAATACGATAACCACCAGCGACACACAAAATTATATTACCATTGAAAATCGGAAATACCAATTTTTACGTCCTTTGTTAGCATATGAAGATTGGTTTGCAACTTCCCCTTATCAATCAGGAAGTATATTAGGCAATACCGATGAAATTGCATACGCTAATTGCAACGCAACAAGTGGTTCTTCAACCCCTACATTGGCAGAGGCTTATGGTAATAATGTGTTTTTACAACTACTAGGTTCAGGTAAAACGGCTACAAAAGTTAGAGTTACGCCTCATAGTTTCACTAAGGTAGATTTTGATGTAATAGTTGATAAGTACATGTACGTTAATGCAGATTTGATGGATGCAAATGGAAATATCATTCAATCATCTACACCAGGAACGCCTATAATACCTTCAGTTATTGTTAATTTAAAAAAACCAGATGGGACACTTATTCATACACAAACCATAAATGATCAGGCTGTTGAATATTGCAATCAATATTTTGATGTGCATTTCAACCATGATTTTACCACTTCAGATGAGGAATATATCTTTTTAGAAATAGAAAGAACTTATGTGTCAACCGGTGGAACAGTTCCAGAATGGGAACGCCAACAACTTTTGTTAGACAATATTCTCGTTCAGGCAGCACAGGATACCCGAGTGGCTTTTTATTATGACGATAGAGGACAACGAATCAGAAAAGAAAGTTTTTCTGAATTAGGAGGTGTTACAGATTACACTTACTATGTTAGAGATGCAGCAGGAAGTGTAATGGCTATCTATAACCAAACCCTAGGAGCAGGCAGACCTCTGCCACCACAAATATCAGAATACAGCATCTATGGTAGTGGTAGGATAGGTGTTTTCAAAAAAGATCAGTTTGGCGATAGATCAACAGCAGATGGTGGCTATTCTTTATACCAACTCACCGACCATTTAGGCAACGTAAGAGCTGTGATTAGGAAAATAGGAACAGCTTTAGTATCTTTAACCAGCAAAACGGATTATTACCCCTTTGGTATGCCAATGCCAAACAAGCATACTACAGATAACAACTATAGATATGCTTTTCAAGGGCAAGAGAAAGACGGCGAAACCAACATGGAAGCCTTTCAGCTAAGACTATGGGATGCAAGAATTGGTAGATGGTTAACGGTTGATCCTTATGGACAATATCATAGTCCTTATATAGGGATGGGTAATAACCCTATTAACATGATTGACCCTGATGGTGGTTGGTCAGATGGACCTGACGACCCACCTGGTTTGTGGCAACGATTTAAAAGTTGGTTAGGTTTTGGTAAAAAAGAGCAAAGTGTAACTCATTCAGAACCATATGAGCCAGGTTGGTTTGTATTTGATGATGATTTTAAAAGTGGAAAGGATTGGATATCTAACATGTTTAGTTTTGAAACTTGGAGTAATCCAGAAGTAAATCAAGATTTAAGAAATCAAAGAGATATATTAACAAATGTTGTGATGCCAAAATACATGGATGGACTTGCAAAAGTTCGTACAGGTATGGAATTTATACCAGGTGCTGATGCTTGGTTTAGTTATGGTATTGACCATAGTCCAGGTACGGCTGTTACTCAATTGGGAGCAAACTTTATTCCACTTCCTCTTATTGATGATGCGGCAAGAGTGTTACTTAGATTTGGGAAAAATTCTAAAGGACATTTAATTAAACATGCTGATGTGTTGGGATATGTTGATAAGTCACCAGGGGAACTTCAAAAAATGGTTCCTGAATTAGCTGAAGCAGCAGGTAATTTAATAAAAGGAGCAGATGCTGCGTTGACGAGGACTGGTCAATGGCATCAACATCAAAATGCACTGATGTACATTAGCAATGGTAAAATGATAGTCACAGAGGCTGATGGGACATTTATTACTGTAATAAATAAAACGTCAAATAAATGGTATCAAGAGGCTTTGCCTTTAAAATAGTAATTATGAATTTTAAAATTTTATTAAATAAGAAGATAAAAAAGATATACATAGTATTATGGCCTCCATACGGTGATCATAATAAAAAAAATATAGATATTTCTATCTGTTTTGAATTTTATGGTGAAAAGAACATATATAAAATAACAACACAAAAAAAAGATAATTGGACTCCAATATTGGAAGTAGAAGAGATAACAAAAAGAATATTCTCTTTCGAATCATTTGAAAATAGAGTTGAAAAATGGCAAAAGGCTGAAATGATTGATGATGTTGATTATGAATATTATGATTTTACTAAATCATATTTCTTTGATAGAATAGTAAATAATACAATTTTAGATGTTAAATATGTTTTCGTTGATCAGAGTTTTTTTGGGGTTAAATTGATATTTGAAGAAGATTATATTTTATCTACACCAATATCCGATGGTAATACGATTGAGACTACAAAATTTCATAGAATTAATAATATTGATTATTATAAATTATTAGGAAAAATAGAGTACACTTCATTAAAATAATGAGGATAATTTAGAATATTAAAATCAATTAGTAATAATTTAAAAATGGCAGCTTAGTGTATGTGAAAATTGTCCACTTTTTTCTAGGAATTCCAAATCAAATGGTTATGAAATAGTAAACAGTATAAACGTAACAGATTAATAAGTAAGAATATCAATTAATAACAAAAACCGAATAGCGCGAATTTGTAATACGTCTAACAAATAAAATAAAAGCCAGCTTTAAGAGTTGGCTTTTGTCGTTTTTGTAAGTTTAGGAAGATTTGTAAATCATCTTAAATCTTAAAAATAAATTTATAAACGAAAAAATTTATTTATATTTATCAAATATCTTTTAAAAATTAAAAATGAAAAAAACACTATTTGTCTGCTTGATCTTATGGATTACAAATTTAACAAATGCTCAGGAAATTTCGTATGGTCCAATTATTGGAAATTCTTTTTATGAGATAGGTAATAATAATGGTACTTATTCATTTGAATCGGATAAAACAAATGCAATATATTTTGGAGCTTATGCAGAATACAACTTCACGGATAATATAGGAGTTAAAACGGAGATATTATGGAATAATAAGGAAGCACTATTTTCTCCTTCTTTTATTTCTGAAGATATAAAATTTGATTTTTCCTTTATTGAAATAAATCCGAGTTTTAAATATGATTTTGGAGAAGAATACAGAAGAGGATTTTACATACTAGTAGGCCCTAAAATTTCTTTGATTACCAAGGCAACTTCTGAGGGAGAAGATGTAAAAGATGATTTTGAAAATTTTATATATGGAGCTCAATTAGGGTTTGGATATAGAATTTTTAAATTCATCGATATACAAACAAAATTAGAGTATGATATTGCACCTTTTATAAGGTTTGAAGATAATAAAAAATCCCAATTTTTTGGAGCAAATCTTTCTTTAAATATTGATGTTGAAAGGTTAATAAATCAGAATTAAATTGTGTTTTACTATTTGTAATGCTATCAATTTTATTTACATTTACCAAAAAACTAAACATTGCAAATGCGAAAAATAATTTATTTAGTCTTACTTACTTTAATTGTTTCATGCAAAACTATACAAGTAAAAAATGACACTTTTAAAATTTCACAGTCAAATGTTGAACTAGGAGGTTTGGGAGAATCAAAATCATTGTTTGGAGTAAAAAATAATTTTGAGACTACATCTTTTTTAACTTTAAATGAAAAAATAAAAGTTGAAATAAGTGTTATTCCTTTTACTAAGACGATAAATAAAACGTATCAAAATAAAGCTAAGTTCAATCAAAATTTAGCTAAAATTAAATACGTGGATAGTTTACCAAACAAACCAGAAGCAGTAAGTTTAAAAGTTCTAGATATTTCTTCTTTAGTTAATGAAATTAATCAAGATTATAATGCTAAACAATATACGTTTATAAAAGATAACCAAAGAACATCAATTGTTACTTCGGTTTTGGTTTATTTATCTACAGAAGAATTAACTAAAGTAAGACAAGCAGATACCTATTATTTGATTCAAACAGATGTAGCAAAATACAATATAGCTTTGTACAAAGAAGGAAAGAAAGTTGATTATATAGATTTAGCAAACTCAGTCGTTTTAGGATATGAAGTCAGTAAGTTTTGTTGGTCTGAAAATCAAAGAGGAAAATGGCAAGTAGGAGATATAGTTGATAAAAACTCTTCTTGTAAAGGGGATACTTTTTCCAAGATAAAAGTAAAGAAAGAAAAAAGTTTATATAAAATGTAATTTGGAATAATGAAAAAAGTATTTAGTATATTGTTTATAATTCTAGTTTTTTATAGTTGTGAAGAAATTCTTTTAGAAGATGACATTTCTAAAGAGACAGTTACATTATTAGCTCCAGCCAATGAGACACAATTTTTTTCCACAAGTGTAACATTTAGTTGGTCGGAAGTGCAATATGCAACGAAATATAGAATTCAAATTGCAAAACCAAATTTTGCGAATGCAACAGAAATAATTTTGGATACTGAAGTTGAAGGAACAACTTTAACCCAACAATTAAATATTGGAGAGTACGAATGGAGAGTAAAAGCCATAAATAGTTCCTATGAAACTGTTTTTTCTTCAAGAAAAGTTACTATAGTCAGTAATGAAAATTTTGAAAATAATATTGTAGTGTTGAACAGTCCATCAAATAATTTAATCACGAAAGTTTCAAATCAGAGTTTTTCTTGGCAAAATATAATTGGGGCAACTTCTTATCAAATTCAAATAGTTAACAGTTCAAATTCAATTGTTGTTGATGAGACAATACCTACAAATTCTTTCAACTATAATTTTTCTGATGGTACTTACAATTGGAAAGTAAGAGCATCAAATGGAACTGATAATACGTTGTATACTTCAAGGTCAATTTTAATTGACACAACAGTGCCTAATACACCTAGCTTAGTTTCTCCTGCAAATGCATCCACAACAACAGAAACAAATATTACTTTTACTTATAATAGAGCAGCTATACAAGGAAGTACGGAGTTTGATAGCTTATATATCTATTCAAATAATACATTGACAACACTTGTTGCAAAAGATAGGGTGGTAAGTCCTCATTCTGAAACTATCTCAAATGCTGGAGCTTATTACTGGAAAATGAAATCGTTTGATGAAGCAGGTAATATAAGTGGAGAAAGCCCTGTTTTTAGTTTTACGGCCAACTAAAGATTTATGAAAAATAAAAAAAGTATTTATATTTTATTACCTCTTGTTCTGGGTATATGGGGATTACTAATTTATAATTTTTTTAGTTATTTAGATCCAGAAGAAATTGTTTTGCCAGAAGATAATTTTCAAATAAGTGACGAAATAAAATATACTGAACCAGATACTACTACAATAGATATTAATCATAGAGATCCTTTTACAGGAAAAATGAGTTCCCAAAGTTCTGAAGTGGGTGAAAGTAAAGTAACAAATGGATCTTCAGTAAAATCTAATTCAGATGAACCAAAAATTGAAGAAACTATAAATATTCAATACAAAGGAATTGTCTCTGATGTCACGGATAAAGTAAAAGTTTTTATGGTCATTATCAATGGGAAAACATTTTTAATGAAACAAGGAGACAAAGAATTAGATGTAAAACTTATAAAAGGGAATAGAGAGTCTATTGTCATTTCTAATAAGGGAAAACAAAACACCATTTCTATAGTTGAGTAATGTGTTAAAAAAGAAATTGTTTTCAGGATCGTTACAGTTTGCCATTTTTACAGCAGCAATTGTGGCATTACTTTTATTTGCGTTAATTCTATATCTCAATACTTTTAAGACATTTCAGCAAAATTCTCAAATAAATATTCAAAATATTAAGACTTCAAATTCGGCATTTAATGCTGTTTTAAAGAATGAAGAAGTTATAACTGACAGTATATTTTTAAATAATTTTGAAGATAAGCTTCAAACTTCAAAAACAATAAGCTCTTATTGGGGAATTTTTCAAAAAGCAACAGCAACTACTACCAATAGAACTAAAAGATTCACTAAAACAGCTCTTATTGGTTCTAAAATAGAATCACAAAAACGAGTTGCCTTATATTTAAAAAATAATTTCAAACCATTAGTAGTTGTAGGAAACACATCTATTAAAGGAAATGTAAGAATTCCAGATCAAGGAGTTCGTCCTGGAAATATTGCTGGAAATAGTTATTATGGAACGCAATTAATCTATGGAAACATAGCAAATAGTGCTGTTTTGTTACCAAAGTTAAATAAAACATTTGTTGAAAATGTTAGTTATTTACTGGATAAAGCGAAACCAATTGATGAGAATAATTTTTTTGTTCCTATTCAGATTAACACCAATTCATTTAACCAATCGACTCAATGGATTTATAGTAAGAATGTTATAAATATTCAAGATGAGTTTGTTGGTAATTTTATTATTAAATCGGATACTTTGATTAGAATTTCAAGAACATCTAAATTAAAAGATATAGTAATCATTGCTCCAACAATAATTATTGAAGATGATGTAAAAGGTAATTTTCAAGCAATTGCTTCAAAGAATATTACTATTGGAAAGAATGTAGTTTTAAATTATCCATCTGCATTAGTATTGCAACCTGAAGAAAATAGTGTTCCAATAAATCATGAAAAAAAATTAATTTTAATGGATGAGAATTCCACTATAAAAGGAGTAGTTTGTTATTTGTCAAAAAAAGAAGATGATAACTTTACAACCCATTTAATTTGTTCAAAGAATGCCAAAATAATTGGAGAAGTCTATTGTCAGGGAAATTTTGAACTGATAGGTAGCGTTTTTGGTTCAGTTTATACAAATCAATTTGTTTCCAATACAGCAGGAACAATTTTTGTAAATCATTTATATAATGCAACTATAACTTCAGAAAATTTTCCTGATTTTTATAGTGGATTGTTATTTGAAAAAGAAAACAAATCAATATTAAAATGGTTGTATTAAAGAAAGTAAAATCATCTTCATTATTAGAATCAATTATTGCAACTGTATTAATTGTAGTTATCTTTATGGTTTCAAGTTTAGTGATAAACAACATTTATTTCAACACCTTTCATCAAAAAAAAGAAATAGTTGAAAAGCGACTGAATGAATTAGAATATTACTTATTAAATGATAAGTTAGAATTACCTTTTAAGGAAGAAATTGAAAATTGGAATATAGAAGTTACAGCTATACAAGATGAAAAATTGCAAAAATTTATTCAATTAAAAGGGACTAATATTATAACAAACAAAGAAGTTACTAGAAAAATCATTATAAATGAAAACTAAAGTAAAATCATTTACCTTATCTGAAATGTTGGTAGTTTTAATAATTACTGCAATAGTTGTAGGTATGGCATTTTCTGTTTTAACTTTGGTAAGAAAACAAGTCAATATTTTAAAATTAAATTCAGAAGAAGAAACAGAAATTGAGTTGTTAAAAAGTAAATTGTTTATTGATTTTAATTCATTTTCAGAAGTTAATTATATTGAGAAAAAACAAATATTTTTTAAGAATGAGATAGATTCCACTTTGTATATTATAAGTGACAATTTTATAATTGAGAATCAAGATACATTAACAACAAAACTATATTCATTTCAGACTTTTTATAAAAGTAATATAGTTACTCAAGGTAGAATTGATGCTATTGAAATAGAAATTGAAAAGAACAAGAAAACTAAAGAATCAATTTTTATTTTTAAAATGAATGATGCAGAAGAAATAAACGAAATAAATTTTAATGGCATTTAAACTAGAAAATTATTCGGAAAGTTCAAATAATAAAGAATTCTCAATTCAGAAATTATTAGAGACAGAAATTAATTTGTTTGGAACATCGTTTTCAAACAAGAAGAAATATAATTTCTATTTAGAATTAAGCGTTTTATTAAAAGCAGGAATAACCATAAAAGAGGCTCTAACTTTAATACAAGAAAATCAAAAAAAAGATATAGATAAAAAGTTATTCGATACAATTTTAGCTGAAATTATAAGTGGAAAATCTTTCTCTGAAACTTTAAGAGAAACTAACAAGTTTTCCGAATATGAATATTTTTCAGTTAAGATAGGAGAAGAGACGGGAAGTTTAGCAAAAGTAACAGAACAATTAAGTGTGTTTTTTGAGAGAAAAAACGAGCAGAAAAGAATTGTAATTGCAGCTTTGACCTATCCAGTAATTATTTTAATAACGGCTTTTTTAGTTATACTTTTTATGTTGAACTATGTGGTGCCTATGTTTCAAGAAATATTTAAACAAAATAATATTGAATTGCCTTGGATTACTAAATTAATTGTAAAGCTTTCTGACCTTGTTAAAGATTATGGATTATACTTTTTTCTATTGTTGTTAATATTTATTATAGGATTTAAGTTTTTTAATAGAAATAGTAAATTCAAAAGAATTCTTCATTATGCACTTCTGAAAACACCGGTTTTTGGGAAATTTATTTCTAAAGTATATTTAGCTCAATTCACCCAAGCCGTTAGTTTGTTGACAAGTTCCAAGATTCCAATCCTAAATAGCATACAACTTGTTAGTAAGATGATTCAGTTTGTTCCTTTTCAAGAGGATTTAAAAATAGTGGAGAATGAAATTTTAAAAGGCAGTTCTTTACATGAGAGTTTAAAAAAATGTAAAATGTTTGATAGCAGAATGATTTCCTTAGTAAAAGTGTCAGAAGAAACAAATCAAACAGATTTTATTTTTAAGCAATTAAACGATCAATACAGCCAAGAGGTAACTCAACAATCAAAAATTTTATCAACTATATTAGAGCCGTTTATTATTTTAATCGTAGGCTTAATAGTTGCAGTATTATTGGTTTCTATGTATTTGCCTATGTTCCAGTTAAGTGATGCTATAGGTTAGCTTTGATATGTTTGCTTATATTTAAGGTGAAAAGCCAGCCCATTGATTATATTAATGGGTCTCCTTTAGTAGCGGGAACACGACTCGAACTTGTGTGCGCCGATGCAGATATGAACCCTGTAAATTTATAGTTTAGAAATTATATGTTTCGAGAACTCTCTGTCTATTCCTGATTTTAAAAATTTCTCTTTTTTTAAGCTTAAGATTTTGTTGGGAAAAAATCAAGTTGTATCACTTGCCAAGGCCTAAATTTGATTTTGTGCCCCTTTTTAGCCAAATAATTATGAAATTTAAATTGTTTAATCAAATTTCATGTAAAGCTAAAATAAGTTTTACAGTAATCCTTAGAGAATAATATGTAAACCATAAATTCTTTTATAATTTACAAAAAAAACTCCAATTGAAAAATTGGAGTTTCTTAATATAGTAGCGGGAACAGGACTCGAACCTGTGACCTTCGGGTTATGAGCCCGACGAGCTGCCTACTGCTCTATCCCGCGATTTGTGAGTGCAAATATACAACGAAAATCTTTAAAAACAAGGGAAACAATAAAAACTTTTTTTATTTCTTCTATTCCGCTGATATGACTACCTTTGCAGCAAATAAATTATAGAATGAATCATAAAGCAGGTTTTGTTAATATCATTGGAAATCCAAACGTAGGGAAATCAACACTAATGAATGCATTAGTAGGAGAGCGATTATCAATCATTACAAGTAAAGCACAAACTACCAGACACAGAATATTAGGTATCGTGAATGGTGATGATTTCCAAATTATTTTTTCAGATACACCTGGAATTATAAAACCAGCTTATGAATTGCAAAATTCGATGATGAATTTTGTGAAAAGTGCTTTTGAAGACGCTGATATTTTGATTTATATGGTTGAAATAGGAGAGAAGGACTTAAAAGATGAAGCTTTTTTCAATAAAATTATTTATTCTAAAATACCGGTTTTATTGTTGTTGAATAAAATTGACAAATCCAATCAAGAACAATTAGAAGAACAAGTTGGTTTTTGGAAAGAGAAAGTGCCAAATGCTACAGTAATTCCAATTTCAGCTTTAGAAAATTTTAATGTCGAAACCGTTTTTAATACGATAAAAGAATTATTACCTGTTTCTCCAGCTTATTATCCAAAAGATGCATTAACCGATAAACCTGAACGTTTTTTTGTAAATGAGACTATTAGAGAAAAAATTCTTTTAAATTATGATAAGGAAATTCCATATGCTGTTGAGATTGAAACAGAAGAGTTTCTGGAAGATGAAAAAATAATCAGAATTCGTTCTGTAATTATGGTGGAAAGAGATACCCAAAAAGGAATAATTATTGGTCACAAAGGTGGTGCTTTAAAAAAAGTGGGCATGCAATCTCGCGAAGATTTGGAAAAATTCTTTGGCAAACAAATCCATATCGAATTATATGTAAAAGTCAATAAAGATTGGAGAAGCAGTGAATACCAATTAAGAAGATTTGGTTATAACCAAAAATAGTCCAGAGAATAACCAACTGCCATTGATTTGAATAACCATTGACTTCAGTCAATGGTCAAAAAAAAGATTAAACCCCAACAACCCTTTGCATCAACTCTTGAAGTTTGTGCATTTCAGGTTGGCATTTTTTTCTATTAATTCTAGCTTGAAAATACAAAGCAAACCAAAAGACAACCATTAATCCCATTATGGCAAAATCTAAGGTTGTAGATTGTTGTAACCTCCAATGAGAATAGGCTATCATGGCAAAGATTAAAAAGATACCGGCAATGATAAAATGGAGAAACATAAAAAATGTCCAAACGGTTTGGTCTGGGCCATATAAACCTTTTACAGTAGTAGTTTTGTCATCATTTTCCGTTAATTCTATATGTAAATGAGGTGAATAATATTTTCGTTTAGCCAATGTGATAAAAAAGAAAATATGATGGTCTGAAATTTTTATGCGATAGTCCTCTTTAACTTCTTCTTTTATTTGAGTCGCGTTTTCAATTATTTCATGAACATTTTTAGTTACATCTAAACTAAATCTAGGTCTCAAAGCAATAGTGTTATCCAATTCCATGCAATTTCGTATTAACATTTGTTAAACTAAATTACATAAAAAAAATAGATTACAACTTCTTTAAAAGATTTTCTTTAACACCATCTAACCATTCTTCTTTTAGAATACTTAAGACAATACTATCGCGTCTTTCGCCATTTGGTTTAACAAAATTTTTTCTCAAGACACCTTCTTCTATACATCCAATGCTTTTCATGGCTGCTATGCTCTTTTTGTTCTCAAAATCGGCTCTAAATTCAACACGTTCCACATTCATTTTTTCAAAAGCAAAATTAAGTAACAGGTATTTACAGTTTTTATTTATACCAGTGCCTTGGTAATCTTTACCATACCAAGTAAAACCTAACTGTAATGTTTTATTGGTAAGTTGGATGTCATAAAAACGAGTACTTCCTACAAACGAATTTGTTTTTTTATCGAAAACAATAAAAGGATATGAATTTTCTTTTACTCTATTAGTAATAGCTGTGTCAATATAGGTTTTCAGACCTTCAATGCCAGAACCTTTTTGTAAAGAATATTCCCATAATTCTGGTTCGTTCAAGGCAAAATGAATAAGGTTTTCAAAATCAGTATGTTCCAATGGCCTTATTAAAACTCTTTCATTTTCAAGCAGATATTTTTCTTTGAAATTAAAATTCATATTTAGGCTATGACTTTTTTGAATAGTTTTTCCAATTCTTTCATTTGTTCAAGTCCTTTGCTTCGGTTGAGACGAGCTATAAAATAGAGTAGAAACCAAATAATTGTCATGGTAAACATCACCATTAAATCAAATTTAAAAGGTTGGTGCAACGACCATTTAGAATAAACAACTACTGCAAAAATTAAAAAAACCAACGCGACTACTACATGTAGAAAAATAAAGAAAAACCACAAAACAGGATCAGGACCATAAATACCCTTTATGAAAGTGTTACCGTCTTCCATTTTCTCTAAAGTTATTTTTAGATTAGGAGAATACTTTTCTCTACGCAACATGCCGATAGAAAAACGAATATAAAGTTCAGAGATTTTTATTCTGTAATCAGGTTCTACTTTTTGTTTGAGTTTTTCGCAACTTTCAACAATAGCTTCAATAGGTTTTGAGACTACTTTGTCAAATCTATACCTTAATTTAAGTTCTTTTCTGGATTGCATTAACGTTTGGTTTGAAATACTAAATTACAATATATTTTGTTAACGTAAAAGTTATACCGCATAGTATTTAATAGCCCTGATAATAATGAAAAGCTTTTTTTTGGAGGCATTTTAATTTTGTGGTTTTAAAAAAGCGACCTAAGAAGCTCTTTTTGAAGCCTACAAAATAAATGAAAACGAAAAAAACTTGTAATGGATAGCAGGTTTAAGCTTCAAAAAAACGTACTTTTGCACTTTCAAATAAATGTTATGAACAATATTGTTGCTATTGTAGGAAGGCCAAATGTAGGTAAATCAACTTTTTTTAACCGATTAATTCAACGTAGAGAAGCCATTGTGGATTCAGTTAGCGGTGTTACTCGTGATAGAAACTACGGAAAAAGTGAGTGGAATGGAAAAGAGTTTTCTGTGATTGATACAGGTGGATACATCAAAGGCTCAGACGATATTTTTGAAGCTGAAATTAGAAAACAAGTTGAGTTAGCCATTGATGAGGCTGATGCCATTATTTTTGTGGTTGATGTGGAAGAAGGAATTACGCCAATGGATGATGAGGTAGCCAAATTATTGAGAAAAGTAACGAAACCAGTTCTTTTAGTGGTCAATAAGGTTGACAATGCCATGCGTGCTGATGATGCCTTAGAGTTCTACAATTTAGGGTTAGGAGAATATTTTACTATTTCTGGAATGACAGGAAGCGGAACAGGTGAATTATTGGATGAATTAGTCAAAGTTTTACCAGAATTACCAGAAGCTGTTGAAGAAGAAAATCCTTTACCACGTTTTTGTGTAGTGGGAAGACCTAATGCAGGAAAATCATCTTTTATTAATGCCTTAATTGGGGAAGATAGATTTGTGGTTACAGATATTGCTGGAACAACTCGTGATGCCATTGATACAAAATACAACCGTTTTGGTTTTGAATTTAATTTAGTAGATACAGCTGGAATTAGAAGAAAAGCAAAAGTTAAAGAAGATTTGGAGTTTTATTCAGTAATGCGTTCAGTCAGAGCTATTGAAAACAGTGATGTTTGTATCTTAGTCATTGATGCAACTCGTGGCTTTGAAGGACAAGACCAAAGTATTTTTTGGCTAGCTGAAAAAAATAGAAAAGGAATCGTAATTCTTGTGAATAAATGGGATTTAATAGAAAAAGATACCATGTCAGCTAGAGATTACGAGAGAAAAATTAGAGAAGAATTACAACCTTTTACCGATGTGCCTATTCTATTTGTTTCAGCTTTAAACAAACAGAGACTTTTAAAGGCTTTGGAAGCAGCTGTTGAAGTTTTTGAGAATAGAAAATTCAGAATTCCAACCTCAAAATTCAATGACACTATGCTGCCGATTATCGAGCACAATCCGCCACCAGCTTTGAAAGGGAAATATGTAAAAATCAAATATTGTATGCAATTGCCAACACCAACACCTCAGTTTGTGTTTTTCTGTAATTTGCCTCAATATGTAAAAGATCCTTACAAGCGATTTATAGAAAACAAACTCCGTGAAGAATTTAATTTTCAAGGAGTTCCAATCGAAATTTACTTCAGACAGAAATAAGTTTTTTGTCATTCTGAATTTATTTCAGAATCTTTTTACTTTTCAACGGTTAAACCTAATTAGAAGAATCTGAAACAAGTTCAGATTGATAGCAACTTATATTTTATAAAGTGGTGTTAAAATTTTCGTAAGAATTTTTCTAAATGCACAATAAATTTTTTATTTGTAGGTTATAATAAAAGTAAATCATCAATCGAAAAACAAATCATCAATCAAACTTTTTATGCCTAAACAAATATTTTTAGTTGCAACTCTTCTTGTTGCATGCATTGGCTTTGGTCAAAATACGTATCAACTTTCAGGAAAAATTATTGATAAAATTTCCAAAACACCTCTAGAATCAGCCACAATTTATCTCACCAGCGTAAAAGATTCAACAATTATTGATTATACAATTTCAGACAAAAGCGGAAATTTTTATCTAAAATCTAGAAAAACAGAAGCACCAGTCAATTTTAAGGTGTCTTATAATGGATTTCAAAATTATACTCAAAAAATAGACAATATCTTAGCGGATAGAAATTTTGGAACCATTGAGTTGTCTGAGCAAACTTCACAATTAGATGAAATCGTTCTTGAAGGAGAAATTCCACCGATTAGAATTAAAACAGATACACTAGAATTTAATGCAGGTTCATTCAAAGTAGCTCCAGATGCTAATGTGGAAGCCCTTTTAAAACAATTGCCTGGTGTAGAAATTGATGAAGAAGGTAAAATTACAGTAAATGGAAAAGAAGTAAACAACATTCTAGTCAATGGAAAGCCTTTTTTTGGGAAGGATGGAAAAATTGCCACTCAAAATTTACCAGCAGAAATGATAGACAAAGTGCAGGTTACAGATACAAAAACTAAGGCAGAGGAGATTTCAGGAAGGGCTGCAAGTTCTAATGAAAGTACCATAAACCTCACCATTCAAGAAGATAAAAACAAAGGAATGTTTGGAAAAGCAACTGCTGGTTATGGTAGCGATAAACGATACGAATCAAGTTTGTTGTTTAATTATTTTAAAGACACACAAAAGATTAGTGTTTTAGGTTCTTCCAACAATATTAATTCTGTAGGCTTTTCCATGAATGAGATTTTTGACAATATGGGTGGTGGTCGAAATATGAATGTATGGTCAAATGGTGATGGAGGTTTTAATATCAATGGGATGCAGTTTGGAGGTGGTTCAGGAATTACTCGTTCCAATTTGGTAGGAATCAATTATGCGGATGAATGGTTGGATAAAAAGATTGACCCTAATTTCAGTTACTACTTAAACACAGCCATTACCGAAAATAAAAATAGAACCAAAAGAACAAACCTTTTACCAACAGGAACTACAAAAACCGATGCAGAATCATCTTTTAAAAATGATGTTATAGGGCATAATTTTTCTTCAGAGTTTGAAATTAAAATTGATTCTACATCAACTTTATATTTAAGTCCTTCTCTGTCAAAAAGTGATGCCAAAAACAGAAGCAACAGTTTTTCAAGCTCTTTTGATGCAAATGATGTTTTATTAAATGGAACAGATGGTTCAAATTTTAGTGAATCAGACGATAGTAGTTTTAAAAATAATTTATACTACAACAAAGGTTTCAAGAAAAAAGGTAGAGCTTTAAGTATAGAAATAGACAACGAACATACCAATAATAAAAACACATTAAATACCATTACCAACACCATTTTTTATCAATCAGGTAATGCGAACGATAGTAGGAATCAAAATATTTTTAATGAAGAAATAAGTAATAATATACGATTTGAAGTAGGGTACAACGAACCGATAAATGATTCTTTGACTTTTAATTTTCAGAATTATTACGATACTAAAAAAGGAACAGATTCTAGAAATACTTTTAACTTCAATGCTGTTACCAACGAATACGATAATTTTAATGACTTATTGTCCAATACTATAGATTCAAAAAATAACACTTTTGGAACGTCGGTTGGTTTGCAACTAAACAAAAATAAGATTAGAGGAAATATCGAAGTTGGAGCAGATTTTCTAAATTATGACAATCAATCCAATTATTTAGGAATCACAACCCGACTTAAGAACAATTATGTTTATCCAAATGTAAACGGATACATGAGTTATAAAATAGCTAAATCAAAATCTATTTATAGCAGTTTCAATTATGAAGCCTCATTGCCATCAGCTAATCAATTATTGCCTTTTGAAAATTTAGCCAATCCATTAAATACAATAATTGGTAATGCCAACTTAAAACCTATCGAACGTTACAGACTTTATACAAATTTTAATAATTATGATTACGCTACTCGTTCTGGATTCTATGCTTATATGGGTGGAAATTTAAACATGAATGAAGTGGTTAGTTCAACGGTTTATGATGAAGATTTTAAAGCTATTACTACTTATGAAAATGTAGATAGATCTTATAATCTTTACACCGGTTTTAATGTCAATAAATCCTATAAAAAAGAGAAAAGAACTATAAAATATGGCTACGGAATTTGGGTAAATTATAATTATAATCAAGGACTGACAAACGCAGCTTTGTTTGAGTCTAAAGCTTTGCAGTTAAATCCTAGAGTAAATTTCTCTTATATAATTGATGAAAAAATTACAATATCACCATCGTATAGATATACTTATAATATATCAAAGTTCGAAAACTACGTAATTGATAAGACTGATAATTTTAGACATAGCTTCAAACTAGAAACTACAAGTTATTGGCCCAAACATTTTGTCTTAGGAAATGATTTTGGATACAACTACAATTCAAACATCACAGGAGGATTTCAAAAAGATTTTTATTTGTGGAATGTTAGTTTGGGCTATAATTTCTTTAAAGACCAATTGCTAGCAAAAGTGAAAGTTTATGATTTATTAAATCAAAATGTAAACGCAACCAGAAACATTACTCCAACAGCAATAACGGATTCCGAAAATACAGTTTTACAACAATATGTGATGTTTTCTTTGACCTATAAATTAGAAAAATTTGGAGGGAAAAAAAATGACAGTAGAATGATAATTTGGGATTAGTTTAAATGATTAGAGTAAAATAAAAACTCGTTTCAAAAGTAATGAAACGAGTTTTTTTATGTTTTTAATGTGAATTACCAACTACCACTGGCTCCACCACCAGAAAATCCGCCACCACCAAATCCGCCACCGAATCCGCCGCCGTCAAATCCACCACCAGAAGAACCACCAAATCCACCACCAAAACTTCCACCACCTCGTCCCATTCTACTTAGGATAATCATATCTAATATATCTGGTCCACCAAATTTGCCACTTCCATTGTTTCCACCACCATTGTTTCTGTTTTTAGCAATTAGAATAAATATGAGGATTAAAATAATAAAAAAGACTATAAAAGGGAATGGATTGTCATTTTTGTTTTGAATTCTGGTTCCTTTATATGTTCCTTTGATAACATCAAAAATAGCAGTTGTTCCAGCGTCTAGACCTCTATAGTAACTTCCAGCTTTAAATTCAGGAGTGATAACATTTCTAATAATTTCTCCAGTTGTACCTGCTGTTAAAAATTGTTCTAATCCATAACCATTTCTGATACTTATTTTTCGGTCATTTTTAGCGACTAAAATTATTATTCCATTATCTTCTTTACCTAATCCAATTCCCCATTTTTGTCCCCAATTTGTAGCTAGAACGCCTACATCTTCCCCTTTTAAATCATCAATGGTTATGACTACTATTTGAGTAGTTGTTGAATCAGAAAAATGTACTAATTTATCCTCTAAAGCTTTTTCTTCATCAACATTTAAAACATTAGCGTAATCATAAACAGAGGTTTGAAATTTAGGTACATCAGGAATTTTATATTGAGAAAATCCCAAAAATGACATCAATAGTAAGGTCGCGAAGATTACAAATTGAATAATTTTATATACTAAGTTGGTCATTATTCTCTTGAAATTTCGTTAGGTAACTCATTAATATCATTGGATTGAAAAGGGAAATAGTGTTTCAGTTGTTTGCCTGCTTTTTTAATTCCTTTTACTAAACCTTTTTTAAATTTTCTCTCTTTAAAATGTTTTATGACAATTTCCTTGGTACTTTCCCAAAAATCCTCAGGAACAACTTTGTCAATACCTTCATCGCCAATAATTGCCAATTGATGATTAGAAACGTTAATGTAAAACAAAACACCATTTCTAGCTTCTGTTTTATACATTTCTAAAGCATTGAAAACCTCTTTGGCTCTTTCAATTGAAGGCTTTTCTGATTTTTCTTCAATATGAACTCGAATTTCTCCCGAAGTGTTCTCTTCAGCAAGCCGAATAGCTTCAACAATTTTAGCCTCTTGTTTTACCGTTAAAAAATCTTCGGTTTTTGACATTTTATTTTGATTTGTTATCGAAATTAAATTCAACTTCTGGAGCTTTGTCAGCACCTTCTGCAGCTTTGAAATATGCTTTTTCAGTAAAACCAAACATTCCAGCTAATAAGTTATTTGGGAACACTTTAATATGATTGTTATAAGGCTTAACAGCTTCATTAAAACGAGTTCTTGCCGTTAAAATTTGATTTTCTGTACTTGCCAGTTCGTCTTGAAGTTTAAGAAAATTTTGATTAGCTTTTAAATCAGGATATTGCTCAACGGTTACTAATAATCTTGACAAGGCAGAACTCAAACCTCCTTGTGCTTGATTAAATTGATTCAATTGTTCAGGTGTAATGTTTGTTGGGTCAATTGTAACTGAAGTTGCTTTAGAACGAGCAGTAATTACAGCTTCTAAAGTAGATTTTTCAAAATCAGCAGCTCCTTTAACAGTTTTTACTAAATTGCCAATTAAGTCATTTCTTCTTTGGTAAGATGTTTCTACATTTCCCCATGCTTCTGAAATATTTTCATTTAAAGTTACAGCAGTGTTGTTTACCCCTTTTGCCCAACTATATAAGCCAATTACAATTACTGCAATTACAATTACGGGAATTAACCATTTTTTCATAAGTTCTTGTTTTAATTTTTTTGTTTATTTATTAGTCTATTTTTGTTTTAAAAAGTTTCAATTCTATAATTTAAAATCGTTAATCAACAATCTTAAATCTATAGTTCCCCTTTAAATTTTATCAATTCGTTTTTAATATGTTCAAGTTTCGAAATAATTTCAAATTTGTCTAATGTCTTTTTCTGATTTTCTTTTAAATGCGTTTTGGCACCTTCTAAGGTGAAACCTCTTTCTTTTACCAAATAATAAATCAATTTTAAGTTTTTAATGTCTTCTGGTGAGAATTTTCGGTTGCCTTTAGCGTTTTTTTTGGGTTTTAAAATGTCAAATTCTTTATCCCAAAAACGAATCAAGGAGGCATTAACATCAAAAGCCTTTGCCACTTCACCAATACTGTAATATAATTTTCCTTCTGGTAAATCTATGTGCATATTTTTGTCTTAATACTAAAAATTTGTTTTTGTTTTTTGGCAAGCTGAATTTATTTCAGCTTCTAAATTATTTTGAGATTCTGAAATAAATTCAGAATGACAAGATTATGTTTTTAACTTCTAAAATCATCGATCAACAATCAAAATTCATCAATCGTTAATCAAGTGACTGATTCTCTTGATTCGCAATTTTTGAAATGTTGATATACTCTTCAGCCGAAATACTTCCATAATAGAAGTTAATCGGATTCACTTTTTCGCCATCTTTTATTACTTCATAATGCAAATGAGGAGCTTCACTTCGTCCAGTACTTCCTACATAACCAATAACATCACCTCGTTTTACTTTTTGTCCTCTTTTAACTTTGTATTTACTCAAATGAGCATACAAGGTTACATAACCAAAACCGTGACTTATTTCTATATGATTTCCATAGCCAGATAAAGAATTGTCTGCTTTTAAAATAACACCATCACCAGTAGCATAAATTGGTGTGCCACTTGGTGCGGTAAAGTCCATTCCATAATGAAACTTTCTTGCTTTTGTAAAAGGATCACTTCTGTAACCAAACCCAGAAGCCATACGCTTTAATTGTTCGTTTTTCACAGGTTGAATGGCAGGAATTGAAGCTAATAACTTTTCTTTTCCTTTAGCTAGACCAATAATTTCATCAAGAGACTTAGATTGAATTACCAATTCTTTGGTCAACATATCTATTCTTTTTGTAGTATTTATTACTAAATCAGAATTGTTATATCCTTCTAATTCTTTATATCTATTGACGCCTCCGAAGCCTTCTTTTCGTTGTTCCATGGGAATAGGCTCACTGTTAAAATACACGCGATAAATGTTGTTGTCTCTATCTTCAATAGCCCCCAAAACTTCTTCTAATTGGTCAATTTTTTTGTTAAGAAGCTTATAATTGATGCTTAGATTTTGAATTTCTCTTGCCTGAAATTTGTCTTTTGGCGTTTCAAGAAAACTACTGTTAATCAATACAATAAAACTTAAAAAGCCAAACAATGCTGCAGACAGAAGAAATAGTAAAGCATAACCTACCTTACGCCATCTTTTAGGACTTATTTTTTTATAAGATAAATTTTCTGGGTCGTAATAATATTTTACCTTCGACATTATATAAAATATAGTATTTTTGTGCCTAATTAAAATACTAGACAGCAGTTATACGAACAAATTTAATAAATGTTTCATTCTAATCCATTTTTTGAAGTAAAACTTTTATGAATTTTTAATTTATAATCCTGTTTATCTACAACAGTTTAAATCTAAATTTAAAATGAAATCGCAAGACATAAGAAAAGCATATCTAAACTTCTTTGAATCAAAAGGTCATTTAATCGTTCCGTCAGCCCCAATTGTGTTAAAAGACGATCCAACTTTGATGTTTAATAATTCAGGAATGGCTCAATTCAAAGAATACTTTTTAGGAAACGGAACACCAAAAAGTCCGAGAATTGCCGATACCCAAAAATGTCTTCGTGTTTCAGGAAAACACAACGATTTGGAAGATGTAGGTTTTGATACGTATCACCATACCATGTTTGAAATGTTGGGGAATTGGTCTTTTGGAGATTATTTTAAGAAAGAAGCATTAGCATGGGCTTGGGAATTTTTAACGGAAGTTTTAAAGTTAGATAAAGACCGTTTGTATGTTTCAGTTTTTGAAGGAAATCCTACGGAAAATGTTCCGTTTGATCAAGAAGCATTTGATATTTGGAAACAATACGTTTCTGAAGATCGAATTATCCTAGGAAATAAAAAAGACAATTTCTGGGAAATGGGCGATCAAGGACCTTGTGGACCTTGTTCTGAAATCCATATTGATTTGCGTTCGGATGAGGAAAGAACAAAAGTTTCAGGAAGAGATTTAGTAAACGCCGATCATCCTCAAGTGGTAGAAATTTGGAACAACGTATTCATGGAATTCAACCGAAAAGCAGATGGTTCACTAGAAAAATTACCAGCTCAACATGTTGATACTGGAATGGGATTTGAGAGACTCTGTATGGCTATGCAAAATGTGACTTCCAATTATGATACAGATGTTTTTACACCGCTAATTGAAAAAGTAGAAGAAATCACAGGATTAAAATATACTTCAAACGAAGTTAAGAATATTTCAGAAGAACAAAACAAAATTAATATTGCCATTCGTGTAATTGTAGATCACGTTCGTGCGGTTGCTTTTGCTATTGCAGATGGACAATTGCCATCCAATACAGGAGCTGGTTATGTAATTCGTAGAATTTTACGTCGTGCGATTCGTTACGGATTTACGTTTTTAAATGCTAAAGAGTCTTTTATTTATAAATTGGTTCCTGTTTTAGCGAATCAGATGGGTGAATTTTTCCCAGAAATCAAATCACAACTCAATTTAGTTACACAAGTAATAAAAGAAGAAGAAGCATCTTTCTTGAGAACTTTAGATCAAGGATTAATTTTGTTAGATACTGTTATAGCTTCAACAAATGGAAAAGAAGTTTCAGGGAAAAGAGCTTTTGAATTATACGATACGTTTGGTTTTCCAATTGATTTAACAGCCCTCATCCTCAGAGAAAAAGGATATGCATTGAACGAAAAAGAGTTTGAATCAGAACTTCAAAAACAAAAAGATCGTTCAAGAGCTGCATCAAAAGTAAAAACAGGAGATTGGGAAGTTTTATTTGAGGATGATGTTGAGGAATTTGTGGGCTATGATTTGACTACTACAAAAGTAAAAATATCAAGATACAGAAAAGTAGAAAACCAAAAATGGGGAGAAATGTACCAACTGGTTTTCAATCTAACACCATTCTATCCAGAAGGTGGTGGTCAGATTGGTGATGTAGGTTTTATAGAGGCTTCAAATGGAGAAGTAGTTTATATAGAAGATACAAAGAAAGAGAATAATGTAATTATTCATTTTACTAAAACGTTACCTAATAAAATAGAGGATACTTTTACTGCTGTTGTGAGTTCAGAATTTAGAAAAAATGTATCTAATAATCATTCGGCTACACATTTATTGCATCAAGCTTTAAGAAGTGTTTTAGGGACGCATGTTGAGCAAAAAGGATCATTGGTTAGCAATACACATTTGCGTTTTGATTTTTCACATTTTGCCAAAATGACCGAAGAAGAATTGAATCAAGTGGAGGATTTTGTAAATGCAAGGATTCAAGATGCTTTGCCTTTAATTGAAAGAAGAAATATTCCCTTTCAACAAGCTTTAGATGAAGGAGCAATGGCTCTATTTGGAGAGAAATATGGGGATACTGTTCGTGCAATTAAATTTGGAAATAGCATGGAACTTTGTGGAGGAATTCACGTAGAAAATACAAAAGATATATGGCATTTTATGATTACTTCTGAGAGTGCTGTTGCTGCTGGTGTGAGAAGGATAGAAGCCATAACTGGGAATTTTGCTAAAGATTTTCTTATGGAACAAAATGATTTGCTACATGAAGTGAAAGATATATTGAAAAATCCTCAGGATACAATAAAAGCAGTAGTTTCATTACAAGATGAAAATGCTAAATTGAAGAAACAAGTAGAGCTGTTATTAAAAGAAAAAGCAAAAGGTTTAAAAGGGGAATTAGTTGCTCAAATTCAAGAAATAAATGGAGTTAAATTTTTAGCCACTCAAGTAGATTTAGATGCTAATGGAGCAAAAGATTTGGCTTACGAACTTGGGAATAATGAAACCAATTTATTTTTAGTACTAGCAACTGCAACTGACGATAAACCAATGTTAACCTGCTACATTTCAAAAGAATTAGTAGAAGCAAAAGGCTTGAATGCAGGTCAAGTGGTTCGTGAATTAGGAAAATACATCCAAGGTGGTGGTGGTGGACAACCATTCTTTGCAACTGCTGGTGGAAAAAATGTTGCTGGAATTAAGGATGCTTTGGAGAAGGCAGTTGATTTCGTGAAGTAATTTTATATAAAACTCTTTTAGAGTTCAAAACTCTGAAAGGGTTTCTTAATTTAGATGATATCATGCATTTCACCACAAAAATTCCAATCCAAAAATTCCAAAACCCAATAACTTATGAAAGTAAAATCTTGGCTTTAGGTTCGTGTTTTGCAGAAAATATGAGTGAAAAGTTTGACTATTTTAAATTCCAAAATACAACCAACCCATTCGGAATAATATTCAATCCAGTTTCTATTGAAAAGTTAGTAAATCGAATTGTAAATAAAATAGAATTCACAGAAAATGATATATTTTTTTACAACGATTTGTGGCATTGCTATGAAGTGCATTCCGAATTATCAAACCCAAATAAAGAACAGTTTTTAGCAACTTTAAACAATTTAATTCATACAACTTATAACCAATTAAACAGTTCAACTCACATAATAATTACTTATGGAACTTCATGGGTTTACAGAAACATCGAATCAAATGAAATTGTAGCTAATTGTCATAAAGTTCCACAAAAACAATTCACAAAAGAAATTCTTCCCATTGAAACTATTGAAAAATCAATTCAAAATACCATTCAATTAATTCAAAAAGTGAATCCTAATTGCCAATTCATTTTCACCGTTTCACCAGTTCGTCACATAAAAGACGGTTTTGTTGAAAATCAAAGAAGTAAAGCTCATCTTATTTCCGCAATTCATTCCCACAAACTACAAACTACAACCTACTTTCCTTCCTATGAAATCATGATGGATGAACTACGTGATTATCGTTTTTTTGCCGAAGACATGTTGCATCCTAATCAAACGGCAATTGATTACATTTGGGAACGATTTTCAGAAAATTATATTGAAGAAAAAGAATTTAAAACAATGAATCAAGTTTGTGAAATTCAAAAAGCATTGAAGCATAAACCTTTTAATCCCAATTCTGAAAGTCATCATAAGTTTTTGGAAAACCTTAATAAAAAAATACAAATGCTTCAAAATCAGTTTCCTTTTATGCAATTTTAACAAAATAGGGCAATTGACGTATTTTCTTTAGTCTTAATTTATTGGACTTTTGATTTCTATTAATCTTTAATTTTATCTTATGAAATCAGGAGCCCATTATTTTCTAATTTGGTTTTTAGTTATCGGATTGTTTTCTTCTAATGCTCAAACGGTTGGTGAAGTGAAAATCAAAACTTTTGGTGGTACAAAACAGCTGAAAAACAAGCCCAAAAAAGTTTTTGTAAATGATTTTGTTATTCATTTTCAATTTTATAACCAAAAAGAAAAATCTTCTAAAGGTGGTTTTATTGGAAATACTTTAAAAGGTGATGCAAAATCTAAACTTTTTTTAGGATTAGATAACTTAACAGAACAGAATTTTATAGAAATTACAGATTCCATTTTTTCGCAGTTTAAATCAGAATTTATTGCCGATGGATATGAATTTATTGACGGAAAACAATATGAAAAGACAGATGCATTTAAAGGTAGAGAACGTCAAGAAAATGTAGCGGTTGAGTATGATATTTTTCCAGGTGTTGCTTCGGTTCGCCCATCTAATTACCCTTTTTATTCTTCTAACGAAAATTTCATAAAGATGAATTATGGTTCTAAATTATCAAAAGATTTAGATGATGCTGTGGTGGCAAATGTAGAGTTATTTGTTTTCTTTATTGAGGATAAAAATTCATGGGCACAACGAAATAAAAGTGCAAATATTAAGGTAGAAACCCAATTGAGAATTGTTGCTTATGATCATATAAAAGCAATTAATGAAAAAAAAGTAAGCAAATTACAAGCACTAACGATTGGCAAGAAGAAGCAAGTAGATATTTTTGCGCAAAGTCAAATTGACATTACTTGTGGTAGAAATCCTATTGGTGGTTCTCCAGATGTGAGTTACATTGGAAACATTAAAAATGATATTGTTATTGAAGGTGCATTGGAAACACAAACCATTAAAAGTGAAGCCAAAAATGACGAAGATTACATTGGTACAGAAACAGCTTTTGGAAAAGTGTATAGAGCTCAAAATGTTACGGTTGAAAATAGTTTAATTCTACCCGTAGATGTTGAAAAATACAAAGATGGTGTCATTAAAGGAGGTAATGCATTCTTAAAAGCTCACATCAATGAAATTCTAAATAAATAACACTATTATTTAGTTTTGAATACAACTAATGTCATGAAAAAATACATTTGTTTAATAATTTACTTTTTTTCTCTTGTTTCTTTTGCTCAAAAACCTGAAGTCAATTACAAAGATTTAGGATTTACCCAAAAAATCAAAAAGGTAGAATCGTATACTTATTCGTTGGAAGATAAATTTGTAACAGACAAGTCAAGTGATGTTTACGAATTTGATGTAAAGGGGAATATCATTAATCACGCTTATTTTGTTTATGGAAAATATGCAAGCGAAACTTTTGAAAATTCAACGTATGAAAATGAATTGTTGGTAAAAAGAGAAATTTTAGTAAAAAACCGACCTAATTTCAATGCCATTATCACTTATAAATACGATAAAAAGAAAAATTTAATTCAAAAAAAATACAAGTCTTCCCAATACGAAAATGACTTTATTTTTAGCTATGATTCCAATAATAAGTTAACTGAAATTAAAGGAATTTATGCTAAAAATCATTCAGTAGAAAAATTTTATTATAAAGATGGCAAATTGTTTAAATCCATTAATCAATATTTTGCCAAAGATTCTGTTTTGTCTGAAACCATCACACTTTACATTGATGAAAAAAAAGTGATTGAATGCAATCCTAAAAATGAATATCTCATAGCATATTTGAATGAAGAAACTGAAAATTGGGTGCTTAAAATGAATTATCCAAACCCAATTGAAAATATCAACGGAATAGAATCGGAAATAAAATATGATGGGTTGACCATAAAACAATTAAAAGAAAATCTTTTAAACGAAAGAAACCAACTTTTTCGATTAGTGGAAGCTAAAGAAATTCAACAACTTAACGATAAAAATGATTGGATTATAAAAGCAGAAACCTATTACCGTTATAAACAGCAGGAAAACTATTATATTTTTAGAAAAATTACGTATGCTGATGGAACAACTAGTGGCTCTGTAGATTTTGATATTTTTAAAGTAAACGAATTGAAAGCTAAATTAAATGAATAAACTTTTTTACCTAAGTCTTTTTCTATCTCATTTTGTTTTTGCTCAAAACGATTGTCTTCAAGGGAATTGCGAAGATGGTTATGGAACTAAAATGTATACCAACGGACAATATGAGGGCTTTTTTAAAGATGGAAAGCGAACGAATTCAGGTTCTTTTCAGTTTAAGGATTATTCCATGTATATAGGAACTTGGTCTAATGATAAAATGGAAGGTTTTGGTTTTATAAAAATAAATGATTCAATATCCACTATAATAGGAATTTTTAAAGATGGAAAACTCAACGGAAAAGGAGTGAAGTTCTTTAAAGACAATACTATTGAAGCAGCTTGGTTTGAAAATGACTCAGTCAAATCCTATTATGATTTCCAAAAAAATCCTGTAGAAAGAGGTTGTGTAAATGGAAATTGCCAAAACTCCTATGGTCGATATAAATTTGAAAACGGAGACGAATTCAATGGTTTTTTTAAGGAAAATTTCATGCAATTTGGTTCCTATGTTTTTGCCAATAAAACTACTTATATAGGAGAATTTGATTCGGAAGGAAAAATGAATGGTATTGGTATTTATGTCTATGCAAATGGAAATTATTATTTTGGAAATTGGAAAAACTCAACCTACGAAGGTTACGGAATGTTTCACAATATTGTTGAAGACAAAAAATTAGTTGGCTATTGGAAAAATGGAGAATTGCAAATGGAAAGTAATGAATAAAACGACAAAATATTTTTTTATAGTAGCATTGCTTCTATTGTTGTGTTCTAATGTTTCTCAACCCGGAATTTATAATGCTGGAGGAACATCTTTCAGCATGCTTTTTCCTGATGACTCCTTATCGTATAAAAAAGTGCAAATGCAGCATGAAACCATTTATATACAACTTCATAAAGGTTTTGCTGTGGTAAAAGGAACTTATAAAATGGTTAATACGACAACTGATTCTTTAAACTTTACTATGGGTTATCCTGTGAACGGAATTTATCAAGGTGGTGAAGTGAATTTGAATCAAGTACAGTTAGATTCGCTCTACAAATTTAATATTAAAACAAACGGGAAAGAGCAAATTATCAACCAGCAAACAATAGGCGATTCTAATCAAACACAAACTTTTCAAAATGAAAATTGGTTCACTTGGGAAATAGCATTTAATCCAAAAGAAAGTAAAGATGTTGAGGTTTATTTTTTAGTCAATACAAACGAAGCTGGCATAACAAAAGGCTACACAAACGAACGCAAAAATGCTTTTATTTACTTACTCGAATCAGGCAATGTTTGGAAACAGCCCATTGAACAAGGAAATTTCATTGTCGAACTAAAAGACAACTTAAAACTTGAAGATATATCAGGAATTTCTTCTCATTTCAATTTTCAAGCAACTACTTTTGAAACCATTTTATTAGGAACAAAATCTAATTTTTCTCCAACACCAAAAGACAATTTAATCATCACTTATTTCAAACACCAACCAGATTTTCAATGGGAATCAAAACTCCTTCAATCCGAAAAACTTTTTGATGAAATTGATGCTTTTTCAAAAGAAAATGTTCCTCAAAAATTAAAACCATATGAAGCTAAAAACCCCTATGAAGTGCAACCCGATTTTTGGTCTTTTTTGCCAGGATTACTCATTTTTGCTGCTATAGCTAGTCCTTTTGTTTTAGGAATTGCACTAGTGGTTTTCCTTTATAAAATCATCAAAAAGAAAAACACAGCTAAATAATAATGAAAATATTTAACACTAAAAACAGCAACAATATAGATACACTAGCGATTACCTTTTTTACGTTGTTAGCAATCTATAATAATCAGGTTACTGTATTCTATATTTTGTATCTTTTTTGGTGGAATGAAGTAGTGTATTCCGCTGTTGTACTTTATTTTAAAAAGAAAAAAGGATTCACCATAAACTTGGGGCCAAAACTTTTTTTAATGGGGATTTATTTCGTTTTTCTTGTAGTGTTTTTTGGTTTTATTGCCCATTACAAGAATTACGATTTGGTAGCTGTAAATTTTGAAATTTTATTCTTTCAGAACCTTTATTTCAATTTTAATGTACTGTTTTTTTTAGTAGAAATGGTTTGGTTTTTCAAACAAAATCCCAACGAAATAGAACAAGCTACTATTCATCCTTTTAGTGCAAGAGCCACTATTCTTCACATTTCAATTATTTTAGGAGCTTTTATGATGTTATTAGTAGTACCCAATTTTCCCAATTTTTTCACTTCCGAAAACAACTGGAGTGCTTTAGTAATTATTATGCCTTTTATGATACTTCGTTATTTTTTTCAGAGAAGTGGTTTGTTGTAAAATACGACAATTGCCTTATTTCATAGCTTTATCTTGGATTATTACTTTGTAATAAAATAATAATCATGAAAATAATCCGAATTTTAATTTTACTTATTGGTTTCAATTCTATTGCACAAAATGGCTTTTTTCCAAGCACAAGGAGTTTAAGAGATTTAAAAATTCATGTCAGTAAATCGCAAACCCATGCTTTAGTTTGGCATGAAGATGGAAGTTATGGATTAGTGTATGATTTGCAAACAGGTGAGCAAGTCAGAGAGTTGATTTTTAAGGGTTTTACTTCTGATAATAATTTTATACCACAAATTTTTGACTATAGAAATGATAATGTCATTTTAGTAGGTTGGGATGAAAATAACCTTCAACCCGAACATTATTTCATTTGGGATGAAGCATCAAATACATTTTACACAGGAAAAGATTTACCATCACAACATGGAATTATTCATGATATAATTGGCGATGAAATTGTTTTTGCTTTTACCATTTATCAAAAAGACGGTAAAGGTAGATTGAATCTTAAAAAACCATTACACAGTTTTGTGCAATTTTATAATTGGAAAACCAAAAAATGGAGAGAATTTAAACAAACATTAAAACTCAAAGAAAATTTACCATGTAGAAGTTTGTTGTTGTTTGAAGAGGGTAATAAAATGAAATATTTCGATTTAAAAACCACTTCATTTTTAGTACAAACAACTCCAGTTTTCGACAACATAGTTACAAATTACCAAGATGGAAATACTTATGCTTCTAAATATAAACCCAAACACGGAATAGATAAAGTTGCTCTTTTTGATTTAAATGCTTTAACAATAGGTTCGTTTAATAAAGCACCAACAAATAATAATATGGAATATTATTGGGGTGAAATGATGAATTATCAGGTGAAGCTAGAGCAAAATGATAATGAAATCAATTTAGTAATTACTAACAAGCAAAGCAAAGACACTAAAAAAGTACAAATTACCACTTCAGACAAAGCAGAAATTGAAAGAATTAATGAAAAAATTGATGCTTTAAAAGAAATGCGATTAAACAAAACCAAAGACGATTTAGACAAAAAATATGCAGGTCAAAAAGCTGAATTTGTAGAATTTAAAGCCAATTTTGAGGCGTTACCCAAAACTTTTACATATGATTACAGCAAAGCACAAGGTAGAGATATTACCAATTTAAAAATGTCAAAACGATTGTTTTTATCTCCAAATACTACTGTTTATGCAATTGGAAAACTTTTTGAATGCGAAGAATCTAATGTTTTTTTAGTAATGATGCGAGGTCCACAAGCTGAAGGAACAGAATCGGTTTATGCTATTTTAAAAACCGACCATTATGGAAATCGTTTGCAATATCAAATCATCGCTAGAACTATAAAAAATCAAATGGGTTATATACAAATGGATCAATTTTCAATTGCAACTAATTTGAATAATAATAATACTAAAATTTCAGTAACAGAAAATTATATGGGAGAAGAAAAGAAAAGAGAGTTTAAATTTTATTGTTTAAACTAATTTTTTAAAAATATAATACTTCAAATGAAAACTACTTTACAATTTTTTTTAGGAATAACTTTATTAGTCTTTGTTGCGTCATGTTCAAAAGATGATGATTCAAACAAAACTTTAAACGGAAGCAACACAACAAGCAGTAAAAGAATTTTGTTTGACGGAAATGTTGATGCTTATTTAGGAATTAGTGCAAAAAATATAGAAACAAACAACGGAATTTATTGCGTTAAAAATGATTTAAATACAAAAAATATTGAAGTTTCATTTATTGATTTAGAGAGTAAAAAACTAAAACAGATCACTCTTTCAGGTCAAACAGATTTACACGATATTAACAAAGATGAGCAAGGTAATTTAGTAATTTGTGGAACAATATACAGTTCTTCAAATGTAGTTACAGGTAGAGTTTTTACAGTCAAAATGAATCAAAATTTAGAAGTTCTATGGCAAAAAAAATACGACAAATATTCGTTACCTTATTATGATAGCTACTATTATAATGCAATTAGCAATATCTCAAATTCTAGATTAGTAATTTGTAATTTAGGAAACCTCTTAATTATTGATGCTTCTAATGGAAATTTGATAAAAACATTGCAATTTAGTAGTTTGCATTGGTTGAGAACATTGGCTTTAAATGATGGTTTTATGTCTTTTGGTAGAGTTGGTGTAGACTTTTATATTTCAAAATTCGACTGGAATGGAAATCTTATTTTCATGAAATATGCTCAAGATACCAGACCAGATGCATTATTAACTTGTTCAAATCCAATAAAAACAATATCTGATAAAATAATAATTCCATATAACACTTATCAATACAATACAGAAGGAAGAGGTGGAAATTTAGTCTTAGATATGCAAGGTAATTTAATCAACCATTGGAATAATCAATTCGGAATAGACACACCTAGCCAAGTTTGGACAAACAGAGGAGGTTTGCCTATTGAACAAATTGCTCAAAATGTTTTTTTAGTTAGAACAGGAACCATGTCTTATTATGTGAATGAAAATGGAGATGTATTAGGAAATCATTTTTATCAAGGTTATGTTTTCAAAATTTCAGAGGAAAACTACTTAATTTTTAATGGTTCTCAGTCAGCTTATTATAATTCTTATGAAGGTCCAATGATTTTTAATAAAAATAAAGATTGTTTTACTTTAAATGTTTCAAGAATGCGAAATGTAAGTAAAAATGTAAGTCTTTTACCTTACAATTTTGTTCCTGTTTCCAATACTACCCCAAGTGTTACCAATGTAAATTATGAATCTATAAATATTTCATCAAACTCAGTTTCTATAAAAAATATTTCATTTGAAGATTCTGATTTTTGTAACAGAAGAGCCATTGAATAATTGAAAGAATACGGCAACTGTCGTATTTTTTTTGTGGTTAAGTAGTTGCAAATTTGAAAAATAAACACAATGACTTATGAAATCAAAAATTTATCTATTGCTGTTCATCTGTTTTCAAATTTCTTATGCCCAATCTGGAACCAACCTTACACTCAAAGATCACGAAGTCAATTCAAAAAATGTCACTTTCGTTGAACAAACTTATGTGTATTACAATAAAGATTTTGGAAAACCAGTAACCACAAATTACACCTTTAATAAAGACGGTTATCAGCTTTCAAATTCATATTTGAAAAATGCAATTTACAGTAAATCGAATCAAAATGTAAAAATGATTTATGAAAAAAATCAAAACGATTATCATATCATTAAAACTCCTTTTAAATCTTATTTGGCTTTAACCAATGAAGTTGTGAAAAATTCTAATGGAACTATCAAATCAATCTATTTTAAGGCTGATAAAGAAGAGTATAACACGATGTTAGATTTTAGCTATTTGTCTAATAAAACTATAGTTACTCCAAATAAAAGTTATTTAAAAACGGAAGTGTATAACGAAGATAACTTGTTGATTCAAGATTATAACGACACTTTCGGAATCTACTATTATGCTTATGATCCAAAATCGAAGTTAGTTTCTCTTCGCATTTATGATATGAGAAAAGGCAAGCCCAATGACAATAGTCTAGATATGTATACTTTGTATTTGTATGAGTTTGACGAAAATCAAAACTGGATTGTAAAATATGAATACCAATATTTTCCCAATTATAATAATCAACTCAATCAGTTAAAAAGAATAGACGTACGATATTTAACATTTGAAAACGGTAAAACTTCAGGATATAAAACAGTTACAGAAGCTATGCAACAAAAAGCATTAGAAAATTTAAAAACCCTCAACACTGTAGCTTTTAACAAAGAAAACGTACCTGTTTATTATGAATATGTTCCTAAAACAGCTAATCAAGTTGCAGTGAGTAATTCAAATTGCACAGGTGATTGTCAAAATGGTTGGGGAAAATATAAATACTCACAAGGAAGCTATGAAGGTTACTGGGAAAATGGTAAAAAAAGTGGCTTTGGAATGTATTTATGGGATATAGGTGATGCTTATATGGGTGAGTGGAAAAATGATAAAATGCACGGTTTTGGTTCTTACACTTATGCCAATGATAACGGTTATGACGGAAGTTTTGTAAACGGTTTCATTCACGGAAAAGGAAGATTTTACGTTAAATCTACTAATGTTACAAAAGCAAATGCATACGAAAACGGAAAATTTGTAAAGGAACTTGATTATAAAAATAATAACCTCACAAGAGGATGCGTGAATGGAGATTGTGACAACGGATATGGTGCTTATGTTTATGCAAATGGCGATAAATTTATCGGTGAGTTTTCCAACTTAAAAATGATAAAAGGCACTTACTATTATAATAATGGTGATATTTATTTAGGAAATATTCATCCAGAAACGCAAAGAAATGATGGCTATGGGTATATGTACTACAAAGAATCTGGTGACAACTATTATGGCTTTTGGAAAGATGGAAAATTTCATGGTAGAGCTTATGCCATTGTAAAAAGCATTCCGTTTGCAGCCGAATTTTCTAATGGTGAAGTCACTAAAATTCATAAAAAAGGAGCAACAAATTAATATTAAAAACTTAAAAACATGAAAAAAATAACTAAAATACTATTGTTAGTAATATGCTCAACAGGATTTTCTCAGGAAAATTTTAAAAATCAAATAACCAAAAAGGATTTAAAAAAGAGCACTGTAACATTTGAAAGTTTTACCAATGAAAATGGTGATGTTTCTTTTGGATTTAGATTGGATAGTTTAATCGTTGGACCTAATCTTGTAATCAGTTCAAGTGGTGCAAAAACCTACCAAAACTATAACAAAGACCATAAAATTGATGGAACAGTCATCAATATGTATAAAGAAAAGGATGAAATTGAATTGTTTACATACAGAGATGGTTTAAAAAATGGACCTGCTTTTACGATGACAGGTGGTAAACCAACTAAAAAGGAGCAATACAAGAATGATAAAATTGATTTAGGAGGTTTTAAAGTGAAACCACCAGGGAAATATCAATTAATAAAAGGTGATGGATTCAGTGGTTTTACCATGGAAAAATATGAAAACAACAGCTATGCTATCGGATATTTCAAGTATGGATACAAATCTTTTCCAATGATTCATGTTTGGGAAACTGGAGAGTCTTACTACGGTCAATGCATGAGTGTTAGACAAGGTTTTGGGATTTACGCTTACAAAAATGGAGATATATATGTAGGCATGTGGGATGATAATTATAGAGAAGGACTTGGATTTGTAATCGATAAAAACGGAAACATTACTGAGAAAGGATTCTATGATGGTGGTGTTTTAAAAACAGCAATGTAAACTGTTACCAATGAAAAATTTTTTAGTGCTTTTTCTGTTATTTTTAGGAGGAACAATGGTTTCGCAACCTCTAAGTTTTAATGCTTATTATGATGTTTATATACAGGGATATAAATCTAATGATCTAGCAAAAATGAAGGAAGGAAGTGAAAACTTAATGATCAATTATTCGGATGAATTTGGAGGATATTATCTTCATTCGTATTATCAAATTCTGAAAGGTGATTTAAATGCTGCCCAATTAGCTTCTACACAAGCTTTAAATATTCAGCCTTTAATGCCATTTCCTTATTTAACACAATCCTATATTCAGTTCTTGAATGGAAATTCAGAAGGAGCACTTCAAAATTTAGAATGGGCTTTGCAGCTGTCAACGTCTCAAAATGCTCAAGAAACCATCGATGATATGGTTAAGATTGAATCGTTCACAAAAAAAGATTTGTCTCCATTAAAAAATGAATGGCTAGCTTTTTATCAAAACAATTCTATAAACATCAATAAAGCCATCGAACTAGACAATTGTGTAAATGGAATTCTTATGCAAGGGAAAAAATGTGCCAATTTAGATGCTCTATTTGCGTATTATTCCAGCCAAAGAAATGCTAATCCTTTGTTTCAAAAGATGTTGCCTTTACTCAAAGCAGTAACGTTTTATTATGGTGGCAATACGACCGAAAGCATCAATCAATTTGAATATTTTTTAGAAATTAGTAAAAATAATTCGTCATTGGTTAGCCAAAGAGGTTACGCTTTGTATTTTTTATCAGTAATCAAAAATAATTCTTTTAATAAACCAGGAGCACTAGTTACGATTAATGATGGATTAATTGAAAAACTCAAGTTACCTTATCCTACAGTAGCTCTAGCGAATATGCAATTGCACAAAATTCAAGTGTTGGCTAAAATGGAAAACAAGCAACAGGAAAAATTACAAACTGCTTACCAATTAGAACAAACCGCAGCCAAAATAAACAATGATTATTTTAAGGCAGAAGCGTTCAATTCTATTGGTGTATATCATGTTTTTGATGGTTCTCAAGCCGAAAGAGCTAAAGCAGGAACTTACTTGACCAAAGCATATAATTTGGCTAAAAAAATAAACGATGCCAATTTATTAAATGATATCACGGGAAATTTAGTCATTATAAAAGCAAAACAAGACTTACATGATGAAGCTAAAAAATTAACTGAAGAAGCAGTTGCCTACAGCTTGAAAGAAAATAATTTTGCAGGAGCACAAAACTTATACAATAATTTAGGATTTCTCTATTACAACCAAAAAGATTATAAAAATGCCATTTCACAATTCGAAAAAAGTATTGCTTTAGCAGATAAAGTAAAAGAGAATCTAACAGCCAAACAGAAGTTAGAATATATGAATACTATTGAAGGTGTGTATGCAGGTATGATCATGAGTTGTCAATACACCAAAGATGTTGCAAAATTATTTTCAACACAAGAACAAAGTAGAAGTGCTTATTTGAAAGAACAATTGAATAAAAATATACCTTTAGCTTCTATAAGCGATGCACAACAATTGTTGCAAAATGATGAGGTATTGATCAATTATTCTATTGGTCAACCAGGAGAAATTATCATGAGTGTGATTACTAAAGATAAGGCCGAAATCAGATACAATTATCCTATTGATGAATTGCTTCGCTTGAAAAAAGCATATACCAATAAAGCCAAAAAAATTCCATCCAACATCAATCCATATTTAAGTGATTTACAAGTTGATTACAAAGATGGCGAACTAGTTCGCTATGCTACCAAACAAGCCGCTTATAAAAAAGAAGATTTTGTAATGTTAATTGAATGGACCAGACAGCTTTTAAAAGAAGCTAATCCACAACTTCAAAATGTGCAAAACGATTTTCTGCATTTTTGGTATAATTTAACCTTACGACCCATTCAAGATATTTTGGTAAGTCATCCAAAAGTAATTATTAGTGCAGCTGATGAACTTCATTATCTACCTTTCGAAGCTTTTTTATCACCTAAAAACCAATATTTTGTAAGCACACATGATGTAAAATACATTCCAAATACAACCATCTGGAAAATCATTGCCAGTAGAAAATATGCTGAAAATAGAAAATCAGTTATTGCTTTTGGTGGAGCATTGTACCAACCTTCAGGAAATGTAAAACCAACGGCTCGTGGTATTGAAGACTTTTATAAAATTTCGGATGCTGTAAGTCAAAAAATAAATAAAGGTATTTATAATTTCAAACCTGAACTAGAAGCCATAGGTTTTGGAGGTGCTAATTATTTAGAAGGAACATTAAAAGAAGTTCAGTTTGTAGGCACGCTTTCAAACGACATAAAAGTTTTTACAGGATTAAGCATGAGCGAAAGTAATTTTAAAAATCTCAATGCAACTGGTGAACTTAAACAATACAAAAACCTATTAATTTCTACTCATGGTTTCACAGGAACTATCATTCCAGAATTCAGTGGTGTAATGTTTTCACAACCTAATGGTGGAGATGGAAACGAAGACACCTTTTTATTAGCTCCAGAAATTGCAAAATTAAATTTAAATGCAGATTTGGTAGTACTTAGTGCTTGTGATACAGGTGTTGGAAAATTGTATGGAGGAGAAGGAATTAACGGATTAAACTCTTCTTTTTTGGTAGCAGGTTCTAATGCTACGTTACTTTCTCTTTGGCCAGTAAATGATGCTGGAACAGCTTTAACCATGCAAAATTTATTCAAAAAAGTAGTTCAAGAAAACGCAAAAGCTTCTACAACTTTAAACCAAATTAAAAGAGCATTCATTAATGGTGATTTTGGTGAAAGATACATGCATCCTCAGTTTTGGGCACCATTTCTTTATAATGGTATGTAAAGAATAATATTTTTAAAGTTTAAATCTTACAAAAAATGCTTATTTTAGATAAAAAATTAAGATGAAAAAAAGTTGCTTTTTATTTCTACTTGTTATTAATGTGTTTTTTTCACAAAACCATAAAATTGATAGCTTAAACCATGTCATAAAAACTACTAAAAATGATTCTATAAAAGTAGATACTTACAATAAGCTTTCCTGGAAATACATTTTTAGCGATAAAGAAAAAGCTCTTGAAATTCTTAATTTAAGTGAAAAATATGCTCTAGAAACTAACCAAAAATACGGATACAATTCTTTTTTAAACAATAAAGGAATTTACTTTGATGTCAACGGATTTTCAGATTCTGCTAAAATTTATTTTGAAAAAGCAGTAGCATATAGTGTAAAAAACAAGTTTCCAATTCAAGAACAATATTCTTATAATAATTTAGGAATGTATGCTTGGAACAAAGGAAAATTTCAAGATGCCTTAAACTATTTTTTTAAAGCACAAAAACTTGCTGAAGTTAATGTAAAAAACAATAAATCAATCTTTATTGATGCTCCTTTAAACAACATTGGTTTAATTTATCAAGAAATGGGATTGTTTGAAAAAGCCATTCCGTATCATAAAAAAGCATTAAAAATTCGTTCCGAAAGAAAATATAGTCAAGGAGAAGCTTCGTCCTATAATAATTTAGGAATTTGTTACAAAGAATTAAACAAAATAAAAGAATCAAAAAAGGCTTTTGAAAATGGTATCATAAAAGCCAATGAATCAAAAGATAAAACACAATATTATAATAATTTACAAGGTCTAGCCCAAATTTATACGCTAGAAAATAATCCTAAAAAAGCTTTGGAACTTTTTTTAGAATCCTATAATCGTCCAAGTGAAATTCCAATTAATGCAGCAACAAAAGTCAAAATAACAAGCGAAATTGCCGAATTGTACCTGAAATTAAACCAAACTGAAAAAGCTATAGCGTATGGAGAAATTTGTGTTTCTGAAATTGAGAAAGACAACGATAGTGAAGTTTACGAAGTAAATGTTTTTAAAACCTTAGCAAAAGCTTATTATAAAATAGGAAATACTGAAAAAGGATCTTTTTTCAATGAACTATTTTATGAAAAAACAACTCAAAAATTTAAAGAATCTTCGGCAAAAGCCTTGCAGGAATTAGAAACTAAATACGAATCAGAGAAAAAAGAATTAGAACTAGTGCAAGCTAAAAATGAAAATTTAGTAAAAGAAAATAAAATAAGACGTAAAAATTATCTCATTTATGGAGCTTTTGGATTAGCTTTTTTACTCGGATTAATTGGCTTTTTGGTTTATAAACAACAAAAATTAAAGAACAAACAATTAATAAAAGAAAATGAATTACGGCAAGCTTTGTCCAAAATTGAAACTCAAAATAAATTGCAAGTACAAAGGTTGGAAATTTCAAGAGAATTGCATGATAACATAGGTTCTCAATTAACATTTATAATTTCCTCTATTGATAATTTGAAGTTTTTTGATTTGTCTAAAGAAGACTTTAACAAGAGATACGATTCTATAAGTAGTTTTACTAGAAAAACTATAACAGAACTTCGCGATTCCATTTGGGCTATGAACAAAGAAGAAATCACTTTTGAAGACTTAAAAGGAAGAACAGCTAATTTCATTGAAAATGCAAAAATCTCTTTACAAGGTATTCAGTTTGAATTTGCTTATCCAAGTGAACATGTGAAAATAAAGCTGGATTCTAAAACTGGAATTACCCTTTATAGGATAATCCAAGAAGCGGTAAATAATGCTATAAAACACGCAAAGGCAACCTATATTTCAGTTGCAATTGATGTTAAATTAGATAATTTCAAAATAATTATTACTGACAATGGAAACGGATTTAACTATAAAGCAATTGTAAAGGGAAATGGGATAAATTCTTTAGTGAAAAGAGCCAAAGAAATTAATGCAACTATTGAATTTGTCAATCAAAATGGAACACAAGTTATAGTAGAAGTTCCAAAAACATAAGGCAATTGTCGTATTTAAAACCTTGAAAATTCAACATACTTTTGTAAGTAATTTCCAAAAATAAAAGTGTAGAAATGAGCATCTTAATATTTTTTAGTATTTTTATAGCAGTCATAATCAAACTGCATTTAAACAAGCAAAAGAAAAGTGTGTCGATGCATAATAATGTTGCCAATTCTTTACAAATGCAATTAGCTATTGAAAATCAGAGAAAACAAGAACTATCCGAAAAAGCTAAGTTTGATTTCAACACTAATTTTAAATTAGACATCCTTAGTAAACAAGTTCAGTTGTTAGAAATTATTTCAAACCAAACCAATTAAAATATGAAATCGCTATCAACGACAAGTTTGTTACAAATAATTGAAAATCATCGAACTCCGATGAAAATAAAAATAATTGTGAGATAAACCCCAATGAAAATAAAGCGATACCATATGACCATTGAGAAACAATAAATATTTACATATGAAAATAGCCATCATAGACGACAATAGCTTTTTAATTGCTTCCATCAAGGAAAAACTCTCTTTTTTTGAAGAAATCCAAATTAAGTTCTCAGCTGCTGATGGTCAAGATTTGTTGAATAAATTAGAAAACAATCATAACATTGACGTGCTTTTAATGGATATTGAAATGCCAGTTCTAAATGGAATTGAAGCCACTCTAGTGGTAAAGAAAAAATATCCTCATATTAAAATCATCATGTTAACCGTTTTTGATAATGATGAAAATATTTTTAATGCTATAAAAGCAGGTGCAGACGGCTATTTGTTGAAAGATGTAAATCCTCACACACTTTTTAATGGAATTGTAGAAACCATGAATGGTGGTGCAGCTATGAATCCTTCAATTGCATTAAAAACTTTGAAACTGCTTCGAAATCCTTTTGATTTCACTTCTGAAATAGAAAAAGAGAAAATTGAACTTACAGCAAGAGAAATTGATGTTTTAGAACAATTAGCACAAGGATTAAGTTACACCATTATCGCAGAAAATCTTTTCTTATCACCTTCTACTGTTCGAAAGCACATTGAAAATATTTATACTAAATTACAGGTGCATTCCAAATTAGAAGCCGTTCAAAAAGCCAAAAGAAATAATTTGATATAACGAGTTTTTCCTATCTTCGTATCAAATTACTATAAATGGAGAATAATAACTCAAACAATCTTGGTTTTTTCAACAAGTTATCAGAAATCAGAAAATGGATTCTTGTAATTATCGTAGCCTTTTTACTTTTCTGGATATTTAATTTTTTTACAAAATCAAACAATTCTTCTACTATTGAATATGATACCAATCTCATCCAACAACAAATAAAAAATGTTGGAAAATTAGTGGTTACAGAAGGACATTTTGCTGAAGTTTTAACCTATAAAAACAAACAAGAGACATATATTCCAGGCTTAAGCTTCGACAAAAAGGCCATAGTAGTCATAAATGCAGATGTTACAGTCGGTTTTGATTTGAGTCAAGTGAAATATGATATTGATGTAGAAAACAAAATTCTTACCATAACAAATATTCCAAAAGAAGAAATCAAAATCAGTCCAGATTTCAAATATTATGACACTGAATCTTCAACTTTTAACGAATTTACAGGTGAAGACTACAATAAAATCAATAAAATAGCTAGAGAAAACTTAGCCAAGAAAATTGAAAAATCTACCTTAAAATCAAATGCTAAAAATCGATTGTTATCCGAATTATCAAAAATGTTAGTGCTAACCAATTCAATGGGTTGGACATTAAAATACAAAGGAAATGTAATTGAAAAAGAGAACGACTTAGAATTGAAACTGTAAAATTAAAACTTTGTCATGCAGAATTCTTTTCAACATCTAAACTCATAATTAGATTCTATAATTTACTTTGTAAGCTAGTCCATCCACCACCATTAATGCAATCAATACCATTTTGCTTTAAAATTGATGTAGCCTGACCACTTCGCATTCCAGACCTACAACAAGCAATCACTGGTTTATTCCATTTCTTGATTTCAGCAATTTTGCCATTCAACACTTGTAAAGCAATATTTTTTGAACCTTCAATGTGTCCTTCTCTAAATTCCTCAATAGTCCTAACATCCAAAATTACTGCACCTTTTGCAACATATTCCTGAATTTCATTTGCTTTGTTCCCAAAGCCTAATAAATCTAATAATCCCATTTTTATTAATTTAATTGCACTTAAAATTAAAATCAAAAGACAAAATTACAACTTACCAAACATACTTTTGTAACAAATGTTACTACAATCAATTCATTTTACTATTTTTGAAAAGATGAAACCCATAGACAGAAAAACAGAAATCATAAATTGTGCGGCCAAACTTTTCAAAGAAAAAGGCTATAGTGCTGTAACTATGAGAGATATTGCACAAGCACTTGATATAAAAGCAGCAAGCTTATACAATCACATCAAATCCAAACAGGAGATTTTAGTATTGATAATTATTGAAATTGCAGAAGAATTTACCAACACAATTAACGAAATTGTCGTTTCAGAAATCACAACAATTCAAAAATTAGAAAAAGTAATCCAATTACATATCGATATTACCATTCGAAATCCAGATGCCTTGGCCTGTCTAAATAACGACTGGATGCACTTGACTGATGAAGAATTAACTTATTTTGTTAAGATGAGAGAAGATTATGAAGAAAATTTTAGAAACATCATCAAAGCCGGAATCGCTTCAAATGAAATCAAGAATTTAAATTCAGAAATTATTATATTTTCCATGCTTTCTACACTGCGAACACTCTATTTATGGTATGGGAAGAAAAAAGACTTTACAGAAACAATGCTAAAAAGAAACATGAAGGAAGTCTTGTTAAAAGGAATCGTAAATCAATAAATCACAACAGATATTCTATCTTAAAACCTTCTTTACAAAATCTTTACAACAAAAGTTAAAAAAATACAACGTTTTCGTAACATTAAATATTTTTCACTAAATTTGCATAGCAAACTAACAAGTGTTAGTTTTAAAGTAATCGAAAAAAATTAATGGCGAAATTTCATAACATACAAGTCCAAGATATTCACAAAGAAACAAGAGATTGTACTGTACTTACATTTCAAATTCCAGAAGTATTAACCACTGAATTTCAATACAAACAAGGACAGCATTTAACCTTAAAGACAATGATTGATGGACAAGATATTCGTCGTTCTTATTCATTATGTTCAAGTCCAATAGAGAATAAATGGCAAGTTGCCGTAAAAAAAATAAATGGTGGTTTGTTTTCAAGCTTTGTAAATGATACCCTAAAAAAAGGAGATTTTTTAGAAATCATGGCACCAAGCGGGAAATTTAATGTAGAAGTTAATCCCGAAATCGCCAAAAATTATATCGCTTTTGCAGCAGGAAGTGGCATTACACCCATTCTTTCCATTATAAAAACACACTTGGCACAAGAACCAAATAGCACATTTAAACTGTTTTATTTGAATAGAAGTGTAAAATCAATTATCTTTAAAGAAGAAATTGAACAATTGAAAAACAGATACTTTGGTCGTTTTGAAATCTTTCATTTCCTAACCAAAGAGCACCGTTTTTCAGAATTATTTAATGGGAGATTTACCAAAGAAAAAATACAAGTTCTTACCAATAAAATAATCGATATTCCTTCAGTTGACGATTGTTTTATTTGTGGACCAGAAGATATGATTTTCCTATTGCGCGATGAATTAAATGCTGCAGGTTTAGACAAAGAAAAAATTCATTACGAATTATTCACGTCAGGAATTTCCGAAGAAGATAAAAAAAGAATACAAAAAATAGTAGAACACAAAGTCAACGGAACCGACGTAACCATAATCGATGGCGGAAAAGAATTCCATTTCGTGATGGAAGATTCTTATGACAATATTCTCGATGGAGCATTAGCCGCTGGAGCCGATTTACCTTTCGCATGCAAAGGTGGCGTTTGCAGCACATGCAAATGTATGGTAGTAGAAGGCGAAGTAGAAATGAAAATAAATTATGCATTAGACGCACACGAAGTAGCCAAAGGATTGGTATTAAGCTGTCAAGCTGTACCAACAACTGATAAAGTAGTAGTAGATTTCGGAGTATAAGATTAACGATTCAAGACTAACGAATTTTGATTGATGAACAAAAATCTAAAATCAACAATCGTTAACCAACAATTAAATAAATCTTTTGGAGCAAATGGTTCGGGCATTTTAGTAATCCATTTTCCTGCTTTCCACAGTATCTTTTTTTGCAAAAAAGGATACTTGCTCCAAACGAAGTTCACTGAACTCCAATTAAAATAAAAGTTTAGTGAAGTAATCAGGGCTACTTGAGAAATGTATTGAACAAAATAAAAGTTCTTTTTAAAGTATTCTAACTGAACACTAAAAACTGAACACTGAATACTAATAAATAAGTTATGTCAGAAAAAGAAGTAAAAAACCTAGAAGAAATGTTCGATGCAAAAATTGCACGCGACGAAAAAATCGAACCCAAAGATTGGATGCCGGAAAAATACCGTCAAACACACATTCGTCAAATTTCCCAACACGCACATTCTGAAATAGTAGGAATGTTACCCGAAGGAAATTGGATAACTCGTGCGCCATCTTTAAAGCGAAAAGTAGCTCTATTAGCAAAAATTCAAGACGAAGCAGGTCATGGTTTATACTTATATTCTGCTTGCGAAACACTAGGAGTTTCTCGTGAAGAATTATATGAACAATTGCATTCAGGAAAAGCAAAATATTCCAGTATTTTCAATTATCCAACCTTAACTTGGGCAGATATGGGAGCAATTGGTTGGTTAGTGGATGGTGCAGCCATCATCAACCAAGTACCTTTATGCTCTACTTCATATGGGCCATATGCAAGAGCAATGGTTCGTGTATGTAAAGAAGAAAGTTTCCACCAAAGACAAGGATTCCAAATCATGATGACTTTAGCTGAAGGAACTCCAGAACAAAAAGAAATGGCACAAGACGCGTTAAACCGTTGGTGGTGGCCAGCTTTGATGATGCTTGGACCTTTAGATGCTGAATCGGTTCACACAGAACAATCGATGAAATGGAAATTAAAAAGAAAAAGTAACGACGAACTTCGTCAACAATTCATAGACCAAACCGTTCCACAAGCACACATGATTGGTTTAACAATCCCAGATCCAGATTTAAAATGGAACGAAGAAAAACAATCCTATGATTTCGGAGCAATGAACTGGGATGAATTCTGGCAAGTAGTAAAAGGACACGGACCATGTAACAAAGAACGTATTTCAGCAAGAGTAAATGCTTGGGAAAAAGGAAAATGGGTTCGAGATGCAGCCATGGCTTACGCAGAAAAACAAGAAAATAAAGTAGTAAAACAAGCAATATAAAATAAGTGCTCAGTGCTCAGTAAATAGTTGGCAGTTTATGCTGATTATGTATAACTGAACACTAAACACCAAACACTGAACACTATGAAAAACTGGCCTCTTTGGGAAGTATTTATAAGAAGTAAAAACGGGTTAGAACACCGTCATTGTGGTTCGCTTCACGCAAGTGATGCAACTATGGCATTAGAAAATGCTCGTGATGTTTACACCAGAAGAAATGAAGGTGTAAGTATTTGGGTAGTTCCATCAGCACAAATCACAGCTTCAAATCCAGATGACAGTGATGAACTTTTTGAACCCGCAAAAGACAAAGCATATCGTCATCCTACTTTTTATGAATTACCTGACGAATTAAGACACATGTAACAACCTTAAAGGTTTCCAAATCTTTGTAGGTTTTTAATATAATTTGCGAATTTGCGGTAAAATTGTCTTTACGACTCTGCGTCTTTGCGAGAAATAACAAATTATGAACAACAATTTAATCCAATACATCTACGGAATTGCAGACAACGCACTGATTTTAGGACAACGTCTAGGTGAACTTTGTGGACACGGACCAAGTCTTGAAACAGATATTGCCATGACAAATATTTCTCTTGACTTATTCGGTCAAGTTAGAAGTTATTTTCAATACGCTGCAAGTTTACAAGGTGAAGATGTAACGGAAGACACAATCGCTTTCCTAAGAAAAGAACGTGAATATAAAAACGTCCTTTTAGTAGAACAGCCAAATCGCGATTTTGCTTATTCCATTACAAGACAATTCTTGTTTGATATCTATCACTTGCTTTTGCTTTCAGAATTACAAAGCAGTAAAGACGAAACTTTAGCTGCCATTGCCAAAAAAAGCATCAAAGAAGTTTCGTATCATACCCGTTTTTCATCAGATTGGATGAAACGTTTAGGAGACGGAACAGAAGAAAGTCACAACAGAATTCAAACAGCAGTTAATGATTTATGGGAATTCACAGATGAATTATTTCATACAACTGATGCTGATAAAGCCATGATTTCAGAAGGAATTGGAGTAGATGTTACTTTGCTAAAAGAATCATTTTACAAAAAAGTAAACGAAATTTTAGAAGAAGCAACCATTCAAACTCCAGATATAAAATATTTCCAAAAAGGAGGAAAACAAGGAATACATAGCGAGCATATGGGGTATCTTCTAGCACAAATGCAATACATGCAATTGGCTTATCCAAATATGAATTGGTAAAACGATAATTTGTCATTCTGAACTTGTTTCAGAATCTTACTAAAAAACAAAATAAGGAATCCGTGAAAATCAGTTAAATCTGTGTTATCCGTGTTCCACAAAAAAAGTTTTGTAAACTTAGCGTAAACCTTTACACTCTTTGCGGTTAAATTATGACAGAAACAACACAACATATCGACCAAAAACTATTCGAAATACTCGAAACAGTTTCTGACCCAGAAATTCCAGTCTTATCGATTATGGAAATGGGAGTTGTGCGTTCTGCAAAAATAGTTGGTGATATTGTTGAGGTACAAATTACACCAACCTACAGTGGTTGTCCAGCTATGGACGTCATTGGAGAAGATATTATCAAAGCATTAAAAGACAAAGGATACAAAGCCAAAGTCGAATTAATATTATCACCAGCTTGGACAACCGATTGGATTACTCCAAAAGGCAGAAAAGCATTAGAAAAATACGGAATTGCTGCTCCATTATCTGAAACAGCTGATAAGGAAGCACTTCTAGGAAATAAAAAAGTAGTCAAGTGTCCACAATGTGGGTCATTAAACACAAAATTAGTTAGTCAATTTGGCTCAACAGCATGCAAAGCATTTTTTCAATGCGAAGATTGTTTAGAACCATTCGACTACTTCAAATGTTTAAAATAACCTGCAAGGTTTCCAAAACCTTGTAGGTTTTAATTATAAAATTATGAGTTCAATTCTTTTAAAAATTGAAAATAAAATAGCATTTATAACATTGAATCGTCCAGACGTTTTCAATAGTTTCAATCGCGAAATGGCATTGTCTATGCAAGAAAAACTAGATAATTGTGTTAATGATTCAAATGTAAGAGCCATCGTAATTTCTGGAAACGGAAAAGCATTTTGTGCTGGACAAGATTTAAAAGAAGTAACTGATCCAGATTTAAATCCAGGTTTCAGAAAAATTCTAGAAGAACATTACAATCCAATCATCCAAAAAATTAGAACCATTGAAAAACCAGTAATTGCAGCTGTAAATGGAGTTGCAGCTGGAGCTGGAGCTAATATAGCTTTAGCTTGTGATATTGTTTTAGCCGTTGAAAATGCAAGTTTTATTCAAGCCTTCAGTAAAATTGGATTAGTGCCAGATAGCGCTGGAACGTTCTTTTTACCAAGATTGATTGGTTTCCAAAAAGCAACAGCTTTAATGATGTTGGGAGATAAAGTTTCTGCACAAGAAGCTTTGGATTTAGGAATGATTTACAAAGTATTTTCACCTGAAAATTTTGAAGAAGAAGTAAATAAATTAGCTACTACTTTAGCAAATATGCCAACAAAAGCATTAGGGTTAACCAAAAGATTATTAAACCAATCATTCACAAATAATTTAGAACAACAATTAGCTTTAGAAAGCGATTTGCAAATTGAAGCCAGCTCATCAAACGATTATAAAGAAGGTGTAACCGCTTTCGTAGAAAAAAGAAAACCCGAATTTAAAGGAAACTAATAAAAAAATAAAGCTTTGCGAACTTTGCGTAAAACCTTGCGCTCTTTGCGGTTAAAAATATATAAGGAATGAAAGTATCAGTAATTGGTTCAGGAACAATGGGAAGTGGAATAGCACAAGTTGCTGCAACTTCTAGTTGTCAAGTAAAATTATTTGACCTAAACAATGAAGCTCTAATCAAAAGCAAAATTAGTTTAGAAAAAGTTTTAGATCGATTAATCGAAAAGCAAAAAATTGATGCAGCTGAGAAAAATCGAATTCAGAATAATATTTCTTACGTAAATACATTAAACGATTTATCCGATTCTGATTTAGTAATCGAAGCCATAGTTGAAAACCTTGAAGTCAAGCGAAAAGTGTTTTCAGAGCTAGAAACATTAGTCTCGGAAAACACCATTTTAGCATCCAATACATCTTCATTATCCATAACTTCCATTGCAGCTTCTTGCCAAAAACCAGAACGCGTCATTGGAATTCACTTTTTTAATCCAGCACCATTAATGGAATTGGTGGAAGTTGTTCCAGCGATTCAAACCAGTGAAGAAGTTCTAAATAAAACAGTTCAAACTATTTCAGATTGGAAAAAAGTAGTAGCTGTAGCCAAAGATACACCTGGATTTATCGTAAATCGTGTGGCTCGACCTTTCTATAGTGAAAGCTTACGAATTCTAGAAGAAGGTTTTGCAGATATGGCAACCATCGATTGGAGTTTAAAAGAAATCGGTGGTTTCAAAATGGGACCATTCGAACTAATGGATTTTATTGGACACGATGTAAATTACGTAGTAACCGAAACCGTTTTCACAGCCTTCTATTTTGACCCTAGATACAAACCATCTTTAACTCAAAAACGTTTAGTCGAAGCAGGTTATTTAGGAAGAAAATCAGGAAGAGGTTTTTATGATTACAGTAAAGAATTACCAAATCCAAAAGAAGATAAAGCAAAAGCACAACAAATATTCGATAGAGTTTTAGTAATGTTAATCAACGAAGCAGCAGATGCTTTATTTTTAAACATTGCTTCAGCAAAAGATATAGACAATGCCATGACCAAAGGAGTAAATTATCCAAAAGGATTATTAGCTTGGGCAGACGAAAAAGGAATCAATTGGTGTGTTGAAAAATTAGACGAATTATACAACGAATACTACGAAGACAGATACAGATGTAGTCCAATTTTACGTCGAATGAACAAAGAGAATAAAACTTTTTTCTAAAAATAAACTTAGCGAACATTGCGTAAATCCTTGCGCTCTTTGCGGTTAAAAACAAAAAAATGGAAGGAACAAAAATACCATACAAAATGCTTTCTCAAGATGCCTACAGCCAATGGTTAGGTATCGAGATTTTAGAATGTGAAATCGGTCGTTGCAAAGTAGCCATGAAAGTTCGTCCAGAAATGCTAAACAGCATGCAAAAAGCTCACGGAGGAATCACCTATTCATTAGCCGACACAGCCTTCGGATTCGCAGCCAACACACATGGAAAATTTGCAGTTTCCATTGAAACATCAATCAATCACATAGAAGCAGTTAATGAAGGAGATTATTTAGTGGCAGAATCTGTGATAGAAAAAGTAAACAATAAATTAGGATTCAATATAATCGAAGTGAAAAGAAACGAAGAATTAGTCGCTCTTTTCAAGGGAGTTGTATATCGCACTCAAAAAGATTGGGAAGAATAAATAAAGTATACCCTATCAGGGTTTTAAACCCTGATAGGGTTAAATTATAATAACATGGAATCATATATCATAGACGGAGTTCGAACTCCAATAGGAAGTTATCAAGGAAGTTTAGCATCAGTTCGTCCAGATGATTTGGGTGCATTGGTAATCAAAACTGTAGTTGAAAATAATCCAAATATACCAAAAGAAGCCTACGACGATGTCATCATGGGTTGTGCCAATCAAGCTGGAGAAGACAATCGTAATGTGGCTAGAATGTCTTTGTTACTAGCAGGTTTACCATACACAGTTCCTGGAGAAACAGTTAATCGCTTATGTAGTTCAGGATTATCAGCCATTATTCATGCTAATCGTGCTATAAAAGCAGGTGATGGACACGTTTTTATTGCTGGTGGAATCGAAAACATGACACGTGGACCATTAGTAGTTTCAAAACCATCTTCTGCTTATGGAACCGATTCAAAAATGTATGATTCAAGTTTCGGATGGCGTTTTGTAAATCCAAAAATGCACAATATGTTCGGAACAGACGGAATGGGAGAAACTGCCGAAAATTTGGTAGAAAAATATTCTATTTCAAGAGAAGACCAAGATAAATTTGCACTGAACAGCCAAATGAAAGCTACAGCTGCTCAAAATTCAGGTCGTTTAGCCAAAGAAATCGTACCAGTTGAAATTCCACAAAGAAAAGGTGATCCAATAGTTTTTGCAAAAGACGAATTCATCAAACCAAATTCATCACTAGAAGTATTAGGAAAATTACGTCCAGCTTTCAAAAAAGATGGCAGCGTAACAGCAGGAAACTCATCAGGATTAAATGATGGTGCAGCTGCAACAATTATCGCATCAGCGGAAGCTGTAGAAAAATATAAGCTGAAACCAATTGCTCGAATAGTAAGTTCAGCAGTAGTTGGAGTAGAACCAAGAATAATGGGAATTGGTCCAGTGGAAGCCACTAAAAAAGCTTTAGCAAAAGCCAACTTAACTTTAGACCAAATCGACATCATAGAATTAAACGAAGCCTTTGCTTCACAAAGTATAGCTTGCTTACGCGAATTAGGTTTAAAAGACGATGACGCAAGAGTAAATCCAAACGGTGGTTCCATAGCAATCGGACATCCATTAGGAGTAACTGGAGCAAGAATTGCCTACTCAGCAGCATTAGAATTACAACTAACTCAAAAAAGATATGCATTAATAACCATGTGTATCGGAGTTGGACAAGGGTACGCAGCAATTATCGAACGCGTAGCTGAATAGCCGTTGGCTTCAGCCATCGGATAAAAAAATTAATTAAAGATTAAAAATGGACAATTTTTGATTTCAAAATTATTAAAAAGTTCCATAGGAATGATATTTAGGTAACAAATATGAAACTACAAAACTACATAAACGGAAACTGGGTAGAAGGACAAGGAGAAGGAACTCCAATGTTCGATGCCATAACCGGAGAAATAATCGGATTCACTACAACCGATGGATTAGATATTCCAAACGTTTTAGCATACGGAAGAACAAAAGGTGGTGAAAAACTACGTAAAATGACCTTCCAAGAAAGAGGTAATATGCTAAAATCATTAGCCTTGTATCTTACCAAAAAGAAAGAAGTTTTTTACGAATTAAGTTACCGAACAGGAGCAACTCGAGTTGACAGTTGGATTGACATCGAAGGTGGATTTGGAAATCTGTTTGCCAATGCATCTTTACGAAAATTATTCCCAAATCAACCGTTTCATGTAGAAGGTGATCCAATTGATTTGTCAAAAGGGGGTCGTTTTATGGCCCATCATATTCTGGTACCAAAACAAGGTGTTGCGGTTCACATCAACGCATTCAATTTCCCAGTTTGGGGAATGTTAGAAAAATGTGCTGTCAATTGGATGGCTGGAATGCCAGCTGTAGTGTTACCAGCTCCTCAAACCGCTTTCTTAACGGAAGCAGTTGTAAGAGAAATCATCGCTTCAAAAATAGTACCAGAAGGAGCTTTACAGTTATTAAGCGGCATGACAAAATCCATCTTAGATACAGTCAATTCGCAAGATGTGGTAACGTTTACAGGTTCAGCCCATACAGGAAAATTACTAAAAAATCATCCAAGATTAATCGAAGAATCTGTACCATTCACTATGGAAGCTGATTCTTTAAACTGCTCAATTTTAGGAAAAGATGCCGTTCCAGGAACACCCGAATTTGATTTATTCGTGAGAGAAGTTAAAAACGAAATGACCGTAAAAGTAGGACAAAAATGTACAGCCATCCGAAGAATAATCGTTCCAGAAGAATTAATAGATGAGGTTCAAAAAGCACTTTCATCACAATTAGATAAAGTCACAATCGGTGATCCAAGAGTAAAAGAAGTTCGAATGGGAGCTTTGGTCAACAAAACCCAAGTCGAAAGTGTAAAAACCCAAGTCAACAAAATCGCTCAAACAGCCGAAATGGTTTACGGAAACTTTGATGAGGTGCAAACCATCGGAGCAGATGCAAAAAAAGGTTCATTCTTGAAACCAATTCTACTACGTGAAAATAAACCGTTTACAAATACAGCTTGTCACGAAATAGAAGCCTTCGGACCAGTTTCAACGATTATGCCTTACAAGACTTTAGAGGATGCTATCACTTTATCTCAAATGGGTAAAGGTTCATTAGTTTCTTCAATTTTTACTTATGATGATGCTATTGCTAGAGATTATGTAATCGGAGCAGCATCGCATCACGGTCGAATTTTAGTCGGAAATCGCGAAATGGCAAAACAAAGTACAGGTCACGGTTCACCATTACCAATGTTAGTTCACGGTGGTCCAGGTCGTGCTGGTGGTGGAGAAGAAATGGGTGGCGTTCGAGGCATCAAACATTACATGCAACGTTGCGCAATTCAAGGTTCACCAACCACCATTACAGAAATCACAGGCATCTATCAAGCCAATGCCAAATATAAAGAAGCACCAGAACATCCTTTCAAATACCATTGGGAAGATATCCAACCAGGAATGTCGTTGAAAACACATAAACGTACGTTTACCGATACAGATATCATCAATTTTGCCAATTTAACTTGGGATCATTTCTACGCTCATACAGATATTACATCATTGGACGGAAGTATTTTTGAAAAACGAACAGCTCACGGGTATTTTATCATTTCTGCCGCAGCAGGTTTATTCGTTTATCCAAACAAAGGACCGGTTGCCGCAAATTACGGATTAGAAGAATGTCGTTTTCTACGTCCATTATACCACAACGATACAGTTTATGTACGTTTAACATGCAAACAAAAAGTAGATAGAGATGTCGCTTCAGCCGAACATCCAAGCGGCATTGTAAAATGGTTTGTAGAAGTTTTTGATGCAGAAGACGAATTAGTAGCTGTTGCAACTATCTTAACAATGGTGCAGAAAAAACAAGAAACATTTGTGGAAATGACTGACGAGAAAATCGAAGAATGCCTCAACAAATTGACAGAAAACACCAAACCAAAATGGGGCATTTTAACGCCTCAACATTTGTTGGAACATTTAGAGCACGGTTACAGAATCATGTCAGGTGAAATTCAAGATTTTGAAGTTGCAACACCCGAAAAAATTCTAGATAAAGTACACAATTCATTATACAATTACGATAAATTCCCAGTGGGAACTTCGTTTCCAACCATGAAAAAAGGAGAAGTAGAAGCATTAGTTCATCCCGATTTTGAAACAGCAAAAGCCAAGTTTTTCGAAGCCAGACAAGCCTACAAAACCTATTTCAAAGAAAACCCAGAAGCAAAAGTTAAAAACATGGTTTTCGGAGAAATGAACAGATACGCATCATATCTATTAGAAAGAAAACATTTAAACCATCACTTCGAACAATTCGATTTGATATAAAATAATTAGAAGCTATTTCCAGCTTTCCACTGTATCTTTTCTTTTTTAAAGAAAAAAAGAAAAGGATGCCGTTCCAATCTGGGCTAGGGATTTAGAGTAAAAAGAAAATATAAATAATTAACAACATAAGCTTTGCACCTTAGCGTCTTTGCGAGAAATAAAAATCATTGCGAACCTTGCGTAAAACCTTGCGCACTTTGCGGTTAAAATTAAAAACATGTCACAAGCATACGTAAAACACGAAATAAAAAACAACATCGCCACCATCGAGTTCTTTCATCCAGAACACAACTCATTACCAAGTGATATATTAGCCAAATTAGCCAACACCATAACAGAAGTTGGAAACAACAACGAAGTAAAAGTCATAATTCTAAAAAGTGGAGGCGATAGAACTTTTTGTGCAGGAGCCAGTTTTAAAGAACTAATTTCCATCAACGATGCAGCAACAGGAAAAGTATTCTTTTCAGGATTTGCAAACGTAATCAATGCGATGCGTAAATGTCCAAAATTCATCATCGGAAGAATTCAAGGAAAAACCGTTGGTGGTGGAGTTGGAATAGCAGCAGCAACGGATTATTGTATGGCAACCAAATTTGCAGCCATTAAATTATCAGAATTAAACGTTGGAATCGGACCATTCGTAGTGGCACCAGCCATCGAAAGGAAAATGGGTGTTTCTGCCATGTCACAAATAGCCATTGATGCCAATACGTTTTACGAAGCATCTTGGGCAAAACAAAAAGGATTATTTGCAAATGTGTACGAAAGCATAGAAGAATTAGATGCAGAAACTCAAAAATTCGCAGAACATTTATGCACTTACAATCCAGAAGCGATGCAAGAAATGAAAAAAGTATTCTGGAAAGGAACAGAAGATTGGGACAACCTTCTAGCCGAAAGAGCAGCCATCAGTGGAAGATTAGTTTTATCCGATTTTACAAAAGAAACGTTAAAGAAGTTTAAATAGCTAATCACTAAAAAATGATATACGAATTCAAAGGGTTCATCCCAGTTATACACGAAAGTAGTTTCATTCATCCGCAAGCAGCTGTTACGGGTAATGTCATTATTGGAAAAAACGTATATGTTGGTCCAGGTGCAGCCATTCGTGGCGATTGGGGCGAAATCATCATTGAAGACGGTTGCAACGTTCAGGAAAATTGTACCATTCATATGTTTCCAGGAAAATCAATGCTTTTAAAAGCAGGAGCACATATTGGTCACGGAGCCATTATTCATGGAGCAAATATTGGTAGAAATTGTTTGGTCGGAATGAACGCAGTAATCATGGATGATGTAAATGTTGGAGATGAGTGTATTATTGGAGCCTTAGCTTTCGTAAAGGCGGGAATGCAAATCCCAAATCGTAAAATGGTGGTTGGAAATCCAGCAACAATTATAAAAGACGTTTCAGACGAAATGATTGATTGGAAAACTAAAGGAACAGCTCTTTATCAAAAATTGTCATCAGAATGTTATGAAAGTTTAAAAGCCGTTGAACCACTAAGAGAAATTCCAGCCAATCGTCCAACGCAAGAAGCGTTTTATAAAACATTAGAAGAATTTAAATTAAAAGAAAATAGAAAATAGAGAAAAGAATATAGACCGATTCAGAAGTTTATTTTCTATATTCTTTTTTCTTTCATCTCAAATAAAATGACAATAGAATTCAAAATGCCCAAAATGGGTGAAAGTATATCCGAAGCAACAATAATTTCTTGGTTGAAAAACGTGGGAGATTTTGTCGAAGCAGAAGAAACAATTTTAGAAGTCGCAACGGATAAAGTCGATAGCGAAGTACCTTCACCAGTTTCAGGAACAATTACTGAAATTCGTTTTCAAAGAGACGATGTAGTGGCTGTTGGAACAGTACTAGCTCTGATAGATGCTGATGGGAAGCAAGAAGCTAAAAGAGTAAAACAAGAAGTTGTTAGCACTAAAGTTGAAACTCAACCAGAAATTGCGAAGCAATCGAATACTGAATTTAAACAGTTAAAAAGTAATCCTGATGCCTTTCTTTCACCTCTGATTGTGAGCATTGCTCAAAAAGAAAATCTTTCGTTAGAAGAAGTACAAAGCATTCCAGGTTCAGGAACAGATGGTCGAATTCAAAAAAGTGATGTTTTCAACTATTTAAAAAACAGAAGATATCCTTTAAAAAGTATTCCTCAACCTACAAACTACCATCCACAACCTACAACCTTTCCTAAACCTAAAATCAATTACGTAGAAGGAAAAGACCGAATCGTAGAAATGGACCGAATGCGCAAAATGATTGCGGATCATATGGTCTATTCCAAACAAACTTCGCCACACGTGACATCTTATATCGAGGTAGATGTTACTAATTTGGTGGATTGGAGAAATGAGAATAAAGATAAATTTCAAGAAAAATATAACGAAAAACTAACCTTTACACCCATTTTTGTTCAAGCTGTTGCGAAAGCCATTGAAGATTTTCCGTTGATTAATGTTTCTGTGGATGAGAAAAAGATTTATGTACATAAGGACATTAATATTGGAATGGCAACCGCTTTACCATCAGGAAATTTAATTGTTCCAGTAGTTAGAAATGCCAATGAAAAAGATATTCTAGCATTAGCAAAAGATGTAAATCAACTAGCAGAAGCTTCAAGAAATAACAAATTAAAACCCGAACAAATTCAAGGAAGTACATTCACCATTTCAAACGTGGGAACTTTTGGAAGTTTAATGGGTACACCAATCATCAACCAACCAGAAGTAGCCATTTTAGCATTGGGAATCATCAAAAAACGTCCAGAAGTTATCACTACAGAAAAAGGTGATGAAATAGCCATCAGAAGCATGATGTATCTTTCGCTATCTTTTGACCATAGGGTTGTTGATGGATTTTTAGGAGGATCATTCCTAAGAAAAGTGGGAGATTATTTAGAACAATTTGATACAAATACAACAATATAACATACAATGTCTTACAACATAAAAATAACAAAAGTTACCCAATCAAAAGTCAACCAAATTGATTTAAACAATGTCACTATGGGATTCAATTTCTCTGATCATATGTTTATTTGTGATTATGAGAATGGCGAATGGCAAAATCCTAGAATTGAACCTTTGGCCTTAATCCCAACACATCCAGCAGCTATGGCTTTGCATTATGGACAGGCTATTTTTGAAGGGATGAAAGCGACAAAAGGACAAGACGGAACACCCTTATTGTTTCGTCCAGACCAAAATGCTAAACGAATGAATTTTAGTGCAGATCGAATGGGAATGCCTTTGTTTCCAGAAGATTTATTTGTTGAAGCGTTGAAACAATTTACAGCGATTGAAAAAGATTGGATTCCAACCAAAGAAGGAAGTGCTTTATACTTGAGACCTTTCATGTATGCAGATGAAGCTTTTATTGGGATGCGTGCGGCAACAAGCTACAAATTCATTATCATGGCATCACCAGCTGGACCTTTTTTCAGTAAAAAAATCAAATTATACGCTGAAAAACAATATGTTCGTGCCGTAAATGGTGGAACAGGAGAAGCCAAAGCAGCTGGAAATTATGCAGCAGCCATTCGTCCAACTGAATATGCAAAAGCTAAAGGTTACGATCAAGTGTTGTGGTTAGATGCTCAAGATTTTGAATACATTCAAGAAGTAGGAACGATGAATATTTTTTTCAAGATTGATGGAAAATTCATAACTCCAGATTTGTCAGGTTCTATTTTAGCTGGAATTACTAGAATGAGTGTAATTGATTTATTAAGAGACAAAGGTTTTGATGTAACAGAAAGACCCATAAGATTATCAGAAATCAAAGAAGCATCAGCTAACGGAACTCTTGAAGAAGCTTTTGGTGCAGGAACAGCTGTAGGAATTGCCATGATTGAAGAAATTGGAAATGATGATTTTACTTTAAAATTACCAGCTGAAAATCCTGTATCCAATATGGTTAATGATACGTTGAACGCCATAAAAGTTCAGAAAGCAGAGGACAAATTCGGCTGGATTGTAGAAGCAAAATAAATAGTTAAGGAGCACAGATTTGAGAAATTTTAAAAATCTGTTTAATTTCTTAAATCTGTGTTCCCAAAAAAATAGATTACTTATTAAAATGGTAAACAAAAATATATTACAAAAAGCATTTTCAACTATGGCAACCGCAAAAGCCATGGCCGAATTGTATGAAGAAAATTTCAAAATAGTTTCCAAATACGTACATGCAACTTCTCGTGGACATGAAGCGATTCAAATTGCTGTTGCGATGCAATTATTACCGCAAGATTATGCTTTTCCCTATTATCGTGATGATGCCATGTTGTTGGGAATAGGTATGCAACCTTATGATTTAATGTTGCAATTGATGGCTAAAAAAGACGATCCATTTTCAGGTGGTAGAACCTATTATTGTCATCCAAGTTTGAATGATGCTGATAAACCAAAAATTCCACATCAATCTTCTGCAACAGGAATGCAAGCCATTCCAGCTACTGGAGCAGCAATGGGATTTTGGTACAAAGAAAATACTGGAATTCAAGATAATTATGAACAAAAACCAATTGTTGTTTGTTCATTAGGTGATGCTTCAGTAACTGAGGGAGAAATTGCAGAAGCCTTACAAATGGCAGCTTTAAAACAATTGCCCATTTTATATTTAGTGCAAGATAACGGTTGGGATATTTCAGCCAATGCAGCTGAAACTCGTGCTCAAAATGCCTTTGAATATGCTAAAGGTTTCCAAGGAATTGAAGCAATTTCTATCGATGGAGCCAATTTTACAGAAAGTTACGAAGCATTGGAAAAAGTAATCGCAACCATTCGTACAGAAAGAAGACCGTTTTTAGTGCATGCCAAAGTTCCGTTATTGAATCACCATACATCAGGAGTTCGTATGGAATGGTATCGTGATGATTTGGAAGAAGCTCAATCTCGTGATCCATTTCCTGTTTTAATAAAGCAATTAGAAGAGGCAGGTTTCACCCAACAAGAAATAGACCATGAATTGGCAGTAGCTTCAGCCACTGTCCAAAATGATTTTGAAAAAGCCCAACAAGCTGAAGATCCAAGTCCAGCAGATTTATTTACACACGATTTTGCTCCAACACCTATAACAGAAGAGGTTGGAGAGAGAAATCCACAACGAGAAGAAAAAGTCGTAATGGTGGATTGTGCCTTGTTTGCCGTGGAAGAAATCATGAAAAAACATCCTGAAAGTTTGTTATACGGACAAGATGTTGGTGGAAGATTAGGAGGAGTTTTTAGAGAAGCAGCCACCTTAGCACAAAAATTCGGAGACGAAAGAGTTTTTAATACACCAATCCAAGAAGCATTTATTGTAGGTTCAACTGTTGGAATGTCGGCTGTGGGTTTAAAACCAATTGTTGAGGTACAATTTGCCGATTATATTTGGCCTGGTTTAAATCAATTGTTTACTGAAGTCAGTCGTTCGTGTTATTTATCAAACGGGAAATGGCCAGTAAGCATGATTTTGCGTGTGCCAATTGGAGCTTATGGAAGTGGTGGACCTTATCATTCTTCATCTGTAGAAAGTGTTTTGACCAACATTAGAGGAATCAAAATTGCTTATCCAAGTAATGGAGCTGATTTAAAAGGATTGTTGAAAGCGGCTTATTACGATCCAAATCCTGTTGTATTTTTAGAACACAAAGGTTTGTATTGGAGTAAAGTAAAAGGAACAGATGCCGCAAGAGTCAACGAACCAAGTGAAGATTATATGTTGCCTTTCGGAAAAGCGAATATCGTTCAAGAAATTTGGGAACAAGAAACCGAAGAAACTATTTCGATTATCACTTACGGCATGGGAGTGCATTGGGCTTTGAATGCTTCGGCTGAGATCCTGAAACAAGTTCAGGATGACAAGCAAAGGATTGAAATTGTGGATTTACGAACGTTGTATCCTTTAGATGAAGAAACGATTTTAAAATCTGTACGAAAAACTAAAAAATGTTTAGTAGTAACCGAAGAACCAACCAATAATTCTTTTGCCAGAAGTTTAGCAGGTTTAATTCAAGAAAAATGTTTCAAGGATTTAGATGCACCAGTTATGGTTATTGGTTCTGAAAATATGCCAGCGATTCCATTAAATAGCACTTTAGAATTTACTATGATTCCGAATGTGGATAAAGTGAAAGCTAAGATGGAAGAGTTGTTGAGTTATTAGTGGTCAGTGTTCAGTTTTTAGTGTTCAGGATTAGCGAGTTTTAAAGATAGTTTTGATATCAACTTAATCTTGTTGTCAACACAATCTTGTCATTCTGAACTTGTTTCAGAATATCACTAACTGTTTACTAATTACTGAACACTACTTACTTTTTATTACTCCACTTTCTCAACAGGAACAATAGGTTTTGGAATACTATCATTCTGGACAGGTGCATTAATAGGCGTTACACCATCTTCGTAGATAGTTTCTTCTAAATCTTCTGATTTTTTACCAATTTTAATTTCAGGATTTTCTTGATTTCCAGTGACTTTTATCGGAATTCCAATGATGCCTAATGGAGGAAGACCAATACGCATTTTTAAGTTTAACTTTCCATCTAAACTGCTTTCTCCTTCAAAACGCAAACGAAATCCAGCTACTTTAAATTTAAAACGTTCAATAGTCAATAAATTATTTTTGATAGTTGATTTGATATCTACTTTTGTAATATCTGGATCTTTAATGTCTGGGTTTTCTGTTCTAGAAGCTACCGTATTTAAAAGCTTAAATCCTTTCATCTTCACTTGCTTTACGGAAAGTGTTCCTTTTCCTTCTAATGATGGCATTACTGGCTCCATTTGATTGTTTAAAACACCTTTGATGGCATAATCTATCGAAATAATTCCTTCTGCATTTTCGGCAGCTGTTACGATTTCTTTGAATAATTTTATTTCGTTGTAAGCTTTTTTTACGTCAAAATCATTGGCTTTAATGTTGTAATCAAAATAAGCTTTTTCATTCCCTTCATTTTTATAGGTTCCATTCATGTTAGCCGTTGCACCAATGATTCCTAAAGTACCATTTTTCAAGGAAGCAACTCCATTTTGCATTTGAATAATTCCGCCTAAATTTTCTATGACTAAATCGTCGTAAGTAACTTTTTTGGCCAAAGTTTTTATAGTTACATCTAAATTTGAAGGAATTTCAATCACACCAGAAACTGCTGTAGTAATTGGTTTTTCTTCTGATTTTGTGGTTTCAGTTGGTATGAATTCATTGATGTTCAGGTAATTTGATTGCAAGCTAAAGTTTCCTTTTAAGGTTTCTTTTTCGGACAAATAGAAATTAATAACATTCAATACATAGCCATTCATGGTAATATCTGATGCTCCATATTTCCCTCTAAAATCAGCAAAATTCATTTTTTCTTGGTTGAACGTAAAAAGTCCTTTTTCAATCAAAAATGGTTTGGGTAGAAAATCACTTGTAGTTTGAATGTCAGTTAGATCAAGTGTTCCGCTGTTTTTTAAGTTTTGATAGTTTCCATTAGAAGCATCACTTTGTTTTCCAGCTAGCGAAACATCGGCTTTTATGATTCCGTTCAAATCCAATCCCTTTTGAGCAAAAACTTTATAAATAGGAGCAAGGTTAATAATTCCTTTGGCTTTAACATCGTAATGCAAATCTGAAAAATCTTTAAAGGAAGCATTCAGCATAAAAGGTTCGTTTTCAAAAGTAAAAGTTGCTGGTGAAATTTTTAAACTAGCATCTTTGAAATCTGAAGTTGGACAATTTAAATCGGCTTTAAAATTTATTTTTTCAATGGGTTTTGGATAATAAGTTGTTTTTAGCGAGCCATTTGTTACATTGAAAAAACCTTTTGTGATAGGGAATTTTTTTTGATCAGCATTATAAATTCCCTTGGAAACAATATCTGTATCAAGATTTCCCGTAATTTTCATATTGGGAATTTGTAGGGCATCCGAAAGTGTTTTTAAATCAATTTTTGATTTTATTTTGGTATCAATATTCATTTTGTTGCCAAAACCTTCTGATTTTAAAATGGCACTTAACTTATTTTTATTGACATCAAAATACAAAGAATCAAGGCGAATTTTAAGTTGACTGATATCTAAATTGGGTAATTGTGTTTCTAGATTCAGAAAAATGTTTTCAATAGGATAGGGTGCTTTGTTGTTTTTTACAAATCCATCACGAACATTAATTTTGAAATCCACATTTGGACTTAAATTTTCGGAAGCAATATACTTTCCTTTGAGTGAAAAAGAAGCCGAAGTTTTTCCTTTCATTTGAGTTTCGTTTTTCCACGAAATATACTCAGCTGGTAAAGCGGTAAAGAGATCTTCTAAATTGCTGTTTTCCGTTTTTAAGTTAAAATCCATCTCATAACCATTCGATAAAAAATTGAAAAAACCTTTAAATTCTACAGGTAATTTATTGATGGTTAGGTCATTTTTTTCAAAGATAAAAGCTAAGGAATTGGTGTTGATTTTAGTAATTAAATCGGCTTTCACTTTTTTGTTTTTCAAATAGTCATTTTTGTCATATGTGAAACTCAAATTTTCAATATTGGCTGAAGTTGTCAAGCTGAAATTTACGTCTAAAAGATTGCCTTTTCCTTGATAATTAAATCCTTTTGCTTCAATGAATATTTTTGTAGACGCATCGTTGTAAAGAACTTCACTATTGTTTATTTCAATGTTTTTTAAGTCTAACGAAGCTGAATTGTCATTGGAAGGAGTTGTTTTGGAAGCTTTGTAAACGTTGTAATTAGCTTCTCCCTTTTTATTGATTTGAATATTGATTTTAGCATTTTCTATGAAAATTTTATCAATTTGAGCTTCATTTCCAAAAAGCATGCTTGGTACATCTATGCCAAATCCAATTTCTTGGGCTGCAAGTAAAGATTCATTTTTAAAAGGTTTAGAACCGTTTAAACTAAATTCATTTAACGATAAAGTCAAGGAAGGGAAATGGGTAAAAAAAGATAGATTTGAATCTTTGAAGTTTAATTCTCCTTCAAGGTTTTCATTGGCTAATGTTTTTACTTTTTCTGTAATTGTATCAGCAAATAAAATTGGCAATAAGATTAGCAAACCAATAATCGAAATGATTGATATTCCTGTGATTTTTAAAGTTTTGAGAACTATTATTTTTCTTGTTGCCATCGCTCAATATTTTTTGCAAATGTATAATTATTTGTTCTTACATTTTTAAAAATTATTAAGGTGTGCCTAAAAAAAACCGCAACTTAATGAAGTATTAAATTGCGGCTTTTGTTTCGTTCATCTATTTGAATTACTGTTTTTTAATAGGTGGGTATTGTTCTAAAATTTTATCTACAAATTCTTTGATTCGGGCATCTTTTTTGTCGGTATTTTTAGTTAAATAACCAGAACCTTCACCTTGCCAAATCATATCTTTTGTTTTTGCATCAAATAAGTCAATAAATAATGTACCTTCTGGTGTAGTATAAACACTATTGTAGTTCATTCCCCACCAAGGATTCCAACCCCAGCCCCAACCGAAGCCCATTCCCCACATATTGTTGTTGTATACATCAACACGTTCACTTTCTTTGGTAAAAATACTAACTAGCATATCTGGATTATCTGATTTTGTGAATCCTTTTGCGGCCATTGCATCATCAATAGCGTATAAAATTCTTTTTTTGTCTAAATCAGAAATTTCTACCTTATCAATACTAGCCTTAATATAAGCATAGGTTTTGTATTGATTAAAATCAACTTTTTTATCGTAATCTGCATTTACTCTTACTGAGCTACAAGAAGCCAGTATGAAAAGCATCAAAAAGGGAATTAAATTTTTCATAGCACTTTATTTAAAAATATTAGACAATTTAATTGCACGAAAACATACTAATCGAACAAATGGTCTTCCACTATAGTAGGGATGGTAACTTTTAATAAAGGTTGCGTCTCCATAGCTCTTTTTATAGCGAAAATTGCTCCTTCGTTTCTGGCCCAATTCCTTCTTGATATACCATTGTTCACATCCCAGAAAAGCATTGATTCTAAACGTCTTGAAGCTTCTTTAGTACCATCAAGAACCATACCAAAACCACCATTAATTACTTCACCCCAACCGACACCACCACCATTGTGAATAGAAACCCAAGTAGCACCACGGAAACTGTCTCCAATTACATTTTGAATAGCCATATCAGCTGTAAATCGCGAACCATCATAAATATTTGAGGTTTCACGATAAGGAGAATCGGTTCCAGAAACATCGTGATGATCTCTTCCCAGAATTACGTAGCCAATTTCACCACGAGCAATTGCTTGGTTAAATGCTTCAGCAATTTTTATTCTTCCTTCAGCATCAGCATAAAGAATTCTAGCTTGTGAACCCACAACTAATTTGTTTTCTTGAGCACCTTTTATCCATTGAATGTTATCTGCCATTTGTTGTTGGATTTCTTCAGGTGAATTTTTCATCATTTCTTCCAAAACATCACAAGCAATTTTATCCGTTTTCGCTAAATCTTCTGGATTGCCTGAAGCACAAACCCAACGGAATGGGCCAAAACCATAGTCAAAACACATAGGCCCCATGATATCTTGAACATAACTCGGGTATTTAAAATCTATGTGATTTTCTGCCATAATATCTGCTCCAGCTCGAGATGCTTCTAATAAAAAGGCATTTCCATAATCAAAAAAATAAGTGCCTTTTGCAGTGTGTTTATTTATTGCACTGGCATGACGACGCAATGTTTTTTGAACTTCTTCTCTAAATTTTTCTGGATTATTGGCCATCATTTCATTGGATTCTTCAAATGAATAGCCAATAGGGTAGTAGCCACCAGCCCAAGGATTGTGTAAAGAAGTTTGGTCTGAACCTAAATCAATTAATAAATTTTCTTGGTCAAAACGTTCCCAAACATCAACTACATTCCCCAAATAAGCAATCGAAACTACTTCTTTATTTTCTAATGCTTCTTTAACTCTTGGTACAAGTTTATCAATATTTTCAATAATCTCATTGATCCAACCTTGCGAATGACGAATGTGTGTAATTTTTGGATTTACTTCGGCACAAACCGTAACACAACCTGCAATATTTCCAGCTTTTGGTTGTGCTCCTGACATTCCACCTAAACCTGAGGTTACAAATAAACCTCCTTTTGGGGATTTTTTTATTTTTCTAAATCCGTTTAAAACAGTAATCGTTGTTCCGTGTACAATTCCTTGTGGACCGATATACATGTAACTACCAGCGGTCATTTGTCCGTATTGTGAAACGCCTAATGCATTCATTTTTTCCCAATCGTCCGGTTTTGAATAATTTGGAATAACCATACCATTCGTCACAACTACTCTTGGAGCTTCTTTGTGACTTGGAAATAACCCCATTGGATGACCAGAATACATCGATAGAGTTTGTTCATCTGTCATTTCTGCCAAATACTTCATGGTCAATAGGTATTGTGCCCAATTTTGAAATACAGCACCATTTCCACCATAAGTAATTAATTCATGCGGATGTTGTGCTACGGCATAATCCAAATTATTTTGAATCATCAACATGATGGCTTTCGCTTGTTCACTTTTTCCTGGATATTCAGAAATTGGTCTTGCATACATTTTATAGTCTGGACGAAAACGATACATATAGATTCTTCCATAGGTTTCCAATTCTGCTTTAAATTCTGGAAGTAATTCGGTATGATGTTTTGGTTCAAAATAGCGTAATGCATTTTTTAGTGCTAACTTTTTTTCTTCATCAGTTAGAATTTCTTTTCGTTTCGGGGCATGATTTATTTCGGTTTCATAAGGTTTCGGATTCGGTAAAACCGATGGAATTCCCTGCAATATTTGTTCTTGAAATGTCATTGTATGTATAAAGTTTGTTGTTTGGTATTTACTAAATTATTTTTTAATGGTGCCTGTTTTTTTATCAAATCCATAAGGACAATGTCTGCAGCCACTTTTACAACAGTAGCCTCTTTTTAGGTGATATTTTTCCGTGAAACATTTGTATCCTTCAGGGGTGTAATAAAAATCTTCTCCTTCTTTTAAGTCATTTGGATTTATGTCGTTATTCATGTTAAAATATCACTTTTGTGTAATATACAAAATTAATTATTTTAAAGGGATTCTTTCTTTCCTTTAACAAAAATATTATTTATTGAAAAAAAATAGCAACTTTGCATCAAATGATACTAGTTGTTTTTAAATATTTAACACCAAAGTGGGTAAGAGGAATTACTATTTTTCCTTTTGTAATTTTATCATACAAAAAAGATAAGAAAAATTTTGTGCTTTTGAATCATGAGAAAATTCATTTGAGACAACAACTTGAGTTTTTGGTTATCCCTTTTTTTATTTGGTATGGAATTGAATTTATAGTAAGGTATTTTCAATATAAAAATTGGAACCAAGCTTACATGAATATTTCTTTTGAACGCGAAGCTTATCTAAATGAAAAAAACCTTCACTATTTAAAGCAAAGGTCTTTTTGGAATTTTTTAAATTTTATAAAGTCTTAAAGAATCTTTTTAGTAACTTTAATTCCTTCAGCAGTTACGATGTTCACAATTAGAACTTGATCTTGAACGTTGTTTGTGTCAATTGAAACTTTAGTATCGTTGATTTTATTTTTTTCAATTATTAATCTACCTCTGACATCATATACTTTTACATTACTCATAATTTCATTTCCAGAAACTATTTCAATAGTGTTGTTGTTTTTAGCAATTTGAATTTCATTTTCATTGAAAGTAACATTGCTAAGAACTGTATTTTTATACACTAATTTGAACCTGTTGTTATGAACTCCAGATGTAGTTGTAAATGCGTAAGGTGCAGATTTTAAATCGTGATAGATGCCTAATTGTTCATCTTTTAAATAAATATCTTGATTTCCTAAAAATAAACCATCAGCAGTATTGATGCCAAGAGTATAATTTCCTGAAGTAGGAACATTGAATCCAATGATAACTTGATCATCATCGTCAAAAGGCAAACTTCTTCCTTGTATAGAGAAATTTTCAGTATCTATTATTGAGTAGATGTTCAAATTCAAAGGTGTTGATGAGGCATCATATTTACTGTCTTTATCCATTGTTGCTCCCTGAGCATATCCGATTAGGGTTATTTCTGAATTGTTGTTAGCATCTTTAATATCTAACCAAATTCTATGTCTTTCAAAGCTTTCAACGTTTATAGCTTCTTCTTCATTTGACATTCTAAAGAAATCGTCATTTGCGTATGGGTTACCACTGATGTCTCTTCTTTGATTGTTGTTGAAAATTACTGTTCCACTTCCTGCTGCACCATCTATCATGTCAACAAAAAACGCTTGTCCAGCTTTTATTAACTCAGAAGCAGTTGGAATTGTACTTCCTGTAAAGTTAATAGTTACATAGTCACTTGCAGAGTAGTTATTACTAAAAGTGCCATAAAATGGATTTGTGATTGTAGTTCCATTGTTAGCACCTGGGTCAGTACCATGCGTCCAAAGTTTTACATTTCCTTCAATATTAACACTGTTGTCGTTTATGAATTGTAATGCATTTATAGCGGATGGATAAGGATTTCCAATTAAATTATTGTTATCATCTAGTCTGTTTATTTGGGCTCCATTAGCTCCTGTGTAACCACTTCCAGTATAGCTTCCTCTGTGAATAGTTACTGGAATTGTTCCGTTATTAGGTCTGCCAGTAAATGTGCTATTGATGTCAGTTGCAGGCATTCCAAAATTATTTGAACCTCTAACGATATATCCAATTCCAGTTGACATAATGTTCCCATTAGCATTTACCCAATTTCCTTGGCTAATATTTCCACCTGCACCATTTCCATTGTTTAGCAAAGTATCCCATCTGTATTTAGGACCTTGTGTTGGCAAGGTGTAAATTGTATTTAAAGCTTGGTTGTTGACAGGTGAAGACCAATAAACATAGTCTGAACCTTTAATGCCATTTGCAATTCTTTTGTAAATAATGTTTCCTGTATTGGTAACATTGTTAATTTGTACTAAACTTGAATTGTTTTCAATTTCAAAAATTCCATTATTTTCAACATTTACAAAGTCAGTTATGATTAAAGAATTTCCTGACGCTATTTTTAATTTTTTCCCTGATTTTACAATTAAATTTAATCCTTTTTCAACATTATTTGGACCAGTTATGGTAACATCTTCATAAACCACTATACAGTTGGAGTCTGTAGGAACACCTACTGGTCTCCAGTTTGTTGGGGTATTCCAATCTGTGTTTGTTGCGCTTGGGGTATATAATTTAGTATTGTTGGTTACATTTACATTTCCGCTGACTACACAACCATTAGATAGAGTTGTTGAAACAGGGATAACAAATGCCGCATTTTCTAATTGAGTAACTGTTGGTCTAATGTAGATACTTGTTGCAGGTGTCCCAGATGTGTAAGGAATAGTACAAGCAAAGTCCATGAAAGCATCTACTACAGTTGTATCGTAATTAAATGATGTGGATAATGTTTTTTCACCATATAATTTAATATTATCAACAGCAACACCACCCGCTAACCACATACTGGATGAAGAAAACGCACGGTGTAAAACACGAATGCTAAGATTAGAATTGTTAACATATGCACTTAGATCATAGTTTAATGACGCAAAACGTGTTCCAATTCCCACGTCAGATAGGATTGTATCTATGTCTGTCCAGCTTGATCCGTTATCAGTTGATACTTGTATCTTCACATATTCATCATATGAGGTATCATTATTTGGAAGTTCTCTTGAATAGAACATTTTTAATTTCAACGTCAAGTTCAAGAAATCGTTCGTGTTTACTGAATTTATTAATGTTAATGAATTTTCTATTGTATTTCCAGCTATGGGATTGATATCAGATGTAGCTAATGCGAATTTATTGTTTCCAATACCTGACGAAATAGCAGGATACCAAACGATACCACCTGTTGGGATAAATGAACTGGATTTTATTTGCCATGCTGTCTTTGTGTCTTCTGTATTTCCATTAGAATCATTATTTACATTATTAAAAGTTCCCAATGTATTACTTTCAAAATCTTCATTCGCTAGTGTGACGGTTTCTTTATCGCCGCCAGCAACGATTGAAATTACTGCATTCTCTCCACAAATAACAGGGTTTTGAGGTGTAATGTTGATTGTTGGAGTTGGTGTTATGTTAGCTACTACTGGTGTCTTCACAACCGATTCACAAGTGCCATTAAAAGCCGTAACATAGTAAGTTGTAGTGGTTGAAAGTGTAGGGGTAGTGTAACTACTTCCAGTTGCACCAGCAATAGGAGTGGTGCTAGTTTCTGAAGTGTACCATCTGTATGATGTTGTATTGCTTGTACCTGTTGCAGATAGCGTAACAGGGCCACTGCCACAATTTACACCTTCAGTTACAGAAACTATATTGGCATTACAATTGGAAATCACTTCAAATAAATAATCCTCTACGTCACTGTAATTGTTTCCAGTGAAACTTTCACAAGGGTTAAAATTATAACCAAAGCTATTGTTATTGTTGTTGTAAACTCTAAAACGTATTCTGTACAAGCCAGGTTGAGTGGTTGGAGGTATGATAAAGCCAAAAGTTAAATTAGCACCTGCATATGGTCCGGGATTATATATTTCTTCTGATGCATTTTGACTGAAAACACCATCTTTGTTCCAGTCTATCCATGCTTTAACTCTTCCGCCAGTATTTGCATTGTTAACATTTATACTGTTTAAAATAATATTCACTCCTTCACCTTGAGCTTGTATTGCTCTGTTGGTAAGACCTGTGAAATCTTGATATCCATTGCTAGAAAATGTTGAGCCATTTGCCACATCATTTAATGTTCCAACAAAATCAACTCTATTGATGTAAACTCTATTAGTTGTTTGAGTGGTTGGGATACAGTAATTAAGTGTAACTGTCAATAAAGCTGATGCTGAAAAACTAGATGTTCCACATTGATTTGTTGCAGAAGCTCTAAATCTATATCCATTCATAGTTTCGCCAGCGTTTGTAATGTTCAAAGTAGCTGTAGTAGCATTTGAATAAACTCCACCATTTGAAACTGTTGACCAAGTATTACCTCCATCAGTACTTACTTGCCATAAATAACTTGTTGGACTATTTGAAGCTCCAACAGTGAAAGAAGTATTTGAACCGGGAGTTATGTTTGAATTTGTTGGATTTGTAGTTAAAGAAGGTGTTGAGTTAATTAAAACAGTTACGCTACCAGCTCCATTGCTCCAACAGCCACTTGAATTTCTTGCTCTTATGTAGTATGTGCCCGAAGTCGTAACATTGTATGTAGTTCCATTATTAGCTGTAGATGTCCCATTAGCTGTAGTTTGCCAATACCAAGTCACATTAGATGGTGGTGTTCCATTTCTAGTTATTGTAACTCCTGAAGGACTACATTGAGGAGAATTACTTGTAGGATTTGGTGGATTTGCTGGGCCTGATAAAGTGGCGAAATTCATTGTTGATGAATTATTACTTGTGCCACAACTACTTGTTGCTCTTACTCTGTAAAAATAAGTAGTTCCAGAGTTCAGATCTGAAAATGTATAATTTAAAGTGTTACCAACATTGAAATTATTATATTGAGGTAAAATTTGTGTGAAAGAATTGTTTGTAGAGACATCAATTACATAACTAGTAGCATTATTTGAAAATCCCCATTGAGCCACAAAACCACTACAAGTAGCACTGTAAGCTCCTGCAGTTCCTGGTGTTGAAGGAAGAGGTGTAATAGTTATGTAGTAATAGATTCCTCCTCCACCCATGCCACATCCATTGGTTGACTGAACGACTAAGTTCCCTGATGTTGCGGTTGGACTGTAAGTTATTGTTGCAGATAAGCCATCTGGTGCAGGTGTTATTGTGGCACCAGATCCTGTGTAAGACCAACTGTATAAACTTGAATAAGGATCAGGTGTTATGGTGTAAGTTGTAGTTGAATTTACACATTGATTTTGAGAGCCGCTAATTCCTGTTGGGCCACTACCTGGTCCATTTGCAACATAAACTACTCTTGTACTAGTTAGTGTTGGACATGCTCCACCACCTACAGTGTAGGTTATAGTTGCTATACCAGAATTTACTGCATTTATAGCTCCTGTAGAAGAGTTGACAGTAGCCACGCCAGTATTACTACTTGACCATGTTCCGCCAGAGACTGTTGAAGAAAAAGTGGTAGTTGTGTTTGAATATCTGCAAATGTATTGGTTTCCTGATAAAACTCCAGAAGATGTTGGACAATTGTTGTAAACACAAATTTGTCCATTCATGGAACCATCATTGTTTCTTCTTTGGATCCTAATCATATATTTGGTACCAATAGTAGTTGTATATGTTATGGTTTCCAAGACGCCATTTCCGCCAAGATTTGAACAAGCTATAGCTGACATCGATGGGCTACAGCTATTAGTAAAAAGATGTAAAATAGCATCTCTATTGTTTGCAGGTTGATAATTAATGGTAGTTGACGTTGACGTTGCTGTAAACCAACCCCATGCATCATCTGAATTGTCACCATTGCAGCCTGAAGCATTATTCCAATAATTAGAATTATTACTTGAGTTAAATGTTTGATAACTGCAACTGTTTCCAACTGAAAGTTCACCAGCTGTAGAGGTTAAACTACAATCGTTTGATTGTGAGAAAACAAAACTTGTGGAAATAAAAAAAACAATTAAAAATAATTTTCTATTAAAATTAGAAAATACTTTTTGGATTAGATTCGGGGTGTTCTTTTCCATAATAAAATAAGTGTCTAATGTAGGTTAATGAAATAGACATAACTTATCCACAATGAAAAATTGAGGTAGGTTGCTCTTGATAATATTTTATGTGTCTGAGTTTATTGTCTAAATTCAGGACAAAATTATAAATTATTTAGTAACAAACAAATAAAGCCAATCTATATTGCTTTTTTGTCGATTAAGTGTATTTTTTATCGATTAAATGCAATTTTTTCTACGCTTTGGATTCTTCTTTTATTTTTTAATAAATTATGCTTATGAGCGATAAATTTAAGCTATGATTTTGTCTGTATTTGTTTTTTTGATTAGGATTATAATGTAACTGTTTGATAAGTTTAGTAGGAGCTTAAGAAAGCTTTTTTTAAATATTTGTACAGACTGTAAATCAAAGTGTTTGTTAGGATGGTTTTTAGAATTGTAAATTATCTCACTTTAAATTAGGTTGTTTAGTATGTGACTGATGATTTTGCCAAAAGAGTGTAGTAAAAATAGTTGTGATGTTTAGATTTTGGTTTGTCTAAAATGTTGAGCTTTAATTTCGATTCATGGTTAAACTTATCAGTATTTTTTTATTAATACCAACTCAGTAATAGAAAAATTGAAGAAACAGACATTGATTTGTGGTAAATTGACATTTAATTTTAGTATTAATACTGTAAATATTAGAAATATCCTTATATTTGTTTGTGTATCTAATGTTTAAATTCATTGCAATGAAAAGAAAAATTTTCCTTTGGCTGTGTTTTACATTTGGGTTTAATACTTATTCTCAATTGTACGTAAAAGATGGAAGTTATATTTATAACGATGACAATGTTGTTTTTGTCAAAGAGGATGTGAATCTAGAGACGAATTCAAATTTCTATTTGAGAAATAAAGCACAGTTAATACAAGGGAAAACTGGTGTTTCGACGAATTCTGGAGAAGGTAAATTGTCTGTTTTTCAGGAGGGTACATCTAATCAATTTGTTTATAATTATTGGTGTTCACCTGTTGGGGTGGCAACTGGTTTACCAGGAAATACTAATTTTGGCATTCTGTTGTTGAATAGACCTACATCTACTATTACATCAAATGTGATAACAACCACAAATTACGACGGAGCTACTACGAATAGTTCTTTGGTTGTAGCTAAATACTGGATATGGAAATACTTAACTTCTAATACTTATGATCCAGGAGGAACAGGATGGATTCATGTACAGGACACACAAACGCTTTTGCCAGGTCAAGGTTTTACAATGAAAGGAGTTGCTGGGATAGATAATACATTAATAACCTCAGAAGCAATAGAAGAAAATAATTTGGGGAATAATCAGCGTTATGACTTTAGAGGAAGACCTAATGATGGAGATATAGTTGTCAATGTTGGTGCTAGTGCTTTAACGCTAACAGGAAATCCTTATCCATCAGCTTTGAATGTTAGTGCTTTTCTGTTGGATCCTGCAAATAATAACTGTACAGGGATTGCATATTATTGGGAACAAGACAAGACCGATAATTCACATTATTTAGCGGATTATCATGGAGGTTACGGTTCCTATGCACCTATTGCTTCACCATACACAGGTATATATATGCCAGCAACGTTTGATACTTACAACGGTGATGGTTCTTTAAATACAACTGGATCTTCTTCTGGATTGAGTATTGAGCGTAAATACGCACCTATTGGTCAAGGTTTTATGATTGAGGGTCAGGCAACAGGTAGTGTAACGATTAAGAATGAGTACAGAGAATATGTAAGAGAGGATAGTGGTTTATCCCAATTTGAAAGAATGGCAGCTCCTCAAACTACCTCTGTGAATTCAACTCAAGTGCCACACATGCGTTTTGATGTTTCAATGAATAATCAATTTACACGACAGATAGGTTTAGTACTAATTCCTGAAGCTACAGATGGTATAGATAGAGGTATTGATGCTAAAAGTCCTGCTGAAAATACATTGCCTAATGATGTTTATTTCTTGTTGAACAATGATAGATATGTAATAGAAGGTATTCCCTTTGATGTAAACAAAAGAATAAAAGTTGGAGTAAAATCAGTAGCAAACACATCTTTTAATTTCAAATTAGCTCACGTAATCAATTTTGATCAGAGCCAAAATGTTTATATTTATGATGGTTTAACGCAAACCTATCACGATATTAAAAATGGTAATTATGATGTGATTTTGCCCGGTGGAATAATTAACGATAGGTTCGAAATTACATTTACAGCAACAGCTTTGAATACAGTTGTAAATCTTGAAGAAAGTTTTGGAATTTTTCAGAATAATAATAATCAATTATTACAAATTGAGAATCCGACATTGATAGATTTGCAATCTGTTTTATTGTTTGACGTTTCTGGAAAAGTAATTTTTGTTAAAGAAAAATTAGGAATAGAAAATGAATATCAATTTTCAACAGCAGGGATTAGTGATGGCATTTACATAGTTAAAATAGTAACTAAAGAAAATCAAAGTATAAGTCATAAAATCATTGTTGAAAATTCTAAAAAATAACTTTCAATATACTAAGAAAAAATTAGCAGTCGTTTGGCTGCTTTTTTTATGAAATCTAAATACTGAAATGTACTTTTGTAAATATGAAAATTAAAATTCAGCAAATAGAAATCAATAATCCTAGCGTTGAGTTGTTTATAAAGCGTGAAGATTTAATCCATCCGTTAATATCTGGAAATAAATTTCGAAAATTAAAATACAATATATTTAAAGCTAAGGAAGAAAATTATACAACTCTGTTGACTTTTGGTGGCGCTTTTTCCAACCATATTTTAGCAGTGGCTTCGGCAGGTTTTGAGAATAATCTTAAAACAATTGGTGTAATTAGAGGAGAAGAGTTGTCAGATAAAATAAGCGATAATCCAACGTTAAAAAAAGCTCAAGAATTAGGCATGCAATTCAAATTTGTATCTAGAGAAGATTTTCGAGCCAAGAAAACAAAAGATTTTATCACAAGTCTTCATGATGAGTTTGGTGCCTTCTATCTTTTGCCAGAAGGAGGTACAAATGATTTAGCTATAAGAGGTTGTGAGGAAATTTTAGTAGATGAAGATAAAGTTTTTACCCACATCTGTTGTGCAATAGGAACTGGAGGAACAATTTCAGGAATTATAAACTCTAGTTTGTTTCACCAAGAAATAATTGGTTTTCCTTCGCTTAAAGGTGATTTTATTTCAAATGAGATTAGTAACTTTGCAAAAAAATCAAATTGGAAAGTTATTAAAGACTATCATTTTGGAGGATATGGTAAAATAACTGATGAATTAATTCGTTTTATTAATGCATTCTATGCTAAATATAAAATTCCTTTGGATCCAGTATATACAGGTAAGATGATGTTTGGAATTGATGATTTAGTCAAGAATAATTATTTTCCGAAAGGAAGTAAAATTTTAGCCATTCATACAGGTGGTTTGCAAGGTGTAAAAGGAATGAATATCTTGTTAGAAAAACAACAAAGAGAAACAATACAAATAGATGAAATATAAATTTGCCTTAATCTGTTTATTCACACTATTTATAGTGAGCTGTGGTTCGCAAAGAAAAGTAAGAACAGTAAGCTCAAAGAAACCAGTTAAGAAAACAGTAGCTACTTCAAAAAAACAAATCGTTAAAAAAGAAGAAGAAAAACTTGATGCTACCTCATTCGTTGTGGTTACTTTTGAAAATGTAGAAGAATACATTTCGTGGTTTAAAAACACGGCCATCAGTAATATGATTAATTACAAAATACCAGCAAGTATCACATTGGCGCAAGGAATTTTAGAGTCTGGTGCTGGTAAGGGTGAACTCTGTAAGAAGGCAAATAACCATTTTGGTATAAAATGCCATGTGGGCTGGGAAGGAGCAAGCGTGTATCACGATGATGATACTGCTCAAGAATGTTTCAGAAAATATAACCATCCTGCAGAATCATACAGAGATCATTCATTGTTTCTAACTTCAAGAGATAGGTATAAGTTTTTATTTAACCTAAGAGAAGATGATTATAAATCTTGGGCCAAAGGATTGAAAGAGGCAGGTTATGCCACAGATCCAAAATATCCAGACAAGCTTATTCATTTAATTGAAAAATACAAATTGTATCAATACGACAATGAAGCTTTAGGAAAAACTACTATAACGGAAGAAGTAATTGTTTATGAAGAACCTAAAAAAACAATTAGTAGTTCTGAATATGAAGTTGCTAAAGGGGATACTTTGTATTCTATTTCAAAAAAATACAATATCTCAGTAGAAGAATTAAAGAAAAAGAACAACATTTCTGACAATACACTTTCAATAGGTCAGGTTTTAAAGATAAAATAATGTTATATAAAAGAAGTAGCGAATTATTCGTTGAAGCTAATCAAGTAATTCCTGGTGGTGTAAATTCTCCAGTAAGAGCATTCAAGTCAGTTGGAGGAACACCTGTTTTTGTAAAAAGGGCAAAAGGACCTTATTTATTTGATGAAGATGGAAATAAATTAATTGATTACATTAATTCTTGGGGACCAATGATTTTGGGGCACGCACATGAGCCAGTAATCAATGCAATTACTGAAAGAGCCAAATTAGGAACATCTTTTGGTATGCCAACAGAATTGGAAACCAAGATTGCAGAATTAGCTGTTTCCATGGTGCCAAATATAGATAAAATACGTTTTGTAAACTCAGGTACAGAAGCCTGTATGAGTGCAATTCGTTTGGCAAGAGGTTATACTAAACGCGATAAAATTATAAAGTTTGCAGGTTGCTATCATGGTCATTCCGATTCGTTTCTGATTCAAGCTGGTAGTGGAGCAATTACATTTGGCTCACCCAATAGTCCTGGTGTAACAGAAGGCACCGCAAAAGATACTTTATTGGCAAAATATAACGATTTGGATAATGTAAAAGCATTATTTGAAGCCAATAAAAATGAGATAGCAGCTATAATTATTGAGCCTGTTGCTGGAAATATGGGATGTATTCCGCCGAGAGAAGGTTTTTTAGAGGCTTTAAGAGTACTATGTGATGCATCAGGAACAATGCTGATTTTTGATGAAGTGATGACAGGTTTTAGATTGGCCAAAGGAGGAGCTCAAGAATTATACAACATAAAAGCAGATATAGTTTGTTTTGGAAAAGTTATTGGTGGCGGACTCCCAGTAGGTGCCTTTGCTGCTAAAGCTGATATTATGAATTATTTGGCACCAATAGGACCAGTTTATCAAGCAGGCACATTGTCTGGAAATCCATTAGCAATGGCTGCTGGTTATGAAATGTTAAAAGAGCTAAACTCAGAAAGCGAAATATACAACCGTTTAGCAGAGAAAACAGCTTATTTACATCAAGGGATTCAAAAGGTTTTGTCAGATTTTGGAATTGAATTTACCATCAATAGAGTAGGTTCAATGATTTCTGTCCATTTTGATAAAGATGAAGTTTATGATTTTGAAACAGCCAAAAAAGGCGATAATGAAACCTTTAGAAAATTCTTTCATGGCCTATTAAAAGAAGGTGTTTACATTGCTCCTTCAGCATATGAAACTTGGTTTATCACAGACGCTCTATCATATGAAGACCTAGATTTTACAATAAATGCAGTCCATAAAGTGGCTAGAGATTTATAAAATAAAAATCCCGTTTTGAATTTTAACAAAACGGGATTTTTTATATTTCTAAGAATATGGTTAATTCTTAATTAATTTCTCATAAAGGTCTTTATTAGCTTTTAGTTTTTCCACTTGTTCAGCGTCTAAAGTTGCAGCTAATTTAAGTTCAATAACATCAGATAAAACTTTTATTCTTTCTTCAGAGATACCTTCAGTTAAAAGAGTTTGATGCTTCATTTCAAATAAGCCTTCTAAAGCCGTTACAGTCTGACTGTCAATTTTAACTAGTGCTGCTACTGCTTTTGCATCAGCTTTACCTAATTCGCTTGCTGTTTTTGCTTCTTGTGCATTAGCATTAAAGGAAAGAGCAAACATAAAAACGAAAAGCGTAATTATTTTTTTCATAATATTTAGTTGTTTTGATTTTTAGAAAGTCAAATCTAACTATTTTTTTTTAATTTCAAAATAATAAGTCCACTTTTTATTTTTTGTTATTTGGTTTTTTTGCCTTTACGCTCTTTTCTTTCGGTCATTTTTTCCTTTTTCTCTTCCATGTTAGATTCCCATTTTTTATACTGCTCATCAGTAAGGATGGTTTTCATTTTGCTTTTGATGGCTTCTTTGTTTTTCTCCATTTTGGCTTTCATTTCAGCTCTTTGTTCTTTAGTAGCTTTTTCAGCAGTCTCCTTAATCTCTTTTCTTTTTTCAATAAACTCTTCTCTGTTTTCTTTTTGTGAAGCTAAAAGTTCCTTAACTTGTTTTTGTTGTGTTTCATTTAAGTCAAGTTCTTTCGTCATTTTTTCAACACGCATTTCTGTTCTTTCCTCAGGTGACATGTTTTTTCTATCTCCTTTTTTTTCTTTTTCTTGTGCAAATGTTGTTAAACCAACAACTAACAATGCTACTACAAATAATTTTTTCATGTTTCTAATTTTTAAGTTTGTTAATAAGACATGATTCTTTTTGAAAGGTTTAATTCGTAACAAAAAATTATAAAAAAAGAGGAATCTTATTAGAATTCCTCTTCAAATATTTAAAGATAAAAAATTAACTTTTTAAGGCTACTATTTTACTTTCACCCTCAACTCTGACGATTGTCATGTTATGCTTAGCTAATCCTTTCATCGCAGCATCCCATTTTTTACCACTTAAAGCTGCTTTTGTTTTAAGTGCAACTAAATCCATTTCATTTTCATTTTTAACTAATAAGTCAATAATCATTTTTTCTTCTTCAGACAATTCTACTTGTTTTTTCTCTGGACGCATTTGAGGAAAGAATAAAACCTCTTGTATAGATTGATTATTTGTTAAAAACATAATTAATCTATCCATTCCAATGCCTAATCCAGACGTTGGAGGCATTCCGTATTCCAAGGCACGTAAGAAATCTTCATCAATAATACCGTTAGCTTCATCATCTCCTTTTGCTGCTAGAGCCATTTGGTTTTCAAAACGTGCTCTTTGGTCAATTGGATCATTTAATTCTGAATAAGCATTTGCAATTTCTTTTCCACAAACCATCAATTCAAAACGCTCTGTTAAATCAGGATTGTCTCTATGTTCTTTACACAACGGACTCATCTCTTTAGGATAATCTATAATAAAGGTTGGTTGAATGAAATTTCCTTCACATTTTTCACCAAAAATTTCATCAATTAATTTACCTTTACCCATAGTTTCATCAACAGCAATTCCCATAGATTGGGCAGCATCAAATAATTCTTTTTCAGATTTTCCGGTAATATCAAAACCTGTGAATTTTTTAATAGCATCAGTCATTGTAACTCTAGCATAAGGTGCTTTAAAACTCACTTGATGTTCGCCAAAAGTAGCATCTGTTGTGCCATTCACTTGCGTAGCACAATATTCTAATAAGTTTTCAGTAAACTCCATCATCCAATTGTAGTCTTTGTAAGCTACATAAATTTCCATCGCTGTAAATTCTGGATTGTGGGTTCTGTCCATTCCTTCGTTCCTAAAATTTTTAGAAAACTCGTAAACACCGTCAAAGCCACCAACAATCAATCTTTTTAGGTACAATTCGTTGGCAATTCTCATATACAAAGGAATATCTAAACTGTTGTGATGAGTAATAAACGGACGAGCAGCAGCTCCACCAGGAATAGCTTGTAAAACAGGAGTTTCTACTTCCATATAGCCAGCTTGGTTAAAGAAGTTTCTCATCGCTGTAAACAGTTTTGTTCTTTTTGTAAATACTTCTTTTACTTTTGGGTTGACCACTAAATCCACATAACGCATTCTGTAGCGTAATTCCGGATCCACAAAAGCATCGTACGTTTTTCCTTCTGCATCTGTTTTTGGTAATGGAAGTGGACGAAGTGTTTTGCTTAATAGAGTAATATTTGTAACTTTTACGGATTTCTCTCCTACTTGCGTTGTAAAAAGTGTTCCTTCAACACCAACAAAGTCACCTAAATCAATTAATTTCTTAAAAACTTCATTGTATAAAGTCTTATCTTCATCAGGACAAATTTCATCTCTATTCACATAAATTTGAATTCTACCTTCACTATCTTGCAATTCGGCAAACGAAGCTTTTCCCTGAATACGAGTACTCATCACACGACCAGCTAAAACAACCTTCTTATCTTCTTCATATTCTGTTTTTACCTGTTTAGAAGTGGTGTTTACAGGATATAAATCTGCTGGATAAGGATTAATGCCTAAAGCACGAAGCGTGTTCAGTTTTTCTCTTCTAATGATTTCTTGTTCCGAAAGTTGCATAATTTATTGTTTTAAGCTCGCAAAGATAAGTATTAGTTTCAGAGTTTCAAAGTCTTGTTTTTTGATTTTTGGAGCTAATGGTATGGGCTTGTTTAGTTATGTAATTCCTGCCATCCACTCTATCTTTTTTTTGCAAAAAAAGGATGCCATTCCTGTCAGGGCTATTTGAGAAATCATTTGTATCTTTGTAATGGTAAATTACAGCAATGAACAAAAAAATTCAGTTACAAGATTTAGGGAACAAAGACTACAAGGAAGTTTGGGATTATCAAGAAGAACTTTTTAAAGAAATAGTTGATTTAAAAATCAGAAATAGAAGAGAAGATACGCAATACCTAACACCAAACTACTTTCTGTATGTGGAACATCCACATGTTTATACATTAGGTAAAAGCGGTGATTTATCAAACTTATTATTGTCGGAAAAACAATTGGTCGAAAAAGGAGCTACGTTTTATAAAATAAATAGAGGAGGAGATATTACTTATCATGGACCAGGGCAAATTGTAGGGTATCCTATTTTAGATTTAGAGAATTTTTTCACAGATATTCATAAGTATTTGCGCTCTTTAGAAGAAGCTGTTATTCTTACTTTAAAAGAATATAATGTAGAATCAACAAGAAGTGAAGGCGAAACAGGAGTTTGGCTTGGCGTAGGAACACCATTTGCTAGAAAAATTTGTGCTATGGGAGTTCGTGCAAGTCGTTGGGTTACCATGCATGGTTTTGCTTTAAATGTAAATGCAGATTTGGGTTACTTTGACAATATTATTCCATGTGGAATAAAGGGTAAGGCTGTTACATCACTCAATGTAGAGCTTGGAGTGGAGAAAGTTAATGAAAAAGAAGTAAAACAAAAAATTCTAAATCATTTTTCAGTACTTTTTGAAGCTGAGTTTTTAACTTCTTAAGCTAGAACGAAATATTGACTATAAATCTAAAGAAAGCTGTTCGGGTAACAATCTAAATGACATTCTGTGATATTTAGTTGTGCCATATTTTTTTATAGCATCTCTGTGTTCTTTGGTAGGATAGCCTTTGTTTTTTTTCCAGTTATACATAGGAAACTCTTCGTGAATACAATTCATGTATTCATCTCTGTAAGTTTTTGCTAAAACAGAAGCGGCGGCAATACTTAAATATTTACTGTCACCTTTAATAATACTTGTGTTAGGAATTGATTTTAATAATTCAATTTCTTGGTAGGAAAAAAGTTTGCCTGTTGTTTGTTTTAAGCCAAGCTTACTGTTCAAAGGCCTGTTGCCGTCAATTATTATATAATTAGGTAAAGGATTTAGACGTAAAATACTTTCTTGCATGGCCTTCATAGAAGCATTTAAAATGTTTATTTCGTCAATTTCTTCACTGTGTATGTGTGTAACGGCATATGAAACTGCTTTTTGTTCAATAAGAGGCTTTAGTTTTTCTCTTACTTTTTCAGAAAGTTGTTTGGAGTCATTTAATAAGTCTAATTCAAATGTTTCAGGTAGGAGTATCGCTGCGGCTGTTACAGGGCCTGCCAGACAACCTCTTCCTGCTTCATCTGTGCCACATTCATGTTTGAATTCAGAAAAGTTAATTTTTAACATTTATTTTTTTTGATAAAAATATAATTTTTAACGCAACCTTTTGCATTATTCTACATCTTTTAAATGTGTTGCAACCACAATGTTAGTTTTGAAGTAAAAAATTTAACATAATTAAAAATCAATTATTACTTAATAAAATTTGCTTATTTAAGAAATTATTAAGAAGTTTGCTGAATAACTAACTCAAATAAATTTAATATGAGATCGAAGTTCAAATGGATTTTCACGCTTTTAGTAGCGTTTACAATGCAGTTTTCGTTTGCACAAGAGAAAACTGTTACAGGTACTGTTTCTGACGAATTAGGAACTTTAGCTGGTGCAACTGTTGTTGTTAAAGGTACTCCGAAAGGTGTAACTACAGATTTTGATGGAAATTATTCAATTTCTGCTAAACAAGGTGATGTTTTAGAATTTTCTTTCACAGGAAAGAAAAAGTCATCTTTAACTGTTGGAGCTGGAAATGTTTACAATGTTTCCTTAGAAGCTGATTTTGTAGGAAACGAAATTGTACTTACTTCTGTAGGTTACGACCGTACTCAAACTAGAGCTACAACTACTTCTGCTTCAACAACTGTTGGTAGTGAGACTCTTGAAAATAGAGCCAACGCATCAGTATTAGCTTCTTTACAAGGAACGAGCCCTGGTTTAACTTTAATATCATCTTCAGGTTCACCAGGTTCTGCTAAATTTGACGGATTCATTAGAGGTGCATCTTCAATCAATGGAAATACAGATCCTTTGATAGTAATCGATGGAATACCTTCAACATCTAATCAGTTTAGAAACTTAAACCAAAATGAAATCGAAACTGTTACTACTCTTAGAGACGGTGCTGGTACTTCAATTTATGGTAATAAAGGAGCTAATGGGGTAATATTGATCACCACAAAGAATGGTAAATATGAAACTGGTGTTAAGTTTACATATGATGCTACTACAGGTTACAATACATTGCCTGAAAACGATTATAACATGGCAAATTCAAGAGAAGTTCTTACGATTGAAAAATTACATGTTAATAATGCTGGTTTAGGTGGAACTTTAACAGATGCTGAAATTGCTGCTTTTGGTGTTGACACCAACTGGATAGATGAATTCTTTAATGTAGATGTTGTTACTCAGCACAATTTAGCTGTAACCGTTGGAGGAAAGAACATTTCTTCATACACTTCATTAGGTTATTTTGAGCAAGGTGGTTTAGTGCCTACTACAGATTTTAAACGTTTTACATTTAGAAATAACGTAAAAGGAAAGAGCAATAATGACAAATTTAATTATGATGTACAAGTTGCTTTGGGTTATTCTAAAAGAAATCAGTTAGATCAAGAGACTAATAGTGGAGTAGATAACAATACAATTCAAAATCCTTTACATGGAGGTTTGATGGGATTACCATATTTTACTCCATCTCCGTTTAATACTGGAGCTGAATTGTTTGAGGCTATCGGTCAAGATTTTTCAGGTGCTAATGATACTTATGTTTTGCAAGATATCTTGAGAGAAGGATCGCTTCCAAGTACTTACACAGATAAGACAGCTATATTGAATTTAGGAGCTTCATACAAAATTACTCCATCTTTGACTTTGAGAAATAGATCAGGTATTGATTTCAAACAATACGGACGATTATTTGGTAGAGCACCTCAATCGTATCTTGCAATAGTTGTTGCAGATAGTAGAGGAGAAGAGTTTGGTGGTTTTGAAGATCAATCTACTTTCAACGATTTAACATTTACAAATATATCTAGTATTAACTATAATAAAGTATTTAAAGATAAGCATGATTTATCTGCTGGTGCTTTCTTGGAATATACTAAATCACACTATGAAGGACATGGTAGTAGACAAAATGGTCTAAATCCTTTGAGTTATGTTCCTGGTGCTGGTACTGGTTATGTTGCTTTCAATCCAGCAACTCCTAACTCATATATTTCTACAGTTAGTGGTAGTAAATTTAGTGGAGGAACTTTGTCTGCTTTTGGAACATTAGATTATGATTATTCTCAGAAATATGGTTTTGGAGCTGTTCTTAGAAGAGACGGAACATATAGATTTACAGGGGATAATCGTTGGGGAACTTTCTGGTCTGTTTCTGGTCGTTGGAATATAGATAAAGAAGATTTTATGAAGGATTCTAAATTCAACATGTTGAAACTTAGAGCTTCTTATGGAACAAATGGTAATCAAAACATCTCTTTAGCAGGTTATGGATTCCCTTCTTTATTGACTTCTCGTAATATTATTAGAGAGTTAATAGCTGTTGGAACTGGTTATAATAACGTGCCTGGAGCACTAGCGTATGGACAATTTGCAAATACACCTGTTCAATGGGAAGAGGTTGCACAAGCGAATTTAGGTCTTGACTTTATTGTGTTCAATAATAAACTTGAAGGTAATATAGATATTTATAGAAAAACTACATCTAATCTGTTTAACTCTATTCCTAATTCTGCTGCAGTTGGTACAGGTTTTGCTATTGCTGGTAATAATGGTGAGTTAAGAAATGATGGTATTGAAGTATTGTTAAAATATAATATCATTAGAAATGAAGATTTAAAACTTTCTGTATTCGCAAATACTTCATACAACAAAAACGAAATCACAGCTTTAAATGTAACAGATCAAAGTGGTGTTTCTAATTTATTACAAGTTGGTAATATACTTAACGAGTGGAACCTAGTTCCTTATGTTGGTGTTAATCAAGCTAACGGAAATTTATTGTATTTAGATATAAACAACAATGTTACTGAAACTCCTGATCCAGCAAGAGATAGAAGAGCTTTAGGTAAAAGTAATTTGCCAAAGTATCAAGGTGGTTTTGGATTTAATGCAGAATACAAAGGGTTTTACTTAAATACATTGTTTTCTTACATGTATGATGTGTGGAGAATCGATAATCAATTTGTTTGGGCATCAAATCCAGATTTTATTGGTGACGACAACGTTACTGCTGACTTCTTAAATCAGTGGACTCCTTCTAATACAACGTCTAACATTCCTTCATTACAAGCAACTAATAATGATGTGTTTTTCGATTCAGACAGATTTTTGTATGATTCTTCTTTCTTGCGTTTGAAGAATGTTAATTTAGGTTACAATTTCTCTCAAAAGTTCCTAAAAGATACTCCTATAACAAATCTTAGAATATATGTTCAAGGTGAGAATTTATTAACTTGGACTAAATGGAGAGGTTTTGATCCAGAAGCTATTAATGCTTTGTCTGTAACTAATTTTCCAAACCCTAGAACGATTACTTTCGGAACATCTATAGGTTTTTAAATTAAAAAAAATAATAATTATGAAAAAAATAAAGAACGTTTTATTACTAAGCTTTAGTGTTTTATTTCTTTCTTCTTGTAATGATGCATTAGATGTTGTACAAGATGGGGAAATATACAGAGATGAAGCTTTCACTACTGTTGCTGATTTAAGAAAATACATTAACGGTGATGTTTATAATAGAGTAAATAGCACGAATGAGATTGCTTTTACTAGTATATTTACTGATGAAGTAGGTGTCGGGCCTAATAATGGTGGACAAGGTTTGCAATTACATAGATTTCAATTGAATGCAAATACTGGAGAGCCTGCAGGTTTATGGAGTTCTCATTATGCACTTATAAACAGAGTAAATAGATTGATTGAGTTTTCTGATCAAGTTACTCCTGAAACTGCTTTAGAAACTGCTCAAAAAAATGCTATTTTAGCTGAAGCTAGAGTATTAAGAGCGCATTCATACTTGCAATTAGTTTCATTTTTCTCTGTTGATCCTTCTGATCCTAATGCATTAGGTGTGATGTTAATCGATTCTGTTGAAGATCCTTTAGTTAATAGACCAAGATTAAGAGTAACAAACCAGTTAATATATGATTTTATAGAAGCTGACTTGTTATTTGCCGAAAATAATTTATTGCCAGCTACTGATTTTAGATTTGTAACGCCTAATTTGGTTAATGCTATAAGAGCTAGAATGTATTTGTATAGAAAAGATTATACTCAGGCAAAATTATATGCTACTCAGGCTTTAGCAAGTCGTCCTTTGACTACTAACCCTGCTCAGTATGCAGCAATTTGGTCTGACACAACGCAAGGTGAAGTTATTTTTTCTGCATCACGTCCAACAGGAGGTACTTGGGGGAATATTGCTAGTACTTTTTACTTCAATACTACATCAGCAACTGGTGGTTGTTTCTTAGATATGGGTAGAAATTTATATAACCTTTACAGTCAAAATCCTAGTGACGTCAGATTTGCAAATTGGATTGATGCTTCTGCAACTCCTATATCAGATTATTTAACAAATATTCAATGGGTTGAAAGAGATGTTTTACCTATCAATAAGTATCCTGGTAAAGGTAATCAACCTTTGAGAAATGATTTAAAGATTTATAGATCTTCTGAGATGGTGTTAATTATTGCTGAATGTGAAGTTGGTGGTTCTACCCCTAACTTGTCTGCTGCTGCTACAAGAGTGCAGTCAATCAGATCTGCTCGAGGAATAGTTCAACCTGCTCCAGTTTACGCAAATGCACAAGCTGCTTGGGCTGATATCTTGTTAGAAAGAAGAAAAGAGTTCGCTTTTGAAGGTCATAGATATTTAGATATTAAGCGTCTAGCAGCTTTAGCAGGTGTTCAAGGTATAGATAGAAATGAGACTGATGATAATGTTAGAAATTTACCTTTGACATTGCCTTTGTCAGATCATCGTTTTACATTGCCTATTCCTCAATTAGAGATTGCAGGAAATGTGACTATACAACAGAATCCTGGTTACTAAACCAAGTGAGTCTTATTATTAATATTATATTAAATAAAAAATGAAAAAAGTAAGTATAACAAAAATTATGATTTTATTTTTATCAGTTTTCCTTTTCAGCTGTAGCAATGAGGATGATAATTATAAAACTTTCGAAGGACCTCAAGAGGCTCTGCTTTTTAATGAGAATTCTTCTGTGCTTGAAGTTCCAGCTACTGGTTCCTCATTTATAGAAGTTCTTGTAAGTAGTACAACTACATCAAATGTTGATAGATTAATTCCAGTTTCTGTAAGTGCTCCTTTTACTAGTGCTACAGCTTCTCAGTATGCAATAGATTATTCTTCAGCAGTTATTCCTGCGGGTAAGAATACAGCTAAATTGAGAATTAATTCAGGAGATTACGCTTCGTTACCAGTTGTTGGTTCTAACAGTTTAGCTCTTGTGTTTGATTCTCCTTCATTTTATGTTTTGCCAAACAGAGCTAACCATATAGTTGCTATCCAAAGAGCTTGCTCAGGAACAAGAGTAAACTTTAACATTCTTTTTGATGGTTATGGTAGTGAAATCGGATGGACTTTGTCTAATAGTTCAGGTGTTGTTGCTTCAGCTAGCTTTGGTTCTTATGCTGATGGTCAATCGGCTCACACTGAACAGTTTTGTCTGTCTCCAGGTAGCTATACATTTACAATGAACGATAGTTATGGTGATGGTTTGTCATTTCCTTCTAATGGTACCTATACTCTTCAGTTAACTGATGGTACAACTTTAGTATCTGGCGGTGGTAATTTTGGTTCATCAGCCTCTCATACTTTTACTATTAATTAATTTAAATAGTTTTTTCAAAAATGCCTCTTTTAAGAGGCATTTTTTTTTACATTATAATTAATTTTTGTTAATTTTTTTTAACTCTATTTTTTGCCATTAAAAATTAGTATATTTGTTGTTACTATTAGTTTATTCTAATATAGTATTTTAATTATTTTACAAAAAAATAACACTTATGTTTAAAATTAAATATCATGTAGTAATCGCTTTTTTTATTGGTTTCTCAAGTCTAAAAGCTCAAACCAAAGAAGAAAGAGAAAAGATAGTTAGAGCTACAAATGTTGAGGAATTAATTAATCTAAAGCAAAAATTTGATTTGGATTATGAAGCAAGACAAGAACGAATTAATGATTATTTAAAAAATAATATTAATGTCTCAAAGCGTTTCACCGTTGACGGTATTGAGAAAGAGATTTATGATGTAGATGCTAATGGCAATGTTTCCTATTGTGAAACTACAAATCTTGGCTCATCAGTTACAATAAGAGCTAATAGTTTATATACTGGAGGTTCTCTAGGATTGAGTCTCCAAGGTCAAGGTATGACTGTTGGAGTTTGGGATAGTGGTCCTGCTAGAGAAACACATGTAGAGTTTTCAAATTCAAGGGTAAATATTTTTGATTTCATTGATTATTCTAATCATGGAACTCATGTGATGGGTACAGTTTTAGCTGGAGGTACTAATGCAAATGCTAGAGGAATTGCATATCAAGCTAACGGTAAATCTTATGATTGGAATAATGATTATAGTGAAATGGCTTTAGAAGCTTCTCTTGGCTTGTTGGTGTCTAATCATTCATATTGGATTGGGAGTAATTTGTCAACATGGATTTTGGGAGCTTATGATTCAAGGGCTCAACAGATGGATCAAGTTGCTTTTGCAGCTCCATATTATTTACCTGTAGTTTCAGCGGGTAATGATAGAAATAGTAACTCTAGTTCTGTTATATCAAATCATAATCAGAATAAGTTTGGGTATGATTTGATTAGAGGTATGAATAATGCCAAAAACTCATTGACTGTTGGTGCTGTTTCTAATGTTGCTAATTACTTTAATCCCTCAAGTGTCCAAATGTCTAGTTTTAGTAGTTGGGGGCCAACAGATGATGGTAGAATTAAACCAGAAGTTGTGGCTAAAGGGGTGTCAGTTTTTTCGAGTATTGCAACAAACAATACGTCTTATGATACTTATCAAGGAACTTCAATGGCTTCTCCTGCAGTAGCAGGAGCTTGTTTATTGCTTCAGCAGCATTACAATAATCTTAATTCAAACTATATGAGATCTTCAACCATGAAAGGACTCCTTATGCATACCGCTAGAGAAGCAGGGTTTAACGACGGACCAGATTATGAGTATGGTTGGGGTTTGGTAGATGTTGAAGGTGCCGCTAGTTTAATAACATCAAAGTCTAATGGTAATTCCGTGATAGATGAATTATTGCTTAATAATGCTACTACTTATACACGTACTTTTTTAGTTAACAATCCTTCTGATATTAGAGTTTCTATTTGTTGGACTGATCCAGCATCTCCATCTTTTAATAGTTCAACAGTTGATCCAGATGTTTCATATCTTGTTAATGATTTGGACTTAAAACTTACGAAGGATAATGTAGACTACTTTCCTTGGAGTTTAGATAAAGTTTTCCCATTTAATCAGGCAACAAATATTGCTACTAATAATGTTGATATTTTTGAAAGGGTTGACATTGATAATGCTGTTGGGTCTTATACGCTAACAGTTTCCCATAAAGGTTCTATTGGAGCTAATGGGCAACGATTTACTTTGATTGTAAGTGGAGCTAATTTAACCTTAAGTAATGAAGATTTTAAGGGTGATAGTACTTTGTTAAGTATCTATCCAAATCCAGCGGATAACACTTTAAATATTCAATCTTCATTGATTTTAGAGGGTGCTAAAGTTGAAATATATGATATGCTAGGTAAGAGTATTTATAACAATCAATTGTTAAATAATTCAATCGATATTTCAAATTTTGATTCGGGTATCTATATGTTGAATATTACTACTGATGAAGGTACTTCATATGTTAAGAAATTTATTAAAAAATAAATAAATCAAAAACTTATCTTAAAAAAACCATTTGAATTTACAAATGGTTTTTTTTATATAAATTTTCAGCTACTTTTGTCCAACATTTATTTACTATGAAGCAGATTTTATTTATCGTTTTAATGTTATCATGTAATTTTATTTTTTCTCAGAAAAAGGAGAAAAAGACTAGTTCAGATAATTATATTCAGAACAGATTACAAGATACAGCGAAGGCTTTTAAGGGAAAAGATATTTTAAAATCTGAAAAACCTTCAATAGCTTTATACAAAATCTACTCCTTAGAAAAAGATACTGTTTATTTGGATACAACCCTAAGTATTCAAAAGGAATATAAGTTTAACATGTTGCGTAAAGATATATTTGGACTGCTTCAATTTGCCAATGAAGGACAAACTTATAATACCCTAAATTATGGACTAATTGAAAATTCAATGTTTCCAAATTTTGGGTTTAAAGCCAAACATTTTAATTATCTTGAAGTTGATGATATCAGATATTATTCAGTACCAACCCCTTTGACAGATTTGTACTTTAAAACAGTGATGGAACAAGGACAATCCTTAGATGCTTTTTTGACGGTTAATACAAAACCAAATTTAAACTTTTCAATTGCATATAAAGGAATCAGGTCATTAGGAAAATACATAAATAGCCTATCAAGTTCTGGGAACTTTAGATTCACATCAAGTTACTTTACAAAAGATAAAAGATATTTTTTAAATGCTCATTTTACAGGACAAGACCTATTAAACCAAGAAAATGGGGGAATTACTACGCCTTCTGATTTTGAGTCCAGTGAACCACCATATGATGAAAGAGCACAATTGGATGTTTATTTTAGAGATGCTGAAAATCTATTGAAAGGAAATCGTTTTTTTGTAGATCATTCTTTTAAGCTTTCAAAAGACAACCCAAATAGTTTAGTGTTTACACACCAGTTCAATCATGAATATAAGTTTTTTGAATTTGATCAAAGAACAAACAGTCCAAGATTTGGAAGCTCATATGCAAATTCAGTTTATAATAAGACACGTTATAACCATTTATACAATAAAATTGGTGTAGCATACAAAACAAAAGATTTCGGAAATGTCGAGTTTTTTATAGATGATAATAAATACAATTACTATTACAATAGTGTAGTCTATGATAACTTAGGAAATATAGCAGTGCCAAATGCTATTAATGACAGGATTAATAGTCTTGGAGGAACTTATACTTATTTTGCAAATAAGTTAGCAGCCAAACTTTTAGTTTCAAATGCTATTACTGATCAATCTATTTCTAATATTGAAGCTCAAGCAAAATATAAACTCAATGAGGACTATAATTTTTCATTTGAATACCAAAAATTAAATAGTTTGCCCGCTTTAAATTATACCCTTTATCAAAGTAATTATGTGGATTACAATTGGTCAAACAATTTTAAAAATGAAAAATTAAATCAGTTTAAAATTAAAGCCAATACAAAGTGGGTGGATATTTCTTTTAATTATAAAATTATAAACGACCACCTGTATTTTGAAAATGAAAACAACGACATTACTTTATTGAAAGTAAAACCAAAACAATTTGAAAGCACAATAAATTACATTTCCTTACAAGCTAGTAAAGAAATTAAATTTTGGAAATTTGCCTTAGATAATACTGTTTTATATCAAAATGTCGAACAGTCAAGAGATATAATCAACGTCCCACAAATTCTTACAAGAAATACTATTTATTTTACTGATAAAGTATTTAAAAAGGCTATGTTAATTCAAACGGGTGTCACACTCAATTATTTTACAACATATTATGCTAACGATTACAATCCATTATTGGCAGAGTTTTATGTTCAAAATCAAACTAAAATAGGAGGTTTTCCAACATTGGATTTTTTCATTAATGCAAAAGTGCGTCAAACAAGAATATTCTTAAAAGCGGAACACTTTAATTCTTCATTCACAGGCTATAATTTCTATTCAGCTCCAAATTATCCTTATCGCGATTTTATGGTTAGATTTGGATTGGTTTGGAATTTCTTTCAATAATCTATAGAAACATCGCATCAGGCTTCTTGTTAATGGCAATTCCTGCTTTCCGTTAGCACTACAATCAGGGTTAGAGCTCCAGATGTATTGCTTGTCAATTTCTAAATTCTAACATATTTACATAACAATAACTAAAGTTATTTTGCAAACCTATAGCAAAGACATATCTTTGCATTCACAAAATATAAATAAGTACAATTCAAATGAATTACGCAAAAAATATACTAGAAACTATTGGAAATACACCTTTAGTTAAATTAAATAAAGTTACAGCTGAAGTAAATGCATTAGTTTTAGCAAAGGTAGAAACCTTTAATCCTGGGAATTCTGTTAAAGATAGAATGGCCGTAAAAATGATTGAAGATGCAGAAGCCGATGGAAGATTACAACCAGGAGGAACAATTATCGAGGGTACTTCAGGTAACACAGGTATGGGATTAGCTTTAGCTGCTATTGTAAAAGGATACAAACTAATTTGCGTAATTTCAGATAAACAATCAAAAGAGAAAATGGATATTCTCAGAGCTGTTGGAGCAAAAGTAGTAGTTTGTCCAACAGACGTAGAACCAACCGATCCAAGATCTTATTATTCTGTATCCAAAAGATTGGCAACAGAAACACCAAATTCTTGGTATGTAAATCAATACGACAACCCAAGTAATTCCGTTGCCCATTATCAACAAACTGGGCCAGAAATTTGGGCACAAACAGAAGGTAAAATTACTCATTTTGTTGTGGGAGTTGGAACAGGAGGAACAATTTCAGGAGTTGCAAAATATTTAAAAGAGAAAAACCCAAACATCAAAATTTGGGGAATTGATACCTATGGTTCAGTTTTTAAAAAATACCACGAAACCGGAATTTTTGATGAAAATGAAATCTATTCCTATATAACAGAAGGAATCGGAGAAGATATACTTCCAAAGAATGTGGATTTTTCATTAATAGATGGATTTACAAAAGTAACAGACAAGGATGCGGCAGTTTATACCAGAAAAATTGCCTTAGAAGAAGGAATCTTTGTGGGGAATTCTGCAGGAGCAGCCGTAAAAGGATTGTTGCAACTAAAAGATCACTTTAAGCCAGAAGATGTCGTTGTAGTTCTTTTTCACGATTCTGGGAGTAGATATGTTGGAAAAATGTTCAACGATGATTGGATGAGAGAAAGAGGATTCTTGGAGGAAGAAATAACTAAAGCGGAAGATGTAATTAAAGGACATATCAATAAACCATTAGTTATTGTCAGAACGGAAGAGTTAGTTTCTCATGCTATTGAACGATTGAAAAAATACAATATTTCACAAATTCCAGTTATTGATACTACTGGTTTTGTTGGAAGCATAGATGAGTCAGATTTATTCAGAAGTTATATTGAAAATAAAGACATTGCTGATAAACCTATCAAAGATATCATGGGCAAACCTTATCCTATTGTAGATAGAAATGCACCGATTGAAGAAATTTCAAAATTAATCAATAAAGAAAACCAAGCTGTAATTGTTGATTTAGGTGAAGGAAAACACCATATCATTACAAAACACGATATTATAAGTTCTATAAAGTAGCCTTTATTCTCCTAATAAAACACCAGAGACATTCCATGCACTAAAACTATTTCCTTCAGGTTCTCCTTGAGGAATTAGAATTTGTATGGAATGTTTGCCTTTTGGTAGATTTCCTAAATCGATATAGACAGGATTTGTAACCATGCCAGGACACCAATTACTTCGACTATAATCTGAAGACGATAAGCCATTATTAAAATTTCCAGATGCAGGATTATATAATCGATAACTTCCACAATCTTGTCTCCAAGGCACAAAACTATGAATGGTATTTTTATCTAAAACAATAGTGTTTTTCTTTGGTACAAACTCATCGCCGTTTTCCCAACCACCATGACCTGTGGTGATATATCGCAATTTTGCATTTTCTAAGTCATTTTCTAGAGTGAATTCAACAGTTAATCCTTTGTCAGAATTAAACATGGTTCCATATTCTTGACCAGCCATTTCCATTACATTAACCGTATTGAACAAAGGCATAATGAAGTTTTCTTTATTTAAGTTTGATGTTTCATCAGGATGAATAGTTACATTCATAGAGATTTTATGACCTCCTTTATCATAATTTCCAATAAAAGCGCCCACATAAACTTCTTGATTAGAAAGCAATAATCTTAAATCAGAAATATCTTGTCGATAAGAAACTATATCATGCCATTTTTTATCCTTTAATTCAATATAGTTATACTGTTTAATGCCAAAAGGAGTAAAGAAACGCATCAATTCGATTATAGGGCTGTAATTTTCTGTGGCAACGACACCTTGGTAGGTCTTTCCATTTCCATTTTCAAAAGTAGGAAGTACTTCTTTGCCATTTTTTAAACCATCTAAGAATGACTTCTCTTTGTTCATAGGAACTATGAAGACAGAACCAGTTCTGTCATAAGCATCACCATTAGACTGTTCTGATAAATCAATAAAGATTTGATTTCCTCTTTGTATCTCAGGAAACTTCACTTTTCTCAAAGCAATTGTTCCATTAGCAAATCGTAAAATGCTGTCATTTGATATTGAAGCATCCGAAAAATTGATGATTTCATCTTTAAAAATTGTAAGGGTTGTAAATCTACTTTTCCATAACATATCTCTATAAGATAATAAATCTATTGTCTTTTGTGTAGCGATATTTACTTCAGGAAAACGTTTGACTTTTTCAATTTTAGTAGCAGAAATGACATAATTTCCATTGCGGATAGTTTCTAAAACTAATCCTAACTTTTGTCCAAGAACAGATGGAGCTCCTTTAACATTCAAATCATTAGTGTACCATATTTCTATGGTGTTCGAATTAATTATAGTTTTGACTTTCTTGCAAGTGTATCCAAGGATTTTTTTGGTTTCACCAGTAGCCTCAAAAGTCTGTTTGTCAATAGAAAGACTGTCTTTTGTGCCAATTGAATTGAAACTACTCAATTGAGCCAACTGAAAAGCATTAGAACCAATAATAAGTGTTTGTTCGTAAGGAAAGTCGCTTTTTTTATTTTGAATTGATGTGGAAGTTATCAAAGATTGTTTATCATTGGAAAATACTAAAATGGCATTTTGATTGTCAATTAAATTACCATTCGAAGTTCTTGAGTAGGTTACCTTATAAGTATTCTGCCCATAATTATAAAGTGAAAGTAATAGAATTATACTAAAAATAAAGTTTTTCATTTGGAATGTTTTGAATTACAAATATAAGCCTTGAAATTTAATTAATACAAATTTGTGTAATTCAAATCAAAAAAGTAACTTAGTACTTTTAACGCCATACAGATACATACATGAAAGAAGATTTTTTACACTACATTTGGTTGTACAAAAAATTGGATTTTACCAATTTAAAAACTACAAACGGAGAAGCAATCTCGATTCTCAATTTCGGACAATACACACAGCAAGCTGGACCAGATTTTTTTAATGCTCAATTGATAATCAATAATCAAAAATGGGCTGGAAATATAGAAATTCATGTAAAATCATCCGATTGGTATCTGCATAAACATGAGAAGGATTGCAATTATGATAATGTTATATTACATGTAGTTTGGGAGTATGACACCGATGTTTACCGTAAAGACAATTCAAAAATTCCGGTTTTAGAAATGAAACAATATGTTTCAAAAAGTGAATTTGAAAAGTATCAAAAATTATCCCAAACAAAATCTTGGATTTACTGTGAAAACGAAATAGCAACGATTGATAAAATGATATTTTCAAATTGGCAAGAACGATTGTTTTTTGAGCGATTGGAAAGAAAAGTAAAGCCTATTGAAAATTTGCTGTTGGAAAATAAAAATGACTGGGAATCAACTTTTTTCATGGTATTAGCAAAGAACTTTGGTTTAAATGTAAATGGAATTTCATTTCAAGAAATGGCAAAATCAATTCCATTTACCTTAGTAAAGAAAGAATTATTCGATGTTGAGAATTTAGAAGCTCTTTTTTTTGGGTCATGTAATATGTTAGCGCAAGAGAAGCAAGATAACTATTATAAAAGCTTACAAAAAAGATGGAAGTTTTTCATTCAAAAGTATCAATTAGATAAAGGTTATATTTCTCCACTTCAATTTTTTAAACTTCGACCAGATAATTTTCCTACCATTAGAATTGCTCAATTGGCCATGTTATATCATTTAAAAGAAAATTTGTTTTTAGAGGTCATAAAAGCCAATTCGTTACAAGAAATTTATGCCCTATTCAACAATGCAACATCAAATTACTGGAAAAACCATTACAATTTTGATAAAGAAAGCAATTTTAAAACAAAATCCCTCAGTGTTTCATTTATAGACCTATTAATTATCAATACAGCTGTACCTGTAAAATTTCTTTACGCAAAAAGAAACGGAAAAGATAATTCAGAAGAATTGATACATTTAATGAGTCAAGTCAAACCTGAGAAAAATATAATTATTGATAAATTTACTTCATTTAAAATTGATTCCATCAATGCATTTCAAACGCAATCTCTGTTACAGTTAAAAAATGAATATTGCACCCGCCAAAAATGTTTACAATGTGCCGTAGGATTGGGTTTGTTAAAGAAATAATTTTATCTTTGAACTTTAAAGAAAAAAATGATTCGAAATATTTTACATTTTTTTGAAAAAAACGGTTTTTTTGTAGCTTCTCGTTTAGCAGATAAATTAGGGATGAGGGCTACGAATGTTCGTTTGTTTTTTATTTATATATCATTCATTACTGCTGGTTTGTGGTTTGGAATATATTTAACATTAGCTTTTTGGCTAAAACTTAAAGATATGATATATACCAAACGAACTTCTGTTTTTGATTTGTAAAAATTTAGATTTACTTTGTTTTTTGCATTGTTTTAGTATCTTTGAAAAACTAATAACTAACCAATAATATTTTATGTCTACAAAAGCAGATTCTTGGGGCTCGCGAGTAGGGCTCATTTTAGCAATGGCTGGAAATGCAGTTGGACTTGGAAATTTTCTTAGATTTCCTGTTCAAGCCGTACAAAATGGAGGAGGAGCCTTTATAATTCCATATTTAGTTTGTTTCCTTGTCATGGGAATACCCTTACTTTTTATCGAGTGGTCAACTGGAAGATTTGGCGGAAGATTTGGAAACCACAGCACACCCTATATCCTTAATACAATGGCTAAGGGAAGAGTATGGAAATACATAGGTGTTTTTGGAATTTTTACCAACATTGCTGTAGCTGCCTACTATTGCTATATAGAATCATGGACAATGTCTTATGTTTATCATTCCATTGTAGGAACTTTTAACGGAATGAGTCAAGCAGATGTAGCCGGTTTCTTCAATTCTTATGTGGATGTAGCACATTCAACCACTGGAATTCCTTATGAGGCTGTTATTTTTTATGTATTCTGTTTGTTGTTAAATACTTATATTCTCTCAAAAGGTTTGGGTGGAATTGAAAAAGTAGCGAAGATAGGAATGCCTTTATTGATTTTATTTGGAGTGATTCTAGCAGTTAGAGGATTAACCCTAGGTACTTCAGGAGCTTCAGATATTTTTCCTGATGCAAACGCATGGGATGGTTTAAATTTCCTTTGGACACCTCAGTTTGATTCACTATCTAATCCAAAGGTTTGGTTGGCAGCTGCTGGACAAATTTTCTTTACCTTATCCGTAGGTATGGGTACAATTCAATGTTATGCCTCTTACCTCAAAGAAAAAGATGATATTGCTTTAAATGCAGTTTCAGCTGGATTCATGAACGAATTTGTTGAAGTAGTTTTAGGAAGCTTAATTGTTATTCCAATTGCAGCAGGTTATTTAGGTTTGGATTGGGTAATTCAAAACGCTGGTTTCGGAATGGCTTTTCAAACAATGCCTTATTTATTTCAACAATGGGGAGATGTCCTGTCTATTTTTGCTGGAGTTTTTTGGTTTGGATTATTATTCTTTGCTGGGATAACTTCTTCATTAGCAATGGGAACACCATGGATGGGATTCATGCAAGATGAATTTAAATGGAGTAAAAACAAAGGAGCATGGTCTTTTGGTGCTTTAGCTTTAATAATGGGATTACCAACTGTAATATTTTTTAAACAAGGTCTTTTTGATCAATATGATTATTGGGCAGGAACGGTAAGTTTAGTTGTTTTTGCATTTCTTGAAACCATACTTTTCTCTTATATTTTTGGTATTAAAAAGGGATGGGATGAAATTAATAGAGGAGCAGATATAAAAATCCCTGGAGCATATAAGTATGTAATTTTAATTGTTACACCATTGCTTTTAGGATGGGTTCTTGTATCAAGTGTGCCTGATTGGGTAGATAAAATAAAAGATGCAGATACAAATAACAAAGAATGGTTTACTGATACTTATTATGCTGAAAACTTTGATGCCACAGGAACAAAGACGGGTAAAGTTGAAGAAGTTAAATCAGATTTTATCAAACTTTCGTTTGAAAATGAGAAAAAAGTTTTTGATAAACAAACCGATAAAGTTAAAGTCGTAACTTTTAAAGATTTTAAAGAATATAAATTCGATGCTTCTAAAAATCAAACAACAACAGTAAAAGTAGGTGATGAAATTTCACCAAAAGATAAAATAGCTACAGGTGATTTTACTAACGATACATTCCATAAATTCCTAGGAAGAATGTTGTTATTATCCTTGTTTTTATTTATTTCTTTTGTAGTATATTTAGCTTATAAAAAACGTGTAAAAGAAGGGAGACTATAAATTATGAATACAACAGCAATAATTACAATGGTATGTGCACAAGGAATAGTAATTTGTTTTGCGGCTTACTTTTTCTATAAAGTGCTAACAATTAAGCCCAAACAAGAACCAGATTCTTTTTCTGATAATGATGACGAATTAGTTAGGCAATCTAAAGATTAATCTGTAATTGAAATGAAAAACAATAAATCCTACTTCATGTTTTCAAGAGAGCACAGAAGTGGGATTTTTTTATTGTTATTAGTCATTGTTGTATTTCAACTGTTTTGGTATTTTTATGATTTTAATCCAAAGTATTCCAAGAAACCTTCTAAAGAAGAAATAGAATGGTTAGCGATACAAGAGGAAATTGATAGCTTGAAGAAGGTACGAGATGACAAAAAATATGAAATTAAACCCTTCAATCCAAATTTTATAAGTGACTACAAAGGTTCTCTTCTAGGAATGTCAGTGGAAGAAATAGACAGGCTTCACAAATTTAGAGCACAAGATAAATATGTGAATTCTGCTATTGAGTTTCAAAATGTCACACAAGTTTCAGATGAATTGTTAGCTAAAATTGCACCTCATTTTAAGTTTCCAGATTGGGTTACCTATAAAAGCAATTCATCATATAAAAATTATCCAAACGAAAATTCAAATTATAATAAATTTTCAAAAGAGAAAACGATTGTCCAAAAAGACATTAATACGGCAATCAAAGAAGATTTCATGGAAATCTATGGAATTGGTGATAAAATTTCTGACATAATTCTTCAAGAAAGAAACAAATTTGGGGCTTTTGCTTCCTTAGAACAACTTCAATATGTGTGGGGAGTTTCTCCTGAAGCTTACCAGAATATTCAAAAAAAATTCTTTGTTACGCAAAATCCATCCATAAATAAAATAGACATCAATAACCTATCCATCAAAGAATTGTCAAAGTTTCCTTATTTTGATTATAACCTTGCAAGACAAATTGTTATTTACCGAAGTGCTAACGATGAAATTAAAAACATTGAGGATTTAACAAAAATTAAGGGAATGCCTAACGAAAAAATAAAAATAATAGCCTTATATTTGGAATTCTAAAAAATATCTTAGAAATATACAAATATGGATTCAATATACTTTACAGAAGAACATCAATTATTTAGGCAAAGTTTACGCGATTTTTTACAAAAAGAAGTTGTTCCCCACATTGAAAAATGGGAAAAAACAGGAACGATAGAGCGTTTTATTTGGCAGAAGTTCGGTGAAATGGGCTTTTTTGGAATTAATTACCCAGAAGCTTATGGTGGAATGAACTTAGATTTATTCTACACGGTTATCTTTTTAGAAGAACTTCAAAAAATTAAATCAGCTGGTTTTGCTGCAGCTATGTGGGCTCATGCATACTTGGCCATGACACATTTAAATGCAGAAGGAGACGAGCGTATCAAGCAAAATTATTTAGCACCAAGTATTGCTGGAGAAAAAATAGGAGCCTTGTGTATTACAGAACCTTTTGGCGGAAGTGATGTAGCAGGTATGAGAACAACAGCCATAAAACAAGGTAACAAATACATAATAAATGGTTCTAAAACCTTTATTACCAATGGTGTTTATGCAGATTATTACGTAGTAGCAGCCAAAACAAATCCAGAATCAGGAAATAAAGGAATTAGTATATTTTTAGTAGATACTAGTACAAAAGGAATTTCTGCCACAAAGTTAGATAAATTAGGATGGAGAGCTTCAGATACCGCAGAAATAGCCTTTGATAATGTTGAAATTCCAGAAGAAAATCTAATGGGAGAAGATGGAAAAGGATTTCCTTATATCATGCAACACTTTGCTCTTGAACGTTTAATTATGGCTATAAACGCTCATGCAAGAGCAGAATACGCTATAGATTATACCATCGAATACATGTCACAACGTGAAGCTTTTGGAAAAACTATTGATAAATTTCAAGCACTACGTCACAAAATAGTGGAACATGCAACAGATGTTGAGCATTGCAAAATATTTAATTATGCAGCTGTAGCTCGTTTAGATAAAGGAGAATATGTAGTGAAAGAAGCAACTATGGCAAAATTAAAATCCACAAAAGTCGCTGATGAAACAATATATAGTTGTTTACAAATGTTAGGAGGTTATGGTTACATGGAAGAATATCCATTAGCTCGTTTGTTAAGAGATAGTCGTTTAGGGCCAATTGGTGGTGGAACATCAGAAATTTTGAAAGAAATTTTGTCGAAAATGATTATTGATAACAAAGATTACCAACCAGCAGTAAAATAATAATTACTCAAGAATACAATAGCAAATTTAGAATAATGAAAAAGGCTGATTACTAAATAATCAGCCTTTTATTTATAATTATGTTTTTTACTCTTTAATTATTTTACTTGTGTAGGTTTTGTTGTCAGAATATATTTTCAAAACATATATTCCTCTTGGCTTGTCTTGAATATTAATAGCCAACGAATCTTGATTCTTAAAATCAGACTTGAATATTACTAAACCATATAAGTCAAGTATTTCAATTTTTCCTTCTTTTATTTCTCCCAAAGAAATATTAAAAGTTCCGTTACTAGGATTAGGTGCAATTATAATTACAGAATCCTCTACTTGTTTAATTACAGAATCTTCTTGTATAGCTGCTGACATGTTTCTAGCCACGAAGTTGTTAGAGCAACCTTCAATATATCCTCTAAATGTTGAACCGTTTACTGAAGTAAAGCCATTTGATAGCAGTACTTCATCTCCTGCATGATAGATGCCTGTAGCTCCATTATTAATCGTGTTTGTTGCGTTAATAGTTGAAGAAGCTTGACGGCTATCAGTAAATGGAGAACTAACATCAGTAGTGATAATAAGAGATGTTGGACAAGGAATACAACTAGTTAAACAGTTGGCATTGTTTACATTATTGGTGATAACGTTGGTAGGTTGTGGACCAAAACCATTAGAAAAATTTATCCCAACTGAATTGGTGTGACAATAACTCATTATTGTTCCTCCACCAGAAGGTATTCCCGGTAGCGGACAGCCTCCTTCAGTAAACCCTGAACATCCATCAATTGCAGTGCTGTTTCCGTTCCATACACAGGCATGGGTATGTCTCGATCCAAATAAATGCCCAAATTCATGCGTAACAACCATTACATTCCAGCTGTAAATAGGAACATTACTGATTGTACTGTTCAGATTTCCAGAAACACTCAAACTTAAATCAACATTTGGATTGCAAATTCCGTTAAAGCCAGCAGCTATTCCTCCACCAATTGAACGGAACGTTAAAAGCTGTCCTAGATTTCCATTTATGGAACTCGTCTGACTTTGAAATTGAGATAATAAACTACTTGCACTTGTTGCTGTGTAAGGGTCAGTTCCTACCCAAACATTAATATGAGATAAAATTGTACTTATACCATCATTGGCATATAATGTACCTACTTGGTTGTATAGACTTGTAACATAATTTATCACATTTGTTACATTGCTGCCCAAGTTTTGGTATATGTCAAACTCCGTTTCAAAATACAGTCTAACGCAGTTACTTGTCAAAGACTTTGTAAATACATTCTTGTAGTTGTCAATTTCCGATTCCTCCAAGTCTTTGGCTTCTGTTTCACAATTAAAATCAGGTATCGATTTTAAATCATGATCATTGTACATGATGATTTTGTTTTCGTTTTTTAATTTGCCAATTACAAGATTGCCCTCCTCTGAAGAAATGTAACCTGATATTTCGTTTTCAAAAACACTAATACTAACTAAACTGCTAGAATTATTTTTTATGATTCCTCTATAGAAAATACCTTTAAAAGAGTTAAAATCAATTTGTTCATTTTCTGATGTTGTAATTGTTAGATCAGAAAAGGCATTAACTTCTCGGTATAATTCTAAAGACAAAGTGGTTTGGTTTGGCTGTTCTATTTCCAGAGTTAGAAGATCAGGAGCTTCATAAAGAATTGTATTGACAGCCAATTTATTAAGTTCATAAATACAGCTTTTTGAAACAGCAGTATTAATTTCAGATTTATTATAATCATCATCGATAATTAATATGTCATCTATCTTTTTTGAGGCTTTATTTTCCGATTTTTCTAATAGATTTTTGAAAATTTGATTGCTATTTTGAGAAAAACCACTAAAGCACATGACAAAAAATGTCCAAATTATTATGTTTTTCATAATTTAAAATTTTAAATGATTAAACTATGAATCTATTTGTTGTTCATTTTAGCCTCTAAAGCTTCAATACGTTTATTTTGCTCAATAATGTAAAGTGTCAATTCTTCAATTTTTTCTTGTTGAATTCTCGAAATATCACCTAAACTAAGACCTTCTTCTTCAACTTGTTTTGCTGAAGGAACATTAGGTAAATGTTTGTTCGCTGTTATGAAATCTTCAACTTCTGCCAATGGTCTCAAATTATAATCGTCTGCAAAAACATAATCAGCCCAGCCAGTTCTTACCCTTACTTCTTCTGTAAGAATACCTCCTTTTACATAAAGTTTATAAGCACCAATGTTTGCACTTCCAATCGTTGAAGGAGTATTTTCTGTACCAATTCCTACTTTACCATCATCTTTTAATATCATGTAGTAATTGCCACCTCCACCAGTGCTCGGATTCCATGGTTGCCAAAAATTTAATCCTTTGTTTGGGATATATTCAATTCCCCAACGACCATTTGGGTAGGCTGTGTTAGCAATATTATCACTAAAAACAACCATTGGGCCTCCTGCACCATTAGAACCAGATACCATTATGGCTCCATCATGAACTTGTAAATTTGTAAATGTGTTTGACGGACTAGATGTGCCAATAGTTAAAGATCCGTTTTGAATAAACTCACTGCCATTTACATGAAGCCTTTGTAAAGGACTAGTAGTGCCTATTCCTACATTACCTGAGGCATTTATTCTCATTCGCTCAAGACTTGTCGTAGAAAAAGCCATAGTGTTAGCCAGCGGGCGAAAAATTCCATTTCCACCGCCACCATCATTTTGAGCTGTTGTAGTAGTAGATACTGCACTCTGAAAGCCAATAGCAGGATTTGCTGCAGTATTGCCTTGTGCACTTAATATTCTTGCTCCACCTGGTGTTGGAGAGAATAATGAGGATCCAGTAATTTGTTGTGCATTAGTTGTTGCTGTTGTTGTAATTGCAAGAGCAATTACGGTTTTTAAAATGTTTAGTTTTTTCATTGTTATTAGTTTTGTGTAATTCCTACTCTCTAAGCTTTTCGGATGCCGCTTTTATTTTTTTATAAAATGCATTTGTACTACTCTATGATCTTGTAGCACTATATTTAGAATGTAGTTACCACTTTTCAATAAGCTTACATTTATACTGTATTCGTTTGTTGGTTTTATCTTTGAAGAAATTTGTTCTTTACCATTTAAATCATATATAACATAACCCACAGCTTGAATATTTGACGTATTAAAAGTTAAAGTTTCATGTACAGGGTTTGGATATAATTTTATTGAGGGAACTGTGTCTAAATTGGGTTTTATTTTTCCGGGACCGCCAGTGCTAGTTCTTATCACTGTTGTGCAACATCCCGAATCGGTTCCTGTTTCAGGTGTAAAAGTTGGCGGTGTTGGGATTATTTGAATCGTAGTCTCAGGAATCGGTGAAATAATTATTTCTACTTCCGAGGTGAAATGACCGCTTAATGCTACGTTAGTCGTATTGCTGATTACTAAAGGTAAGATTTCATAGATCTCTACATTTTCAATGTCCGAAGAGATAGTAAGATATACTGTATCGGACACAGTAGTAAAAGTTTGCCCATTGGCTAAATTTTGGATGAATAATATAAACAATATGATAGTATGATTTTTCATAATAACTGAATTTTGATGTATCAAAGTTATCTCATTATGATTTCTAAAAACATCCCATAAAACATGTATTTTTTTTATTCTTTTTTTTATTTGTACTTTTGAATTAATACAGAGCTATTAGGTTATTTCTAAAGTTTTAATTCTATTATATGAAGACTAAGTCATTCTTATTAATAATCTCAATTTTATTGATAACTAATCTTTTACAAGGACAAGAAAAAGAAAAAAAAAGTAAAAAATGGATAGATAATTTTTCCAGAACTATAGCCTCTGAAACAGATTCAGCTTTTTATTTTATTACCAAGGCAGTTTATGAATGCCAGAAAGAAAAGGATACTTTCTCTCTCTCAAGATGCTATTATAATTTGGGATACTATTATTACATAAAGAAAGATTATAAAGCGTCTGAGAACTACACAAACAAAGCTTTTCCATTGGCTAAAAAGTCTAATAATTATCCTATTTTGTCTCTAATCTACAATCAATTAGGTTTAATCTATAGAGATCAGGCAAAGTACAATAAGGCATTAAAATATTTTCAAACTTCATTAGATATTGCAGAAAGAAGAAAATTGATTAAAAATCAAAGCATAGCACTCAATAATTTAGGATATATTTTTGAATTGCAAAATGATACAATAAAAGCATTGCAATACTATAAGATGACTCAAAGTATTGCTCTCAGAAATAATTTGAAGTTTGAGTTATTAGCTAGTTATAATAACATTGCCATAGTAAAAAAAGAATACAATAAATCTCAATCTATAGAAAGTTTTAATAAAGCATATGGAATTGCTTTGGAATTAAATGATAAGTATGAGCAGTTTAATGTTTTAATAAATTTAAGTGATATTTACTTGTCATACAACAACAATCATAAATCTACAATAGGATATAATTATTTGTTAAAAGCTAAAGATCTTGCAGAGTCTCTTAAAGATAATAATTTAATGTTTTATGTCTATTACAATTTAGGAGGATACCATCTCAAAAAAAGAAATCATGAAAAGGCAATTGGATTTTATGAACAAGCAATTAATCTCTTTAAATCAGGAATTCCAGAAGATCAAAAATTAAGTTTGTTAAAAGATATAGAATTAGCCTATGAAAAAGCTAACAATTATAAAAAAGCCTATTTTTTTAAACAAGCACATTCCAATCTTAAAGATAGTATTTTTAATATCAAGAAGAATAAATCATTTCATGAAATCCAAACCAAGTATGAGGTAGAGAAAAAGAATTTAAAAATAGATTTGTTAACCAAAGAAGGTCAAATTGAAAAGGAAAGGAAGAAGCTAATTATATTCATTGGAATCGTATTGATAGTTTTACTAGGTTCTGTTTTGTTTTTCTTTATTCATAGAGCTAATATTCAGCAGCTTATAAATGAAAAAGAAAATAAAATTCATCATCAAGAAGTAGCAAGATTAGAACAAGAAAAAGAAATGAAGAGAATTAGAGGGATAATTGAAGGACAAGATAATGAAAGAAATAGGATAGCAAAAGAAATTCACGATGGAATTGGTGGTGATTTAGCAGGTATTAAACTTCATTTGTCACAGGTAAATTCAGTTATTAAAAATGAAACTATTCAAAATGTAATTGATCAAGTTTCTAAAGCTTTCCATGAATTGAGAAATATATCCCATAACCTTAGTTCAAATTATATTCACGAAAAAAGTTTTGAAAGCCTATTGAATGAATTGAAAAGAGAATATGAGAACCGATTAGAATTTAAAGTAGAAATTATACTCTTTCCAAATAATGTTCTTTTGGAGCTTTCAAAAGACATTAAGCATCATTTGTATAGGATTATACAAGAATTATTGACAAATGTCTCAAAACATGCAAGAGCTAAAAACGTATCAATAAACATAACAGGGTATGATGCCAATTTGAGTATATTGGTAGAAGACGATGGAAAAGGATTCAGTCACAACATAAATAAAGGCATTGGAATAAAAAATATTGAAGAGAGGTTGTCTTTGATGAAAGGAGAAATGACAATAGATTCAGCTCATGCGGGTACAAGTGTAATAATTAATATTCCAAATCAAAGTGGAAAGCAAAATTAGAATAGTTATTGTAGATGATCATCAAATGTTTTTGGACGGAATGGTTTCGGTTCTTTCAAGTGAAGATGATTTTGAAATTTTATTTGTCGAAAATGATGCCAAAACAACATTGAACAGAATTGATAAAGATATTCCAGATATAGTAATCACAGATATATCTATGCCAGAAATGAATGGTATCGAGTTTATAAAACGACTCAAGCAGAAATTGCCATCTATGAAGGTGTTGGTTGTTAGCATGTTCCAAGATTTAAAATCCAATGAAGACATCGATGGGTATTTGTTGAAAAGTACTCCTGTAGAACAACTGATAAGAGTAATAAAAGAAATAGTATTAGAGCACAAGAAATGTTTTTTCATAGCCGATGATAATGCAGAGAATTTTTGCTTCAAAAAAAATATTCTTAGTTTACGAGAAAAAGAGATAATAAAGTTAATTGCCAAGGAATATACCACTGATGAAATTGCTTATGAATTGTTTCTAAGCAAGAGTACAGTAGAAACACATCGAAAAAATATTTTTTATAAATTGCAAGTTAAAAATATTGCAGGCCTAGTTAAAAAAGCAATTTATTTAGGCGTAGTAGAATAATGTGATTTATTGATCTTTAGTTTTTTAAAATATTTTTACTTTTTTGCTTTAGTTTCAAAATAATTCTCTAAATTTGCACCCTTAACGAGAGGAGGTGTCTATATTATGTTAATTATACCCATTAAAGACGGAGAAAATATCGATAGAGCATTAAAGCGCTATAAAAGAAAATTTGACAAAACTGGAACAGTTCGTCAATTGAGAGCACGTCAGCAATTTATCAAACCATCTGTAACACACAGAGCAAAAATTCAAAAGGCTGCTTATATTCAACATTTAAGAGATGCATTAGAAAGTTAATTTTTAGATGCCAAAATAATAACCGTTAGTTTATAAAGTGTAACTTTGTATCTAACGGTTTTTTTATGGTTAAAAATTTACAAGCATATCAAGATTATCTTCAAAAAGAGAAAAATTATTCATCACTTACCCTTCGAGCGTATATAGATGATGTTAAAGCATTTCAAAACTACTTAATCCAAACCCATGAAAGTTTAAACATAGAAGACGTGAATTACTCTCATGTTAGAAGTTGGGTTGTTGTCTTGGTAGAGAATGGTTTGTCAAACAAATCTATTAACAGAAAGATGTCTTCTCTTAAATCCTATTTTAAATTTTTGTTGAAAATTAAGCAAGTTGATTTCAATCCGCTAGCAAAGCATAAATCTTTAAAAGTTCCAAAAAAAGTTCAGATTCCTTTTTCAGAAAAAGAATTAGAGGCAATATCAAATGATGAAGTCATGGATAAAGATTTTGAATCCATAAGAAATAAGTTAATTGTTGAGTTGTTTTATACTACAGGAATTCGACGTGCTGAACTGCTCAATTTGAAAATAAATAATTTTGATAGACATAACAAGACATTGAAAGTTCTGGGTAAGAGAAATAAAGAAAGAATAATTCCACTTCTGCAATGTACAATTGATTTAATGGATTTGTATGTGAAAGAAAGAAATAAGCTGGAAAACATACAGGATCATGATGTGTTAATTTTGTCTAAAAAAGGAAAAATACTTTCAGAAACATTTGTGTATCGAATGATAAATTCATACTTTAGTACTATATCTGAAAAGGTAAAAAAAAGTCCCCATGTTCTTAGGCACACATTTGCAACTCATTTGTTAAACAATGGAGCGGATCTCAATTCGGTTAAAGAGTTGTTGGGTCATGCCAGTTTGTCTTCAACACAGATATACACTCATAGTAGTTTGTCTGAATTACAAAGAGTATTTAAAGATGCGCATCCTAGGAACAAATAATTGTGTATAACCTTAAATAATTAGAACTATGAAAGTAAATGTTCAGGCGGTAAATTTTAATGTTGACAGAAAGCTTGTTGACTTCATTCAAGAAAGATTGGATAAATTAGAAAAATTCTATGATAAAATTGTTTCTTCTGATGTTTTTCTAAAAGTGGAGAACACTAGTGATAAGGAAAATAAAATAGTAGAAATTAAAATCAATGTGCCAGGTGATGATTTAATGGTGAAAAAAATAGCCAAAACTTTTGAAGAAGCAGTTGATAGTGGTGCGAGTTCTTTGGAGAGAGTGCTTGTAAAAAGAAAAGAAAAATTAAGAGCTCACGTATAAAATAAAAATATTTCTAAAAATTATTTTGATTAAACAAATAATTCCATACATTTGCAGTCCGTTAGAAATAGCGGACTTTTTTTATTGAATAAGCCGGTGTAGCTCAGCTGGCTAGAGCAGCTGATTTGTAATCAGCAGGTCGTGGGTTCGAGTCCCTCCATCGGCTCATATTTTCTGTTTAAAATGGAAAGTTCATTGTATTATTGAATAAAAGAAAGGGGAGATACTCAAGCGGCCAACGAGGACGGACTGTAAATCCGTTGGGAAACCTTCGCAGGTTCGAATCCTGCTCTCCCCACAACATTAAGAATTTAGAATTTAGAATTTAGATTTTTCTGGATTTTAGTTTTAACTTCTGAACTCACAAAAGCCGGTGTAGCTCAGGGGTAGAGTGCTTCCTTGGTAAGGAAGAGGTCTCGGGTTCAATTCCCGACATTGGCTCAAAAAGAATTGTATAAATTTGAACACTATAAATAAATAACTAAGATTAAATTATTAAATCATGGCAAAAGGAAATTTTGATCGTTCCAAACCACACTTAAACATTGGTACAATTGGACACGTAGATCACGGTAAAACTACATTAACAGCTGCAATTACAAAAGTATTAGCAGATGCTGGATACTCTGAAGCAAAATCGTTTGATCAAATTGATAACGCACCAGAAGAAAAAGAAAGAGGTATTACTATTAATACATCTCACGTTGAATATGCTACTGCTAACCGTCACTATGCTCACGTTGATTGTCCAGGTCACGCGGATTATGTGAAAAACATGGTTACTGGTGCTGCTCAAATGGACGGAGCTATCTTAGTGGTTGCTGCTACAGATGGTCCAATGCCACAAACAAGAGAGCATATCCTTTTAGGTCGTCAAGTAGGTGTGCCTAGAATGGTAGTATTCATGAATAAAGTGGATATGGTTGATGATGCTGAATTATTAGAGTTAGTAGAAATGGAAATCAGAGATTTATTATCTTTCTATCAATATGATGGTGATAATGGTCCTGTAATCCAAGGTTCTGCTTTAGGAGCATTAAACGGTGAGCCAAAATGGGTTGACACTGTATTGGCTCTTATGGAAGCTGTTGATAATTGGATCGAATTACCTGCTCGTGACGTAGATAAGCCATTCTTGATGCCGGTTGAAGATGTATTTACAATTACAGGTCGTGGTACTGTAGCAACTGGTAGAATTGAAACAGGTATCGCTAATACAGGTGATGCTGTTGAAATCGTAGGTATGGGTGCTGAAAAGTTAACTTCTACTATAACAGGTATTGAAATGTTCCGTCAAATTCTTGATAGAGGAGAGGCTGGAGATAATGCTGGTATCTTATTAAGAGGTATTGCTAAAGAAGATATCAAAAGAGGAATGGTTATTGTTAAGCCAGGATCTGTTAAACCGCATGCTCATTTCAAAGCTGAGGTTTATATCTTGAAAAAGGAAGAAGGTGGACGTCATACTCCATTCCATAATAACTATCGTCCACAGTTTTATGTTCGTACAACTGACGTAACAGGTACTATTACTTTACCAGCTGGTGTAGAAATGGTTATGCCTGGTGATAACTTAACTATTGAAGTTAAATTGTTAAGTGCTATCGCATTGTCAGTAGGTTTACGTTTTGCAGTTCGTGAAGGTGGTAGAACTGTAGGTGCTGGTCAAGTTACAGAAATCTTAGACTAATAAGATACAAACAATTAAATTTTATAAGCCAGTCAGCTTTTTGACTGGCTTTATAAACAAACGGGCGTAGTTCAAGGGTAGAATAGCGGTCTCCAAAACCGTTGATGGGGGTTCGAATCCCTCCGCCCGTGCCATAAAACAAATTAAAATGACAAAAGTTGTTGATTACATTGCTGAAGCATTTGCTGAATTAAAAACAAATGTGACATGGACAAATTGGGCAGAATTACAAAAACTAACAATCATAGTAGCTGTTTTTTCTATTCTATTTGCATTGTTAACTTTTGGTGTTGATCAAGCTTTCGAAGTGGTAGTTAAAAATATTTACAGTTTTTTAAAATCATAATATATTATGTCTGATAATAACATAAAGAAATGGTATGTTGTAAGAGCTGTAAGTGGTCAAGAAAACAAAGTTAAAAACTACATTGAAACAGAAATCAATAGGTTAGGCTTAACTGATTATGTTTCCCAAGTTCTAGTTCCTACTGAGAAGGTAGTGCAAGTAAAAGATGGGAAAAAAATTAGTAAAGAAAAAGTTTATTTCCCAGGTTATATAATGATAGAAGCTAACCTTACAGGTGAAATTCCTCACATAATTAAGTCAATTACAAGCGTTATTGGTTTTCTTGGTGAAACTAAAGGAGGTGATGCAGTTCCGTTGCGTTTATCAGAAGTAAACAGAATGCTAGGTAAGGTTGATGAGTTGACGGTTAGTACAGATAATGTGTCAATTCCATTTACAACAGGTGAGACAGTTAAGGTAATTGACGGACCTTTCAATGGTTTCAATGGAACTATCGAAAAAGTAAATGAAGAAAAGCGTAAACTTGAAGTTATGGTGAAAATTTTCGGAAGAAAAACACCTCTAGAATTGAGTTTTATGCAAGTTGAAAAAGTATAATATTTGTTACATTCATATTAAACAACATCTATCGCTTCCAAGAAAGATGTTAAAATTTTTAAACAATGGCTAAAGAGATTAGTAAAGTAGTTAAACTACAAGTTAAGGGAGGTGCAGCGAACCCATCGCCACCGGTTGGACCTGCTCTGGGAGCTGCTGGTGTTAATATCATGGAGTTCTGTAAGCAATTTAATGCTAGAACACAAGATAAAGCTGGCAAAATATGTCCGGTGCAAATCACCGTATATAAAGACAAGTCTTTTGACTTTGTTATTAAAACGCCACCAGCTGCAATTCAATTATTAGAAGCAGCAAAATTAAAGTCTGGTTCAGGAGAGCCTAACCGTAAGAAAGTAGCTAGTGTTACTTGGGATCAAATTAAATCAATTGCTGAAGACAAAATGCAAGACTTGAATGCTTTTACATTAGAAGCAGCTATGAGTATGATTGCAGGAACAGCTAGATCTATGGGTATAACAGTTTCAGGAACAGCTCCTTTTTAATCCGATTAAAGAATTAGACAATGGCAAAATTGACAAAAAAACAAAAAGAAGCAGCATCAAAAATTGAAAAAAATAAGTTATATTCTCTAAAAGATGCTTCTGCATTAATTAAAGAAATAGCTTCAGCAAAATTTGATGAGTCTGTAGATATTGCTGTAAAACTTGGAGTTGATCCTCGTAAAGCAAATCAAATGGTAAGAGGTGTTGTAACTTTACCTCATGGTACTGGGAAAGATGTAAGAGTGTTAGCTCTTGTTACTCCAGATAAAGAAGCAGAAGCAAAAGCAGCTGGTGCTGATCATGTAGGTTTAGACGATTACCTTCAAAAAATAAAAGATGGTTGGACTGATATTGATGTAATCATTACTATGCCAGCTGTTATGGGTAAATTAGGACCTTTAGGTAGAGTTTTAGGACCAAGAGGCTTAATGCCAAACCCAAAAACAGGTACAGTTACTATGGATGTAGCTAAGGCTGTTGAAGAAGTAAAAGCCGGTAAAATCGATTTTAAAGTTGATAAAACAGGTATCGTTCATGCAGGAATAGGTAAAGTGTCTTTTGATGCTAATAAGATCTATGACAACGCACACGAAATTGTACAAACATTAATCAAAATGAAACCAACTGCAGCAAAAGGTACTTACATTAAGTCTATACACTTATCAAGTACAATGAGTCCTGCTATTGCTTTAGACCCTAAGGCAGTATAAATTGGTAGTTAAAACTTTATAGTATGACTAGAGAAGAAAAATCAATCGCGATTGAAAATTTAACTGCACAGTTAGCGGGAGTTAATGTTATTTACTTAGCAGATATTTCAGGACTTGATGCAGATAGTACGTCTAATTTAAGAAGAGCTTGTTTTAAAGCGGGTATTAAATTAGAAGTTGTGAAGAATACATTGCTTGCTAAAGCTATGGAGTCTTCTGATATAAACTTTGGTGATTTACCAACAGTTTTAAAAGGAAATACTTCTATTATGATTGCAGAGGTAGGAAATGCACCTGCTAAAATTATTAAAGATTTCCGTAAAAAAGGAACTAAACCTTTATTAAAAGGAGCTTACATCACTGAAGAGATTTATATCGGAGATGAAAACCTTGATAGTTTAGCGGCAATGAAATCTAGAACAGAGATGATAGGAGAAATCATTGGATTACTTCAATCACCTGCTCAACGTGTAATAGCTGCTCTTCAAAATCAAGACAAAGAAGAAGCTGCTGAATAAACAAGCGCACATTAATAAATTATATTTTACAAAACATTTTAAACGATAGAAAAAATGGCAGATTTAAAACAATTCGCAGAGCAATTAGTTAACTTAACAGTTAAAGAAGTTAATGAATTAGCTACAATATTAAAAGATGAGTATGGTATCGAACCAGCTGCAGCAGCAGTTGTAGTTTCTGGTGGTGCTGGTGCTGGTGAAGCAGTAGAAGAAAAAACTGAATTTACAGTAGTTCTTAAAGATGCTGGTGCTTCTAAATTAGCTGTTGTGAAAGCAGTAAAAGAATTAACAGGTTTAGGACTTAAAGAAGCTAAAGATTTAGTGGATGGAGCTCCTTCAAACATCAAAGAAGGTGTTGCTAAAGATGAAGCTGAAGGGCTTAAAAAATCTTTAGAAGAAGCTGGAGCTGTTGTTGAGCTTGTTTAATTAAAACTAAGGCAATAAAGCTGGGTTTAGACCTTGGGAAACGCTCCCAAAGGTCTAAACCATTTTGCGTATAAAGAAATTCCCTTTTTTATACGTATAAAAAATAGTCAATAACGAAGAAAGAAAAGAAACTAACTTTCCTGGTTTATTTTTAAAGATGTATTGACTATTTATCAAAAGGAAGTATTAAATAAATCGTGTTTTTGCACAAAAATTACTTTTTTTAAATCAAAAATTTGTTCATTGATGATTGCTAATCAGACTGAAAGATTAAATTTTGCTTCAACTAAGAATATTCCTGATTATCCAGATTTTTTGGATATTCAAGTGAAATCATTCCAAGATTTTTTTCAATTAGAAACTAAATCAGACGAAAGAGGCAACGAAGGGTTGTACAACACCTTCATGGAAAACTTTCCAATTACAGATACAAGAAATAACTTTGTTTTAGAGTTTCTTGATTATTTTGTAGATCCACCAAGATATACAATTGAAGAATGTATCGATAGAGGATTAACTTACAGTGTTCCCCTAAAAGCTAGACTTAAATTATATTGTACTGACCCTGAACACGAAGATTTTGAAACTATTGTTCAAGATGTCTATTTAGGAACAATACCATATATGACTCCTAGTGGAACATTCGTTATCAACGGAGCTGAAAGAGTTGTGGTTTCTCAATTGCATAGATCTCCTGGTGTTTTCTTTGGTCAATCTTTTCACGCAAATGGTACAAAATTGTATTCTGCTAGAGTTATTCCATTCAAAGGTTCTTGGATTGAATTCGCAACAGATATCAACAACGTAATGTATGCGTACATCGATAGAAAGAAAAAATTACCTGTAACAACTTTATTTAGAGCAATTGGTTTTGAAAGAGATAAAGATATCCTTGAAATTTTTGACTTAGCTGAAGAAATAAAAGTTTCTAAAACAGGAATCAAAAAATATATCGGTAGAAAATTAGCAGCTCGTGTTTTAAATACTTGGCATGAAGATTTCGTAGATGAAGATACTGGTGAAGTAGTTTCTATCGAACGTAATGAAATTATACTTGACCGTGATACCATCTTAGACAAAGATAATGTTGAAGAAATTATCACTGCTGACGTAAAAACAATTTTATTACACAAAGAAGATAGCAATCAAGCGGATTATGCTATTATACATAATACGTTACAAAAAGACCCTACAAACTCTGAAAAAGAAGCTGTAGAACATATATATAGACAATTACGTAATGCAGAACCACCTGATGAGGAAACTGCAAGAGGTATTATCGATAAATTATTCTTCTCTGACCAAAGATATAACTTAGGTGAAGTTGGTCGTTACAGAATGAATAAGAAATTAGGTTTGGATATCGCAATGGAAAAACAAGTTTTGACCAAAGAAGATATCATTACAATTGTAAAATACCTAATCGAATTAATCAATTCTAAAGCAGAGATTGATGATATCGATCACTTGTCAAACAGACGTGTAAGAACAGTTGGAGAACAATTGTCTTCTCAATTTGGTGTTGGACTTGCACGTATGGCAAGAACAATTCGCGAAAGAATGAACGTTAGAGATAACGAAGTCTTTACACCAATTGATTTGATTAATGCGAAAACATTATCTTCTGTAATTAACTCATTCTTCGGAACGAACCAGTTGTCTCAATTCATGGATCAAACGAATCCATTAGCTGAGATTACACATAAGCGTAGATTATCTGCATTAGGACCTGGTGGTTTATCAAGAGAAAGAGCAGGATTTGAGGTTCGTGACGTTCACTATACACACTACGGTCGTTTATGTCCAATTGAAACTCCTGAAGGACCAAATATCGGACTTATTTCGTCTCTTGGTGTTTATGCTAAAGTAAACGGAATGGGATTCATTGAAACTCCTTACCGAAAAGTAGATAACGGAGTAATCAACCTAACTGACGAACCAGTTTATTTAAGTGCTGAAGAGGAAGAAGGGAAAATGATTTCTCAAGCAAATATTGATATAGATGATAAAGGTAAAATCTTATCTGATAGAGTTATTGCTCGTGAAGAAGGAGATTTTCCTGTTGTGGAACCTTCAAGCATTCATTATGCTGACGTTGCACCAAATCAAATTGCATCTATTTCAGCTTCATTAATTCCTTTCTTGGAACATGATGATGCGAACCGTGCGTTGATGGGATCAAACATGATGCGTCAAGCTGTACCTTTATTACGTCCAGAAGCTCCAATCGTAGGAACTGGATTAGAAAGACAAGTAGCTTCTGACTCACGTGTACTTATTAATGCTGAAGGTAATGGTGTTGTGGAATATGTTGATGCTAACTCTATTACTATTAAATACGACAGAACTGAAGAAGAGAGACTTGTTAGTTTTGATTCGGATGACAAGACATATAATCTAATTAAATTTAGAAAAACCAATCAAAGTACGTCAATCAACCTAAAACCTATCGTAAGAAAAGGAGATAGAGTTACAAAAGGACAAGTGCTTTGTGAAGGATATGCTACTCAAAACGGAGAATTAGCATTGGGAAGAAACCTTAAAGTAGCGTTTATGCCATGGAAAGGATACAACTTCGAGGATGCTATTGTAATTTCTGAAAAAGTAGTTCGTGACGATATTTTTACATCTATTCACATTGATGATTACACTTTAGAAGTTAGAGATACAAAATTAGGTAACGAAGAGTTAACTAATGATATTCCTAACGTTTCTGAAGAAGCGACAAAAGATTTAGATGAAAATGGTATGATTAGAATTGGAGCTGAAGTAAAACCTGGCGACATTCTTATCGGAAAAATCACACCAAAAGGAGAATCTGATCCAACACCAGAAGAAAAATTACTTAGAGCAATCTTTGGAGATAAAGCGGGTGATGTAAAAGATGCTTCACTTAAAGCTTCACCTTCATTACACGGTGTTGTTTTAGACAAAAAATTGTTTGCTAAAGCAGTTAAAGACAAACGTAAACGTACAAAAGATAAAGAAGATATTGATAAGCTTGAAACAGAATTTGATGTAAAATCAAACGAGTTGAAAGAAAAACTTATTGATAAATTGTTCAATATTGTTAACGGAAAAACCTCTCAAGGTGTAATGAACGATTTAGGTGAAGAAGTATTGCCAAAAGGTAAAAAATTCACTCAAAAAATGTTATACGCTGTTGAAGATTTTGCCCATTTAACAAAAGGACAATGGACAACAGATGACAATACAAATGCTCTAGTAAATGACTTAATTCACAACTATAAAATCAAATTAAATGATTTACAAGGTTGGTTGAGAAGAGAGAAATTTACTATCACAGTTGGAGATGAATTACCAGCTGGAATCTTAAAGCTTGCTAAAGTTTATATCGCTAAGAAACGTAAACTTAAAGTGGGTGATAAGATGGCAGGTCGTCACGGAAATAAAGGTATTGTGGCTCGTATTGTTCGTCATGAAGATATGCCATTCCTAGAAGACGGAACACCTGTTGATATTGTATTGAACCCTCTTGGAGTACCTTCTCGTATGAACATTGGTCAAATTTATGAAACAGTTCTTGGATGGGCTGGTCAAAAATTAAATAGAAAATTTGCTACACCAATTTTTGATGGAGCAACATTAGACCAAATCAATGCGTTGACAGACGAAGCAGGAATTCCACAATTCGGTCATACGTATTTGTATGATGGAGGAACTGGAGAACGTTTCCATCAAGCAGCAA